>NZ_BSOJ01000047.1 GCF_030160455.1 Limnobacter litoralis | reverse complement strand
TGCCCGAGCCCGCAGTGAAATCGCGCGGCTGAAGATGGAGGTGGACATATTAAAAAAGGCCACAGCGTACTTCGCCAGGGACCTGAAGTGAAGTACGCCTTCATGCGCAAGAACAGGTCCCAATGGCCCGTATCTATCTTGTGCGAGGTGCTGGAGGTCAGCCCCAGCAGCTATCACGCCGCTGAACAGCGCAGACAAACCAGAGCGGGTCGACATTCACAAGGCAAGCGCATCTCCAACGACCTGCTGTTGGCCAACATCCGTGCCACGCATCAGGTGAGCAAGGGCGAGTATGGCTGGCCACGGATATGGAAAGCGTTGTTGCAAAAGGGTGTTCGTGTTGGCAAAGAACGGGTTCGGAAACTGATGAGCCAGCACGGTATTTGTGCCAAGCACAAACGAAAATTTCGAGTCACCACCGATTCCAGGCACGACCTGCCGATTGCACCGAACCTGTTGGAACGCGACTTCACGGCCAGCCAGCCTAATCGGGTTTGGACCACCGACTTGACCTACATCCAGACCAAAGACGGGTGGCTGTATCTGGTGGCCTTCATCGACCTGTACAGCAGAATGATTGTGGGCTGGTCTTTACAACCTCACATGCGCTCAGAAATGGTAGTAGACGCCTTGCGCATGGCCTGGTTTCGGCGCAAGCAACCTCGAGGCGTCGTAGTTCACAGTGACCGTGGTAGCCAATACTGCGGCCAGTTGTTTCAGGACGCATTGAAGGCCTATGGAATGACAAGTTCCATGAGCCGCAAAGGAGACTGCTGGGACAATGCTCCCACTGAAAGCCTGTGGGGCAAACTGAAGGTGGCTCGCATTCATGGTGAACCCCTCAAGTCAGCTCAAGAGACCCGCCAAGAGGTGATGGATTGGATACACTTCTACAACTCAACGCGATTGCATTCGGCACTGGGTTACCTAAGCCCCATGCAGTTTGAGAAACAAAGCCT
>NZ_BSOJ01000046.1 GCF_030160455.1 Limnobacter litoralis | reverse complement strand
AGGCTTGCGCGTCAACAGCGCCAAAGACGACGCTGCTGGCCTGGCCATCGCAGAACGCATGAACGCCCAGATCAAGGGCTTCGATGTCGCCTCTCGCAACGCCAACGACGGCATTTCCCTGTTCCAGGTCGCCGACGGCGCATTGGGCAATATTTCCGACAGCCTCCAGCGCATGCGCGAACTGGCTGTTCAATCCAAGAACGGAACACTGAATGCCACCGACCGCGCCAACCTGGATCGTGAGTACCAATCACTGTCCAACCAGGTCGGAACCATCGCCACAGGCACGCAATTCAACGGCAACGACGTATTTTCTGCCGCCAACAAGTCTGTCAGCCTGCAGATCGGTGCCGGCAACGCAGCCACTGACACCCTGGCTGTCAATCTAACAGATACGGGTGCTTCCGCTGGCAATGACCTTCAGACTGTTCTAGGCGGAACGACGGCTGCAGCAATTCAAACCGCCTTCGGTGACATTACGAGTGCAACAAACGGTGGCACCGCGATTACCACGATCGACAAAGCCATCAACAACATCACCAACATGCGCGCCACTGTGGGTGCTGGCCTGAGCCGTCTGGACCAGGTGGTCTCTTCTCTAAACACCAACTCCACCAACCTGTCTGCAGCACGCGGC
>NZ_BSOJ01000045.1 GCF_030160455.1 Limnobacter litoralis | reverse complement strand
GCCAATCAAGCGGCTTGCTCGCCAAGGAGCGGACCATCGCGGGTTCCGGTTTTAATCGATGGTTGGTGCCGCCCGCGGCGCTGGCCATTCATTTGTGTATTGGCATGGCCTACGGTTTCTCCGTGTTCTGGCTGCCCTTGTCCAAGGCCCTAGGGGGCGTGGCTTGCGGGCCCGACGTGGGTTTCTTCGGCCAACTGTTCACCACCAACTGCGACTGGTCAGTGGCCACATTGGGGTGGATGTTCACGCTGTTTTTCGTGTTTCTGGGTTTGGCCGCTGCCATTTGGGGCGGTTGGCTTGAGCACGCCGGTCCCCGAAAAGCGGGTGTGGTTGCCGCGTTTTGCTGGGGTGGTGGGATGTTGATCTCTGCCTTCGGCATCTACGTGCACCAGTTCTGGATCATGATCCTGGGTTCAGGGGTGATTGGTGGCGTCGGGCTGGGCTTGGGCTACATTTCGCCCGTGTCCACCCTGATCAAGTGGTTTCCGGACAAGCGCGGCATGGCCACCGGTATGGCCATCATGGGCTTCGGTGGCGGTGCGATGATTGGTTCACCACTGGCTGCCGAGCTGATGAAGCACTTTGCCACCCCCACCAGCGTGGGCGTTTGGCAAACCTTTGCAGTAATGGGCGTGTTGTACATGGCAGCCATGCTGGCCGGATCCTTCGGTTACCGCGTGCCTGCTTCAGGCTGGAAACCCGAAGGTTGGACAGAGCAGCCCAAAGCCGCCTCCAAGAGCATGATCACCCAAAACCACGTTCACGTGAAAAAGATCTGGGGCATTCCCCAGTTCTGGTTGGTGTGGGCCCTGTTGACCATGAACGTGTCTGCCGGTATCGGTGTGATCGGCATGGCCAGCCCGATGCTGCAAGAGGTGTTTGGTGGTGAATTGATTGGCGTGGCCAAGAAGTTTACAGAGCTGAGTGCAGCCGACAAAACCGCCATTGCCGGTGTGGCCGCTGGCTTTGCTGCGATTCTGAGCTTGTTTAACATTGCGGGTCGCTTCTTCTGGGCCAACCTGTCTGACAAGATCGGTCGTAAAAACACCTATTCTGTGTTTTTCATCCTCGGTGCTGCCCTGTACTTCAGCTTGCCCATTAGTGCGGGCATTGGCAGCAAGTTCCTCTTCGTGGGTGCCGCCTGCATCATCTTGAGTATGTACGGTGGTGCATTCTCAACGGTGCCTGCCTATCTGGCTGACTTGTTCGGTACGCAAAACGTGGGCGCGATCCACGGCCGCTTGCTGACCGCCTGGGCCACAGCTGGCATCATCGGCCCCGTGGTGGTGAACTACATGCGCGAATATCAGCTTGGTTTGGGTATTCCACGTGATCAGGTTTACAACCAGACCATGTACATCCTGGTCGGCATGCTGGTGATTGGTCTCATTTGTAACCTGTTGATCAAGCCGGTGGATCAGAAACACTTCATGACCCCCGAAGAGCTGGATGAAGAGAAGCGATTGGCCCATGAAAAATCCGTGGAAAACAACACGGACGGCGCCATCGTTCAAACTGCCCCTTCAAGCCCAGTCGTGATCGCACTG
>NZ_BSOJ01000044.1 GCF_030160455.1 Limnobacter litoralis | reverse complement strand
CTGAGCGCATGTGGTTAGCCAAGGACCAGCCAACTATCATGCGGCTATACAGGTCGATGAATACGACCAAATATTGCCAACCATCCTTGGTCTGCAAATACGTCAAGTCAGTTGCCCACACCTCGTTAGGACTGCTGGCTGTGAAGTTACGCTGCAACCTATTAGGTGCCACAGGCAGGTCATGCTTTGAGTCCGTTGTCACGCGGAACTTGCGTTTATGTTTGGCAACAATGTTGTGTTGCTGCATGAGCCTGCGAACCCTGTCTTTGCCCACTGGGATGCCTTGACGCAATAGCGCCTTATACACCCTTGGCCAACCATATTCACCTTTACTGCGTCGATGAACGGCCTTGATGCTTGCCAATAACAAATCATCTGACACACCAGCACGCCCCTGATAGCGACCAGGTTTAGGATTGTGGTGGCGCTGCCTCATGGCATGGAATCCACTCGGACTCACCTCAAGCACCTCGCACAGGATAGATACTGGCCAGTCGGACCTGTGTTTATTAATGAACGCATACTTCACTTCAGGTCCCTGGCAAAGTATGCGCTGGCCTTTTTTAATATCTCGACCTCCATCTTCAGTCGGGTATTCTCGGCTCGAACCCGAGCCAGTTCCATTTGCTCCTCAGTGACCACTTTGCCCTTGACCAGACTCAGCGTGCCTTGCTTTTCCTTCTCTACCCAAGCAATCAGGGTCTGAGGACTAACCTGAAGAGTCTTGGCTGCTGCGCTTACGCTCTGACCCGCCTTGACCAATCTGACCGCTTCGAGCTTGAACTCAAGCGTGTACCTCGCTCTTGACAGTTTTGTTGATGCCATGAAA
>NZ_BSOJ01000043.1 GCF_030160455.1 Limnobacter litoralis | reverse complement strand
AGTTAAGTTTCACCGCGAGCATGGCAAGGCGGCCACGCTGACCGCCACTTACCCGCCCGGGCGCTTTGGTGCTTTGGACATTCAGGCTGGCCGAGTGCACAGCTTCAAGGAAAAGCCCAAGGGTGACGGGGCCATGATCAATGGCGGCTTTTTTGTACTTTCACCTGAGGTATTGAAGTATGTAGAGTCGGATGCCACGGTGTGGGAGCAAGAGCCCCTGATGCGCCTGGCAGATGAGGGGCAGTTGATGGCCTACGAGCATCATGGGTTCTGGCAGCCGATGGACACCCTGCGTGACAAGCACCATCTGGAAGAGTTGTGGACCAGCGGCAATGCCCCCTGGAAAATGTGGGACTAATCAACATGACAGCACAGGTCAATTCCGAATTCTGGCGGGGCAAAAAAGTATTTTTGACCGGGCACACCGGTTTTAAAGGCAGTTGGGCTGCCTTGTGGTTGCAAAGCATGGGCGCGCGGGTCAAGGGCTATGCGTTGGCGGCACCCACCAACCCCAGCCTATACGATCAGGCTCAAGTGGCCCAGGGCATGCAAAGCGACATTGGCGACATTCGCGACGCCGCCAAGCTTGCCCAAAGCATGACATCTTTCAACCCCGACATTCTGATTCACATGGCAGCACAGCCGCTGGTGCGGCTAAGCTATCGCGATCCGGTTGAAACCTATTCCACCAATGTGATGGGCACCGTGCATGTGTTTGAAGCCGCGCGTCAGTGTGGCAACCTGCGGGCAATCGTCAACATCACAACCGACAAGTGCTATGAAAACCGCGAATGGGAATGGGGCTACCGTGAGAACGAGCCCATGGGCGGGCACGATCCTTACAGCAACAGCAAGGGGTGTGCTGAATTGGTCACCTCGGCTTACCAGCGCAGTTTCTTCCATTTGCCCAACTCGGCCAATTTGGCCAGCGTGCGTGCGGGCAATGTGATCGGCGGTGGCGACTGGGCTGAAGACCGGCTGATTCCCGACATTCTGCGCGCATTCGAAAAACAACAACCCGTGGTGATTCGCAACCCCTTGGCCACACGGCCATGGCAGCATGTACTTGAACCCTTGGCGGGCTATTTCATCTTGGTAGAAAAGCTGTATCAGGCTGATGGCAAGTGCTTTGCAGAGGGCTGGAACTTTGGCCCTCGTGAAGAAGATGCCAAGCCTGTGCAATGGATTGTAGAGGAGTTGGTCAGGGACTGGGGTAACGGCGCAAGCTGGCAGCTGGACCAGACCGAAAACCCGCACGAAGCCAACTTTCTGAAGTTGGACATCTCGAAAGTGGCGCATCGGCTGAAGTGGCACCCAAGGTGGAACCTTGCCACCGCACTGGAAAAAATTGTGCATTGGCACCAGCAATGGCTAGCTGGCCAAAGTGCGCAGCAGCTATGCCTTGAGCAAATCCAGCAATACGCACAAACGACACGCAAAATTTGAAGCAGGAATTCACTCAAAATGTCTGAACCCATTACTTTCCACAAAACCAACCCCGAGGCTCTGCGCGCCCAAATATCTGAGCTGGTTAAACAGTACGCAGACCTGGTGCACGCCCCCAAACCCTTTGTCGCAGGGCAAAGCGCTGTGCCCGTGTCGGGCAAGGTGGTGGGTGCACCTGAGGTGCAAATGATGGTCGAGGCCAGCCTGGACGCGTGGCTAACCACCGGGCGATTTAACGCCCTGTTTGAAGAACGGTTGGCCAAGTTTCTGGGTGTTAAGCATGCCATTACGGTCAATTCAGGATCATCGGCCAACCTGGTGGCATTCTCAACTTTGACCAGCCCCAAGCTGGGCGACAGGGCAATTAAGCCTGGCGATGAGGTGATTGGTGTGGCTGCGGGCTTTCCAACCACGGTTAACCCCATCATTCAATTTGGTGCGGTGCCTGTGTTTGTCGATGTAGATCTGCACACCCACAACATCGATGCCAGCAAAATTGAAGCGGCAATCAGCCCCAAGACCAAAGCCATTATGCTGGCGCACAGTCTGGGCAATCCGTTCAATTTGGATGTAGTTACCGCGCTCTGCAAGAAATACAACTTGTGGCTGGTTGAAGACACCTGCGATGCACTGGGTGCCAAATACAACGGCCAGTTGGTGGGCACCTTTGGTGACATTGCCACGCTCAGCTTCTACCCCGCACACCACATCACCATGGGCGAGGGTGGTGCAGTGTTCACCAACAACAGCGAACTTAAAGTGATTGCAGAAAGCTTTAGGGATTGGGGGCGTGATTGTTATTGCCCCCCCGGCAAAGACAACACCTGCGACAAGCGCTTTTGCTGGAAGTTGGGCGATCTGCCTGAAGGCTATGACCACAAATACACTTACAGCCACTTGGGCTATAACTTAAAGATTACCGACATGCAGGCCGCCTGCGCCTTGGCGCAGATGGATAGGCTAGATGGCTTTATTGCTGCCCGAAAGGCCAACTATGAATACCTGCGTAACAAGCTGGAAGGCCTGCAAGATTTCTTGCACCTGCCTATGGCCACGCCCAATTCCGAGCCATCCTGGTTTGGCTTTCCTCTGGTGTTGAAGGAAGAAAGCGGTGTTAAGCGTGTTGACCTTCTGAACTATCTGGATCAAAACAGGATTGGCACGCGCCTGCTGTTTGCCGGCAACCTGACGCGTCAGCCTTACATGATTGGCCGCAATTTCCGGGTAAGTGGTGAGCTTACCAACACCGACATTGTGATGAACCAGACCTTTTGGTTGGGCGTGTACCCAGGGTTGACGACGGAACATCTCGATTACGTGGTGCAGAAGTTGGAAGAGTTCTTTGGTGTGGGTTTCTAAGTGCCAATGCAGGTACTCATCACGGGCGCGAACGGTTACCTCGGTTCCCAGTTGCTTTTTTACTTTGCCAAGCAATTTCCGGAATGGCACTTGCATGCCTTGTTTCGTCAAGGCGCCAAGCTCAATCGCCTTGATTGGGTTCAAGATCAATGTCAGCTACATTCACTAGATTCTGATCCAGCCCTGCTGGCGGATTTGATTCATCAGATCAAACCCGATGTGATTGTTCACACTGCCTGCAGCTATGGGCGCAAACACGAAAGCGCAATCGATGTGCTACAAGCCAATGTAGTCTTCGGGGCTCGGTTGTTAGACGCTTTGCTTGCTTTAAAGCGGCCAGTGACATTTCTGAATACTGGCAGCGCACTTGAGCCGAAGGTCAGTGTGTATGCACTGACCAAGTCACAATTCAGCGACTATGGGCGGATGATTGGAAGCCAGGCGGAATATTTGCAATTTTTGAATATCAGCTTGCAGCACATGTACGGCGCGGGCGACGATGAAAGCAAGTTCCCAACGCGCATGGTTCGAATGCTTCTGAATAATCTGTCTGAGATTGAATTGACTGAGGGGTTGCAGCGCAGGGACTTTATTCACATCGAGGATGTTGCAAGTGCCTATGCCTTTGCCATTGTGCATCGCGATCAATTCAAAAAAACTGAAAGTATTGACCTTGGAAGTGGCAATGCACCAACCATTCGCGAGTTTGTGCAGCTTGCCAAGAAATTAACAGGCGCGGCATCAGAACTGAAATTTGGATGCATTCCAATGCGGCCCGATGAACCAGCGCTGTGCATTGCAGACACCACCCGATTAAATGAACTTGGCTGGGCTCCCCAATTCACCTTGGAGTCAGGGCTGAAACAGATGATAGAACAGGAAAGAACACAATGAAGCTATTGATTACTGGGGGCTGCGGCTTTCTGGGCAGTAACCTGGCAAGTCACTCAATCGGCAAAGGAATTGAGTTGGTTGTGTTTGACAACCTATACCGCAACGGCAGTGTGGATAACCTGCTGTGGCTGCAAAGCCAAGGTCAATTCAAATTTGTGCATGGCGATATTCGAAATTCCAATGACGTCAAACGAGTCATTCAGGAGCTCAAGCCCGATGCGGTGTTTCATCTGGCCGGACAGGTTGCAATGACCACATCGATTGCCAACACTCGCATGGATTTCGAAGTCAACGCCATGGGCTCACTCAATGTGCTAGAGGCTGTGAGAGATCACTGCCCAGATGCGGCGGTGCTTTACTCCTCGACCAACAAAGTGTACGGCGATCTTGAGCAATATCACTATGAAGAGACAGAGACGCGCTACGTTTGTACAGACAAACCGCAGGGGTTTGATGAGCAGGTGCCACTGGAGTTTCATTCGCCATAC
>NZ_BSOJ01000042.1 GCF_030160455.1 Limnobacter litoralis | reverse complement strand
CCAATGCAACGGTGGGTGGCATGGATGCCTACCGCGCCATGTGTAAAGCAGCAGAGCAGGATTACGAGGGCTTTTGGGCCCGCCTGGCCGATGAGAACCTGAGTTGGAGCAAGCCCTACAGCAAGGTGCTGGACGAATCGAATGCGCCATTTTACAAGTGGTTCACTGGTGGCGAGCTTAACGTGTCAGCCAATTGTCTGGACAAAAATGTAGCCAATGGCTTGGGTTCAAAAACAGCCATCGTGTTTGAAGCCGACGATGGCAAGGTCACCAATGTCAGCTACTCAGATTTGCTGGCCAAGGTGAGTCGCATCGCCAACGGCCTGAAAAGCCTCGGCGTGAAAAAGGGCGACCGAGTTGTGATTTACATGCCGATGAGCGTGGAAGGCATTGCCGCCATGCAGGCTTGCGCCCGCATTGGCGCAACGCACTCGGTGGTGTTTGGCGGATTTTCAGCAAAAAGCCTGCAGGAACGCATTGTGGATGTGGGCGCCTGTGCCGTGTTCACAGCTGACCAGCAGGTGCGTGGTGGCAAGCAGCTGCCCCTGAAAAACATCGTGGACGAAGCATTGGCCATGGGCGGCTGCGAGGCGGTTAAAAATGTGATCGTGTACAAACGCACCGGGCAGGGCGCTGAAATGCAAGCTGGCCGCGATGTGTATCTGGAAGATTTGGTGGCCAAGCAGTCGGACCAGTGCGAGCCCACCATTGT
Organism: Limnobacter litoralis; assembly: GCF_030160455.1. GTDB lineage: Bacteria > Pseudomonadota > Gammaproteobacteria > Burkholderiales > Burkholderiaceae_B > Limnobacter > Limnobacter litoralis. Next base: position 1,009 of record NZ_BSOJ01000042.1, on the reverse strand, counting down.
GGATTCAGAGCACCCGCTGTTTGTGTTGTACACCTCAGGTTCAACCGGCAAGCCCAAGGGCGTGCAGCACAGCTCGGCTGGGTATCTGTTGTGGGCCATGCTGACCATGAAGTGGACCTTTGACATCAAACCGAATGACGTTTTCTGGTGTACGGCGGACATTGGCTGGATCACTGGCCACACCTACATCACTTACGGCCCCTTGGCCGTGGGCGCCACGCAGATCGTATTTGAAGGCGTGCCCACTTACCCGAATGCGGGTCGTTTCTGGGAAATGATTCAGCGCCACAAAGCGACCATTTTCTACACCGCACCCACTGCGATTCGTTCACTGATCAAGGCCTCAGAGGCTGACGAGAAGGTGCATCCAAAGTCGTACGATCTGTCTTCCCTGCGTTTGTTGGGGTCTGTGGGTGAGCCGATCAACCCCGAAGCCTGGATGTGGTATTACAAAAACGTGGGCCATGAGAAGTGCCCGATTGTGGACACTTTCTGGCAAACTGAAACCGGCGGCCACATGATTACGCCACTGCCTGGCGCAACCACTTTGGTACCCGGTTCCTGTACGCTGCCGTTGCCCGGCATTATGGCGGCAGTGGTTGATGAAGTGGGCGGCGATTTGCCTGATGGCCAAGGTGGTATTTTGGTGGTCAAGCGCCCATGGCCTTCGATGATTCGCACCATCTGGGGCGACCCCGAGCGATTCAAGAAAAGCTATTTCCCGGAGGAGTTGGGTGGCAAGCTTTACCTGGCCGGAGACGGCGCTGTGCGGGACAAAGACAATGGCAACTTCACCATCATGGGCCGCATCGATGACGTGCTGAACGTTTCTGGCCACCGCATGGGCACCATGGAAATTGAGTCTTCTCTGGTGGCCAACGAGATGGTGGCTGAGGCGGCTGTGGTGGGTCGTCCGGATGACCTGACCGGAGAGGCAATCGTGGCGTATGTGGTGCTCAAGGGCGCGCGCCCCGATGGTGAACAGGCCAAGGAAATTGCCAATTCACTG
>NZ_BSOJ01000041.1 GCF_030160455.1 Limnobacter litoralis | reverse complement strand
TGGACATGATTTCTGGCTGAAACTGGACACTTAAAACCGCCCGCGGATAACCGTGGCACCCTGCTTGGTTTCCAACCAAATTTCAGGGGCCACACCCATGCCTAATCGACGGTTATCCATGAGAAAGATTTTAGAAACACTGCGACTTCGTGAGCAGTTGGGATTTACCAAACGGCAAATCGCCAACACCATTAAAGCCAGCCCCACTACGGTGTCAGATTATTTGCGCAGAGCCGAAATTGCTGGCCTCACTTATGCAAATGGCCTTGAGATTGGCCACGAGGCGCTTGAGCGCCGACTGTTTCCGCTCCAAACCCACAGCGCCATTAAGCGCCCGCACCCAGATTGGGCCCACATCCACACCGAATTAAAACGTAAGCACGTCACCATGGATTTGCTGTGGCGTGAGTACAAGCAAGCCCACTCGGATGGACTGGAGTACAGCACATTCTGTGAGCACTACAGGAAATGGGTGGGCAAGCTCAACGTGAGCATGCGCCAGCACCATGCACCGGCAGACAAACTGTTTGTGGATTATGCCGGCACCACCATTGATGTGGTGGACGGTGCCACGGGCGAGGTTCGCCACGCTCAACTGTTTGTGGCCGTGCTGGGTGCATCAAACTACACCTTCGCTGAGGCCACCTGGACCCAAAGTATTGCCGACTGGGTGGGCTCACATGTGCGAGCATTGAACTTCTTTGGTGGCAGCCCGCGCTGTGTGGTGCCGGATAATCTAAGGAGCGGTGTGACGCGCGCCGTGTTCTTTGAGCCCACCATCAACGAAACCTATGCGGACTGGGCCCGCCACTATGGCATTGCCATTCTGCCTGCTCGGGTGCGCAAACCGAAGGACAAGGCCAAGGTGGAAGGTGCGGTGCTGATTGCCGAGCGCTGGATTATTGCGGCCTTGCGCAACGAGAAGTTCTTCAGCCTGAACGCACTGAACCGCACCATCGCAACGCTGCTGGCCAGCCTGAACACACGCCCCTTCAAGAAGATGCCCGGCAGCCGCCACAGTGCCTTCGCGAGTTTGGACAAACCCGAGCTGTTGCCACTGCCCAGCCAACCTTATGAGTTTGCCGACTGGCAAAAACGCCGTGTGGGCATTGACTACCACGTAGAAGTCGATGGGCATTATTACTCTGTGCCCTATCAACACGCTAAAGAAGAAGTGTTGGTGCGCATTGGTGAGAAGACAGTAGAGGCGTATCTGAAGGGCAAACGCATTGCAAGCCACCTGCGCAAACACAGCAAGGCGCGTCACACCACAGCATCAGAGCACATGCCGGCGAACCACAAGGCCATTGCAGACTGGACACCGGCCAAGTTCAGAATTCAAGCCCAGAAGATAGGCCCATGCACCTTGGCCGTGGTCGAGCAGCAACTGAATACCCGCAAATATCCAGAACAAGCGTACCGGTCCTGCGTGGGCATTCTGCGTCACATCAACACGCATGGCAAAGAGGCACTGGAGCAGGCCTGCGAGTTGGCACTGCAAATCAACTCAGCCAACTACCGCTCCATCAGCTCCATTCTGAAGACTGGCAAAGCAAAGGCGACTGAGCCACAAAGCCAACAAGCCTTGCTGCCCGAGCACCACAGCAATGTGCGTGGTGCGGATTACTACCATTGAACAAACACAGTCATCGAACAAACATCCACCCAAACAATTGGCAACTCGCCTGCGAGTTGCCAGATACCGCAAAGGCTAAAGAAATCATCATGTTGAAACACCCCACCATCGACAAACTGCAAGCCCTGAAACTCACCGGCATGGCCAAGGGATTGCAGGAACAAACCCGTTTGCCAGAAATAGAAAGCCTGGGCTTTGAAGAACGACTGGGCTTACTGGTTGACCGTGAGCACACCGAACGGCAGAACCGTTTGCTATCTGGGCGGCTTCGCCGTGCAAAGCTGCGCCAACAGGCCAGCCCTGAGAACATCGACCTGCGCTCACAACGCGGGCTGGATAAATCCCTCATCACCAAACTACTGACTTGCCAATGGATTGATGAACACCAGAACATTGTGCTCACTGGCCCCACGGGAGTGGGTAAAACGTACCTGGCCTGCGCACTGGCAACGCAAGCGGCCCGCCATGGATGCAGCGTGCTGTACTACCGCCTGCCACGCCTGCTGGAGGAACTGGCAATTGCAAGGGCAGATGGACGGTATGTGAAGGTGCTGATGCAGTTGGCCAAGGCCGAAGTGGTGGTGCTTGATGATTGGGGCATGCATGCCTTCACCGACACCAACCGGCGTGACTTGCTGGAATTCTTCGATGACAGGCACAACAAGAAAAGCACCTTGGTGACTAGTCAACTGG
>NZ_BSOJ01000040.1 GCF_030160455.1 Limnobacter litoralis | reverse complement strand
TGAGTCAAATCTTTCGGAATTAAGCGTCAAATTGCCGATTTATGCCGGTTTTGGACTCTTTGAGTCCGGCTTTTCTGCCTTTTGAGCTCAACAGGACGCAACTTGGGCATGAAGGGCGTCTCTTCGTTTTTTGGTGATCAGCAGATTGGCCATGGCAAACAGCGTGTACAACTGGGCCGTGTTTTTTGCCAGGCCCCTGTATCGAACCTTCTTCAAGCCAAAGACGTTTTTGATGTAATGGAACGGGTGCTCCACACACGCTCTGACCGAGGCCTTCAGGCGCTCCAGAATTCGGCTCAAACCTTGACTGCCCTTCTTGCGCAGAACTTTGCGTTTGCCTGGACGCAGCGCCACATGCCAGACCGCGTTGGCGTTGGTGATTTCGTCAGTGCGTTTTTCAATGCCCTGATAGCCCGCATCGGCAAACACCAACCGCTCTTGACCGTGAAGCAAACTATGACCTTTGCTGATGTCGGCCGTATTGGCGGGCGTTGTTTCCAGCGTACGAACGGCTCCGCTGTGGGCATCCACACCGATGTGCGCTTTCATTCCAAAGTGCCACTCATTGCCCTTTTTGGTCTGATGCATTTCAGGGTCCCGCTCTTTGTCTTTGTTCTTGGTCGAGGATGGAGCAGAGATGATGGTGGCATCTACCACCGTGCCTTCTTTGAGAATCAGCCCCTGCATGTTCAGCAGGTTGTTGATGGTGGCAAATACACGTTTGGTCAACTGTTTGTCTTCAAGCAAACGGCGAAACTTCAGCAGGGTCGTAGCATCAGGCGCTTCTTCCACACTCAGATCAATGCCAACAAAATTGCGGATGGCCATGCTGTCGTAGATCGCATCTTCAATGCCTTCGTCGGACAGACCAAAG
>NZ_BSOJ01000039.1 GCF_030160455.1 Limnobacter litoralis | reverse complement strand
TTTTAGTGGGGACTACTTTCTACAAATTTAACGCGGCCGAAAAGGCGGTACTGGCATGACGCTTACTTCAAATCAGCAATAAAAAAAACCCCCGCTCTTTTGGAGACGGGGGTTTTTTTGGAATTGGAGAGCCTGACGATGTCCTACTTTCACATGCGAATGCACACTATCATCGGCGCTAAGGCGTTTCACTGTCCTGTTCGGGATGGGAAGGAGTGGGACCACCTTGCTATGGTCGTCAGGCATAAAGGGGAGGCTGTAAAGGCGCACCACTCAAATGCTTGAGGGGGTTTTACTTGAATTTGGAAACGATGATGAGACACCGAGAGTTTGGGATTGCTGCAGATTGCGGGCAATTTTCAATACTTCACTGGTTTGATGCTCAAACCACTTCAGTGCTGTGTTACTACTTAACTTTTGTGTGCATGCGTTGTTGTGCTTGAAGCTCTACTTAATGCTATAGAGTCAAGCCGCACGGGCAATTAGTATTGGTTAGCTTAATGCATTACTGCACTTCCACACCCAACCTATCAACGTCCTGGTCTTGAACGGCCCTTCAGGAGGATCAAGTCCTCAGGGAAATCTAATCTTAAGGCAAGTTTCCCGCTTAGATGCTTTCAGCGGTTATCTCTTCCGCACTTAGCTACCCGGCGATGCCACTGGCGTGACAACCGGTACACCAGAGGTGCGTCCACTCCGGTCCTCTCGTACTAGGAGCAGCCCCCTTCAAATTTCCAACGCCCACGGCAGATAGGGACCAAACTGTCTCACGACGTTTTAAACCCAGCTCACGTACCTCTTTAAATGGCGAACAGCCATACCCTTGGGACCGGCTACAGCCCCAGGATGAGATGAGCCGACATCGAGGTGCCAAACACCGCCGTCGATGTGAACTCTTGGGCGGTATCAGCCTGTTATCCCCAGAGTACCTTTTATCCGTTGAGCGATGGCCCTTCCATACAGAACCACCGGATCACTATGTCCTGCTTTCGCACCTGCTCGACTTGTCAGTCTCGCAGTCAAGCACGCTTATGCCATTGCACTATCAGTACGATGTCCGACCGTACTTAGCGTACCTTCGAGCTCCTCCGTTACTCTTTAGGAGGAGACCGCCCCAGTCAAACTGCCCACCATGCACGGTCCCCGATCCAGATAATGGACCAAGGTTAGAACCTCAAACAGATCAGGGTGGTATTTCAAGGACGGCTCCATGAGAACTGGCGTTCCCACTTCAAAGCCTCCCACCTATCCTACACAAACCGGTTCAAAGTCCAATGCAAAGCTACAGTAAAGGTTCATGGGGTCTTTCCGTCTAGCCGCGGGGAGATTGCATCATCACAAACACTTCAACTTCGCTGAGTCTCAGGAGGAGACAGTGTGGCCATCGTTACGCCATTCGTGCAGGTCGGAACTTACCCGACAAGGAATTTCGCTACCTTAGGACCGTTATAGTTACGGCCGCCGTTTACCGGGGCTTCGATCAAGAGCTTGCACCCCATCAATTAACCTTCCGGCACCGGGCAGGCGTCACACCCTATACGTCCACTTTCGTGTTTGCAGAGTGCTGTGTTTTTATTAAACAGTCGCAGCCACCTTTTTATTGCAACCCCTTCACCCTTCCATTGTTCATGGTCAAGCTACAAGGGCGTACCTTCTCCCGAAGTTACGGTACCAATTTGCCGAGTTCCTTCTCCTGAGTTCTCTCAAGCGCCTTAGAATACTCATCCCGCCCACCTGTGTCGGTTTGCGGTACGGTCAACGTGTAACTGAAGCTTAGAGGCTTTTCTTGGGACCACTTCCAATAGCTTCGCAGCACTAGGCCGCTCGCCCCACACCCTTGAGTATATGACAGCCGGATTTGCCTAACTGTCCTCTATAGTGCAGGGACCGGGATATCCAACACCCGGACTACCTTCCACGATCCGTCCCCCCATCGCATTACACGTCGGTGCAGGAATATTAACCTGCTTCCCATCGACTACGCATTTCTGCCTCGCCTTAGGGGCCGACTAACCCTACGCCGATGAACGTTGCGTAGGAAACCTTGGGCTTACGGCGACAGAGCCTTTCACTCTGTTTATCGCTACTCATGTCAGCATTCGCACTTCTGATACCTCCAGCATGCTTTACAACACACCTTCACAGGCTTACAGAACGCTCCCCTACCACTTGCACTTGCGTGCAAATCCGCAGCTTCGGTTATCTGCTTAGCCCCGTTACATCTTCCGCGCAGGACGACTCGATCAGTGAGCTATTACGCTTTCTTTAAAGGGTGGCTGCTTCTAAGCCAACCTCCTGACTGTTTTAGCCTTCCCACTTCGTTTTCCACTTAGCAGATATTAGGGACCTTAGCTGGCGGTCTGGGTTGTTTCCCTCTTGACACCGGACGTTAGCACCCGATGTCTGTCTCCCGAGATTGCACTTACAGGTATTCGGAGTTTGCCATGGTTTGGTAAGTCGCGATGACCCCCTAGCCATAACAGTGCTCTACCCCCTGTAGTGAGACTCGAGGCACTACCTAAATAGTTTTCGGGGAGAACCAGCTATTTCCAGACTTGTTTAGCCTTTCACCCCTATCCACAGCTCATCCCCTAACTTTTCAACGTTAGTGGGTTCGGTCCTCCAGTTGGTGTTACCCAACCTTCAACCTGGCCATGGATAGATCGTCTGGTTTCGGGTCTACACCCAGCGACTAGACGCCCTATTCGGACTCGCTTTCGCTACGCCTTCCCTACTCGGTTAAGCTTGCCACTGAATGTAAGTCGCTGACCCATTATACAAAAGGTACGCAGTCACGGGACAAGCCCGCTCCTACTGTTTGTATGCACACGGTTTCAGGATCTATTTCACTCCCCTCCCGGGGTTCTTTTCGCCTTTCCCTCACGGTACTAGTTCACTATCGGTCGATCATGAGTATTTAGCCTTGGAGGATGGTCCCCCCATGTTCAGACAGAATTTCTCGTGTTCCGCCCTACTTGTCGCATACTTAGTTCCACATCGAAGTTTTCACATACAGGACTATCACCTTCTATGGTCGGACTTTCCAGACCGTTTTGTTAACTTCAATGCTAAATCATGCAGGCTGTTCCGAGTTCGCTCGCCGCTACTTTCGGAATCTCGGTTGATTTCTTTTCCTCCGGGTACTTAGATGTTTCAGTTCTCCGGGTTCGCCTCCACGTGCCTATGTATTCAGCACGGGATACCCCTAAAAGGGTGGGTTTCCCCATTCGGACATCTACGGATCAAAGCTTGTTTGCCAGCTCCCCGTAGCTTTTCGCAGGCTACAACGTCCTTCATCGCCTATGATCGCCAAGGCATCCACCATGTGCACTTATTCGCTTGACTCTATAGCGTTAAGCATTGCTCAAACCCAACATAAACCGCAGTTCACATTAAAGCCTTTCACAACACATCAACTGTATATAGTTTGAATGTCAGCAAAGTATTGAGTGCCGTATTCTTTCTTGTTCAAGGTTGTTGCAGCTCTCGCCACAACGACTTGAGAAGAACGATGATGCAATCGCATCAATCTCAATGTATTCGAATCGCTTCGAACACATCTCGATATCTCATCATTTCCAAATTTTTAAAGAGCATTGACCCAGGTAGTACCTGAGTCGACTTTACAGCCAAATGAATAAACACCACATTGCGCCTATTCATTTGACCGCACAGCCCAGACTTGCTTTAAGCCTGACTACGCTTACTTACCGTTTAACAGCCAACTTTGTATTCGTGGTGGAGGTGAACGGGATCGAACCGATGACCCCCTGCTTGCAAAGCAGGTGCTCTCCCAGCTGAGCTACACCCCCAAACTCTTAACCGATGGTGGGTCTGGTTGGGCTCGAACCAACGACCCCCGCCTTATCAAGACGGTGCTCTAACCAACTGAGCTACAGACCCTGAACTTGTTCTCGATCAGCACATCTGTACGCCGCACTGACCTTGGCCTTTCCTACACATCTCTGCCTAGGGCCTCACTTCGTTTCAGTAACCCAAGCACCACTTCAAACAAACCGATAAGTGTGAACACTAGACACCAGGAATAGTCCTTGGCTTCATCCAGCTCATCTTCTATGCACTTTCTTCTATCTCTAGAAAGGAGGTGATCCAGCCGCACCTTCCGATACGGCTACCTTGTTACGACTTCACCCCAGTCATGAATCCTACCGTGGTGACCGTCCTCCTTGCGGTTAGACTAGCCACTTCTGGTAGAACCCACTCCCATGGTGTGACGGGCGGTGTGTACAAGACCCGGGAACGTATTCACCGCGACATTCTGATCCGCGATTACTAGCGATTCCGACTTCACGCAGTCGAGTTGCAGACTGCGATCCGGACTACGATCGGTTTTCTGGGATTGGCTCCACCTCGCGGCTTGGCAACCCTCTGTACCGACCATTGTATGACGTGTGAAGCCCTACCCATAAGGGCCATGAGGACTTGACGTCATCCCCACCTTCCTCCGGTTTGTCACCGGCAGTCTCATTAGAGTGCCCTTTCGTAGCAACTAATGACAAGGGTTGCGCTCGTTGCGGGACTTAACCCAACATCTCACGACACGAGCTGACGACAGCCATGCAGCACCTGTGTGCAGGTTCTCTTTCGAGCACCAATCCATCTCTGGAAAGTTCCTGCCATGTCAAGGGTAGGTAAGGTTTTTCGCGTTGCATCGAATTAATCCACATCATCCACCGCTTGTGCGGGTCCCCGTCAATTCCTTTGAGTTTTAACCTTGCGGCCGTACTCCCCAGGCGGTCAACTTCACGCGTTAGCTACGTTACCAAGTCAGTATTGACCCAACAACTAGTTGACATCGTTTAGGGCGTGGACTACCAGGGTATCTAATCCTGTTTGCTCCCCACGCTTTCGTGCATGAGCGTCAGTGTTATCCCAGGAGGCTGCCTTCGCCATTGGTGTTCCTCCACATATCTACGCATTTCACTGCTACACGTGGAATTCCACCTCCCTCTGACACACTCTAGCCATGCAGTCACAAATGCAATTCCCAAGTTAAGCTCGGGGATTTCACACCTGTCTTACATAGCCGCCTGCGCACGCTTTACGCCCAGTAATTCCGATTAACGCTCGCACCCTACGTATTACCGCGGCTGCTGGCACGTAGTTAGCCGGTGCTTATTCTTCCGGTACCGTCATCCGCCCGTGGTATTAACACAGACGTTTTCTTCCCGAACAAAAGTGCTTTACAACCCGAAGGCCTTCTTCGCACACGCGGCATTGCTGGATCAGGCTTTCGCCCATTGTCCAAAATTCCCCACTGCTGCCTCCCGTAGGAGTCTGGGCCGTGTCTCAGTCCCAGTGTGGCTGATCGTCCTCTCAGACCAGCTACTGATCGTCGCCTTGGTAGGCCTTTACCCCACCAACTAGCTAATCAGCCATCGGCCGCTCCAATAACGTGAGGCCTTGCGGTCCCCCACTTTCCCCCTCAGGGCGTATGCGGTATTAATCCGGCTTTCGCCGGGCTATCCCCCATTACTGGGCACGTTCCGATGTATTACTCACCCGTTCGCCACTCGTCAGCATCCCGAAAGACCTGTTACCGTTCGACTTGCATGTGTAAGGCATGCCGCCAGCGTTCAATCTGAGCCAGGATCAAACTCTTCAGTTCAATCTCTGCAATAATTCAAACTCGACGGAGTAGACGAGATCGTAAAACCTTGACAGTTTCACAATTCATTTACTTTATTCCGTGAGCACTGACTTCCAATTTCATTGAAAGCCAACTTCTTTCGAAAGCACCTTCCAACGAACCTTCGCAAACCTCGGTTCACGGTGTCAGTGCCCACACTTATCGGCTGTTAAACTGTTAAAGAACATTGTCAAAACTTCGGCTATACTCTGTCTCTTAACTTCAGCGGCCAGTCTCTAAAACTTACCGCTTTTCCTTTAAGAAACAATCACTTTCGCTTTCGTTTCGCTCCGTGCGTTG
>NZ_BSOJ01000038.1 GCF_030160455.1 Limnobacter litoralis | reverse complement strand
AACCAGAACTTGGCCCCTTCGTTCTCACTCATCCACAGGCCCAGCAAATCCTTGTGGCCGTCCATAGAAGTGGCTCAGTTCATTTGAACAACTTTTCCCCATTCTATAAGTGATGATAGGGCGGTTGTGTTTGATGCCGGGGCGCATCGGTAAAATCATTTTATGCCGCCAGTCTAAATGTCGGCGTACCCTCCTGCCAAACTTGCTCGGGTGTCTTGTTCCCGAGGCTTGAATGGTCCCGATCCTGGTTGTACCAGTCGATGTACTGGGCGATGTCTTGTCTGGCCGGTCTAACGGTCTCATAAGCCCGCAGATAAACGCGTTCATACTTGATGGTTCTCCAGACCCGTTCAACAAAGACGTTGTCTCGCCAGCCACCTCGACCATCCATGGACAGTTTGGTGCCGTTGTTGAGCACGCAGTCCAGAAAGTCTTACGCCGTGAACTGGCTGCCCTGATCCGTGTTGACGATCTCCGGTTTGCCAAACCGGGCAAAGGCTTCCTGCAAAGCCTCTACCGCGTGACAGGCCTCCAGTGTGATGGCTGTTCTGTGGGCCAGTATGCGCCTGCTGAAGACGTCCACCACGGCGGTCAGATAGACAAAGCCACGGGCCATTCGGATGTAGGTCGTATCCAGTGCCCAGGTCTGATTGCTTCGAACAATGCGCAACTTTCGCAAGAGATATGGAAACACCTTGTGCTTTGGATTTCGTTGGCTTGTGCCGGGTTGCGGCGCAATTGCACGCACGTTCATCTTTTGCATCAAAGTGCGCACATGCTGCCTGCCCACCTCAAAGCCTTGTTTGACCAATTGATTTCGCAATTGCCGAGAGCCCATGAACGGATAGTCCAGATGCAGGCGATCAATCGCATTCATGATCACCAGATTCTCTGGGCTTTCAGGCTTTGGCAGGTAATACACCGTGCCACGACTAATCTTCAAAAGCTTTGCCTGACGAACAATGCTCAGTGTGTGGGTTCGGTCTATCATTTGTCTGCGCTCAGCAATCCCGCTTTGGTGAGCGCACCTGATAAAAAATCAATCTCAAGCGCCTGTTGGCCAATTTTTGCGTGAAGCGGTTTCAGATCCACCGACTCTGCCGGTTTGGTGCTTGCACCAAAAACACCGGAAGCGTTTTGAAGCAGTTGCTTTTTCCACTCCACGATCTGGTTGGGGTGAAGCTCAAACTGATTGGCCAATTCGGCCAGGGTCTTGTCTTCCCGCAAAGCGGCCAGTGCAACCTTGGCCTTGAATTCAGCGTTGAATACCCGACGAGTACGTCGTCCTGATGATTTGCTCATGATGTAGATCTCCTGCCCGACCATTATCGGTCAAGGCGTTTAACCCAATTTTCCACTTATACAAACTGTTCAAATTTCCTGAGCCACTTCTCTGGCCCAAGAGCCGAAATTCCCCGAAGGTCAAAAGAACAGAAGAGGGAGGTCGTCAGTCTGCTTTTTCAAAAAAATCTGAGATGTGCCCAAATAGAATGAAAATGGATTAATTTTCCAAAATCCAGCGAATTATATTTTTTTAATAAAATCAATTTGTTGATGAATATTTTGGGCACCGAAAAGGCACAGACTGAGGCACATCCTCTTTTGAGTCAAAAGTATACCTTAAGGTCATCTAAATAATATTTTTAACGTATTAATAGAATTCGTTTGATCTTTTAGGCAATGATCTTCGGGTCGTTTACCCGATGGGTCATTAGGCACAGAAAGGAAACTCAGAATTTAAATAAATTTTGATAATTGTGCCCAAATGACCGCTTTTGATTTGACCGAAGGTCACGACGGAGGGAAGAGGGATTTTTAAAACTTAGGCACAAAATGGGCACATTTTGGGCACACGATGTTGATGGCCTAGAAAACAAAAAAACCAACCACTGCTAAGTGATTGGTTTCATTGAGAAAAATTTGGTTGCGGGGGCAGGATTTGAACCTACGACCTTCGGGTTATGAGCCCGACGAGCTGCCAGACTGCTCCACCCCGCGTCTGGTAAGAACGAAACTATAGCGTGTTTTTGGGCTTCCCGCAAGTCATCAGCTCCGATTTGGTGCAAAGCACAACCCTATAATTCGTGTTCTAATCTCGATTTTCCTTTTCAAAAGAAAGGTTTGGCATGTTAAAAACCATTCAGAAAAAAATTGCAAAACACCCTGCAATCATGGCCTCTCTGTTCAATTTGTACCGTCCTTTTCGGGGTGCAGGCATCAAAATTCGCCAAATTGATGCTGATTTTCGGCGTGTTCAGGTTGAAATGCCTCTGACACGCAGCAATAAAAACATCATGGGCACGCATTTTGGTGGCTCGCTGTATGCCATGGCCGATCCGTTTTACATGTACATGTTGATGCAAAACCTCGGGCATCGTTACCACGTCTGGGATCAAGACGCATTTGTCGTTTTCAAAAAGCCCGGCGATGGCACGGTTTATGGTGATTACCGCATCACGGCTCAAGATCTGGATACAATCACCACTGGCGCAGCGGGCGGCTCGAAAGTGCTTCACGCCTTCGAGGCCGACATCACCAAAGCCGACGGCACTGTGGTCGCCAGTGTGCGCAAATTGCTCTACATACGGCTCAAGAAACAATTCAGGCCCCAGCCGCCTGTCAACACGCAGTAACAAGGAATTGAAATGGCTCAAAACGAATACAAAGACCTGCCTGTCTGGCCCGAGGCCGACACCCCCTGCATCGGTTTCTGTTCCACCAATCTGGGCGACGATGTGTGCATGGGTTGCGGCAGAACGCTGGACGAAGTGGACGGCTGGATCTTCAAAAGTGACGAGGAAAAAGCGGCCGCCTGGGCGCGAATCATGACTGCCAAAGTGGGATATCGTTGGCAGTCCTGAGTATTGTCGGCATTTTTACGATGTTGCTTAGAATTTAATCAGGGTATCAAAAAAGCTATCAAATCATAAGTTTAAAACTATTATCCACAGGGGGTGTCGGGGGTTTTCCCCGTGATGTGTGGATAACTAACCTCATCCGGGTGAAATGCCGTTGCACATTTTGGGGGATGTTTGGACCGTTGGCGCGCGGCAAACTGGTTTTGTCTCCAATCGCCCTCGGGTGGTTCTTTCAAGACGGTGCCTGGTTTTCAGGTGCCGTTTTTTTTTCGATACTTTTCAGTTACAATGCCGAAACCGCAAATTTTTGGCCAGTGCCGAGAGGTCTTTGCTCATCTGCAACAGTCCACTCCAGCGCCCCCCGGCCCAGCGGCCACAGCCGTACAAAGTAGTCGCACAACGTGGCTTGAACTGATCGCCATCTCAAACCTTTTTAAGTGAGTTCGCCTGGATGGAACCCCAGCGCGCGAAAAATATTTTGGAAGCAGCGCTGCTTTGCGCGCTAGAACCGCTCTCGGTCAGTGAACTTCAGCGCATGTTTGAAGACACGCTGGATGCATCCGTGGTGACCACCTTGCTCGATGACCTGCGTCGCGACTGGACCGGCCGCGGGCTCGAATTGGTGCAGACCAAAACCGGCTGGCGATTTCAAACCCGCGAAAACGTCAAGCGCTACATTGAATTGATGAATCCGGAAAAGCCGCCCAAGTATTCGCGGGCCGTGATGGAAACGCTGGCGATCATCGCTTACCGCCAGCCCGTAACCCGGGGCGACATTGAGTCCATTCGTGGGGTCACCGTGTCAACCCAGGTTGTTAAAGCCCTCGAAGACAGGGGCTGGATTGAAACCATAGGCCACCGGGACACGCCCGGAAGGCCTGCGCTGTGGGGTACAACCACTCAGTTTTTGAGTGACCTGAACCTCACCTCCCTGGCCGATTTGCCCGCGCTCGACAGCGAGTCCGAGCAACAACTGGCCGATGAATTGCAAAAAGTGATTCCTTTTGAATCTGAACACAACAACAGCACGAATGAGCATGAACGCACGCAAAAAAGCAACGACGGAACCGACACCTGAAGTGGTGGTCGCAGACGCAACCGAACCCGAGTGGGGTGAGGTGGTTCGCCAGGTGGAGGGGTTTCAGGACTCAGCCGCTCAGTCAAAAAACCGCAGCAAGCTCAATGTGCGTCTAGATCCGGAGCTGGCGCCGAAATTGCACAAGGTGCTGGCTGAGTCCGGAATGGGTTCCCGCCGTGAAATGGAAGAGCTGATTGTGGCGGGTCGAGTCTCAGTCAATGGCGAACCGGCTCACCTCGGGCAGCGCGTTTTGCCCACCGATCAGGTTCGTGTCAACGGCAAGCAGGTGCAGCGCAAGAACAAATCCCGTCCCCCTCGCGTGCTTATTTATCACAAGCCCGCCGGCGAAATCGTGTCCATGGACGATCCGCAAGGTCGTCCAACTGTGTTTCAGAAGCTTCCACGCGTCAGCAACGCCAAATGGCTGGCCATCGGCCGCCTGGACTTCAACACCGAGGGCCTGCTGGTGTTCACCACGCATGGTGAACTGGCCAACCGTCTGATGCATCCAAAATATGAGGTGTCTCGTGAGTATGCTGTTCGTGTGCTCGGCGAGCTCACTGAAGAGCAATCCAGGCAGCTGCTCGAAGGTGTCCAGCTCGAAGATGGGCCCGCAAAGTTTCTGACACTTGAGCCTGCCGGTGGAGACGGTGCCAACCGCTGGTACAAAGTGACCCTCAAAGAAGGTCGAAATCGTGAAGTGCGGCGCATGTTTGAGGCTTGTAACCTGACGGTCAGCCGCCTGATCCGCACCCGCTTTGGTGACATCGTCATGCCCTCGACGCTGAAGCGCGGCAAATACATGGAAATGGAAGCGCTTGAAGCCATGTCCTACATGCAGTCACTCGGTTTGAAAGTGGACGAGTCTGCGGCTGAGTCCGCACGCAAGCGTGACAATAAAAACATGCAGGGCAAGAACAACAAACGCCGTGGGCAACCCCTGATTGATCCAGGCATGGCCCTGTCCTCACCCGGCCAGACTTACCTGACAGTCTCAGGCGCCACCGCGGCAGCCGCGCTTAGCGGCCAGAATGCATTGTCCAGTGCCACCCGTCCGCAGGGTCGTTCACCCCGGCGCAACGGCGGCAGCTCTTTTGCTGGTGGCGCATCGGCGGGCGTGGCCAATGGCAACAGCTACGGCAATGGCAACAGTTTTGGCAATGGCAAACCTCGCAATGGCAACGGCAAGCCGCGCACTCGCAGCGCTGCCGCAGGCAATGCCCAGGGGGCTCCCCGTGGCCGTCGTCGCAATGCAGGCCCAAAAGACGGCGCTTGAAATTGCTTGAAAATAAAGGTTGTTTCAGTCATAATCCGACGTTGCCTGAGTGCCTGTTGAAAAAATGGCGCTCAAATCAGGTGGGCTTTTCAGCCCATTTTTTTTTGGTGAAATTTGTTGAAACACGGTGTGCCAACACTGCAAGATTTGGGTAATAAAAGAAATTGATCAATCCTGACGAATTTGTAGGCAATTCCTGGTCTGGTGCCTGGTCTGAACGATGGGTTCCTCAAGCCGAAGCAGTAATTGCGTCATTGGGGTTGGAGCTGGCAGACACCGAGCGCGAGCAAGGCGGTCTGCTGCGCATCATGATTGATTCGCCCAACGGTGTCACTGTGGATGACTGTGAAAAGGTCAGCCACCAGTTGACACACCTGTTCACCGTGGAAGAAGTGTCCTATGAGCGGCTTGAGGTCTCCTCACCCGGCGTAGACAGGTTCTTGCGTCGCGCAGTCGATTTTGAGCGGTTTGTAGGTGAAGAAGTGTCATTGAAACTCAAAAAGGCACTCAACAATCAGAAGCAGTTCAAAGGAATACTTGAAAAAAAAGAGGGTGGGGGATTCGCCTTGTTGGTGCAGCCCGAGGGCAAAAATGCCGAAGCCTACCTGCTCGAATTTGAATTGACCGATTTAGCGGCAGCCCGATTGGTGCCGCACTTAAAGTTTTAGGAGCCCTGGAATGAGCCGTGAGTTGCTATTGTTAGTTGATGCCCTGGCGCGTGAGAAGAATGTCGAAAAAGGCATCGTTTTTGGCGCTCTGGAGTCTGCATTGGCTTCCGCAACCAAAAAGCGTTACGACGAAGACGTAGACGTGCGTGTCGTGATCGACCGCAGCACAGGTGACTACGAATCGTTCCGCCGCTGGGAAGTGGTTTCCGAAGAAGATTTTTACGATCCTGCATACCAGATGGTGGTCGAGCAGGCCGTTAAATACATGGACAACCCGCAAATCGGCGACTTCATTGAAGAAGAGCTTGAGCCAATCGAGTTCGGTCGCATCGGTGCGCAGGCTGCCAAACAGGTTATTTTGCAACGCGTTCGTGACGCCGAGCGTGAACAGATCCTGACCGACTTCCTGAATCGTGGCGACAACATCGTGATTGGTCAGGTCAAGCGCATGGAGCGCGGAGACGCCATCGTTGAAAGTGGTCGTATCGAGGCCCGTCTGCCCCGCGATCAAATGATTCCACGTGAAAGCTTGCGTCCCGGTGATCGTGTGCGTGCCTTTCTCTGGAAGGTTGATCGCAACGCTCGCGGTCAACAAGTCATTCTGTCGCGCACCTCGCCCGAATTCATCAAAGCGCTGTTCGCCATGGAAGTGCCCGAGATTGAACAGGGCCACCTCGAAATCAAGGCGGCCGCGCGCGACCCCGGCATGCGTGCCAAAATTGCCGTGCTTGCACACGATCGACGCATCGACCCAATCGGCACCTGCGTGGGTGTGCGCGGTTCCCGCGTTCAGGCCGTCACCCAAGAGCTGGGCGGCGAGCGTGTAGACATCGTGTTGTGGTCTGAAGACCCAGCCCAATTCGTGATCGGCGCCTTGTCGCCTGCCAACGTACAGTCCATCGTGGTGGATGAAGACCAGCACCTCATGGAAGTGGTGGTTGACGAAAGCGAGCTGGCGCTTGCCATCGGTCGAAGCGGTCAAAACGTGCGTTTGGCGTCCGATCTTACAGGTTGGCAGATCAGCATCATGACCCCTGAAGAGTCTGCCAAGCGCACCGAAGAAGAAATCGGCAAGATTCGTTCAGTGTTCACCGACAAGCTCGGCATTGACGACGACGTGGCCAATGTTCTGATTGAAGAAGGCTTCACCAGTCTTGAAGAAGTGGCGTACGTACCCTTGAACGAAATGCTCGAAATTGAAGCATTTGATGAAGACACTGTTGAAGAATTGCGTACCCGTGCGCGCAACGCACTGCTGACCCAAGCCATCGTCCGTGAAGAAATGGTCGAAGGCGCGTCCGACTTGCTGTCCATCGAAGGTGTAACGCCCGACATGGTCGCCAAGCTTGGAGAGGCCGGCATTGCTGATCGTGATTCGCTGGCCGAACTGGCTGTCGATGAGTTGACTGAAATCACCGGTATCGAAGAGTCGTTGGCCCGTGATGTCATCATGAAAGCACGCGCACATTGGTTTGAATAAAGAGAATTTGAAGGAAGATTAGATGACCAGTACTACAGTCGCACAGTTTGCCGCAGAGCTGAAAATGCCAACTGACGTGCTCCTGGAGCAGTTCAAGTCAGCAGGCGTGAATAAATCCTCTGAAGCGGATGCTGTCACTGAAGCAGACAAGAGCATGCTTCTTGACAGTTTGCGCAAGGCACACGGTTCAGACGGTGGTCAGAAAAAGATTACCCTCACCCGCCGCCAGACCAGCGAAATCAAGCAGTCCGGGCCAGGTGGGCGTGCACGCACGGTTCAAGTGGAAGTTCGCAAGAAGCGCGTTTTCGTGCAGCGTGGCGACGACAAAACCGGCACTCTAGAGCGTGAGGCAAGCCCCACCTCTGACACCGGCATTGATCCAGCTGAACTCGAACGTCGCGAGCAGGAAGCCCGCAAGCAAGCTGAGCTGCTTGCACGTCAGGAAGCCGATCTGAAAGAAAAGCAGGCGCGTCTTGAAAAAGAGCGTGAGCGCGAGCTTGCGCTTCAGGAAGAAGCCAAAAAACGCGCCGAAGAAGAGCGCCTTGCTCATGAGGCTTCACAGCGCGCTGATGAAGAAAGCAGCGAATCTGCTGTGCGTCAACAAGCTGAGCTGGATGAAGCCGCTCTGAAAGCGGAAGCCAAAGCCCGTGAAGAACGCGCTGCCCAGGCACACGCCGCTGAAGAGAAAGCCAAAAAAGCGGCTGAAGATGCAGCCAAAGCCAGCGCAGACCAGGAAAAAGCCCGTCGCGCTGTAGAGGCAGAAGTGGCCGCCATCAACAAATTGATGCAGCGCCCAGCCAAGGTTTTGAAGGCTGAAGAGCCCACTGAAGCGCCCAAGCCAGAAGTCAAACCCAAAGCCAAGGCGGTCAAAGACGAAGCAGAGTCCGATGACGATCGCGGCCGCAAAGGCGTTCGCGGTGCGGGTGCCCGCGATGAACAGGGTCGCCGTCGTGGTGGTCTGAAAACCCGCGGAGAAACCGGCCTTGGCCGCACTGGTGCGGGTGGCTGGAAAGGCCCCAAGGGTCGCAACAGCCGCCACAACCAGGGCGATCAGCAAAGCAATTTCCAGCAGCCAACCGAGCCGGTCATCAAAGACGTTCACGTGCCTGAAACCATTACCGTGGCGGAACTGGCGCACAAAATGTCACTGAAGGCGGCCGAGGTGATCAAGTGTCTGATGAAAATGGGCCAGATGGTCACCATTAACCAGGTGCTGGATCAAGACACCGCCATGATCGTGACCGAAGAGTTGGGTCACCGGGCGATCGCCGCCAAGCTGGACGATCCCGAAGCCCTGCTCAACGAAGAAGTCACGAACCCCGAGGGTGAGCAGGCTGAAGCCATGCCGCGCGCGCCTGTCGTCACGGTGATGGGTCACGTTGACCATGGTAAAACGTCGCTGCTTGATTACATTCGCCGCACGAAGGTTGCTTCCGGTGAAGCCGGCGGCATTACCCAGCACATTGGTGCCTATCACGTCGAAACCGAAGGTGGCATGATCACCTTCCTGGACACCCCGGGTCACGAGGCGTTCACCGCCATGCGTGCACGCGGTGCCAAGGCCACCGACATCGTTATTCTGGTTGTTGCTGCCGACGATGGCGTCATGCCGCAAACCATTGAAGCGATTCACCACGCCAAGGCGGCCGGTGTTCCGCTGGTGGTTGCCATGAACAAGATCGACAAGCCGGACGCGAACCCTGAGCGATTGAAACAGGAATTGATCACCCACGAAGTGGTGCCTGAAGAATACGGCGGTGATTCACCCATGGTGCCAGTGTCTGCCAAAACCGGTCAGGGCATCGACGATCTGCTGGAACAAGTGTTGTTGCAGGCCGAAGTGCTCGAATTGAAAGCGCCGATTGACGCACCCGCCAAAGGTCTGGTTGTTGAATCCAGACTGGACAAGGGTCGCGGTCCGGTTGCCACAGTGCTGGTTCAGTCTGGTACGCTCAAGAAGGGCGACATTGTGCTGGCGGGTACCGCATTTGGTCGCGTTCGCGCCATGCTGGATGAAGCCAACAACAACATCGACGAGGCAGGTCCATCCATTCCTTGCGAAATTCAAGGTTTGTCTGACGTGCCCGCCGCTGGTGAAGAAGTGATCGTGTTGCCTGATGAGCGTAAGGCACGTGAAATTGCCTTGTTCCGTCAGGGCAAGTTCCGCGACGTCAAACTGGCCAAGCAACAGGCCGCCAAGCTCGAGAACATGTTCGAGCAGATGACCGAAGGCGAAGTGAAAACATTGCCGATCGTCCTGAAGTCGGATGTTCAGGGCTCACAGGAAGCTTTGTCTCAGGCCCTGTTGAAGCTGTCTACCGACGAAGTGAAAGTGCAAATCGTTCACGCGGCAGTGGGTGGTATCAGCGAGTCTGATGTCAACCTTGCTCTTGCCTCCAAGGCGGTCATTATCGGGTTCAACACCCGGGCTGATCAGGGCGCGCGCAAAACAGCCGAGAACAACGGCGTCGACATTCGTTACTACAACATCATTTATGACGCGGTAGACGAAGTGAAGGCCGCCATGACTGGCATGTTGGCACCCGACAAGAAAGAGGAAATCATCGGCAGTGTCGAGATCCGCGTGGTGTACAAGATCTCCAAAGTGGGTTCTGTGGCGGGTTGTATGGTCACAGATGGTGTCATCCGTCGCTCATCCGGCATTCGTCTGCTGCGCGACAACGTGGTGGTCTGGACGGGTCAATTGGCCTCTCTCAAACGCTTCAAAGACGACGCCAAGGAAGTTCGCCAAAACTTCGAGTGTGGTTTGCAACTGGCCAATTACGACGACATCCGTGAAGGCGACACACTTGAAGTGTTCGAAGTCAAGGAAGTGGCGCGTACGCTCTAATCAGGAACACTATGCGTCACAAGAAAAAGCCGACATCACGGGGAATTCGGGTTGCCGAACAAATTCAAAAGGATTTGGCGGAAATCATTCCCCGCGAGTTGCGGGACCCCCGGGTCGGGTTTGTCACCATCACTGACCTGGAACTGACGCCTGATTACGCGTATGCAACCGTGTACTTTTCCGTGTTGTCAGGTTCCCCTGAGGACACCGAAGAGGCCTTGAACGACTCTGCCGGGTATTTGCGAAATCTGATTTTCAAGCGCCTGCACATTCACACTGTGCCCACTTTGCGTTTCAAGCACGACACGTCTGTCGAGAAAGGGGCGGAAATGTCCCAGCTCATCGACCGGGCGCTGAATGACAAGCCAGGTGAATAACTGCGCTTGTATTTGAGGTGAAAAAGCAACGTCTTGCCATATCCGGTGTATTACTGTTCGACAAAAGCAGGGGTTTGTCATCAAACTTCGCACTGCAACATGTAAAACGATTGTTCAATGCACAAAAAACGGGTCACACGGGTACTTTGGACCCTCTGGCCAGTGGTCTTTTGCCACTGATGTTTGGCGAGGCCACCAAGTTTGCAAACGATCTGATACAGGCCAGCAAAACCTACGAAGCCACGGTGCGCTTGGGTTACTCCAGCACCACCGGCGACGCTGAAGGCGAATTGGAAGAAGATTCTAAGCGCTTGCAAGTAATTGAAAATTTGGGTGAAAATCACATTCTTGAGGTTTTCTCCCACATGAAGGGCAGTATGGAACAAACGCCACCGATGTATTCGGCGTTGAAAAAGGAAGGAAAGCCACTGTACGAGTACGCTCGTCAGGGCGTGGAGGTAGAGAGGCAAGCCCGAACAATCCAGCTGTTTCAATTGAATTTGCTGGCTTTTGAAAAATCGGGCACCGAGGCATCCATTTCGTTCGAAGCAGAGTGCAGCAAAGGCACCTACATTCGAACACTCGGTGAAGACATCGCAAAAGCCCTTGGAACGCGGGGTTATTTGACGGCACTCAGAAGAACAAAAATCGGCGATCTGGACGTGAAGGAGGCGCTTACGCTAGAAGCCCTCCAGGCCTTGCATGAAAAGGCAGGTCAGTTCTCGCTCGAACAAAGCCTGATTGAAGTAGACAGCCTGTTGACGCATTTGCAGGCGATCACCCTCGATCAGGATTCAGGCAGACGTTTTTTGCATGGTCAGCGTCTGCCCTTGGAATTGACCGGGCAACCGGCAGGTCGGGTCAGGGTGTATGCAAACCTTGGCACTGAACCTGCAGCAGGAAAAACAGCCGTGTTCCTCGGGACCGGCACTTTGGAAACACACGGGAAGGGCGGATTGCTGCGACCCGAACGATTGATTCAGGTAAACCTATGACACGCGCATTACGCAACGTTGCAATTATCGCCCACGTGGACCACGGCAAAACCACGCTGGTTGACCAACTTCTTCGCCAGTCTGGCACTTTCCGTGAAAATGAACGCCTCGAAGAGCGCGTCATGGACTCCAACGACCTGGAAAAAGAGCGTGGCATTACCATCCTGTCCAAAAACTGCGCCGTTGAATACGAAGGCACGCACATCAACATCGTTGACACACCGGGACACGCTGACTTCGGTGGTGAAGTTGAGCGTGTATTGTCCATGGTGGACTCTGTGCTTCTGCTGGTCGACGCCGTGGAAGGCCCGATGCCACAAACCCGTTTCGTGACCCGCAAGGCACTGGCTTTGGGCCTGCGCCCTATCGTGGTTATCAACAAGATCGACCGTCCTGGTGCGCGTCCTGACTGGGTGATCGATCAAACATTTGATTTGTTCGACAAACTGGGTGCCACGGATGAGCAGCTGGACTTCCCGATCATTTACGCATCAGGCCTGAATGGATTTGCCGGTGAAACAGACGATGTTCGCGACGGTGACATGCGTCCCTTGTTCGAGGCCATCCTCAAGTATGTTCCCGTGCGCGATGACGACCCCACAGGACCCCTGCAGTTCCAGATTACTTCCCTTGATTACAACAGCTATGTGGGCAAGATCGGCATTGGCCGAATCAAGCGTGGCACGGTGCGCACCGGTCAACAGGTGCTGTGCGTTAACGGCCCGGATGGCGTGCCCTTTGCCGGCAAAATCAACCAGGTGTTGAAGTTCCGTGGCCTGGAGCGCGTTTTGGTCGATGAGGCACAAGCGGGTGACATTTGTTTGATCAACGGTATCGAAGAATTGGGCATTGGCACCACGGTGTGCGCTGCAGATGCAGTGGAAGCCCTGCCGATGGTCACAGTGGACGAACCCACCTTGACCATGAACTTCATGGTGAACACATCGCCACTGGCTGGCCGTGAAGGCAAGTTCGTCACCAGCCGCCAGCTGCGCGACCGTCTGGACCGTGAATTGAAGTCCAACGTCGCCCTGCGCGTGAAAGACACCGGCGATGACACGGTGTTTGAAGTGTCTGGCCGCGGTGAACTCCACCTGACGATTCTGCTGGAAAACATGCGTCGCGAAGGCTACGAGCTGGCCGTGTCTCGCCCGCGCGTGGTGTTCAAAGAAATAGACGGTGTGCGTTGCGAACCCTACGAAAACTTGACCGTGGACGTCGAAGAAAGCCACCAAGGTGGCGTGATGGAAGAATTGGGCCGCCGCAAGGGCGACCTGGTCGACATGCAACCTGACGGCAAAGGCCGTGTTCGCCTGGAATACAAAATTCCTGCGCGCGGACTGATTGGTTTTCAGGGCGATTTCATGACCCTCACGCGTGGTACAGGCTTGATCAGCCATGTGTTTGATCAATATGCTCCCGTGCGTGAAGGTGGTGTGGCCGAGCGTCACAACGGCGTGCTGATTTCCCAAGACGACGGCGACGCCGTGGCTTACGCCCTGTGGAAACTGCAAGACCGTGGTCGCATGTTCGTGTCACCCGGTGAGGCGCTGTACGAAGGCATGATCATCGGCATTCACAGCCGCGACAACGACCTCGTCGTCAACCCGATTAAAGGCAAACAATTGACCAACGTGCGTGCCTCTGGCACCGACGAGGCGGTTCGACTGGTTCCACCCATCGCACTGAATCTTGAATACGCGGTTGAATTCATTGCAGACGACGAGTTGGTTGAAATCACGCCGAAGAGCATTCGCCTGCGCAAGCGTCACCTCAAGGAACACGAGCGCAAGAAGGCCAGCCGCGAGGCAGCATAAGGCTGAATCCAGAAGGGCCACGCGTTTGCGCTGGCCCTTTTTGTTTGTAGAATTCTGACCATGCCATTGAAACCCCGCATCCTTTCTGTTGCACCCATGATCGACTGGACCGACCGGCATTGCCGTCGATTCCATCGGGCGTTGACTCAACACACCTGGTTGTACACCGAGATGATCACCACAGGGGCGCTTATCCACGGCGACAGGGCGAGGTTTTTGCGCTTTAACCCAGAGGAACACCTTGTGGCATTCCAGTTGGGTGGCAGCGACCCCGCTGATCTGGCCCGCTGTGCCGCTTGGGTTGAGCAGGCTGGTTATGACGAGGTCAATCTCAACTGCGGATGTCCGTCCGAGCGGGTACAAAAGGGTGCCTTTGGGGCCTGCCTGATGGCCGAGCCCGATCTGGTGGCACAGTGTGTCGATGCGATGCGTCAGTCCTGTGGAATCGATGTCACGGTGAAACACCGCATTGGGCTGGATTACGACGAAAGTCCACAGCTGATGTTTGATTTCATTGGCAAAGTCAGTGAAGCGGGTTGCAAAACCTTCATTGTTCACGCCCGCAATGCAGTGCTGAAAGGTCTTTCTCCCAAAGAAAACAGGGAAATTCCACCCTTGCGCTACGCGCTGGTACAACGCTTGAAGGCGGACTTTCCGGACTTGCAGATCATTTTGAACGGTGGAATCAAAACCATTGAGGACATTCATCAGCATCTGGAGTGGGCTGATGGCTGCATGATCGGTCGTGAAGCCTACACCAACCCTTGGCTGCTGACCCGTTTTGATTCAGTCTCAGAGGGTGGAGCCATCTCTGAGGTGGGAAGCCGCGCAGAGGTGCTTCAAAGTTTGAGATCCTACGTGGAGTCTGAACTGGCCCAAGGCGAAAGCCTGAGAAACCTGACCCGGTCCTGGCTTGGCATTTACCACGGTCAACCCGGTGGGCGTTTGTTCCGGCAGGTGCTCTCGGATGCTACGCGCTTGAAAACCAACCGTTGGTCAGTCGTCGAAGAAGCCATCGCTTGCACCGCTGACAAACAGTTTGCCTGAACGGTAAGCAGGTCGATTCTGCGCGTTAAAGCAGCATTTTTCCCGGGTTCAGTAGTCCATCCGGGTCCATGGCCTGTTTGACAGCCTTGAACAGGCCGTAGTTGGCGGGCGGCGTAATTTCCTTGAGCAGATCGGCCTTCAGTTGACCAATGCCGTGCTCGGCCGACACGGTTCCCCCCACTTCCTGAATGACCTTGTAAACCACCTGGCTAATGACCTCTTGATGGTCCTCCAAGAAGGATTGGCTGGGTGTGTTAACCGGCCCTGACACGTTGTAATGCAGGTTACCGTCGCCCAAGTGTCCAAAAAGAACTGGCCGGATGTTGAGCGCAAGGGCGCGCAATTCAGCCAGCGCCTTGTCGTGAAATTCAGGAAGGCGCGACACGGCACAGGCCACATCGTGTTTGACGTTCAATCCTTCACGGGCTTGCGCTTCTGAAATGCTTTCACGAATTTGCCACCAGGACTTGGATTCGCTCAGGTTTTGCGCCAAAAACACATTGACCAGCCCAAGTGACGGGTTACGAAGCAGGCTTTCCAATACACTTTCCACCCGGCCATTCAGTGCCTCTGCCGTGTCCAGGGAATCGAATTGCACCAACACGTGCTCCACATCCGGATGCTCAAGGGTTTTGGGCGCTTGGTAACCGAAATGGTTTTTAACCAGACCGACCGCGATCGTGTTCATCCATTCATAACTCGAAATCTCACTGAAAAGCTGGCTTTGCAGTACTTCCAGTACGCGCACTGCGGCGTGAATGTCTTTCACATGCATCCAGGCCACGGCGCTGGCCTTGGGCTTTGGGAAGATCTTCATGCAAGCCTGGGTAATAATGCCCAGAGTGCCCTCCGAGCCAATCAGCAAGTGACGAAGATCGTATCCTGTGTTGTTTTTTCTGAGGCCACGCAGGTCTCCACAGCGCTCGCCTGCGGCACTGACAAACTCCAGGCCGAGGCACAATTCACGCGCGTTGCCATAGCGCAATACGGCAACGCCGCCGGCATTGCTGGCCAGGTTGCCCCCCAGGGTGCAACTGCCCTCTGAAGCCAGGCTCAAGGGAAACAGGTAACCCGCCTGGTCGGCGGCTTGCTGAATTTCCTGCAAGGCGAATCCCGCGCTGGCAGTGATGGTCAAATTGGCTTTGTCCACCTTCAGTGTGTCTCTCAATTTGCGGGTGCTCAGCAGTAGATGTGGCCTGTCTGCATGAAGGACTGGCACTGCACCCCCCACCAGGCCTGTGTTACCCCCCTGGGTTGTGATGGCCACGCCATGCGCCTTGCACAGACGCACAATGGCCGTGATTTGATCGGTGTTTTCAGGAAAAACAACGCCCAATGCATCGGTTCTGTAGCGTTTGCGCCAGTCCGTACAAGCCTGCTCAATGCTGTCGTGCGCCGTGTCTATTTTCAGTGTTGGAAGTACGTTGCGAAGCGCCGGCAACAATTGTTCAGTGGGCAGGGTCATCGGCTTTTTTCAGTTTGAATTGTTTTAAATGCAGCGCAATGCCTGTGAAGAGCGCCAGGCACAGGGCAATTTCAAGCCCGGCAAACATGCGCGACAGCATGGACGGGTCGGAGGCAACCCGAGTGGCTCCCTCTGCGAAATACACCCACAACAACAAGGAGGCAATTTGAAATGCGCGAATACGGCCTCGAAAAATACCGGCTGCCAGTGGCAAAAGTGGAATCACCTTCAACACCAGCCACGATCCCTGCGGTCGAATGGGCGCGAGGAACAGCTCCCAAGACACGCACAGGGCGATCAAGGCAACAAAAGAACCGCAGGTCAGCCAATAGGGCCACTTCATGAAAATCGTCTCGCAGTTTCCATCGCCAGTGCGGCCTTGGCCAGTCTCACGCCTTGGGCGCGGGCCAGTGCGA
Organism: Limnobacter litoralis; assembly: GCF_030160455.1. Lineage (GTDB taxonomy): Bacteria > Pseudomonadota > Gammaproteobacteria > Burkholderiales > Burkholderiaceae_B > Limnobacter > Limnobacter litoralis. The sequence goes on along the minus strand of NZ_BSOJ01000038.1, from coordinate 59,983 downwards.
TTTCATGTTCGCTGACGGGATTGTTGCCCTTGGGGCCTGCCAAATGAGTGGCACCGTAGGGTGTTCCGCCTGTGTGGGTCTCATTCAATGCCTCTTCAGAGTAAGGAATGCCCAGCCACATCATGCCATGGTGCATAAGCGGTAGTGCCATGGAAAGCAGGGTGGTTTCCTGCCCTCCATGCATGCTCCCGGTGGAGGTAAACACGCAGAATGGCTTGTCGATCAAATCGCCGGCCAGCCAGGTGTTGACCGTGCCGTCAATGAAATATTTCAGGGCCGCAGCCATGTTGCCAAAACGCGTGGGAGAACCCAGCGCCAAACCCGCACACTCTTGAAGGTCGAAGGCTTCGGCATAAGGTGGGCCGTCGTCCGGTATGGATGGGGCAGTGGCCTCGCAGGTGGCAGACACTGGCGGCACTGTGCGAATGCGTGCACTGGCGCCTTTCACGGATTCAATGCCTTCGGCAATTGCCAGTGCCAGTTGTCGTGTAGACCCATGGCGGCTGTAATACAACACCAATACTTCGATCATGCTTAAAGGTTATCATAGGGTGTGAGAACCCTCATTGTATCCAAACTCATGCACGCTGCTTCAGAAAAAAGGTCCCCAGAGGACGCCACGCACACCAAGCCTACTTTTGTATCACAGGCTCGAAAGGTCATCGCCAGCAACTGGACTGAGCTGACCCCGGGAAATCCCAGGTGGTGGGTTGCGTTCACCCGGCTGTTGATGCGCCGCGTGAAAGAGCAACAATTGCCACAGGTGGCGTCCAGCTTGACCTTCACCACGGTGCTGTCGCTGGTGCCCATGGCCACAGTCGCCCTGGCGATTTTTACGGCGTTTCCCATGTTTCAGCGTTTGCAGGCGGATTTGCAAAACTACCTGCTCGGCAGTTTTTTTCCAGACACGCTGTCCAGCACCATCTTGCAATATGTCAACCAGTTTTCCGAAAAGGCCAAGGGCCTTACGGCGATCGGAATTGTTTTTCTGGTCATTACGGCACTGTCCACCATGCTGACAGTCGACAAGGTTTTCAACCAGATTTGGCATGTCAAGCGGCATCGATCACTGGTCAGCAAGATTTTGCTGTATTGGGCTGTCATCACCTTGGCACCCATGTTGATTGGTCTGAGCTTGAGTGTGTCAACGGCATTGCTGGGTGAGTCGTTGAAAGGTGTAGCGCCAGTTGGCGGCACGCATCTGCTTCTCAGCGTGGTGCCCTTGCTGTGCACAGTGGTGGCCTTCGCGTTCCTTTATCAGATCATTCCCAACAGGGCTGTTCGAATGGGTGACGCGTTGGTAGGGGGCGTTGTTGCAGCCGTTCTATTTGAGTTTTCCAAAAGGGCCTTTGCCGCGTACATCACCCACTTTCCGAGCTACACGGCTTTGTATGGGGCCCTGGCGGCGTTTCCGATTTTTTTGCTGTGGATTTACGTGTCGTGGATTATCGTATTGCTCGGTGCGGCCACAGTGGCGGCTTTACCCGTTGCGCGAACAGGGCACTGGCAAGCTGAACACAGGCCCGGCCAGCGTTGGTTGCACGGCATCAGTATTTTGAGTGAGCTTGAACGCGCAAGACAGTCTGGCAAGCCCGGGATGACCATGGAGGAGTTGAGGCTCAATGCCAATGTGTCCCCTGACCAGCTCGATGACATACTCACCGTGTTGATCCAGCACGACGTTGTGGGTTTGCTGTCTGGCTCGAAAACCACAGAACGCTTTGCCATGATTTGCGACCCACGCACCCAGAGTGCAGAACTGGTGGCCAAATTGCTGTGGTTTGATGTTGCGCTGCAGCAAAATTGGCAGTCCAAGTTACCCAAAGGCACCGAGAAACTGGGTGGATTTGTCGAAGAATTTGTGAAAAAGCCCAGGCTGCTTGACTGGCTTGAAGTGTAGAACAATGTCAAATTTGTAACTGACACGAACTTTTGTGTCTTATTTGAGGTCTACCACTACGAATATCAGGGCATCCATTTGGAACACCCGCTCGTTTTATATACACTAAGCGTGACGAGCCACAAGCTCTGACATTTAAACAATAAATCACAACACAGTCTGGAGCTGTTATGAGTAACAAAGGGCAATTACTACAAGACCCATTTTTGAACCTGCTTCGCAAAGAGCACGTGCCAGTGTCCATCTATCTGGTCAATGGCATCAAGCTGCAGGGTCACATTGAATCTTTTGATCAATACGTCGTGTTGCTTCGCAACACCGTCACTCAAATGGTCTACAAACACGCCATTTCGACTGTCGTGCCAGGCCGTTCGGTGACTTTCACACCTGAAGTCAAGGAATAAGCACTTTTTGAGCTTTTCATACACGGCGGTTGCTGCATGACCAGATCTGTATTGGTAGCACTGGATCTAGGGCAGTTCGAATTCGCTGAAAGTCTGGATGAACTCGCCCTGCTGGCCAAATCGGCAGGGGCCGAGATCGTGGGGTCGTTTTCATCAAAACGCAGATCCCCAGACCCCGCTACATTCATTGGTTCGGGCAAAGCGGCTGAAATCGCCGACTTTTGTGCGGCCTCTGAAGTCGAGCTGGTCATCTTCAATCACGCGCTAAGCCCGGCTCAGCAGCGCAACCTGGAAGGTGCACTGAAGGTTCGCGTGATCGACCGCACTGGCCTTATTCTCGACATTTTTGCGATTCGTGCACAAAGTTTTGAGGGCAAGCTGCAGGTTGAGCTTGCACAACTTCAATATTTGGCCAGTCGTCTGGTGCGCAGTCGATCCGATCTGACTGGTCAGCAGGGCGGTATCGGCATGCGCGGGCCTGGTGAAACCCAGCTTGAAACGGATCGTCGCTTGATTGGCGTCAAGGTCAAGCAGTTAAAGGCCCGGCTGGAGAAGCTGCGAAAGCAGCGTCAAACCCAGCGGCGCCAGCGTGAACGACGGGGCCAATTCACAGTGGCCATCGTGGGCTATACGAATGCCGGCAAAAGCACACTTTTTAATGCGGTCGCAAGCAGCAAGGCCTACGCGGCGGATCAACTGTTTGCAACACTGGACACCACTTCAAGGCGTGTTTATTTGGCCGAGGGGGTTGACATGGTGTTGTCTGACACAGTGGGTTTCATTCGCGATCTGTCCCATTCTCTCATCGAGGCCTTCAAAGCAACGCTGGAGTCAACTGTGCAGGCTGACCTGCTGTTGCATGTCGTAGACGCCAGTGCACCCAACCGGCATTCTCAAATTGAAGAAGTCAATATGGTGCTTCAGGAAGTGGATGCGCAAGAGGTGCAGCAGATCTTGATCTGGAACAAAATCGATGCCTGTGAGCGGGATGTTGCCGTTGAGCGGGATCAGGATGGTAAGATTTCCTCGGTCTCGGTCAGTGCAAGGTATGGTCTGGGGCTGCCCGAATTGAGGCAGTGCCTGACAGAGCTGGCCTCTGAATTTTATTTACGCAACAAAGCCAAGTCCGTTTTACCCACTTGATCAATTATCTAAGCAGTAGGTACGAGCATGTCTATGAATGACCCTGGTTGGGGAAGAAATTCGTCTGAGGACAAGGACGCAAAAAATCCGCGCGCTCAGGATGACCAAAACCGACGTCCCGGCGGGAATCAGGATGGTCCTCCCGATTTGGATGAACTCTGGCGCGATTTCAACAATCGCTTGAATCGCCTGTTCGGAGGCAAGCGCAATGGCGGCAACGGACCTCGTCCACCGTCCGGTGGCCCCTCTGGCCCCGGCCTTGATGGTTTGGGCCGGGGTGTCGGTATTGCTGCCGTACTCGGGTTTTTCCTCTGGCTGGCCAGCGGCTTTTTTATTGTTCAAGAGGGCAACGAAGCCGTCGTGCTGCAGTTTGGCAAATACCACCACACGGCATCTCCCGGTTTTCAGTGGCGTCTGCCTTATCCCATCCAGCAATCGATCAATGTCAACAGTTCCACTGTTCGCACAGTTGAGATCGGTTATCGCAACGATGTCAAAAACAAGATTCCCCGTGAATCACTGATGCTGACCGACGATGAAAACATCATCGACATCCAGTTTGCAGTGCAGTACCGCATCAAGGATGCTGCCGAATATCTGTTCAACAACGTGGATGCGGATCAGGCCGTGAAAGAAGCCGCTGAAACGGGTATTCGCGAGGTTGTTGGTCAAAACAAGATGGACTATGTGCTTTACGAAGGGCGTGAGCAGGTTGCACTGAAAGCAGCCAAGGTCATACAGGGCATCCTCGACAAATACAAGGCTGGTATCTCTGTGTCCAATGTCACGGTTCAAAACGTTCAGCCACCTGAACAAGTTCAGGCCGCTTTCGATGACGCTGTGAAAGCAGGGCAGGATCGTGAGCGACTGAAGAGTGAAGGTCAGGCTTATGCCAATGATGTTATTCCGCGCGCCAAGGGTGCTGCTTCTCGCTTGATGGAAGAGGCTGAAGGTTACAAGGCGCGCGTGGTTGCGCAGGCACAAGGTGATGCCGCTCGCTTTAATTCGATTCTTGCTGAGTACCAGCAGGCCCCCAAGGTCATGCGCGAGCGCATGTATCTGGAGACCATGCAGCAGATTTTCTCCAATGTCAGCAAAGTGCTTGTGGACAGCAAGAACAAAAGTCAGTTGCTTTACTTGCCGCTTGATAAATTGATGCAGCAGGTTTCAGGGGAAAACGCCTCAGGAAAAGGCAGCACAGGCAAGGCTGACAAGCCTGCAGAGGGCGCTGCCAGTTCAGCCGACAGCGGTGCAAAAGCGGGCAATACCGACAGCGAAGCGGCTTACCGCAATTCGCTGTTGAATCGTGACAGGGGAGGCCGTTAATCATGCCTAAAGTTGTAGTGGTTGTAATCGCGGCGCTGATCGGCTTTTTCGTGGCCTCGTCATGCCTGTATGTCGTTGATCAGCGTCAGTACGCGGTGGTGTTCGCCCTTGGGCAAGTCAAACAGACCCACAAAGAGCCAGGTTTGTACGCCAAGCTTCCGGCGCCTTTTGAGAATATTCGATTCTTTGACAAGCGAATTCAAACAATTGACACTCCGGATGCAGAACGGTTTATTACCTCGGAAAAGAAGAACCTGCTGGTCGACACCTACGTGAAGTGGAGAATAGTGGATCCTCGCCTGTTCTTTGTGAGTTTCAACGGGGACACAGGCAGGGCACAGGTTCGTTTGAGCCAGATCGTGAAATCCGCGCTGAATGAGGAAATCACGAAGCGCACCGTGCCGGAAGTGGTGTCTGGTGAACGAACCCAGGTGATGAATTCGATCACCCGCAAAGTCGAAGATGACGCCAAGGACATCGGCGTTGAAATCGTAGATGTGCGTCTGAAGCGGGTTGATCTTCTTCCAGAAGTCAGCGACTCCGTCTATCGACGCATGGAAGCCGAGCGCAAGCGTGTCGCCAACGACCTGCGGGCCACCGGCGCGGCCGAGTCCGAGAAAATTCGAGCCGATGCAGACCGTCAGCGCGAGGTGATTCTTGCCGAAGCCTACAAGGATGCACAAACTATCAAGGGACAGGGTGATGCCAAGGCCGCTTCGATTTATAATGCTGCTTTTGGCAAGAATCCAGAGTTTTTCTCTTTTTACCGCAGCCTGGAGGCATACAAGCAGTCCTTTGCATCCAAGTCTGACGTCATGGTGATCGACCCTGCCTCAGATTTCTTCCGCTTCATGCGAAGCGCGGAAGGGAAATAAGGCGGGCTTGTGCGCGCTCACTGTCCTGTAAAGAGTGCTCACTCTGGCTTTTTATCGCCATGAGTGAGACTCTGCTTTCAGCGTTGGCCCTCGTGTTCATCATCGAGGGCTTCATGCCGTTTTTCTTTCCCAAAAACTGGAAAGAGGCATTCCTGAAAATCGCTTCACTCACCGAAGGCCAAATTCGTTTTGTGGGTCTGGTGGCGTTGCTCATCGGGCTCGGAATGCTTTTTTTAGTTCAATCACCCTTGTAAAGTTGGGATAAACATGTCTGCTTGGCTTTTGCCAGAGTCCGTTGCCGACGTATTGCCGTCTGAAGCCCGCCGCATTGAAGAATTGCGCCGCGCGGTGCTGGACCGTTTCCGCGTCTATGGTTATGAAATGGTGATGCCTCCATTGCTGGAGTACACCGAATCATTGCTGGGCAACGCTGACCCATCGCTTGATCTTCAAACATTCAAGCTGCTTGATCAGGCCAGTGGCCGGATGCTTGGTTTGCGCGCCGACACCACACCGCAGGTGGCCCGCATTGATGCGCACATCCTCAACCGGAAAGGCGCAACCCGGCTTTGTTATTGCGGCCCCGTATTGCACACGCAGGCCCGTGGCTTACACAACACCCGTGAGCCCATTCAATGCGGCGCCGAACTGTACGGTTGCAGTGGCATTGAAGCCGACCTGGAGGTGTTGACCCTGGCTGTGGACACCCTCGTGGTGTCGCGTTTGAAGGGCTTTCGTCTGGCGCTTTCTCACGCAGGTTTGCTGGCCGCAATTTTAAAAGACCAGGGCTTGGCCGCTTCGCAAATGCGTGCCCTGCATCAGGCGCTGGCTCAAAAGGACCGTGTACTTTTGACAGAATTGCTGGTCGGTGTTGCACCTCAATTGGCCAAGTCAGTCATTTCTTTGATTGATTTGTATGGCCCGATAACCGGCACGTCACAGTGTGCGTTGGCTCGCGCCCGTTCCGTGTTGCCCAAAACGCAGCCGGTTGAGTCTGTGCTGATGCAACTGGAAGTGCTGGTGTCGCGATTGCGCGATTCAGCCGAGCATCTGCCCGATCTGATGCTGGATCTGGCCGATGTCGCCAGTTTTGAATATCACAGTGGCGTGGTCTTCGCAGCGTTCGTGTCTGGTTGCCCGAACGCAATTCTGCGCGGTGGGCGATACGACGATGTGGGCGCGGTCTACGGCCGTGCACGTCCCGCCACTGGTTTTTCTGTGGATCTTCGTGAATTGGCCTCATTGCAGGGGGCTCAGGCCACTGCAAAATCGGCAATACGTGCGCCCTGGCGTCATGACACCGAGTTGGTGAAGGCCGTGCGCGCGCTGCGTGCGCGGGGTGAAGTGGTGGTTCAGTCCTTGCCCAACACCGAGCAGGAAGAGGAAGAGTTTATTTGTGATCGCGAACTGGTGCACACCGGTCACGGTTGGCAGGTGCAGGCGATCAATGCGAATCAGGAGAGTAAGGAATGAGTTTCAGAAACGTGGTAGTCATTGGCACCCAGTGGGGCGATGAGGGCAAGGGCAAGGTCGTCGACTGGATGACTGATCACGCGCAGGGCGTGGTGCGCTTCCAGGGGGGGCACAATGCGGGCCATACGCTGGTGATTGGTGGCAAAAAAACCATTCTGCGTTTGATTCCCTCTGGTATTCTGCGTCCGGATGTGAAGGTCTACATCGGAAACGGTGTCGTGCTCTCACCCGAGGCTCTTTTGTCTGAGATAGACGAGCTGCAGGCCGGTGGCATTTCTGTTGAGGCTCGCCTCAAAATCAGCGAGGCCTGCCCGCTGATTCTGGATCATCACATTGCACTCGACAAAGCCCGCGAAGCCAAACGAGGCGAAAGCAAGATCGGCACGACCGGGCGTGGTATTGGTCCGGCTTACGAGGACAAGGTGGCACGCCGTGCTTTGCGCGTTCAAGACTTGTTCAACCCAACCACATTCCGAACCAAGCTAGAAGAAATTCTGGATTACCACAACTTTGTGCTGACCCAATATCTGGGTGCGCCAGCCGTGGAAGCACAGGTCGTTTTCGACAAGGCCATGTCGCTGGCTCCCCGAATCAAGAACATGGTTGCCGACGTGCCAAGCCTGTTGCAGGCTGCCAACGAGGCCGGTCAAAACCTGCTCTTTGAAGGTGCGCAAGGCGCATTGCTTGACATTGACCACGGCACTTTCCCATATGTTACCAGCAGCAACTGCCTGGCTGGTGCGGCAAGCACTGGTGCGGGCGTGGGTCCACAGCGCCTGCAATATGTGCTTGGCATCACCAAGGCCTATGCCACTCGCGTGGGCTCTGGGCCTTTCCCGACCGAACTGTTCTGCGAAACAGGCGCCTATCTGGCCAAGAAGGGCAATGAGTTTGGGTCTGTGACGGGTCGCGCCCGTCGCTGTGGCTGGTTTGACGCGGCGGCTTTGAAACGCACCATTCAACTCAACGGTGTGTCTGGTTTGTGTATCACCAAGCTGGACGTGCTCGATGGTCTCGACACCATCAAGTTGTGTGTGGGCTACACGCTGAAGGACGGCACAACCACAGACATCCTGCCTTTCGGTTCGGAAAGTGTGGAAGGTTGCACACCGATTTATGAAGAGTTCAAGGGCTGGGAAGGTACAACATTTGGCGTGCGCAATTTTGACGATCTGCCAGCACAGGCCAAGGTCTACCTGCGTCGCATGGAGGCCGTTTGTGGCGTACCAGTGGACATGATTTCCACGGGGCCGGACCGGGACGAAACCATCGTATTGCGTCATCCTTTCAAGGTTTGAAGGCAGCTTGATGGAAAAGCGGTTTGTTGATTATGCGCAATACCATGCCTTGGTCGACAAGGTGCTTGCCAACGTGCAACAAGCCAATTTCCATCCCGATGTGGTTGTCGGGGTGGCCCGTGGCGGGCTGATGCTTGCCGACGGGCTTTCACGCGGTTTACCAAGCCCTATGGCCGTTGTGATGGCTTCTTCTTACCGTGAGGGTTCAGGTACACAACAAGGCCAGCTCCGAATTTCCAGCTCGGTCGCCAGTCTCAGCCCCTTGCAGGGGCGTGTGCTGGTGGCCGATGACCTGGTCGATTCGGGTCGAACACTGGCCGCGCTGCTGCAGCATCTGCGAGTCGCCCACCCTGGTATCACTGAGGTGCGCTCTGCAGTGATTTGGCACAAGCATTCAGCAACATTTCAACCCGATTTTTTCGCTGAAACCCTTGATCACGATCTTTGGATTGTTCAGCCATTCGAAGTGCGTGATTTTCGTTAAAGGCGGCCTGTAAGGCAGGTGTGGTACCCTTGGGGTTTTCGTTTTAACTTCGAGGAGACCCCCAAGGCATGCGCAAATGCAGACGTACACGTAGTTTTAAACCCGTTCTTTTCGCTTCACTGTCCGTATACTCCCTTCTGTTTTTCCCCTCCGGTGTGGCCCACGCTGCCACCTTGACGCTGAAAAATGGCGACAAAATTACTGGGAAGGTGATCCAGCTCACCGACGACCAGATTGAATTCAAATCGGCCGTGTTTGGCAAGGTGCAAGTTCCATTCAAGAAAGTTGTTCAGCTGACTTCAGACGACAACACTCTCATTGAATTGAAGGACGGGCGCACTGTGACCGGCAAAGTCACTCTGGATGATCAGGGGCATCTGCTGGTCGACCAAGGGAGCCTGGGGCAGTCCACTTTGTTGACTCGCAATGACCTTGAAGCGCTGAATCCACCTGTCGTGGACAACAGTGTGAAGTACACCGGTCACTTCAATGTGGGTGGGTCGTACAATCGGGGCAATTCCAGAGACGATCTGCTCAACATCAACGGTGAGTTTGTGGCACGCACACCGCAAAATCGCTACACCGTGGGTCTTGAGTTAAATGAGGCCAAAAGTGACGGTGTTAAAACCACCTCCAACAGTCGCCTGATTACCCAATACGACGCTTTTCTGACCAAAAAAGACTATCTCTTCGTGAATTTTCAGGCCGAAAAAGACAGCATTGCAGACCTGAATCTGCGCACCTCGCTGGGTGGTGGTTATGGTCGTCAGTTCATCGACAATGATTTGACCCAGTTTTCAGGTCAGGCTGGTCTGGGTTATGTGAACGAAGACAACATCGTTGCGGCTGACCGGTCGTTTCCGACTTTGACTCTCGGTCTGAAATACGATCACAAATTCTTCAACAAGAAAGTGGTCTTTTTCAACCACTCCACGCTGGACACCAATCTGCAGGACACGAAGGACATGCTCTTCCGGAATCGTCTTGGATTGCGCGTGCCTGTGGCCGATCATGTCAACGTCAGCACTCAGTTGAATGTGGACTACGACAATGAACCGGTGCCTGGCAACAAGAAGACCGATTCGGCGCTGATTTTTAGCGTGGGTTATGGGTTTTAATCGCTAAAGCGAATGTTGTGAGAACGCAAAAATGCCTCGGGAGAGGCATTTTTGCCACTGATCCGAAACTAAACAATATTTGGGGATTTTCTACTGTACACTTGCGTTGAAGCGCTTGAAATCAAGCTTTGGTGCCCAGGAGAGGACTCGAACCTCCACAGTGTTACCACCACTAGGACCTGAACCTAGCGCGTCTACCAATTCCGCCACCTGGGCAACAGGTGAGACGGGCAATTCTAATGATTTTAAAAATTTTGTCAATGCATAATAAAGAAATAAAAATACCAAGTCGCGAAGATATCCTTGCCGTGCTTCGGCAGTCTCAGGGGCCTCTGTCCCAAGAACAACTTTTTGAACAACTCAAACTCTCTGAAAATCAAATACCTGCCATAGAAAAGCGGCTGTCCGCGATGGAACGGGACGGCCAATTGATGCCGAATCGCAAAGGCATGTTGTTGTTGGCAACCAAACTCGATTTTGTAGCCGGTCGCGTGGCAGGTCACCGTGATGGCTTTGGCTTCCTGATTCGTGATGACCGTGGTCCCGACATTTTTCTCTCGCCACGTGAAATGCAGAAGGTGTTGCATGGTGACCGCGTGTTGGTGCGTGTTACCGGCAATGACCATCGCGGTAAGCCGGAAGGCACGATTGTTGAGGTCACAGAACGCAAAACGAACCGCCTGGTGGGTCGCTTGGTCTCTGAGCGCGGAATTTTGCTGGTTGTGCCTGAAAATCAACGCATCAAACACGATATTTTGGTGTCCCACAAAGATGTGGGCAAAGCCATTCCCGGGCAGGTTGTTACGGTCGAAATCGTCGAGCAGCCCAGTCGTCACACCCAGCCCATCGGCAAAGTGGTCGAGGTTCTGGGTGAGTTGGATGATCCCGGCATGGAAATCGAAATCGCGGTGCGCAAATTCGATGTTCCTTATGAGTTCAGTCAAGAAGTGATTGAACAGGCCGAAGCCTTGCCAGACGAAGTGACCTACAAAGACCTGAAAGGGCGGGTTGACCTGCGTGATGTGCCGTTCGTCACGATTGACGGCGAAGATGCACGTGATTTTGACGACGCTGTGTATTGTGAGCCCGCCAGCTCAGTGCGTGGTGGCTTTCGATTACTGGTTGCCATTGCCGATGTCAGTCACTATGTGGCGCCGGGCTCTGCGGTGGATTTGTCGGCCATTGAGCGCGGCACCTCCGTGTACTTTCCCAGGCGCGTTATTCCGATGTTGCCTGAGAAGCTCTCCAATGGCTTGTGTTCGTTGAATCCTCATGTCGATCGGCTGGTGCTGGTGTGTGACATGGTGATCGGCCCCAAAGGCGCTGTGAAGGCCTATCAGTTTTACAATGCGGTCATTCACTCCTCAGCACGACTGACTTACACACGTGTGTGGGACGCCTTGTCTGATCCGGAATGTCTGGATGCCCGCGCCATGGGTCAAACCCTGGCCGATTTGCAGAACCTGTATTCGCTCTACAAAATTCTGTTCGAGGCCCGCCAGAAGCGTGGCGCGATGGAAATTGACACCGTTGAAACGCAAGTGCTGCTCGACGCCGATGGCAAAATTGACAAGATCGTGCCACGCCGCCGCAATGATGCGCACCGGCTAATCGAAGAATGCATGCTGGCGGCAAACACCTGCGCGGCCGACTTTCTGGAGCGGAGCAAGCACCCGGCCTTGTACCGGGTTCATGAAGGCCCCACGGTCGAGAAATTGCAAAACCTGCGCGCCTTCCTGAAATCAGTCAGTCTGACGCTGGATGGTGGTGACGAGCCTGAAAGCAAGCACTACGCTGAGTTGCTTAAAAAAGTGCAGGGCCGCCCTGATCAAGATTTGTTGCAGAGCATGATTTTGAGATCGATGCAGCAAGCCATTTATACCCCTCACAACTCAGGCCATTTTGGCTTGTCTTATGACGCTTATGCGCACTTTACGTCGCCAATTCGTCGCTACCCTGATCTGATGGTTCACCGCAGCATCAAGGCCCTGTTGGGGGGCAAGCGTTATGTGCCATTGCCCATGGATGAGCGTGAGCTTGAAGAAATCAATCCGGCAGGGAAGATCAGCCAGGCAGAGGAAACAGCGCGTTGGGATCAGGCCGGGGCCTGGTTTTCTTCCACAGAACGCAGGGCCGACGAGGCTTCTCGCGATGTCATGAGCTGGCTGAAGTGCTTCTTCATGAAAGAAAAGGTGGGTGACACCTTCCCGGGGCATGTCTCCGGCGTTACCTCGTTTGGTCTGTTTGTCACGCTGGATGCCCTGTTTGTCGAAGGTTTGGTGCACGTGTCCGAGCTGGGCAATGAGTACTTTCAGTACAACGAAAGTCTGCACGAATTGCGCGGCGAGCGAAGCGGCATTCGCTACCGTCTGACCGATGCTCTAAACGTGCAGATTTCCAGGGTCGATCTGGATGCACGTCGCATCGAATTCAGATTGGTCCAGGGGGTAAAGTTCGACTCCCTGTTCAAAGAACCTGCAGGCAAAGCGGCGTCTGGTGGCGGACAATCGCCCAAGCGAAAGCCGCGCACGGGCCGCAACAACGAGGCCCAGATGGAAGGCGATGTCAAGGCAGCAGGCTTGGAGCCCCCAGTGACTCCCCCGGCCAGCAAGACGGCCAAGCGCGGTGTTAACAAGAAAAAGGCAGCAACAGCCTCGCGTGCAAAAATAGCGGCTGAAAAAAAACGCAAAGAAGAATTGGCCAAAGCCAAGCGTGTGGCACAAGCCAAGCCCGCTGCTGGCGCTAAAATGCGTAGCTCTACAACACGCAAACGGAGCTCTTAATTGGCCATTCTGTATGGTTTTCACGCGGTGTCGGCACGTCTGAAGCAAAACCCGGCCTCGGTTGAAGAGGTACTTTACGACCAAACCCGCAAAGACAAACGCATGCAGCAGTTTGTGGACAAAGCACATTCGGCGGGCGTCAAGCTTACGCCGGCCGATGCTGATCGGCTTGAAAAGGCGGCCGGTCATCGCCAGCACCAAGGTGTGGTTGCCTTTGCCAAAGCGGTTCAAAAATCCACAGATCTTTTTGAGATCATTGAAACCAACGGGGCCGACACCTTGATTTTGGTGTTGGACGGCGTAACGGACCCTCACAATTTGGGTGCCTGTCTTCGCAGTGCGGATGCAGCAGGCGTGCACGCCGTGGTTTTGCCAAAAGACAAGTCGGTGGGTATCACGCCCGTGGTCTCCAAGGTGGCATGCGGTGCCGCTGAAACCGTGCCTGTAATCACCGTTACCAACCTGGCTCGTACCCTTGGCGAAATGCAAGAGGCGGGTGTGTGGTGCGTGGGGGCAGCGGGTGAGGCTGACAAAAGCCTTTTCCAAATGAAGCTGACCGGCCCTCTGGCCTGGGTCATGGGTGCAGAAGGGGACGGGCTTCGTCGCCTTACCAAAGAAAAGTGCGACGAGCTTATTCACATTCCGATGGTTGGCAGTGTTGAAAGCCTGAACGTGTCTGTGGCCACCTCTGTCTGCCTTTTTGAATCATTGCGTCAACGTCAGTTCAGCGCGCTCTAAAATCAAAATTCAACTTTTAGTCTCATGGAACAATTGACACTCGAACCACCCAAGGATGCCGATGAGCAGATTACCTTGGGTCTCTACGCTGAACGTGCCTATCTGGACTACGCCATCTCCGTCGTGAAGGGGCGTGCACTGCCTGAATGCGCAGACGGTCAAAAGCCTGTTCAGCGTCGAATTCTCTACGCCATGAATGAGATGGGCCTGTCCGCAGGCGCCCGTCCTGTCAAGTCGGCGCGTGTGGTGGGTGACGTGCTGGGTAAGTACCATCCTCACGGCGATCAGGCGGCCTACGAGGCCCTTGTGCGCATGGCGCAAGACTTTACTTTGCGCTACCCCTTGATTGACGGGCAGGGCAACTTCGGAAGTCGCGATGGCGATGGTGCGGCGGCCATGCGATACACCGAAGCCCGATTGACACCCATATCGCGGCTGCTGCTCGACGAAATTGACATGGGCACCGTCGACTTCATTGCCAATTACGACGGCAGCATGAAAGAGCCCAAATTGCTGCCAGCGCGCCTGCCCTTCGTGTTGCTCAATGGCGCCTCTGGCATTGCGGTGGGCATGGCCACTGACATTGCACCCCACAATCTGCGCGAAGTAAGCAGTGCCACCATTGCGATGATTCGAAAGCCTTCCATCACACTCGACGAGGTGATGGAGCACATCCTGGGGCCTGATTTCCCGGGTGGGGCTCAAATTATTTCACCGCGGGCAGCCATTCGCGACGTCTATGAAAGCGGTCGTGGATCGCTGAAAGTGCGTGCGCGCTGGAAGGTGGAAGATCTTGCGCGTGGACAATGGCAATTGGTGATCACCGAACTGCCGCCCAACACATCCACTGCCCGCGTGCTGGAAGAAATCGAAGAACTGACCAATCCCAAGGTAAAAACGGGCAAGAAGGCCTTGACTCCCGAACAGCAAAACCTCAAGCAGCAGATACTTGGGGTGCTGGACACCGTGCGCGATGAGTCTGGCAAAGAGAACGCAGTGCGTTTGGTGTTTGAACCAAAGTCGCGCAACATCAGCGTCGACGATTTTGCCAACCTGCTGCTGAGCCACACCTCCCTTGAGACCAATGTGTCGCTGAACCTCGTGAGCATCGACAACAACGGCCGCCCCGGTCAGCGTGGTCTGCTGGCGATGCTGAAGGACTGGATCGAGTTCAGGCAGCTTTGTGTGTTGCGGCGCACCCGTCACCGTCTGGCTCAGGTCAATGACCGCATCCATGTGCTCGAAGGGCGGTTGATTGCCTGGTTGAACATTGATGAAGTCATCGCCGTCATTCGTGAATCGGACGAGCCCAAGTCAGCGCTGATGAGCCGTTTCAATTTGTCTGAGCGTCAAGCCGAAGACATTCTTGAAATCCGCTTGCGTCAATTGGCGCGGCTGGAGAAGATCAAAATTGAACAGGAACTGGGCAAGCTCGCGGAAGAAAAAGCGGAGCTGGAGGGCTTGCTGGCCGACGAGGGCAAATTGCGCCAGCGCATCGTGGCTGAAATCAAAAAAGACACCGAGGCCTTTGGTGATGACCGTAGAACCCTCATTGAGGAAGCCCAAAAGGCCAGCGTGGAAGTCAAGCTGATTGAAGAGCCCACAACCGTCATAGTGTCTGAAAAGTTTTGGGTTCGAAACAGGCAGGGGCATGGTCACGACGCCGCTCAGTTCACGTTCAAGGCGGGTGATTCTCTGTATGCCGCGTTTGAATGCAAAACCACCGATCAAACTTACCTGTTCGGTGCCGGTTCGGCCAGTGGCAAAGTGTTCAGCGTGCCAGTCAGCAGCTGGCCTGGTGGCCGAGGCGATGGCATCCCCGCACAAAGCCTGATTGAGCTCAACGGCGGCACCCTGTGCCACGCTCTTGCTTGCAATGCAGAGCAAGCCCTGTTGCTGGCAGTCAGTGGCGCTTATGGTTTTGTCACCAAAGCAGGCAATCTGGACAGCCGGATCAAAGCCGGCAAGCAATTCATCAGTGTGTCAGATGGCGAACGAGTCTTGCCTCCCATTCAGATTGATTCATCGGATGACCGCGTTGCAGTGATTTCGGAATCTGGTCGTTTTCATGTTTTCGCACTGGATGAGGTGAAAGGCCTTGCCGGCGGTGGGCGCGGGGTTCAACTGTTGCCTCTTGAAGAGGGTGACAAGCTGCTTGGCCTTGTGGCCTTCGGGCCTGAAGACAGCCTTGTGGTGTTTGGCACTGGGCGAGGCGGCAAAGACCGCGAGGAATTGCTAAAGCCTGCCTATTTGCTTGAGCGTTTTGGCAAGCGGGGCAGGAAAGGGCGAGAGCTCGATGTGAAGTTCAAGGTTGAGGGCATGAGAAGGGCCTAGTCTGTCTTGCTGGCCTAAGCGCACAGCCCGGTCTGTCTTGCCCTTGAATTGCCCGTATCACTTTGAATTGCCTCTGGCCTGGGTGCTTGTTCCAAGCGCACTGCCCAGTCTGTCTTGCCCTTGAATTGCCCATTCAACTTGTAATTGCCTCTGGCCTTGGAAGCCCGAGCGACAACTCGCCCCGGAATAGCCGGGGCTCAGACAAGTCGCAGGTCGGGCATGTTCCAAGGCTGCGAGTCAACACAAGTGGGGCAATTCTTGAATCGGGCTGCGACAGACTGGGCAGTGCGCTTGGGGCAGACCGAGGCTTCGGTCGAAGTTGGTGAACAGTACGATAAGGGTCAAGCTAAGTTGGTCAGCAGGTCAGCAGGTCAGCAGGTCAGCAGGTCAGCAGGTCAGCAGGTCAGCAGGTCAGCAGGTCAGCAGGTCAGCAGAATGGTTGAAATCCCTGTGTCGATGTTCCCCGCTGTCAGGCTTTGCAGGTGGGTGTGTCACGCAGCGCGATTCGGGGTTGCCCGGCTGCTCGGAATCCGCAGCTTTGGAATAGGCCCGACCTGCGACATGTTTGAGTGGCTTGCAAAGCCACGAGTTGTCGCTCGGGCTTCCAAAGCCAGGGTCCTGATCAGCGTCTATTCGGGCAAACCAAGCGCAAGTGACATGCACACCTGCGATAGCCGACTCAGCAACTACTAGGCGCAAGTGGCATGCCCACATGCAACAGCCGACTTAGAAACAGCCGACTCAGCAAACCGCAGGCGATGTCTTCACCTGCGGATGCCGCACTGGCTATCACATGTTGGGGTAGTTGGGCCCACCACCACCTTCCGGCGTCACCCACACGATGTTTTGTGTGGGATCTTTGATGTCACAGGTTTTGCAATGCACGCAGTTTTGCGCATTGATCTGCAACTGATCTTTCCCTTCGTCTGTTTTGATGTACTCGTACACACCCGCTGGGCAATAACGCTGTTCAGGCCCTGCGTATTGATTGAAGTTGACATTGACCGGCACGCTGGCATCTTTCAGTGTCAGGTGGGCGGGCTGGTTTTCTTCGTGGTTGGTGTTTGAAATAAACACCGAACTCAACCTGTCGAAAGTGATTTTTCCATCAGGTTTCGGATAGGCGATCGGCTGATACTCCGACGCGGGGCGCAGGCATTCGTGGTCCGCATGCTTGTGATGCAGCGTCCAGGGCACCTTGCCGTTGAACAGCTTCTGCTCGAAGCCTACCATCATGGTGCCGGTGTACAGTCCCTTGGACATCCACTGCTTGAAGTTTCGGGCGCGATACAGCTCATCAAACAGCCATGAGTCATGGAATGCCTTTGGATATGCGTCAAGTTCGTCGTGAGCACGATTGTTGGTGACAGCGTCGAATACGGCTTCGGCGCATAGCATGCCGCTCTTGATTGCCGCGTGGCTGCCCTTGATGCGCGAAGCATTTAAAAAGCCTGCGTCACAACCCACAAGCGCGCCACCGGGGAACACCAGCTTGGGCAGGCTCATCAAGCCGCCAGCGGCAATTGCACGGGCGCCGTAGGCGATGCGTTTGCCGCCTTCAAAGTACTTGCGAATGGCCGGGTGGGTTTTGTAGCGCTGAAATTCTTCAAACGGCGACAGGTAGGGGTTTTGGTAGGCCAGGCCCACCACAAAACCCACTGCCACCTGATTGTTTTCCAGGTGATACAAAAATGAACCACCGTAGGTTTCTGAATCCAGTGGCCATCCACCACTGTGAATCACGAGGCCTTCCTGGTGTTTGGCCGGGTCGATTTCCCACAGCTCTTTCAAGCCGATGCCATACACCTGGGGGTCGCGACCTTCATTCAGGTTGTATTTTTCAATGACCCGTTTACCAAGGTGCCCGCGAACGCCCTCGGCGAAAATGGTGTATTTGGCGTGCAGTTCCATGCCAGGCTGATAGGCGTGTGTGGGTTCGCCATCTTTGCCGATGCCCATGTCGCCGGTTTGAACGCCTTTGACTGCACCGTTTTCGTCGTACAGCACTTCAGCGGCCGCAAAGCCCGGAAACACTTCAACGCCAAGGGCCTCTGCCTGCTCGCCCAGCCAGCGGACGACGTTTGCAAGGCTGACGATGTAATTGCCATGGTTCTGGAAACACTTTGGCAGCAACATGTTGGGTACTTTTTTGGCTGAAGTTTCTGTTAAAAACAAAAACTGGTCTTCAGTGACAGCCGTGTTCAATGGCGCGCCCAACTCTTTCCAGTTGGGGAACAGTTCATCCATTGCGCGTGGGTCCATGACGGCGCCAGACAGAATGTGTGCGCCAACCTCGGAGCCTTTCTCCAGCACGCACACGTTGATTTCCTGACCTTTCTCGGCGGCCAGTTGTTTCAGTCGGATGGCTGTGGACAGGCCTGCTGGGCCTGCACCTACAACAACCACGTCATATTCCATCATGTCTCTTTCGACATTCGACATTGCATGAGTCTCCTTCTTTCATTTGTCGAAATTTGTAAGCCTTGCCTTGATTTTAAGCTGAAACCTTAGGGTAAAACCTGATCTGGAAGTTGATTTTGTTCTCTAGTGTTTGGGCTTGCTTTTGTGCGCCGCAACAGCATATCGGTATAATCCAGAGGGTTCACTCTAAAAGGGGTGACGAAAATCAGAAGCTCAATGCTGGGTTCGAATGAACTGTATGAGGACATGAGATGGGTATGAATAAGGTAGTGGGCAGTGCCTCCGAGGCGCTTGCGGACAGGATCAAAGACGGCATGACACTGGCTGTTGGCGGGTTTGGTTTGTGTGGTATTCCCGAGGCGCTGATTGAGGCGGTTCGCTTGTCGGGTGCAAAAGACCTGACGGTCATTTCAAACAACGCCGGGGTTGACGGCTTTGGGCTCGGCAAGTTGTTGGAAACCCGGCAGGTTCGCAAGATGATTTCCTCCTACGTGGGTGAGAACAAAGAATTTGAGCGGCAATACCTCGCTGGTGAGTTGGAGCTTGAGTTCACCCCCCAAGGCACGCTGGCCGAGAAGCTCCGTGCGGGCGGGGCTGGAATTCCTGCATTTTTCACCAAAACGGGATTCGGCACCGTCATCGCAGAGGGCAAAGAAACACGGGTCATCAACGGGCAAAATTATGTGCTCGAAAACAGCCTGACCGCTGACATTTCCCTGGTCAAGGCCTGGAAAGCCGACACATCCGGCAACTTGATCTATCGCCTGACCGCCCGCAACTTCAATCCAGAATGTGCGGTGGCTTCCAAATTCACAGTGGCAGAGGTCGAGGATATTGTAGAGGTGGGCGCGCTTGATCCCAACTTCATCCACACGCCGGGCATTTACATCCAGAAGCTGGTGTTGAATGCCCACCCCGAGAAGCGCATTGAAAAGCGCACTGTTTCCAACCCTGCTGCTTAAAGGAGAGTCGACATGGCATGGAGTCGCGATGAAATGGCTGCCCTGGCGGCCAGAGAACTACAAGACGGTTTTTATGTGAACCTGGGCATTGGTTTGCCCACCTTGGTGTCAAACCACATTCCTGCTGGCGTAAACGTGATGTTGCAGTCGGAAAACGGTTTACTTGGCATTGGTCCATTTCCCTCTGAGGAGGAGGTTGACGCAGACCTGATCAATGCGGGCAAGCAAACAGTGACGACCATCCCTGGTTCCGCATTCTTTTCGAGCTCTGAATCCTTTGCGATGATTCGCGGTGGACACATCAATCTGGCCATTCTGGGTGCAATGCAGGTGAGCGAAAAGGGCGACCTTGCGAACTGGATGATCCCGGGAAAGCTGGTGAAGGGCATGGGCGGTGCAATGGACCTGGTAGCCGGTGTTTCGCGGGTTATTGTGCTGATGGAGCACGTGGCCAAGAAGAAAGACGGCACCACTGATTTGAAAATCCTGCCTGAGTGCACATTGCCCTTGACCGGCAAGGCCGTGGTCAATCAAATTATCACGGACCTGGCCATTATGGACGTCACGGACAAAGGCCTGCTGGTGCTTGAACTGGCCCCTGGTGTCACCCGTGAAGAGCTGATCGAAAAAACTGGATGTCAACTTCAGTTTAAGTAACGCCTCGCTCAAATTGCCAAGCGGCCCTAGGTTATAATTGCCGTTTCAAACTGCGTACAAGACCTGCGTTTTCAGCGCCGCTTGGCATCATGACCAAATACGTATTCGTTACTGGCGGGGTAGTCTCGTCCCTTGGCAAAGGCATTGCCGCTGCTTCCCTGGCCGCGATTCTTGAAAGTCGTGGCCTGAAAGTCACCATGCTCAAACTGGACCCGTACATCAACGTGGACCCAGGCACAATGAGCCCATTCCAGCACGGCGAAGTGTTCGTCACCGAAGATGGCGCTGAAACTGACCTCGATCTGGGTCACTACGAGCGCTTTATTTCGGCCAAGATGAAAAAGGCCAACAACTTCACCACCGGTCAAATTTACGAATCCGTACTGCGCAAAGAACGCCGTGGTGAATACCTCGGTAAAACCGTTCAGGTTATTCCGCACATCACCAACGAAATTCAGGCCTTTGTCGAGCGTGGTGCCAAGGTTGCCTGGGACGGCAAAACCGATGTGGCCATCGTTGAAATTGGTGGCACCGTGGGCGACATTGAGTCCCTCCCGTTTCTTGAAGCTGTGCGCCAGATGAGCCTGCGTTTGGGCCGTAATAGCGCGTGTTTTATCCACCTCACGCTGGTGCCATTTATTGCTTCAGCCGGCGAGTTGAAAACCAAGCCCACCCAGCACAGTGTGCAAAAGCTGCGTGAAATCGGTATTTTCCCAGACGCTCTGCTGTGCCGTGCAGACCGTCGAATTCCCGACGACGAGCGCGCCAAAATCTCCATGTTTTCGAATGTGCCGCTTGAGGCGGTCATTTCCGTCTGGGACGCCGACAGCATCTACAAGATTCCAGCCATGCTGGAAGCCCAACAGCTCGATAGCATCGTCACTGAAAAACTGGCCATCGACGCGCCCAAGGCTGATCTGTCCAAATGGGCTGAAATCGTGTACGCCCAGGAAAATCCGGTGCAGCAAATCACAATCGGCATGGTGGGTAAGTACGTCGATCTGACCGAGTCATACAAATCACTGATTGAAGCCCTGAACCACGCGGGATTGCACACCCGCACACAAGTGAACATTCGCTACATTGACTCTGAGAACATCGAGTCCGATGGCGTTGGCGAGCTGCAAAAGCTGGACGCAGTGTTGGTTCCTGGCGGCTTTGGCAAGCGCGGTACAGAAGGCAAAATTGCAGCCATTCAGTACGCCCGTGAAAACAAGGTGCCTTACCTGGGCATTTGCCTGGGTATGCAGTTGGCCGTGATCGAATTCGCTCGTCACTGCGCTGGGCTTGAGCGCGCCAATTCCACCGAATTCGACAGTCAGGCTGACCAGCCTGTGGTCGCCTTGATCACCGAGTGGCAAGACAGCACGGGTAAAACCGAGAAGCGCACTGAGACCTCTGATCTGGGGGGCACCATGCGCCTTGGTTCACAACGCTGCCCGGTCAAGCCGGGTACGCTGGCCGAGAGTATTTACGGTCCGGAGGTCAACGAGCGCCACCGCCATCGCTATGAAGTCAACAACAACTACGTCGAGCAGCTTGAAAAAGCGGGTCTGCGTATTTCAGCTCGAACACCCACCGAAAACCTGCCTGAGATCATGGAGTTGCCCGATCATCCCTGGTTTATCGGTGTTCAGTTTCACCCGGAGTTCACCAGCACACCGCGCGACAGTCATCCCTTGTTTATGGCTTACGTGAAGGCTGCGCTGGCTTACAAACAATCCAAAGCGATATAGTGTCGGTACAAAAGGGCACTTTGACAGGGGTATGAAACATGAAGCTGTGTAACTTTGAAGCGGGTTTGGACCAACCATTTTTTCTGATCGCAGGCCCTTGTGTCATTGAATCCGAGCAAATGGCCATGGACACCGCGGGCCAGCTGAAGGAAATCTGTGCATCACTGGGCATCCCCTTCATTTACAAAAGTTCCTACGACAAGGCCAATCGCAGTTCTGGCAAAAGCTTTCGCGGTCTTGGCATCGACAAAGGCCTTGAAATCCTGATGAATGTCAAAAAGGCACTCGATGTGCCGGTGCTGACCGACGTTCATGAAATCGAAGAAATCAAGCCTGTGGCCCAGGTGGTGGATGTACTTCAAACCCCCGCATTTCTGTGTCGCCAGACCAATTTCATCGAGGCTGTGGCCAGTTGTGGCAAACCCGTAAACATCAAGAAGGGGCAGTTTCTTGCCCCAGGTGACATGGTGAATGTGGTCGACAAGGCCAGGGCAGCCAGCATCGCGTCGGGCGGTGACGGCAGCAACATCATGGTCTGCGAGCGCGGCGTCAGCTTTGGCTACAACAACCTGGTTTCAGACATGCGCAGCCTTGCCATCATGCGTCAAACCGGCTGCCCTGTGGTGTTTGATGCCACCCATTCCGTTCAGCTTCCTGGTGGGCAGGGCACTGCATCCGGCGGTCAGCGTGAATTCGTGCCCGTGTTGGCTCGCGCAGCAGTGGCCGTTGGTGTTGCCGGTCTGTTCATGGAAACACATCCGGACCCGTCCAAAGCGATGTCAGACGGCCCCAATGCATGGCCTTTGCCTCGAATGAAAGACTTGTTGAAAACGCTGCAAGCGATTGATCAACTGGTCAAAAGCGGCCCCCTGGCTGAAGCCGGTCTGATGGGTGCCTGAAAAGAATTTAATTGATCCAAGAGGAGCTTTATGAGCGCAATTGTTGATGTAATCGGCCGTGAGGTCATTGACTCACGTGGTAACCCCACCGTTGAATGTGACGTTCTGCTGGAAAGCGGCGCAATGGGCCGCGCTGCGGTACCCTCCGGTGCCTCTACTGGCTCCAGGGAAGCTGTTGAACTGCGCGATGGCGACAAGTCTCGCTACTTGGGCAAAGGCGTGCTTCGGGCGGTTGAAAGCATTAACACCGAAATCTCTGAGGCCATTTTGGGTCTGGATGCGCAAGAACAGGTGTTTCTGGATCAAACGCTGATTGATCTGGATGGCACAGACAACAAATCACGTCTGGGTGCCAATGCCATTCTGGCGGTGTCCATGGCTGTGGCTCGGGCTGCTGCTGAAGAAACTGGTCTGCCCTTGTACCGTTACTTCGGTGGCATGGGCGGCATGTCCTTGCCCGTCCCCATGATGAACGTCATCAATGGTGGCGCGCACGCCAACAACAACCTCGATCTGCAGGAATTCATGATTCTGCCGGTTGGTGCGCCAACCTTCCGCGAAGCCGTGCGCTATGGTGCAGAGGTGTTTCATGCGCTGAAAAAAATCATTCACGACAAAGGCATGTCGACCGCGGTGGGTGACGAAGGGGGTTTTGCGCCCTCCGTGGACAACCACGAAGCTGCAATCCAGATGATTATTCAGGCCATTGAGAATGCGGGCTTCGAACCCGGTACGCAGGTTGCGCTGGGTCTGGATTGTGCCGCGTCTGAATTCTACAAGGACGGTAAATACCACCTGGCCGGAGAAGGGTTGACCCTCAGCTCAGAAGAGTTTGCCCATCTGCTGGAAAGCTGGTGCAACAAGTACCCCATCATCTCCATCGAAGACGCCATGGCTGAAGACGACTGGAATGGTTGGGCATACCTTTCCAAGTTGCTGGGTCGCAAGGTTCAGCTGGTGGGTGACGACCTGTTTGTCACCAACACCAAAATTCTGGCAGAGGGTATCGAGAAAGGCATTGGTAACTCCATTCTGATCAAAATCAACCAGATCGGTACGCTGACAGAAACGTTTGCGGCCATCGAAATGGCCAAGCGTGCGAGATACACCGCGGTGATTTCACATCGCTCTGGTGAAACAGAAGACTCCACCATTGCTGACATCGCAGTGGGTACCAACGCCATGCAAATCAAGACAGGTTCCATGAGCCGATCAGACCGTATCGCGAAATACAACCAGCTTCTGCGCATTGAAGAAGATCTGGGCGACATCGCGTATTACCCCGGTCGTGCAGCCTTTTACAACCTCGATTAAGCGTTGTGTTCAGGCAGGCCCCGCGTTGCGGGGCCTTCTTGTATCCAAGCCCATGCCATGAAACTCAAGCTGATATCCCTTGTTTTGATCGCTTTGCTGGCCATACTTCAATACCCTTTGTGGTTTGGTAAAGGGGGGTTGATGCGAGTTCATGAGTTGAACCGTCAGGTGGCCGAACAAAAATCAGTCAACGAGTCCCTGCGTTTGCGAAATCAACAGATGGAAGGTGATGTGCGCAGCTTGTCAGATGGTGTAGAGGCTGTAGAAGAGCGTGCCCGCAACGACTTCGGCATGGTTAAAAATGGCGAGGTGTACATTCAGCTGGTGCAGCCTGATACCTCAAAATCCAACACCAACCCCTCTACCTCTAAACCCAGTTCCGCTGACACCAAGCCGGCCCAATAAGATCGCACGGCCTTTTTTCCAATTCAGTGAATGGTGGGTTGATCGTCGCCGTCTTTTCGCAGGTCTTTGATGGGGTCCTCTTCTTCGTCTGCGTTCAGGTTTTCTTCCAGCTCCTCAGCCTCAAACAGATGTTCGCACTGAGCCTGGGTAAAAATGTACGCGGAGTTGCAAAAGTCGCAATGAACGCACAGCTGCTTCTGTTCCTTCAGTGCCTCTTCGACTTCGTGTTTTCCAAGACGCAGAAGCATTCGGCCCACCTTCAGCCGTGAACAAGTGCATTCGAATTGCACGGTTCGTTCCGCCAGTTGCGCGGGATTTTCTTCCCAAAATAGACGGTGGGTCATGTCATCCAGTGCGATTGAAAGAATCTCAGACCCGGTGACTGTATGGCCGAGCGCCAGCAGTCTCTCCCAGCCGTCTGCGTCGTGGCTTTTTCCGTTGCGTTTGCCGCCTTCTCCGGGCATTTGTTGAAGCATCAAACCCGCGGCTGCATCGTGATTGGCGTGCAGGTAAAGTCGGGTTTCAAGCTGCTCAGAGGTTCTCATGTAGTTCTCGAGCGATTCGGCGATGGTGCTGCCGGACAGTTCGACCACACCTTGGTAAGGCATCTGGCCGGGTTGCCTGTTCTTGGGGTCCAATACGACGACAAACAGCCCCTTGCCGCTGACATTCAACAGATCCTTGTAGCTTGCATTCTCTGCAATGGCTTTCGTTTCGTCCAGCTTGACCGTGGCGCGCAAGCCGAGTTTGCTGTTGCATTCGGCCACCAGCAAAACCACGGGCCCGTCCCCTTTGATTTGCAGAATCAGTGAGCCTTCGAATTTGAGGGATGCAGACAGCAGGGCACTGGCGGCGACCAGTTGGCCCAACAGCTCAACCACTGGGGCAGGGTATTCATTGTGGGAGACCACTTTTTGCCAGGTTTTGTCGAGCCGCACAATTTGTGCGCGGGCGTCGGCGGCTTCAAACAGCAGGCTTTTCAGCTTGTCTTCCATGGTGATCTTTTAATCCGATATTTTTTTGAGTGTTTCTTTGAAGTGCTTTGCCTTCATGACGTAAAAGGCGGCTCCGATCATTTTGGCAACCTCGTCGTCTGTCAGGGTGCGCACCACTTTGCCGGGTGAACCAATAACCAGTGAGCGATCCGGAATTTCCTTGCCCTCTGTGACCAAAGCGCCGGCGCCGATGATACAGTTTTTTCCGATCTTTGCGCCGTTGAGAACGACAGATCGAATGCCGATCAGACTGCCTTCGCCCACCGTGCAGCCGTGCAGGCAGGCCTGATGGCCCACTGTGACATTCGGGCCAACCGTCATAGGATAGCCAATGTCCGTGTGCAGTACAGCGCCTTCCTGGATGTTGCTACCCTGCTGAATGTGTATCAGCTCGTTGTCACCGCGAATGGTGGCGCAATCCCAGACTGAAGCGTTTTCATCGAGTTGCACTTTGCCGATGACGCTTGCCTTTTCAGCCACATAAACGCTGGGGTGAATGGTCGGGGTGAGGGTGTCGAGCTGATAGACTGCCACGGCTTGTGTCTCCTGATGATCGTGTGCTGTTGTTCAGAATGGCATAAACTATCATGAAAGCATTTTGTAACAGATGCAAGTGCATACACAGCAGTGCGGAAGATTGGATGAATGAAGCAGATCTGAGGGTTGAGGCCTCAAAAGCGTTGGCAGAGTGCGATCCGGTACAAAAGATGAAGCGGGTTCAGAGCCTGAATCTAAATGGATCAGTGGATGCCAGCCTGACACTCGAGCCTTCCATGGGAAGGCCTCTGAAACCTGTGCTTGTTTCACCGGGGAAAGTGCCTACCAGAGGTCTTTCAAGCCCTGAAGGCAAGGCCATGTTGCTTCACGCGCTCGCGCACATCGAATTCAATGCCATCAACCTGGCGCTTGACATCGCAGTGCGATTTGACTCACTGCCCTTGGCGTTTTACACCGACTGGCTGAAGGTTGCCCAAGAGGAGGCCTATCACCACGCCCTGTTGTGCGATCGCTTAAAGGCGTATGGTGTGAGTTATGGTGACTTTCCTGCCCACGATGGTTTGTGGCAAATGGCACAACGCACCGCAGACAGTCTGTTCGCAAGGCTGGCGCTGGTACCGCGCCTGTTGGAGGCCCGCGGGCTGGATGTATCGCCTGCCATTCGCACGAAGTTGGCCAATGCCGGAGATTCGGAAAGTGCCGCAGTGCTGGATGTCATTTTGCGAGATGAAATCGGCCATGTGGCCATTGGTAACAGGTGGTTTGGTGTTTTGTGTGAACAGCGTGGGCTGGACCCGGTTGACGCGTTTGCCGAGTGCCTCGTGAAGTACAGTGCCCCTGAACCCCGGTCACCGTTTAATTTTCCGGCCCGCGAGCGTGCTGGATTTTCCCCTGCCGAACTGCAATGGTTGTTGCATTTGGAGCAGAGTCAGTCAGGGAGCGTAAAGACATGACAACAAGCAATCCGAACTGGGGCGACCCTCATTCCATCAACGCCGATCTGCATTGCCATTCCACCGTGTCGGACGGCACACTCGCCCCCGACCAACTGGCGGCAAGAGCAGCGGCCAACGGCGTTCAGATGTGGTCATTAACCGATCACGATGAAGTTGGTGGACTTGAAAAAGCCAGTGAAGCAGCTCGCGCGCACGGCTTGCTCTTTGTGCCTGGTGTCGAGGTGTCCGTGACCTGGTCTGGCAAGACGCTTCACATCGTCGGCCTGCGCGTTGGATTCAAAAACTCTCCTTTGTCTGAAGGATTGGGGCAGGTGCGATCCGGGCGCAGGGAAAGGGCACTTGAAATGTCTCATCAGCTGGCCAAGGTTGGCATTGATGGGGTTTTTGAGGGTGCCTTGAAATACGTTGGCAACCCAGATCTGATCAGCCGGACCCACTTTGCCCGCCATTTGGTGGAGCGCGGCGTCTGCACTGACATTGGCGATGTATTTCAGCGGTTCTTGACACCCGGAAAACCTGGCTATGTTCCTCATTCCTGGGCCAGTTTGTCTCAGGCGGTAACCTGGATTCGCGATTCCGGTGGCGTGGCCGTGATCGCACATCCGGGCCGATACGACCTGAATGAGCTGCAAATGGATGAGCTGATTCGTCAGTTCATCGAGTTGGGTGGGCAGGGCATCGAGGTCGTGACGGGCAGCCACACCGTGGATCAATATCGCACCTTCGCAAGGCGATCGCTGAAACATGGCTTGAAAGCGTCGCGCGGCTCCGATTTTCACGGACCCGAAGAATCCCGAGTAAATTTGGGTGAATTGCCCCCTTTGCCCGATGGCTGTGTGCCAATCTGGGATAATTGGGAAAACGTTTTGTAAACAGGACACCATTGGCGCAGTTCTTCGATCTACACCCCGACAATCCCCAGGCTCGCCTTTGCAAGCAGGCGGCTGACATCATCAACAAAGGCGGTATCGCCGCCATCCCAACCGACAGTTGCTACTCACTCGTCTGTCACCTGGACGACAAGCAGGCGGTTGAGCGTCTACGGCGAATCCGTGGCATTTCTGACAAGCAACATCTGGCCCTGCTGTGCAAAGACCTGGCCCATTTGGGCAGTTATGCCAAAGTCAACAACATTCAATATCGCCTTTTGAAAGCGGTGTTTCCAGGCCCTTACACATTCATTCTGGAAGCCACACGCGAAGTGCCCAAACGGGTTTCCCATCCCTCCAAGAAATCGATCGGTCTGAGGGTTCCTGATCACAAAGTGGTTCAGGCATTGCTTGAGCACACCGATGGCCCTTTGATTGCCTCGTCGCTTCAGTTGGGTGGCATGGACGAGCCCTGCCGCACGGCTGAAGAGGCGGTGGACCGGGTTGATCATCTGGTTGACCTGATTGTAGGCGATGGCCGGGATTGCGGTGCACAACCCACGACAGTGATCGACTGGACCGGCGAGTCGCCCGTGGTATTGCGGCTTGGAGCCGGGCCGCTGACCGGGCCACTCGAGCCCGTTGAAGTCGACGAAACTGAGGAACTTTGACTTGGACGCATCCATCATTCAAACGATTGCCGTGTACGCCCTGCCGGTGCTGTTCGCGATTACCCTTCACGAGGCGGCGCACGGTTATGTGGCGCGTCGATTTGGCGATGACACAGCCTACCTGATGGGCCGGGTAACGCTGAACCCTGTCAAGCACATCGACCCCATGGGAACCATTGTGGTGCCGCTCCTGATTCTGTTGAGTTCGGCCGCAGTCGGGGCAGGGCCCATGCTGTTTGGATGGGCCAAGCCGGTGCCTGTCAATTTTGGCCGTTTGAATCGACCCAAGAAAGACATTCGGTACGTGGCGTTTGCAGGGCCAGCAGCCAATTTCATCATGGCATTCATGTGGGCGGCCTTTTTGAAGCTGCTCCTGAGGGCCCAGTTCACTGAGCCTTTCTTTTTCGAAATGGCCAAAGCGGGCATCGTGGTCAATCTGGTGCTTGCAGCACTCAATTTGCTGCCGATTTTGCCGCTGGACGGTGGCCGTATACTCTTCAGTTTCCTGCCCTCTTCGGCGGCCTACCGCTTTGGGCAAACCGAGCGGTATGGCATGATTATCCTGATTGCGTTGCTGATGCTGAACATCTTGCCGGTCTTCATTCAGCCGATCGTGTCTTTCACCATGGACATTTTGTCCCTTATTTTTAATTTTTACTAAACATCATGTTTCCAGAACGCGTTTTGTCGGGCATGCGCCCCACCGGTTTGTTGCACTTGGGTCATTACCATGGTGTGCTGAAGAACTGGGTGAAACTTCAGACCGAATACCCCTGTCTGTTTTTCGTGGCAGACTGGCATGCGTTGACCACTCACTACGAAACGCCTCAGATCATTGAGGAAAATGTGTGGGACATGGTGATTGACTGGCTTGCGGCAGGCATTGACCCCTCTCAGGCGACCTTGTTCATCCAGTCGCGTGTGCCAGAGCACGCCGAGCTGCATCTTTTGTTGTCCATGTCTACGCCGCTGGGTTGGCTGGAACGCGTGCCTACTTACAAAGATCAGCAGGAAAAGCTGCACGACAAAGACCTGGCCACCTACGGGTTTCTGGGTTATCCCTTGCTGCAGTCTGCCGACATCCTGATCTACAGGGCGACCCAAGTGCCTGTGGGTGAAGACCAGGTGCCCCACATTGAACTGACCCGCGAAATTGCGAGACGATTCAATAACCTGTATGGCAAAGAACCTGGGTTTGAGGAAAAAGCACTGGAGGCTGCCAAAAAGCTGGGTTCGAAGCGAGCGAAGCTGTATCTCGACTTGCGCAATCGTTATCAAGAGCAGGGTGAAGACACTGCGCTTGAGCAGGCCAAAGCCATGTTGGGCGATTCTCAAAATCTCAGTCTGGCGGACCGTGAGCGCCTGTTTGGGTATCTTGAAGGTGGGCGAAAGCTGATTCTGGCTGAACCCAAGGCCATGCTGACCGAGGCGTCGCGCATGCCCGGTCTGGATGGTCAGAAGATGTCCAAGAGTTATCAAAATACGATCAGTCTGCGGGAAACGCCTGAAAACATTTCCTTGAAAATTCGCAAGATGCCCACCGATCCGCAGCGTGTACGCCGCACAGATCCGGGTGATCCTGAAAAATGCCCGGTGTGGCAGTTGCATGAAATTTATTCAGACGAACGTCAGAAAAACTGGGTGCAGGAGGGTTGCAAGTCAGCTGGCATTGGTTGCCTGGAGTGCAAGGAACCCATCATCGATGCAGTGGTTCGTGAATTAACGCCTATGCGAGAGCGTGCTGCCTACTACAGCGAAGATCCTTCCATGGTGCGCAATATCATTGCCGATGGTTGTGAGCGCGCCCGCGAGCTGGCCCAAGAAACCATGCGCGAGGTGCGGGAGAGCATGGGGCTCGATTATTCGTGAATCCGTCACCCTGGGTTGTTCGTTGTGTCAATGAATGGCTGGCTGGCCGGCATGCGCGGCAGTTTCATGCGCTTGATTTGGCTTGTGGGTCAGGCAGACATGCTTTTTACTTGTCGAACCAGGGGTTTCAAGTGGATGCGGTGGATATTCGTGCACCCGAGTTGTCAGCTTTGCCAGCCGATGTGCGTTTTGAAGAGATGGATCTGGAAGCTGAGGGCCCATGGCCGCTTGCAGGTCGGCAATACGATGTGGTGGTTGTAACCAATTACCTGCATCGTCCCCGGTTTCCTGATCTGTTGAAATTATTGAAACCCAGCGGCGCTTTGCTGGTCTACGAAACATTCATGGATGGCAATGCCCGGTTTGGTTCCCCGCGCAGTCCGGCTTTTTTGTTGAATTCAGCCGAATTGCCAGAGTTGGTCAAACCCCTGAATCTGGTTCGCTTTGAGCAGGGAATTCGCTCGGTTGAATCACCTGCAATGATTCAGCGGGCCATGGCCATTTCGGGCATTTGGTCTGAGATACAATCTCAGGCAATCCCATTAAACGAGAAAGGTAATACATGATCACTGGCAGCATGGTCGCGATTGTGACTCCCATGTTTGAAGATGGTTCTCTCGACATCGACGGTTATCGCAAGCTGATTGACTGGCACATCGAGCAGGGCACAGATTGCATCGTGGCCGTTGGAACCACCGGTGAATCGCCCACTGTGGACGTGGAAGAACACTGTGAATTGATCCGCGTAACGGTTGAGCAGTGCGCAGGCCGTATCCCTGTTGTAGCTGGCACCGGTGGAAATTCGACCACTGAGGCAGTTGAATTGACCGAGTTTGCCCGAAAAGTTGGCGCAGCAGCCAGTCTTCAGGTCGTGCCTTATTACAACAAGCCCACTCAAGAGGGCATGTATCTGCACTTCCGCAAAGTGGCTGAGTCCGTGGATCTGCCTGTGATTCTGTACAACGTACCAGGTCGCACCGTCGCTGATTTGGCGCACTCCACCGTCATCCGCCTTGCGCAGGTGGACGGCGTGGTCGGCATCAAGGAGGCCACGGGTAACATGGAGCGAGCAGCCTGGCTTATTCGTGAAGCGCCTGAAACGTTCGCCGTGTACAGCGGTGACGACACCACCGCGGTCAATCTGATGTTGATGGGTGGCAAGGGCAATATTTCCGTGACCGCCAACATCGCACCCAAAATCATGCACGAACTGTGCATGGCTGCGATTGCTGGGGATGCACGCAAGGCACACAACATCAACCTGGCCTTGATGGATCTCCATCAAGCCATGTTCTGTCAGGCCAACCCGATTCCTGTCAAGTATGCCTTGAGCAGAATGGGCAAAATGGCACCCGGTATACGGTTGCCCCTTACCCGCCTGGAAGCGGGATTTCACAGCGTAGTTGATACCGCCCTTCGGGCCCATCAACTGATCGACTAGTCCTATTTTGAATGGAAGTGATTGTGAATAAATCAACGAATCTGGCTTTACTGATGGCGGCCACCCTGGTGATGGCCGGTTGTGCATCCTATGACAAAGCGGTGGAAAGCCAAAAGGTTGTTTACAAAAAGGCAGAGAAGCGCGATGCCGGTCTGGATGTCCCGCCTGACCTGACCGCACAGCAGCCAGACGATCAGTTCTCGATCCCTGGTGACAGCGGAACCACAAGCGATGTAACCGCCTCGTCTTACTACAGCCAAAACAATCGTGCCGGCGCAGTGGCAGTTTCTACCCAGCCCGTTCTGGTGACCACTGACGACATCAAGATTGAGCAGGTTGGCAACACGCGATCCCTGCTGCTTAAAAACATCCCGCCCGAGAAGCTGTGGCCCACATTGGAAGGTTTCTGGAAAAAGCAGGGATTTGAGCTGGTCACCAACGATCCAAAGATTGGGGTCATGCAGACGGACTGGAAAGAAAACAGGGCCGCTATACCCATGGACGGCGTTCGAAAAGTGCTGGGTAAATTCATCGACGGCATCTATTCAAGCAACCAGAAAGATCGCTATCTCACACGTGTAGAACGCACCTCAACCGGTGGCTCAGAGGTGTTTATTACCCACCGCGGCATGGAAGAGGCCTACACGGACAAAAGCCAGACTGAATTGAAATGGATTCCACGCAAGCCAGACCCCGAACTGGAAGCAATCATGACCAATCGCCTGCTCGTGAAGCTGACTGGCGATGAAGATGCAGCCAAGAAAACCGGTGTGGAGACCAGCAAGCCACTGATTTCTGTTCAGAAAGACGCAAGCAGCGGCTCTGTCATCGTTCTGAACGAGGCTTTCCCTGAGGCCTGGCGCCGAATTGGCGTGGGTCTGGATCGATCTGGTTTCATTGTTGAAGACCGTGATCGTGAAAATGGCACCTACTATGTGCGTTACGCGCCCGATTCTGCCGCTGGTTCCGACAAAGAGCCCGGTTTCTTTGGCAAGCTGTTTGGTCAAAGCAATGACAGCCTGTCATCCGGCAAGCGCTTCCAGGTCTTGGTGCAGTCCAAGCCAGACAACACCTGCACGGCAAGGTTTGTGTCAGACAAGGGGGCGGCTGTACCCGTCAAGCTGGCCGATCAGGCTGTGGGCAAACTGGCACCCCAACTACAATAAACTGGGGCCGTGCGTTTCTCGAGTTTGGGCAGTGGCAGTGAAGGCAATGCCTGGTTGTTTGAGTCTTCAAACGACCAGGCGTCACCGACCCGGATCATGGTCGACTGTGGCTTTACCATCAAAGGCACCGTTGCACGCCTGGATCGCATGGGGCTCTCTCCAGAGCAGGTGAACGCGCTGATCGTCACTCACGAGCACGACGACCATCTCGGTGGTGTGTTCAAGTTCAGTCGTAAATTCAATGCGCCAGTCTTTTTGACGCACGGTACCTGGCGGGCAGCGCTTCGTACGAAGCGCACCGATGCCGCATACCTGCAGACTGGTTTGGTCAATCTCATTGAAAGCCATCAGGCTTTTGAGGTCGGCTCACTTTCCATTCAACCCTTTCCCGTGCCTCACGATGCTCTGGAGCCCATCCAGATGCTTGTTTCCGACGGGCAGTACCATGTGGGTATTCTGACCGATTGCGGAAGCTCTACGCCTCATTTGGTGAGGATGCTGGGCAAGGCCGATGCGCTGATACTTGAATCGAATCACTGCCCTGACATGTTGCTGCAGTCGCCCTATCCAGACAGCTTGAAAAGGCGTGTGGGGGGAAACTACGGGCATTTGAGCAACCAGACAGCCTGTGAGATTTTGCGGTCACTTGTGGGTGGGAAACTTCGGTTTGCTGTGGCTGCCCACTTAAGCAAAAACACCAATGATGCGAAATTGGTACGTACGATGTGGAACGACATCTTGGCGCCTGCCGGTGTTCGATTCGGCGTGGCTTGTCAGGAAAACGGTTTCGATTGGTGGAACGTCAGGGACATACTGACTGCGGACAACACCGCGCAGGCATAAAAAAACCCTCCCCAGAGGGGAGGGTTTTTGGCTGAAACAAGTCAGCGAAGAATTACTTCTTCTCTTCTGTTGCAGGAGCAGCAGCTGGTGCGTCAGCAGCAGGAGCGGCTGGAGCGGCAGCAGGAGCGTCAGCAGCAGGAGCGGCTGGAGCGGCAGCAGGAGCAGCGGCAGGAGCAGCTTGCTCAGCAGGAGCTGGAGCAGGAGCAGGAGCTTCTTCTTTCTTGCCACAAGCGGCCAAAGCCAGTGCAAACAATGATGCAAACAAAATTGACTTTTTCATGTTTAATCCTTTGAGGTAAAAAAAACGCTTATCTCTAAACGCCGTAATAAGAGTAAATAAACAGCTGGTTCGCAGAATTCACCCATCTTCCAACAGAGGAGGGTTTTAAAGCACTCCAACGGAAAACGAGCAAATTTTAACGAATGGCACAGGGATTTCAAGTGGAACTTGATTTCCCGGTTTCGAATCAATCTACTATTGACTTCGCAAAACCATTGAACTTTGTGAGTATTGATAAATCAAAACAAAGTGTCAATCCAGCCAGCCTTCGCAAATCCTATAACGAAAAAGGCTGCCTCTTCGTTGACAAATGCTGAATTGACCTCTTTTGGCTCCAATTGCCTTGAATTGGCTAAATTTGACAGAAATTCATAGGTCTCTTTTCTTTTAGGTTTGACGCATTCACCGTTGATAAAGACACTGGTTTTGCCCACCAGCATTCGGGTTTTCATGCTGAGTGCAATTCCGCGTTCAATTAAGGTGTGTCGTATTTCCTCAATAGTCATGTCTTCCGTGTTGTTTTCGTA
This sequence comes from Limnobacter litoralis, assembly GCF_030160455.1. Taxonomy (GTDB): domain Bacteria; phylum Pseudomonadota; class Gammaproteobacteria; order Burkholderiales; family Burkholderiaceae_B; genus Limnobacter; species Limnobacter litoralis. Next base: position 25,598 of record NZ_BSOJ01000038.1, on the reverse strand, counting down.
ATACACAATTGGCTTGGGCTCCGTCAGCATTTTCCCCAAGCTGACTGCAATTTCGTCCTCCCCAGGTTTGAATTCACGCATCAGTGTGAGGGCGAATTCAATCAGATCGTCTGGAAGGTTGGCCGGTCTGCTTTGAAGGCCTCGACCGGGGTCACTGAAAAGCTGCTTTTTAAGTGTTTCGTCGCTTTGAATCCGGTCTGCAAAGTCATGCAAAATGCCTGAAACAACCTCTGCCTTGTTGAGCGCGCGAAAGCCGATGCTTAAAGTCGTGCAAACCCCTTCAGCGACCCCATCATGGCCATAATTGGGGGGCAGGTAGAGCATGTCGCCTGGCTCTAGCAGAAACTCTTCGGTGGGTGTGAAATGTTCCAGAATTTTGAGCGGAGCGTCCTTCTTCAGCGTGCTGTCAGTCAACGGTCCAATCTTCCAGCGGCGCTTGCCGTGCATTTGCAACAGGAACACATCGTACGAATCATAATGAGGCCCGACACCTCCCCCGTGGCTGGCCAGACTCAGCATGATGTCGTCCAGTCGTGCATCGGGAATGAACCTGAACAATTGTAAAAGGTCGTAGGCCTCTGGCAGGTGGTGGTCGATTCCCTGGACAAGCACCGTCCAGTTGGGTTGCTCAAGGCTTGGCAGCGCTTCAAAAGGACCGTGTACAAGGCTCCAGTTCTGTCCGTCGCGTTGAATCAGGCGACTTTCAATGTCTTCGTCGCTGGCCATCTCAAACACGGTTTCGAGGTCGCACACGGCTTCGAAATCAGGGATCGCATTTTTGAACAAGCGTGGCCGAATATGCCAGTCTTCTTGCATGAACTGATCGACGGGTGTGTCAGCGAGTTTAAGTAATTGAGTGGTCATGGCGTTTGAGGGGAGGGATCTTTTGCGGGTATCATAGTGCACCCCGGCTTTTCGTGCCGGAAAGATTGGCGAATTCAGGAGTAATCTCGCATGAGAGTAGAGGCAGGCAAGGTCATCACCGTTGATTTCGAACTGAGGGATGCCCAGGGCGAATTGATTCAAGAAAAAGGTGGCGACCCCATTGTGTACCTCCATGGTGCTGATGCTGAAGTGTTTCCAAAAATTCAGGAAGCATTGAACAACAAGGAAATCGGCGAGGAAGTTTTTGTTCAGCTAGAGCCCGATGACGCATTTGGCGACTTCGACCCTGAGTTGATGCGAATTGAAGAGCTTGCCAATTTTCCCGAAGACCTTGAAGTTGGAATGCAGTTGGAAGAGGTGCCCACCGAAGGCGAGGACGTAGCCGACCTGAAGGCCGACGAGGACAACACCGGATTTGGGCGTTTGTGGACCGTGACTGACATTGCGGACGGCAAGGTTGTGTTGGACGGCAATCACCCATTTGCGGGAATTGCATTGCGCTACGCTTTGAGGGTCATCGATATTCGTGAGGCCAGCGCTGAAGAGTTGGCAGTGGGTGCTGCCACCCAGTCGCTGTTCAGTGTGGCGCCCAATCCGGATGCGTCAAAGTTGCACTAAGGCCCGGTTTGAATCGAAACGCTTTCTGCGTTGAATGGCGATTCTTGACCTGATCGCACCGTGATTCGTACCCATTCGTTGTAGAACGGATGCCCCCAGCCCTCAACCCGATGGAACAGTTCCGGATGCTTGAATGAGGGGTCGAATCGACTTAGGTCGGGTTGATCAAACACAAAGCGATGTGTGTCACCATGCGCAAGCAAAACCGGCCTTTGCGTGGTGTCTACATAACCTGCGATGGCCTTCATGATGGATGCGTAACCATTGGGGGCGTTCAACAATTTTCCCAGCCATCCACCGCCCGAACCGTCCAGTGGATTGGCCTGCATGGCAATCACCGTTTCTGTGGGTGGGCTTTCTTTGTTGAATTCGCCGGCAGCCTTTTGCAGCCATTGTTCGTTGGCGCGTTCCCTGCTCAAATAGCTGGCCTCAATGGCTTCTGGGCTTTCCTTTCGACTGGCTGGCGCTTCAAGGTCATTGTTGCTGCCTGGCACGTTCAGGGTCACGAACAGGGTATTTCCAATTCGCCACATCGCGTTTTCTGGAAATTGTTTGTTTTGCTGAAGAACGGGTGCCGGGTGTTGCCCGAGTGATTGAGGCTTGGCAAAGGCAATTTTTCTCAGAAAGGCGAGTCGTTCCTGCGAATTGTAATTGCCATTCGAATCACGATGGCAGTCGGTCCATTCATTGTCGCCCGGCGTGTAGTAAAGCGGTTTTTGGCTTTGGTTGAGCTGGGCAATGCGTGCCTTCAGCAAGTCGTTGTCGCAGCGTTCACCGCCTCCCTTGATGTCGCCCACATGCAAAACCCACTGCACTTCAGGTCGCGAATTCACCGCTTGAATGACCTTGTCAGTCGATGACACAAAAAAAGCGCCGTAAGGCTGGTCACCAATGAGTGCGAAAGTCAGGGGTGTGCTGGTGGGGTGGGTGTGTGGAAGGTCGCTGGCCAGGCTCGTCTTGAAAGTCAACAAGGCCAAGGTCAACAAGATGGGTTTGATCATTGATGGCCTTGGTAACGTGCGCATGGGTTTAGTGATTGCGAATGTTTTTGAGTTGGAACAGCAAGTCCAGTGCCTCTCGCGGGCTTAATTCATCAGGATCAAGCTCATCTATTTTTTCAGCAAGCAATCTGGCCGACAGGTCTTCGGCCGAGGGCGAGTTTGAATGGGCCGAGCCGGGTGGCACCGACTCTGCGCTTGCAAACAAGTCACCTTGTGGCGTCTGTGCCCGCTTTTCAGCCTCCAGTTCTTGAAGCTTTTTCTGGGCGCCTTTGACCACCAGCGCGGGTAGCCCTGCCAGTTTCGCAACTTGTAGGCCGTAGCTCTGGTTGGCGGGTCCTGCCTGTATTTTGTGCAGAAAATAGAGCTTACCCGCCTGTTCAGTGGCAGACAGGTGCACGTTAAACACGCTGTCCAATTCACTGGCCATTTGCGTGATTTCGAAATAATGGGTGGCAAACAGTGTCAGACAGCGATTGGCTCCAGCCAGTCGTTTGGCAATTTCCCAGGCCAGTGAAAGGCCATCGAAGGTGGAGGTCCCCCTGCCAATTTCATCCATGATGACCAAGCTTGATGGCGTTGCCTGTCGAACAATGGTGGCTGCCTCCGTCATTTCAACCATGAAGGTGGAGCGCCCACCGGCAAGATCGTCGGACGCGCCGATTCGAGTAAAAATTCGATCCAGAATGCCGATTTGAGCCTGTTTGGCGGGCACAAATGACCCCATGTGGGCCAACAGCGCGATCAGGGCAGTCTGGCGCATGTAGGTGCTTTTTCCGCCCATGTTGGGTCCGGTGATCAGCGCCATGTGCTTGCCTGGATAAAGCTGGCAGTCGTTGGGTGTGAATTGCTCAACCTGGGTTTCAAGCACAGGGTGGCGACCCTCTGCGATGTCGATGAGTGAGTTCTTGACCATCTGCGGACAGACCCAGTCGGACTCGAAAGCAACCCGCGCAAGCGCGGCAAGTGCATCCAGTTCAGACAGCGCCTGGGCCAAGGTCTGTAGTGGTGCGATGAACTGGAACAGCCAGGCCTGAAGTGTCTCGTAAAGTTGTTTTTCCAGTGCCAATGCCTTGTCTTTGGCAGACAGGGCCTTTTCTTCAAATGCTTTCAGCTCATCGGTGATGTAGCGTTCAGCGTTTTTCATGGTTTGTCGTCGAACGTAATGGGCTGGCACCTTCTCGCTTTGGGCCGACGACACTTCAATGTAATAGCCGTGAACCCGATTGAACTCCACTTTGAGGTTGGCAATGCCGGTGCGTTCACGTTCTTTGGCTTCGAGCTGGATCAGGAATTGGCCGCTGCCGGTTTGAATTTGCCGTAGTTCGTCGAGATCAGCGTCATAACCGTCGGCAATCACCCCTCCATCGCGCAACAACACGGGTGGCGAATCGGAAAGGGCTCTGTTCAGGGTGTCGGCCAGTTCAGGTGGCAGCACCATCGCTTGTCGATAAGGTTCGAACACGCGGTAGTCGATGGGGTCTGGCGCTGTGTTGTCGGCAGACAAAAGTTGAATCAGTTCTGGCAACTGGGCCAGTGACTCCCGCAGTGCAAGCAAGTCTCTGGGCTTGACCGTCTGCATCGCTATGCGACTGCTGATGCGCTCAATGTCTGCCTGACCTCGAATCAGGCCAATCAGGGATTGAGCCAGACACTGCGCGGCCATGGGTTTGCTCTGCAACAGCACAGCGATGCGGCGCTGGCGTTCCTCGATAAGCGCCAGGTCGCGAAGTGGCTCAATGATCCATTGGCGCAGTCTTCGTGCGCCCATCGCGCTGCCGGTCTTGTTGATTCTGGAGAACAAGGTGGGCGCAGATTCACCTCGCAATGTCTCCAACAGTTCCAGATTTCTTCGGGCGGTTTCATCCAGGGTCAGAAAGCTGCTTTCCTGTTCTATGCGAATGTCGGACAGGTGTTGAAAGTGATCCACATTCAGATGCGTTTCACGCGCGTACTGAAGGGCTGCTCCCATGGCTTTGGCGGCCAGCGGTGCCTTGTCCAATTCAAGACTTTGCAGGTTGGCGGCCTGCAGGGTCTGCATCAGGTGGTTGTTGGCCAAACCTGCATCGAAATGCCAGGCCGGGCGCTCCATGGCCTTCGGCAAACCCATTCCCTGGGCGTATTTTTTGTCGTTGACCAGCACCTCTGCCGGGTTAAAGCGGGCCAGGTTGGCCAGCAGGGCAGGGTTGGTGCATTCCAGCAGCCGTACACTGCCCGCTGAAAGTGCCACACAACAGACGCCCCAAAGCCGACCATCTTCCGAATACAGGCTGACCAGTGTCTTGTTTTCTTGATCGGGAAGCAGGGTGGATTCGGTCAGTGTGCCCGGTGTGACCACGCGCGCCACTTTGCGTTCCATGGGGCCCTTTGTGGCACCCGGTGTTCCGACCTGCTCGCAGATGGCCACAGAATGGCCCAAAGCCACCAGTTTGGCGAGGTATTGATCCACCGCGTGAAAGGGCACACCCGCCATCGGGATCGGTTTGCCGGCCGATTGGCCACGATGGGTCAGCGTGATTTGCAAGAGCTGGGCGGCCAGCTCGGCGTCTTCGAAAAACAGCTCATAGAAGTCGCCCATCCGGTAGAACAGAAGCTTGTCAGGCTGGGTGGATTTGAGCTGCAAATACTGCTGCATCATCGGGGTGTGCTGTTCAAACCCCGATGGTGTTTGTGACTGGACGATGTCTGTCTGAAGTGAACTCAAGGCCGGTTATTTGAAGCTGATGAGGTATTGAAGCGCTTTGGGGTTGCCTGCAACCGCATCGCCAGTTTCAAAAAAGTTGCTGTTGCCGTCCGGGTCGGTCATCAGGCCGCCCGCCTCGGAAATCAGCAAGACGCCGGCAGCGAGATCCCAAGGCTTCAGGCCAAAGCACAGGTAGCCATCCAGGCGACCGCAGGCCACGTAAGCAAGATCAAGCACAGCCGATCCAGATTTGCGGATGCCTGCAGTGCTTTCTGTCAGGGCCAGCATCTTCTTTTTGATGTGGTCAAACCCTTCGGTTTTTCCACTGGGGAAGGCAAAACCCACCAGAAATTCGTGCGGCTTGGCGCGGCGAGACACGCGAATGCGCCGGTTGTTTAAAAAGGCACCTTCGCCTTTGGACGCTGTAAACAGATCATTGGTGGCCGGGTTGTACACCACGGCTTGCTGTACATTGCCGTTGACACGCAAGGCAATTGAAATGGCGTAATGGGGGTAACCGTGAATGAAGTTGGCCGTGCCATCAATGGGATCAATCACCCACTCGTACTCGGACTGGCCAGACGCGCCACTTTCCTCGGCTAGAATGGCGTGAGAGGGGAAGGCCTGTTTGAGCACTTCGATGATGGCCGCTTCAGCAGCCTGATCGGTTTCAGTGACAAAGTCGTTGGGTCCTTTCAGACCGATTTTCAACTGGTCAAGGTCCAGCTCCGCCCGGTTGATGATTTTCCCCGCGGCGCGTGCGGCCTTAACAGCCACGTTGAGCATTGGATGCATGACTTGTCCTTCATTCATAGATTGTTAACCTGACATTATAAATGAGCAAAGCCAATTCTCTGGAGTCTATTTCGATTGTTCTCGTAAAAACGAGTCATCCGGGCAACGTCGGTTCGGTGGCCCGGGCCATGAAGACGATGGGATTGTCAGACCTGCGCCTGGTGATGCCCAAGCAGCCTGACCTGCATCAACAAGACGACGCCATTGCCCTGGCCAGTGGGGCAACCGATGTGTTGCAGCGGGCGCAGGTGTATGACAGTTTGTCCGACGCTTTGCACGACACTGTCTGCGCGTATGCGCTGTCCGCCCGCATTCGAGAGCTTGGACCAGTGCTGATGAGCCCCGAGCAGGCGGCGGCAGACAGCGAACAGGCTCTAGAGCAGACCGGTAAACGGGTTGCCTTTGTGCTTGGTGCCGAAAGAACCGGCTTGACCAACGAAGAGCTGTTGGCTTGTAACCGGCAGGTGTACATTCCGTCCAATCCAGTCTACAACTCGCTGAATCTGTCGCAGGCTGCCCAGATTGTTTGCTATGCACTTCGCCGTCATTTCGAGAATAAGCCCGGTAGCGCGTTGCCGCTGACCCGTGATGTCCAGATTGATCCCAACCGACAATCCAACCCAGCCACGGTTCAGGCCGTTGAGCAGTTGAAAGCGCATTGGTTGCAAGCCATGGAAAAAGTGGATTTTCTGAATCCGGACAAGCCCAAAAAGCTGGTGCATCGTTTGGGCAAGTTGCTGGGGCGGGCGCAGCTTGAACAGGAGGAGGTGGACATGTTGAGGGGCTTTCTGTCTGACGTAGTTCGCGTGGCTGAGGGCAGGCTGTATCCGCATGAGCGCGGCGCGAGTAAGCCCGACGGTTCAGCTTGATCGGGCTGCCGAATGGGTCTGCCAACTGGTACACTTTGGCTCAATCCGTCAATTCCGGGTAAGTTCTGATGTTCAGCCAATTGCGAGAAGACATTGACAACATATTGCACAAAGACCCCGCTGCGAGAAACAGGCTGGAAGTTTTTTTGTGCTACCCAGGTTTGCACGCCGTTTGGTGGCACCGTCTGGCTCATGTTTTTTGGGGTTATGGCTGCATCACGCTCGCTCGATTTATTTCTCACCTGGGGCGCTTGCTGACCGGGGTCGAAATTCATCCGGGTGCCAAAGTGGGACGCCGGGTTTTCATTGACCACGGCATGGGTGTGGTCATCGGTGAGACGGCAGAAATTCACGACGATTGCACGATTTATCAAGGCGTGACTTTGGGCGGCACCAGCTTGAACGAAGGCAAACGCCACCCCACGCTGGAAAGTGGTGTGGTGGTGGGCGCAGGTGCACAAGTGCTGGGACCGTTTACTGTGGGCGCGAATGCAAAAATAGGGTCCAACGCGGTGGTCACCAAGGCGGTGCCTGCCGGTGCCACTGCGGTGGGTAATCCCGCCCGAATCGTTGTGAAAGACAGCCCGGCACAAGCCACTGACCGACCCCCCACACCCATGCCAAGCCGGGAAGAGTTTGCGGCCTATGGTTTGTCAAAGAATGGGGATGATCCATTGATTAAGGCGATTCATGGATTGATTGAACAGGCGATTGCCCAGCAGCAACGCATTGAGCACCTGGAAGGTCAGTTAAGCGACGGAAAACAGGGGGCAACTCTGCCCGGCAAGGATTGCGAAGAGCTGAAAGCCTTGAACAAGCTTGTGGACGACTAATTGAACACGGTCAGGGTGTATTGACCATCCGAAGTGAGTTGCAGGTACCCACCTTTGTGTGATGTGTTTTCAGTGGCGTCGTAATTCCAGTCAGGAAGTACAATTCTGGTGTGATTTTCAAGCTGACCACTGCATGATTGGCCAGCTGCGTGCAGGGGTGTCGCCTCGGGCCCATGCACCGCACAGCGGTGTGTGTGGCCATGAATGATGACCTGGCTTCTACCAATCAGACAACCGTCGGGCCATTTGCCTTTAAACGCGTTTTCTACAGCGTCCGAATTGGTGTCCATGATGCTCAGCGCACTGCTGGATTTGTGACGTTTGCTTTCATCCCGAATTGAACCAGCTATGGCCATTCTCTCTTCGATGGGTCGGCTCAAAAAGCCTTCTTTCCAGGCCTCGTCCCGACTCTGCAGGCGGAATTTTTGATAGGCCTTGTCGTCAGTGCACAATTGGTCGCCATGCGAGATCAGAATGATTTGGTTGCCAACCCGAATAAAGTCCGGATCCTCCAGAATTTCCATTCCACTGGCTTCAGCAAACTGTTCGCCCAACAGGAAGTCGCGGTTGCCATGCATGAAAAAGACCCTGGCACCGGCCAGCTTTGCGTTGTAGATGGCTTTTGACACTTCAATTGACACGGCATCCGAGTGATCGTCTCCGAGCCACACTTCAAACAAGTCGCCCAACAGAAAGATCAGGTTGTCCGCCTGAGCCACCGAGGCCAGCCAACGTGTAAACGCCGTCAGCGTGTCAGGTGTTTTTTCGGACAAATGGAGATCTGAAGCGAAGTAGGCGTATTGGCCTTCGGAAATTTCGATCATGGCGTGTGCCTGTTTGTGGACGCAAAAAAAGCCCTTGGTGAAGGGCTTTTTTCGAACGGGCCGCTTTACTTCAGTTTTTCGGCGCTTTGAATGACGACGTCTTCGGTTGGTACATCTTGGTAGAAACCTTTGGAACCAGTGCGTACGGCAGCAATTTTGTCAACCACGTCTTGTCCTTCAACCACCTTTCCGAATACGCAGTAACCCCAGCCTTGTGGGGTTGGGCTCTTGAAGTTCAGGAATTCGTTGTTTTCAACGTTGATAAAAAATTGCGCGGTTGCCGAGTGCGGATCGTTCGTGCGCGCCATGGCGATGGTGTACTTTTCGTTTTTCAGACCGTTGTCAGCCTCATTTTTGATGGCGGCTTTGGTCGGCTTTTGCTTCATGCCCGGCTCGAACCCGCCACCTTGAATCATGAAACCGGGGATGACCCGATGAAAGATGGTGTTTGAGTAAAAGCCGGAATTCACGTATTCCAGAAAATTGGCAACGGTTACAGGTGCCTTTTCAGAATTCAGTTCAAGTGTGATGTCGCCGAAGTTTGTTTTTAATTTAACCATGATGCTCTTTGAAGGTTTCGCAAACGCGGAGTGTAACGAAAGATTGGTCATGCTAACAGCAAATGCGGAGAACATCGACCACTTTAGAAATTGACGTTTGCTGGTTTTCACGGGGTATCCTGTTGGTTAGAGTTTTGCGGTGTCTTCCTGAACGATGCGCCAATGCGTGCCCATTTTCATCCAGTATTGTTCTTTCTTGACTGCCCCATAGACCTTGTCTTCCTGTTTGAAGCTGACGAACAACATGTCTTTGTCGCTGGGGTATTTCATGACCGTAAGATCTTGAACCTTGATTTTTCCGAATGATCGGGAGCCAAGATGTTTGTCTTTTTGCCAGTCAATCAGGTCTTTGCCGTCAATCAGTACATTGCTGGCGTAGTGTGTTAACCCTGCCTGAAGATTGCTTTCAAGGTCTTCTTTCCAGGTTTGTACCATCCGCAAGGCGGCTTTCCTCTGGGCTTTCCAGACCTCAGTGGGTATGAAGTCCAGCTTTTTCGTAATGACCACGGGCGTGTTGCCGATGTCGATGAATTTTTTCAAAGCCAGCAGGTCGTTGTTGGCCAGTACCACGCAACCGTCGCTGTCCAGGGGAGGGCGGCTGACATAGCTGGCCGGCATGCCGTGCAGCCAAATGCCGGTGCCAGTGCGGCCCTGACGTTTGTCCCAGGCATTGGGATAGTTGATGGGCAGCGCGATGGGGCCGTAAAAATCGTTCAGCTTGGCTTTTGGCAGCAGGGTGGTAACGGTGTACACCCCGATCGGTGTGCGCTTGTCACCTTCAACGCTTTTGACCGCACCCATTTTGCCTTGGGTGATGTAAAAGTCTGTCACCAGCCTGGGCTGGGGAAAGGTGTTTTCATAGAGGTAAAGCCGTGAGCGGCTGGTGTCCACGAGCACCACGTATTTGACTTCATCACCGATCTCAACCAATTCGCTGGGCAGCATGTTCCGCTGGGGGCGGTCTTCCACGGCCCTGAATCTTGCGATTGCTTCCTCTCGGAGGTCGCGAAGTTCATCTTCCTTGCCTTTCGGTACGCTGGGCATGTCGCCAATTCGCTGGATTGGACGACCCGCCTTCAGGGAGAGAATGTCGCCCCTCAGCAGGTAGGCCAAATGAAAGTTGGGAAATTCCTTGATGAGCCGGTTTGCGATGGTCAACGCCCGATCAGGCTGGTTTTGACTGAGCGCGGTGTAGATCTCGCCCACGGCCGTGTCAATGACTGGGCGGTAGGCTTGCCGGTCAAACAGGCTGCCTGCTGACCCGGCACCTTGCGGCTGTGGCGCGGCATAGGCCACATTGTTGAAGCCGTCATACAGCTGCGGGTCAACAAATGAGGGCGCTGCCGTTAATAGCCAGAACCCCGCAGGAACCGCCAATTTCAGTAGTCTCGATCCAATGCGGAAAGAGCCATTGAGCTTGAACATTAACCGCCCACCCTTTCATTGGTGATTTTCCAGGCGTTGCCTTCACGCTTCATGTCCAGCACTTTGGTTGACACGTTGTTCAAGCGGTTGGAAAAGTAGCTTTGCTTGAATTTGACCACGGCCTCGTCGCCCTTGATCGTAATCAACGGGTTGTCCACGACCACTCGAATGGTCTCTTTGCCAACGATCCGCTCCTTGCGCATTTTTTCCCAGGCGGCACGCGTCATGTTGCCGGGTGGGTTGAATTCTTTGCTGTAAGCGCCGAGGTAATCTTCCATGTCTTGATCAGACCAGGCCTTCGCCCATTTCTCGACTGCCGCCAGCACCTGGCTGTCCATGCCAATGGTGTTGCCCGCTGGCTTTTCAACTGCTGGCTTGGGGGCCACTGCGGTAATTGCAGGAGCGCTGGGTTTGGGTGCCGTTGCGGTGATAGCAGGCGCCACTGTCACAGCAGCCGACGCGACAGGCTTGCTGGGCTGGGTTGCAGCAGGTGCGGGTGTTGGTGCCGGGGTGGGCTCAGGCGTAGGGGCCAGTGTGGGTGCAGGCGCTGCTTTGGCAGGGGGGGCTGCTTTGGCGGGTGCTGCAGAGGCCACCACCGTGGGCTCAGAGCCTGGTACAGGGTTGCCGCTGATCAACTTGCGAATCAAGGCAAGCTTCATTTTGGCTGTCGAGTTTTTGCCATCCAGTTGGAGTGCCTTGTCATAAGACTGGCTGGCCAGCTTGGCGTAGACGTCGCCAAGGTTTTCATGGGCTGTGGCGTAACTGGGGTGGGTTCGAATGGCCATTTCAAGCGCTTTCTCGGCTTGTTCATACTCGCCACGACCCGCATAAAGGACCGCCAGGTTGTTGTAAGGTTCAGGCAGCTCTGGGTAGTCCTCGGTCAACTTTTTGAACACGGTGATGGCCTGATCGGTCTGTTTGCGCTCGGTCAGAATTAGACCTTTCAGGAAACGCATCTGGGCGTCGTTTGGTTTGTTCGCGAGGTAAGCGTCCGCTCTGGCCAGCGCCTGGTCGTACTTTTCCGCCTGAATCAGCTTTGACACTTCGTCGGATTCGTCCGCGTGGGCAAGGGGGAGCGTCAGTGAGGTGCCAATCAGGATAGAGGCCCACAGCACACGAAGGGCAGGAAATTTGACTGTCTTTGTTTTCATGGATGTTTTAGTTGACTGCATGCGAGTGCGCCTATGCTTCGTTTGGCCGATGTGATTGCCGGTAACGATTATTAGTCTGGATGTAAATGATATACTCGTCCGCTATTGTAACAAGCCCCTTTGGGGGTGAAAACAGCGACCTGCTTCGAATTTGCAAGTCCTTCATTGTACTCACTTGTGTCGCATTGGCGACCTTCTGACCGATTTCCATGAATTCTTCGCTTCAACTATTCAATTCGATGACTCGCGCCAAGCAGCCTTTCAAGCCGCTTGAAGACGGGCAGGTGCGCATGTACGTGTGCGGAATGACCGTTTATGACCTGTGCCACCTTGGCCACGCCCGGGTCATGGTGGTGTTTGATCTGCTGCGTCGCTGGTTGCGCGCATCGGGTTACACCGTCACCTACGTGCGCAACATCACCGACATCGACGACAAAATTATCCGCAGAGCACTTGAAAACGGGGAAAGCATTCGTGCGTTGACCGACCGCTTTATCGCGGCCATGCACGAGGACGCCGATGCCTTGGGTATTGAGCGCCCTGACCACGAGCCCCGCGCCACAGAGTACGTGGGGCAAATGCAGGCCATGATCCAGCGCTTGATGGACAAGCGCCTGGCCTACAGGGACGAGCAGGGCGATGTGAATTTTTCGGTTCGTTCGTTTCCGGGGTATGGCCGTTTGTCGGGCAAAAGTCTTGATGAGCTGCGCGCTGGCGAGCGCGTGGGCGTGTCCACTTCCAAAAATGACCCTCTGGATTTTGTACTCTGGAAGTCGGCCAAGTCCGATGAGCCCGCCGATGCCAAATGGGAATCGCCATTTGGAACGGGTCGCCCTGGCTGGCACATTGAATGCTCGGCCATGGCTTGCGAACTGTTGGGTGACACTTTTGACATTCATGGCGGTGGCGCCGATCTGCAATTTCCCCATCATGAAAATGAAATTGCGCAAAGCGTGGGTGCAACGGGTGCCGAGTTTGCCCGACTCTGGATGCACAACGGTTTTGTCCGCGTTGAGACCAACGGGCAAAGCGAGAAAATGTCGAAATCGTTGAACAATTTCTTCACCATCCGCGACATTTTGAAAGGGTACGACCCGGAGGTTGTGCGTTTCTTCATTCTGCGCGCTCAATATCGCAGTCCTTTGACTTACTCGGACGTGCATCTGGATGACGCGCGCCAGGCTTTAACCCGGCTTTACAAGGCTGTTGGTGAGGCAACTATGAATGACACCATCGACTGGACGCTCGATTTTGAGACACGCTTTGCTGCGGCCATGAACGACGACATGAATACGCCTGTGGCCGTGTCAGTGCTGTTTGACATGGCATCAGAAGTCAATCGAAGCAACGATTTGGCATTGGCAGCTCGCCTTAAAACCCTGGCTTCTGTGCTCGGCCTGCTCGAGCGTTCGGCCGATTCTTTTTTGAAGGCCGAAGTGGGTGAAGAATCTGGCCTGAGTGAATCCGACATCGAAGCATTGATAAAGGCCCGCGCGCAGGCCAAGATCGATCGTGATTTTGCGAAAGCAGACGCCATACGTCAGGATCTTTTGGCCAAGGGGGTCGTACTTGAGGACAAGCGTGGCGGAGAAACCCAGTGGAGAAGAACCTGATTCTGGATCCACAGGCGCCTGCTTATTGGCGCGAGGCCTGTGAACATCTGTCCGATGTTCATCCGGTCTGGCTGGATTTGATTCAGCGTCACTCTCAAAGAGCGATTCGTTCCAGAGGGGCTCCTTACGAAACGCTGTTACGATCATTGGTGGGTCAGCAAATTTCGGTGAAGGCGGCTGATGCGGTGTGGACGCGACTGATGGCACAGCTTTCGGGCGTGGCAGACAGCCAAAAGTTGTTGGCTTTGGCGGATGAGGCCCTGCGCGCAACAGGCCTTTCCTGGCAAAAGGTCGCTTATGCGAGGGAATTGAGTGAGTTTGACCAGCAAGGCTATTTGTCGCTGGCCTTGCTGGACGGCCTGGATGATGAGGCCTGCACCAGGCATCTGTGTCAGGTCAAGGGCATCGGCCCTTGGACAGCTCAGATGTTTTTGATGTTTGGTCTTTTGAGACCGGATGTGTGGCCTGTGGCCGACCTGGGTGTTCAGAAAGCGATTTCACGTCAATTTTTCAATGGGGATCCCATTGGACCGAAAGAAGCACTACAATTCGGTGAAAAATTAAGACCCTGGCGAACGGTGGCAGCGTGGTATTTGTGGCGCAGCCTTGATCCCACAGTGGTCGATTACTAAGAGATTCCTTATGAAGCAAACATTTCTGGATTTTGAATCGCCGATCGCTGAGTTGAAAAGCAAGATCGAAGAGTTGCGCATGGTGCAGGACGGTTCAGCCGTGGATATTTCGGAAGAGATCCGCAAGCTGGAGGCCAAAAGTGACAGCCTGACCAAAGAGCTTTATTCCAAGCTGAGCTCTTGGCAAGTGTCGCAGGTGTCACGTCACCCACAGCGCCCTTACACGCTGGACTACATTGAACATGCGTTCACGCATTTTCAAGAATTGCATGGCGACAGGCACTTTGCAGACGATCCGTCAATTGTTGGCGGCCTGGCCCGGTTGGATGGAGATCCGGTTATGGTGATCGGTCATCAAAAGGGGCGTGATGTCAAAGAGCGGACGCACCGCAACTTTGGTATGTCCAGACCTGAGGGTTATCGCAAAGCCCTCCGTTTGATGAAGACAGCCGAAAAGTTTGGCATACCCGTTGTAACACTGGTGGACACTCCAGGGGCTTATCCGGGTATTGACGCTGAAGAGCGGGGTCAATCTGAAGCGATCGGTCGAAATCTGATTGAAATGGCACAGTTGAAGGTGCCCATTGTCAGTGCGATCATCGGCGAAGGTGGTTCAGGCGGTGCTTTGGCATTGGCCGTGGCCGATCATGTCATCATGCTGGAGTACTCAACTTACTCGGTTATTTCTCCTGAGGGCTGTGCGTCCATTTTGTGGCGCAGTGCCGAAAAAGCACCGGATGCCGCTGAGGCTTTGGGCATCACGGCCAAGCGCCTGCGCGATCTGGGTTTAATCCAGGAAATCGTCAAGGAAAGTTTTGGGGGCGCACACCGCAACCACCAAGAGACGGCCAAGAATTTGAAAGCGGCCATCAAGACAGCGCTGACCCATCTGAAAGGGTACAAGCCCAAGACCTTGCTGGATGCGCGTCATGACCGTTTGATGAGTTACGGTCATTACAAAATCTTGAAGAGCTGAGCAGCCTGATCATGCCACCCAGCCAGGACCTTGTTCTTGGTGCCATCGAGGCCGCGATGGCGTCGGGTGGATTGCGGCCCACTTCCGAGTCGCCCATGGCGGTGGCTTATTCTGGTGGACTCGACTCCACCGTCTTGCTGCATGGTTTAAATGCCCTGCACATTCCGGTAAAACCGGTTCACGTGAATCATCAGTTACAGCCTGTGGCCATTCAATGGGAATCGCATTGCACGGATTTTTGCGAATCGCTCGGCCAGCCGCTGGACATTCTTCGGGTGGATGTAAAGCCGGGCAGGCAGGGTGCGGAAGGGCAAGCTCGAAAGGCACGCTACAAGGCAATTCAGACCTGGATGCGAAGTCACAACCTGACCTTTTTGGCTTGTGGTCATCATCAGGATGATCAGCTTGAAACGGTCCTGCTGCAGTTGTTTCGTGGGTCAGGACTGCGAGGTTTGGCGGGCATGCGCACTTTAGGGCCTACTGGCGTTGATGCGCCTCTTTTTCCCGAGATTGTGGTGTTCAGGCCCTTGCTGACTTTAAGCAAGCGCACATTGGCTGATTATGCCACTGCCCATGGTTTGAGCCATGTGGAAGACCCCAGCAATGCAAACGATGTTTACAAGCGCAATTGGATCAGGGGGCGTTTGTTGCCCGAGCTGCAATCCCATTTTCCGCAGGCCAGCTCAGGCATTCTCAAGATGTCTGCGCATTTCCAGGGTTATTTTGCTGAGCTGGATAAACAGAACGAAGTCAGCCTGGACGAGGTCTGCCAGTCTGGCGTGATCGACCTGAAAACCTGGAATGCATTGCCCCAGACGCGCAGGGTCGAGGTACTGCGCGCATGGTTGCGACAAGGCGGGGTGTTGTGTAACCGGGCCCAGTTGCTTGAACTTCAGCGACAACTGGGCTTGCCACAGGGGGGACGACGGCAGGTGTGCAATGGCTGGTATATTCAAGTCTTGAGGTACAAAGCCCGTCTAATCATCGAGAGCTGATTTTGAATTCATCTGATTTTGAACACATTGATCCCGAGCTGATCGCGCAATGGCTTGAAACCACGGGGCATTACAAGGTGCTTCGGCGCATCGGCGCCGTGTCGGATTTCAATGGCCAAATAGACCACCCTGTGAAAGTGCTGGTGGTCGATACGGAAACAACTGGCCTGGAGCTCACCCAGTCTGAATTGATCGAGGTTGGCGCAATACTGGTGGAAGTGGACCGTGACAGCGGCCAGTTGGGCCGTGTATTGGGTCAGTTTGCAGGGCTTGAGCAACCCAGCAAACCCATTCCTGCTGAAAGCACTGCCATTCATGGCATTACCGATGAGATGGTGAAGGGGCAGGTGTTCGACGAGGATGCGTTTAAATCCCTGTGCAAGGGTGTTGACCTGTTTGTTGCGCACAATGCTGCGTTCGACAGGCCTTTCATGCAGCGTCGGTTTCCATGGCTGGAACCCACAGTGTGGGCTTGCAGTTTCAAGGAATTGCCCTGGAAACAAGAGGGGTACAGTGGCCAAAAGCTGGAGTATCTTTTGGCAGACTGTGGCTACTTTCACAGTGCGCATCGGGCTGTCGAGGACTGCAATGCCTTGTTGCACGTGCTGAGCAAGCCCTTAAAATCATCGAAAAACATGCCGATGTCGGTGCTGTTCGAGAGCGCAAACGCCGCCATGTATCAAATTGCAGCCCTGAAAGCACCGTTTGAAAAGAAGGACCTTTTGCGTGCGCGCGGTTTTCGCTGGAACAGCGAGGATCGGGTCTGGGAATTTGATGCTTTCGGTTTTTCAGAAGGCAAGGAAGTGATTGACTGGTTGAAGGCAGAGGTCTACGAAACCAGCTCGAAAGTCATGTTGGGCTTTCGCACGCGCTCAGGCAGCGACCGTTACGCAGGCAACGACGTGCGCCAGCAGTACAAAGAGGTTTGACTTGACAGCGCAGGTCTATCCAACCGATTACCGCTTGTTGTTGCAGGATGGCATTGCCAGGCGCCAGGCGGACGTGCTGGATGCGCTGAGCAGGCGCTTGCCAGACGGGTTTAGGGTGTATCACGGCTTGCACTGGAGTCGACTTGAACACGGTTTGACTGTGACCGGTCAGTTGCAGTTTTTGGTTTTGGCACCCCACGGACTGGTCATCCTGATGAGCATGAAGACTGGGTTGATTCGTCAGGACGCCAGCGGTTTGAGCAAAAGTCAGGGTAGTCACACCGTTCATGTGTTTACTGAGCTGTGTGAGCAGCGTGATCTGCTGACCGCCAAGTTTCATCGCCAACACCACCTCGATTTGCCGGTGGAATTCTGCTTCTATTGCCCCGATCACCTGTTGAAATCTGAACTGGGATTGGCCGGGCTTGAAGACCGCGTGGTGGATGCGACCGCTCGGGACGATCTGCCTGAATTTCTCGTTTCCCTGGCGCAATTGCATGCACACAACACCCACGCCGTGGATGTCGAGCAGGTGCACCGTTTTTTGACCAACGCTTTGAATTTGGTACCGGAAGTGGGTGCCTGGTCTGCAACCAGCGAAGAGTATGTGACGCGTTTGTCCCAAGGGCTTGAGCAGTGGGTTGCCCGCCTGCAGTTTGAGCCCTTTCGGTTGCGGGTCAAAGGCACGGCAGGCAGTGGCAAGTCCCAATTGGCTCTGCGTGAATTGCAGAAGGCCAGCCAGCAGAAGTTGCGCAGTCTTTACGTGTGTTACAACCGCCCTTTGGCCTCGCATGTGGCTCGACAGATGCGTATCGATCAGGGGCTCGGGGTCTCGGTGTTCAATTTTCACGCCCTGTGTGATCGAGTCCTGAAGGACGCAGGCATTCAGGTGGATTACAAGCAGCCTGGCGCATTTGATCGTCTGGTGGAAGAAACGCTGGCTCAACCGGAAAGCAAGCGCTGGATGTTTGATGTCATTGTGGTTGACGAGGGGCAGGACTTCGATGAAGGCTGGTTGCGTGTGCTTCAGGGCATGTCTCATGCACGCACACGTTGGGTCTGGCTGGAGGACTTCGCGCAGAATCTGTATGCAAAGCCGCAGGTTCAACTTCAGGGGTGGGTCGATTTGACCTTGAACGTCAATTACCGAAATCCATTGCGCATTGTGAAGGCGCTGGATGATTTTCGTGCTTTGTTTGCACTTGCCAACAAGGCAGACTACGACGTGGATGCAGCATGTCCACTGGAGGGTTTGCCGGTTGAATGTTTTGCATACGATGACGAGAGCAGCCTGCTGACGCAGACAGCCAAGGCTGTTACGCAGTGTCTGAAGCAAGGGTTCGCGCGTGAGCAGGTTGTGGTTTTAAGCCTTCGTGGGTTCGAGAAGTCCAGCGTACTTCACCAGACTGAAATTGGCCCACACTCCCTAAGCCATTTCACAGGTCAGTATGACGCGCAAGGCAATCAGACTTTCACCAAAGGGTCTGTACTTGCAGAATCTGTGTATCGTTTCAAAGGCCAGTCTGCCCAGGCGGTTGTGGTGTGTGAGCTTGATTTTGAGGAGTGGTCTGAAAAAGAATACCGCAAGCTCTTTGTAGCCATGACACGGGCCAAGTTGTATCTCATTCTGGTGTGTAAGCACGGTACTGCGATCAAACTGGCTGGCGCATCAAACCTGGCACTTCACGACGCCTGACTGGAGGATTTGAGATCCTCAATCAGCACCGACTGTGTTTGTGGTGAGATTTCATCCACACTGTGGTTGTAGGCAGGGTGATCAATGCCAAGCGCGACAGGTTCACCTGCGATAAAGTCGGCCACATCGGCGTCTTCAAGCTGGAAGCTTAAAAAATACACCGAGGACACTCGATCGCCACTTGGCTCACCCAGCATTCTGTTCGGGGTTGCGTAACGCTTTCCCAGGTGGTTCACATTCATCCAGATGGCGTGTTCCACCCCTAGCATCTGATCCCGCTTGGTCGCGCGAACATCTGCATCCACAAACTCGAACATCAGCGTGGCCTTCAGGCAGTGCCGTGTTGGCACCAGTTCGTTGTAGATGGCCAGTTCATGTTCCAGATCGTCGGCCGCCATTGATTTGTCGACTCGAATCATCTCTTGCAACTGGTAGCGCACAGTCAACTCGTTTTCAAACATCAAAGAGGCATTGTTGCCGATTAGAACCGTGCGCAGCTTCTTGAATGGAATGACTGTTTGCCGCCATTCATTGCGCTGATCCAGATAGGCTTTGTGGCTAAGCAGGCTGTCGCGTGTAATTCGAGGCATAGGGCACTACAGACCGGTTATTGAACTTTTTTGACCATCCACACCCCATGTTCGCGTGAGCAGGCCAAACCTCTGAAGGTCTTTTTCTCATTGGTGGTGATGGTTACGCCTGAAAACATCCGACAGGTGTCAGAAGTGTTGCCGAGTATGAGATGCACGATGGATCCGCTGATCGGGTTGACCCAGTGGATGCGCTGGCCTGCGGGCACTAACTCAAGCGCATGACCAAAACACGCTGAATCGATTGGCAAGTCAGACGACTGTGGTGATTTTTCGCCCAGCAGCCTGTTCATGGGGGGGCCAATTTTCAGCGTGGCGGTTAGCGGGTCAGCGGCCGTGTTGGCCTCAGTGGCTTTGGCCAGTTGATCGGCCTGGCAGGTGCCTGTAACCACACCGTAGTCGTTTGCCCATTGCTTGCCGGTGTAGCCGACAAAAATGGCAGCCTGCACCGGGCCAGCAAAAGTTGCGGTCAACATCAGCAAACTCATAAAACCGTAATGTTTACGCATAGGTTTGTGCACTGGCATGGTCAGAATGCGATGATTAGAAAACGAAGCGGGGCGCGTTCAGTTGACATTGAAACGAATTAACGCCGACCCCCAAACTATACCATCGAAAAACAGGAGACCTGCCACCATGAGCCATCAGAGGAAGACCGTGTCGGCACTCGACATCGGTTTTGGCGCCTTGAGCTTTTTGCCCGATTTGCCCAACGTGGTGAAGCAATTGTTTGACATGGCCCTTTTGACCAAGTCGTCACGAAAATCGCTGGGCCTTGTTTTTGAACAGACAGCCGCCCGGTATGCTGACAGACTATTCATTCGCACCGCGCACGCAACGCTGACCTACCAGCAAGCCAATGAGCGGGCAAACCAGATTGCCCGGGCACTGATCGCCTTGAATGTTCGGGCGGGTGAGGCTGTGGCGCTGATGGGAGAGAACTCCGAGGAGCTGTTGCTGGCTGTTCTGGGCATTGTCAAGTTGGGCGCAGTGGCTGCTTTGATCAACAACAACCAACAAGGCAAGGTGTTGGCTCACAGTGTGGGTTTGGTTACCCCCAAGGTGATGCTGATTGGTGCCAGCTGCATTGGGGCGGTGGAAAGTCTCGTTCAGGCCGGTGAACCGGCGATGACGGGTGTTCAGATGGTGGCCTTGGAAAAGTCCTCAGACAAGGTGTGGCTGTCCGATTTTTCAGGCTTGCTGACCTGCCAGTCGAAGGACAATCTGGGTGTCACCCAGCAGCTGTTGGCCTCAAGCCCTGCATTCTACATTTTCACGTCGGGCACCACGGGCCTTCCCAAGGCGTCGATCATGAGCCACTACCGCTGGTTACAGGCCATGTGCGGGATGAGTTCTGTGGTCCGCCTGCAGCCAGACGATGTGTTTTATTGTTGCCTGCCGCTGTACCACAACAATGCCCTGACCGTGTCACTGGGTGTGGTTCTGGCCGCTGGGGCCTGCTTTGCGCTTGATGTGAAGTTCAGTGCCTCCCGTTTCTGGGATCGAATTCGGTCATTTGAGGCCACAGCGTTTTGCTACATCGGTGAGCTACTCCGTTATTTGATGAATCAACCCGGGTCGATGAACGACTGCAATCACGCAGTGCGCCTGATCGTCGGCAATGGTTTGCGGCCAGAAATCTGGGCTGCCTTTGAAAGCCGGTTCGGCATTCACGACATTTACGAGTTTTACGGGGCCAGTGAGTCGAATCTCGGATTTATGAACGCCTTTGGGCTGCGAGAAACGGTTGGATTTTCACCGATTCCCTATGAAATCATCGAGTGCGACCCTGACACCGAGTTGCCAGTGCGCGACGCCCGCGGCTTTGCGAGAAAGGTGGGGCGGGGGCAGGTCGGCCTGCTGGTCAGCAAAGTCACAGAGCGGCGTCCGTTTGATGGCTATACCGACACCACAGCCAACGAGAAGAAATTGCTTCGCAGTCTTTTTCGTCGTGGCGATTGCTGGTTTAATTCGGGCGATTTGGTCAGGCGCCAAGGTTGGCAGCACATCCAATTTGTCGATCGATTGGGTGACACTTTCCGCTGGAAAGGTGAAAACGTGGCCACTTCTGAAGTGGAGGGTATTTTAAGTCAGGTGGAATGGATTGAGCATGGCGCCGTGTATGGTGTGCAGGTACGCGGTGCCGATGGCCGGGCAGGCATGGCGGCCATCACCTTGAAGGCCGGGTGCGAGTTTGACGGTGAAGGCCTTGCTGCTTGTCTGTTCGAGAACTTGCCTCGCTATGCCGTGCCCCTGTTTGTTCGAATCACTGGAGACGCTCAAACCACGGGCACCTTTAAATACCAGAAAGTTCAGTTAAAAGCCGAAGGCTACGACGCGAAAAAAGTGAGTGACCCTCTTTTTAAGCTGGACGATAAGGCAGATCCACCCACTTACGTGGCCATGAACTGATTATTTCAGCAAAGAACCCAATAGACCTCGCGCCAGTTCGCGGCCCACTTTGCTGGCCATGGCGCGTGTCATGCTTTTCAAAAAAGCCTCGCCCACGCTTTGGGTCTGGCGAGTGCTTCCCTGCTGTTTCTGCGCCAGCTTTTCAGCCTGTGCGGCTTGGGCTTGCTGTTGCTGCGCATTCATTCGTGCCTGCAGCACTTCATGGGCTGACTCGGGGTCGACAGCCTGGTCGTATTTGCCTGCGAACGGACTTTTGCTCATGACGGCTTGCCGTTGTGCCGTGTCAATGGGGCCGATTTGGGAATGAGGTGGAGAAATCAGTACCTTCTCAACCATGCTGGGCGTTCCGTCGGCCTGAAGCACGGA
This sequence comes from Limnobacter litoralis, assembly GCF_030160455.1. Classification (GTDB taxonomy): domain Bacteria; phylum Pseudomonadota; class Gammaproteobacteria; order Burkholderiales; family Burkholderiaceae_B; genus Limnobacter; species Limnobacter litoralis. Next base: position 3,748 of record NZ_BSOJ01000038.1, on the reverse strand, counting down.
GACGAGTGCTTCGCCCACGCCAAGTCGGGTAATTTCACCTTCTGTGTCCAGCTTGGGGTTGGGACGGAAGGTTTGAGCGGACACTTTCACGGTTTTCTGGTCATTTGGAGTAAAAGCGCGCAAGGCATGTTGAACCCGGTTTCCGAGCTGGCCAAGCACCCGTTCTGGTACGTCAGACGGGCTTTGTGTGATGAAATAAATTCCCACGCCCTTGGAGCGAATCAGCCGGACCACTTGCTCGATTTTTTCCACCAGTGAGTTGGGCGCATCGTTAAAAAGCAGGTGCGCTTCATCGAAGAACAGAACAAAACGGGGCTTCTCCTGGTCACCCACTTCAGGCAGGTTCTCAAACAACTCAGACATCAGCCAAAGCAGAAATGTGGAATAGGTCTTGGGGCTGTTGATCAGTTTGTCTGCGCACAGAATATTGACCAAGCCTCGGCCATTGGCGTCTGTTTCGAAAAAATCCCAGAAGTCGATGGCAGGCTCGCCAAAAAACAGGTCAGCGCCTGCATTTTCCAACTCGAGAAGTTTGCGCTGTATGGTTCCGACCGATGCGGCAGACACGTTGCCGTATTGCCTTTTGAACTCGTTGGCATTGTCAGCCATGTACTGCAGGGTGGTCTGCAGGTCATGCAGATCAATCATGAGCAGTTTCTGATCATCGGCAAACCTGAAGGCGATGGCCAGCAGTCCTTCCTGTGTGTCGTTCAAGTCCAGCAGGCGGGCCAGCAATGTCGGCCCCAGCTCTGAAATGGTGGTACGGACCGGATGGCCCGATTGACCAAACAGGTCCCAAAAAATGCAGGGTGCGCCTTCAAAATTGAAATCGGTGATCCCGATTTTGTCGATTCGCTCCTGCACTTTGGGATGTGGCTTGCCGGGTTGACTGATTCCTGAAAGGTCGCCTTTCACGTCCGCCATGAATACGGGTACACCCATCCGGGAGAAAGACTCAGCCAGAACCTGCAAAGTCACGGTCTTGCCGGTGCCCGTGGCGCCCGCAATCAATCCGTGGCGGTTGGCAAATTGTCCGAGCAGTTCAACGGGGTGATCAGAACCCCCGATCAGAATGGATGGCATGGGCTACTCACAGTGTGGTTGGCGGCAAGGTGAGGGGGGTTACAAACGGGTAACCTCACCCCATCAAGGGGAACCCAACGGGCGGAGTTCCGTCGCGATTCGAAAATACTACTATGAATCCATCGACAAATTGTCAGTAACCAGTTGAACGGAGAACCCTATCATGAACAGCAAAGTGTCTGCCGAAACATTGTTGAGCACCTATGAGCGTGGGGTTTCACGCCGTGAATGGACCGTGGGTCTGCTGGGTGCCTTTTGCAGTTATGCCTTGATCCTGTGGCTTTGCTAAGTTTTTCAGGACGCGTCATTATGTAGCAGGTGAACACCAGTAGGTCTCACCTGCTTTGTTTATGCGGTTCTTGAAGGATTCTAGAAATAGAAAAAACAGGTATCAGCGCCCCGAAATGAATGGCTGAATCAGCATTTTGGGAAGGCTGGAGTCGCCCTCTTGCCTGAACAGTTCAATGCCAATTGGCATCGTTTGAGCGTCTTCTTTCGGTTTCGCCACGTAAGTGCCAAATAGTCGGTCCCACCATGGGAAATTAAACCCGTAGTTTGAATTGGTTTCCTCGGGACGAATCGAATGGTGCACACGGTGCATGTCCGGTGTGACCACAAACCACCTAAGTACCCTCTCGGCCTTGGTCGGTATGGAGAAGTTGGCGTGGTTGAACAGCGCCGTACCGTTTAGAACCACCTCAAACACCAAGACGACCATTGGGTGGATGCCCAAGGCCCACACAATGGCAATTTTGAAAATCATGGAGCCTACGATTTCAATCGGATGAAACCGCAGTGCCGTGGACATATCAAAATCCAGGTCTGCATGGTGCATGCGATGCAACCGCCATAAAAGGGGCACATAGTGAGAGGCCCAGTGTTGGGCATAGATGGCTAAGTCAAGCAGCAGGAAGCCCAAAGGAGCTGCGAGCCACAAAGGCAGCTCAATCAAGCCAAACAGCCCTGATTGTTGGGAATAAACGTGCTGTGCCACACCCACGACAAGAATTGGCAGAAGTAGCCGAACCGCGATTGAGTCAACCACAAGGACCCCGAAATTGTTTAACCAGCGAAAGCCCTTTCTGTGCGCAAGCGTTCGGAAGGGGTACTTCCACTCAAGAAGCCCCACTACTACAAATATTGCGCCAAACGATAACAATCGAATTACTGCTTCGGACATCATAAAACCTCATATATGATTACTTAATCATATAGAGAACAATATCGCCCGTCCACATCAGGAGACATCTTGAATAAGCTATCAGCAATCATTGTAAGCGTCGCCCTCGTAATTGGTATGCAAGGCGCAAACGCGCAGGATGACGACAAGCTGGCCGACACCCTGAACGGCTATCTGGAGTTTGTTGAATACAGCGGGGGCACAATCCAGCCCAAGCAAATACCTAGAGAAGACCTGGCCAAGTTCTTTATCATCGACGCAAGAGATGCTGAACAGTTTGAGAAGGGACGCATCCCCGGTGCGACCAACATCGAATGGAGACAAGTGGTCAGCAGGCGTTCGGAGATTCCGAAGGACAAACCGGTGCTTATCTACTGCAATACAGGCTCCCTGTCAGCACAGGGTGGGTTCGCGCTACGGCTGCTGGGATATGAAGACGTTTTGATTCTTCAGGACGGCTTTGAGGGCTGGAAAGCTACTCAGAAGTAATTTGCCCTGACTCTTCGCAACCAATATACTGTCTTTTTGAACAGTATTTTATTTGGTCATGAGTCTGTCGAGCTTATCAGTCTGGCCCAAGGCGTCAAGGCACTGGATAAAGAAGGCAAACTGGAATTTGCCTCGGTTGATTTTTGTGCTCAGGGCCTTGTGGTCAAGCTCTGAGCCGTACATCTCTAGCTTTCTCGCAAGCTCTTTGTATGTGACATCCTGCCTGGCCATGATGCTACGAAGCACCACTCGGGCTTGTCTTTCATGTTTCGTCATTTGTGGTCGGCCTTCATCCTGCCTCGAACGAAGCACTCAGGCCCAATACATTGGGAAGACCTTTAGTCTGTCAAATTTTTTTGTTCTTTATTCCTCATATATGAGGTTTATTCTTCATTTAAGAATCAATAGATTCACTTCTGAGTTTGGTCAGTTTTTAGTGCCTAAACCCCTTGAGAGCAATTTCAAGGATAACGCGTCATGGGGCGCAGAGGCACAAAATTGAAAGGGTAGCATTTCCTGCTGTCGCCAGAGGCACGCACTATCAGTCTGAATGATGTATTCAGCTGGTCTGATAACAAGGTGTTTCGCACGTTTTGTGAATTTAGATGGGGCAGCAAAACCAAACAGGTGCCTATTCTGACCAAATTGGACAGTGATTCTGGCTGAAACTGGACAGTCATTCCAGCTCAAACTGGACACTTTTTTCAACCGCCCACTGACCTTGCCCCTGAAAGATGGACTCGTTAACTGGAGTGTTTTTATACTTTGGTTCAAGGAGAATTTTTCATGGGAACAATCAAACTCACACGGTCACGCTACACCTTGGAGTTCAAGCTGGAGGCGGTTCGTTTGGTGAAGGCAGGCCAAAGCGTTCGCGCTGTGGCACAGACGCTGGACATCAGTCCTCAAACCTTATTGGGCTGGGTTGATAAGGACAAAGAGGGTACGTTGTCACAGGTCAAAGGCAAGGTGGTCACGCAAGAGCAAATGGAGCTT
>NZ_BSOJ01000037.1 GCF_030160455.1 Limnobacter litoralis | reverse complement strand
CGGGTGTTCTAAAGGTGCCGCAGATCAATACATGCAGGACTTCGCGCGTATCTTTGGATTAAAGACAGTGGTCTTTAGGCATTCCTCCATGTACGGGGGACGGCAATTTGCCACGGTAGATCAGGGCTGGGTGGGATGGTTCTGTCAAAAGGCCGTTGACATTAAAAACGGAGAAACCAGGCCCTTTACGATCTCAGGAAGTGGCAAACAGGTGCGTGATGTACTGCACGCCGATGACATGATCAGCTTGTATTACACGGCATTGAATCAGATTGAGAGAATCAAAGGTCAAGCCTTTAACATTGGGGGCGGAATGGAGAACAGCCTATCGCTTCTGGAGTTGTTTGCACTGCTCGAACAAGAAACGGGCTGCAAGATGAATTACACGAACCTTCCGCCCAGAGAAAGTGATCAGAGGGTGTTTGTAGCCGATTTGGCGAAGATCAAAAGATTAATTGGATGGACACCAAAAACAGTATGTAAAAGTGGAATCAGTTCTAATATAGTCTGGACAGAATCAATATAAATCGATACAAACAGAAAAATGAAAGAACAAACCCGCAAAGAACCGAATAACAGCAAACTCACGATAATTATACCAACTGTAAACCGAATTGAAGAGTTTCCATCCGCCATAGAAAGTGCGCTCAGGTCAAATGAAAACGCCATAGTATACCTCTCCTGTAATGGAGAAAACGAACGTCTACTTAAGAAGATTGAAAACATTCAACAAAAGAGATTTTCAGTGAAAACATGGCGAGAAAAACTGGAAATCGGAACTCATTGGAGCAATGCAGTGAGAGAATTAGTTAAAACAGAGTTTTATACTCTGATACCTGACGACGATAGAATCAACGACACTACTTATTATAAAAGACTCATCACAATTCTCGAACAACAAAATGATTGCGTAGCGGCGTTTGCAGACGCAAGAATATCCAACATAATAAATAGAATAAAATATGAAAAAATTGATAGCACCACAATAAAAGTAAAGGGAGAGAATTTACTAAAAATTTTAAGATCAGATATAAACGAAACAAAAGACATATGTCCAACGCACTACACTACAGTAATCAGAACAAAACCTGCCATTGAGTCCGAACTTTATCCTAACTGTCATTCACCAGACTTAATATTGTTCGCAAAATTATGTTTTCAAGGAAATATAATAATAGACCTAACGTCGCCAGGTGAGTACAAGTGGAATGAATTTGGACTCTCAAAGAGACCGAATCTTGAACTATTAAATAATGATATTGAAGAACTTAACAAAATAAAGAAAAACAATTACTGCGAAAAAGAAAATTCTACATTTAAACGGTTAAGAATAAGAAGTGAACGAGCGCTCTACATTGCAGCCATTAAATCGATGAAAGGCGGAAACTACAAGACCACTTTCAAAGTAATCAAATCTATTGGCATGATTAAAACGATCCAAATTAGTCTACAATTTGCCTACCGAGTATGGAATGGAAAATGGCCAGCACTAAAACCGCAAATATAGTAATTACATTAATATTATCAGCAATACGATTTACAAGTGGCGCAGGTTCAATTGCACTAATACACTTACTAACACCAAAAAACACAGCAAATCAGGTTGCAATTTTATTAACAGCAATTATTTTAATTGGGTCAATTTCCTGCCTAGGATTGCAATTTGATCTTTATCACAAAGGCATCAAAGACAGTAAAAGTTTTAAATTATTGGTTCCAACAAAGATAAAAGTCATTCAGTTATTAATTAGCACAGCGGGAGCAATTACAGCAGTTATACTCAAAAATAATATTGAAACAAGCGACATAAAGACAGTATTCTACATTATCAGTGGAGCAATGGTATTTACTACAACCAATTTATACGGCAACTATCAAATAGGGAGAGGCCGAAGCATATCCGCGACCGGAATCCTGATCTTACCAAACTTATCAATATTATTAATTAGTTTGATGTTTTATGGCAATTCAAAATTTGCAAGCTCTTACTGGCTAAGTATGTCAACCTCCTTAAACATACTCCTGTTATTTACATTTACATTATATGAAAATATAAGCAAAGCAAAAGTAAATTTGAAAAGAGAAGACATTGGACTTATTGCACAGGGCCGAATAGGAAAACTAACAGCATCATTTTCTCAACCTTTAGTCATATGGTCTCTCATGTCAACGCTATCCAAACTGAATGGAGTCGACCTTTCATACTACTTGTTTCTTCAGAGAGTCTTTGATGGATGTACATCTATTACAATGATGAACTTACAAATGACAAAAATTAGAGATCTTATAGAGGAATTTGCAAACAAAAATATCAACTGGCTAAAGATTCTATTACAAATTCTAGGAATAAGCACAGCCATTTACATATTTGCATCGATTTTCATAATAGCATTAGATGTCTTTTATTACTCAAGAGAACCCAATCTGATCACAATCATTTTTGAGATAACTATAAATTTAGCAAAAATTATGCTAGCGATAACCTCGTTGCTGTATATGAGGTTTCAACAAAATTTAACTACAAAATTCGAGATATCTACAGCCGCATTAGTTTGTACAGGCCTGTGGTCTTTTGGTAACACACTAACGGAAAAGCAAGCTATCATAGCGATTACATACATAGCCATATGTTCAGCAGGAATAGTAAAACTATTGAACCAAATGCAATCTAGAACCAATTTTTATGCCCGCTAATATACTACTAATATCAATCACGTTTTTAATCTTTTATGAAATTTTGCCAGAAACACTGTGCATCGCAGATGGAAATGAATTAAATCATTTCGCCGGAATAATTAAATGCAACACGTTGCTCGAAAATTCACTACTAAGCCTAAGTCTAGTGATATTTATTATATTTTATTTATGCATAAAATCTACAAACAACAAAGAGTCCGAACGGAAAAAAATAGAAAATCAAAAGTTAGTTATATTATCTAATTCTCTTACAATAATTACATTGCTTTCCACTGTCGCCCTATGGCGACTAACAAATTATTCTTTAGTACCAGACCCCTCCGCACGAAGCACACTGGTTATTAAATACCACCAAATTTACGGCAATCCAATAGTTTCGCCATTTTTGTATTTGTCTATCATTATCAGCTCGTTCCTCTCAATTAAATATAATAAACACAAACAAATGATTTTCAATATAGCATTATTAACATTTGGATGCTACATTACAATGTCAAGGGGATTCATTCTTTCAGCGCTCTTGCCATATTTAGCCACAAGAAAACCAAAACAAATTCTAAAGTATGCGCCAATACTAATAATTCTATTTTTTTTAAGGGATATACTAAATAATTCAATCGATTCATATTTCACACCTAACCACGATTCAATTCAGGCGATGCTAGACGCTTTCGGTGAGTTCACCAACACTTATTTCGGAAGAAGATATTTTATATCGAACCATCTCACACCAGACTATAATTCTTACTTGACTGAGAACTTATTAAAACTTACTGGAATATACTATATTCTAATTCCTATATTTAAAGTGTTAGCTTATATTAACATACCCACTCCCAGCTCAACTCTTGAGATAAATAATGCGATTGAGCATAGCCTAGGGCTTACAGGCTTTGCTGGAAGCTACCTATCAGACTTGACTATATTTTATCCTTTTTCATTGATACTAATTTTTTTTACAGCGAGTATACTCGCTGTTTTATACAAGAAACTCCTGAATACAAACGAAAGAATTATTTTTTGTTTAATATCGTCAATGCTCATACCAAATGCTTTTAGATGGTCTTTAACAAGCTATCTTACATCTCTTTGCGGACTAACAGTATTTTATATCTTCTTTTATAAGTTTCTATTACGCATTTCCAAAATGTCATATCAGAAAAATTACGGGGCTCAATCTAACATATAAGTCAACTGAAACGATTCAATTTGAACACAATCGAATATCTTATCTTTTAAGCGCCTTTAAACCAGATATATTTATATTTTTTGACATTTAATAAAATAGAATGGCAAACACTCAACAATTCAGATTGCCTAAGTTAAAGTGAGCTTATATTTTATTATCGGCCTCGAACGTTCATCAAATTTTAAACTCTTATCTTACCTCCAGTTAAAACGCTTCATAACGGTGGCTAACTTATTTTTGAATGTATTTGCAGAGAGTTTACTCCTTGATTACAATGGTTTCTGAACGCAGCGAGAGGCGAAATGCATCAAGCCCGATTCAGCGGTATGTTCAGCAGACTAATCAGCGTTCGAGGACTACCGAAACACCTGCGAAGCGACAACCACCCAAAATATATAGCCACCGAGCTTCTGGAATAGACGGTGCAAGAAAACCTTGAAAGCGTACTAATTGGTCCAGGCAAGCCATGGCGAGAAGATGCCAACGAGAGATTCAACGAAAAGTTCAGAGATGAAGTCCTTTCTATGGAGTGGTTTTTACAACCAATTGAAGCATGAGTTAATATTGAACACTGGGGGCAGCATAACTATGCAGTCGGACCGAACTCCAGTTTATACTACCTGATCCAAAATGAATTCGTGCTAGGCTTGCAAAGTAATTTACCAACCGAGTCCAGAAAATTAAATTCATAGTGGTAAGAAATTCCGGAAAAAATCATTTTCCATAGAACCCCTACGCAGTTTGCAATCAAAGTAAACTTAGGGACACACTGATTTATTCCCCCGACTCCCTTGGGTCTACGCGGAGTTGAGTAAACTTGAG
>NZ_BSOJ01000036.1 GCF_030160455.1 Limnobacter litoralis | reverse complement strand
CAAATCCCTCAACGGGAAGGCTGCATAGTTCGAGTTAACGTATCCATTAAACGAGGGCAAGGTCAGTACACTGGTTGCTCCCCCCAACTACTACGGAGAGTTCCTGCCATGTCCTCCTCAGAACAACTCGAAGAATTCATGAACGGTTTGATCAGGAGAAATCCTGGTGAGCCGGAGTTTCATCAGGCAGTCCATGAAGTAGCACAGCACATCTTGCCGTTTATTCAAGCCAATCCAAAATACGAAAAAGCGCAGATTCTGCAGAGGCTTACAGAGCCCGACCGGATTGTCAGCTTTCGGGTCTGTTGGGAAGACGATGAGGGCAATGTGAGAACCCAGCGGGGGTATCGGGTTCAGCACAGCAATGCCATTGGCCCGTACAAGGGCGGCATCCGCTTTCACGACAACGTGACCCAAAGCATTTTGAAATTTCTGGCCTTTGAACAAACTGCCTATTCTGACCAAATTGGACAGTGATTCTGGCTGAAACTGGACAGTCATTCCAGCTCAAACT
>NZ_BSOJ01000035.1 GCF_030160455.1 Limnobacter litoralis | reverse complement strand
CAAATCCCTCAACGGGAAGGCTGCATAGTTCGAGTTAACGTATCCATTAAACGAGGGCAAGGTCAGCAGCCGTTCAAACCAATGTTCAGTTGCTTCAGAAGATTCGCACGCAAACCAATGAAGATGAACGAGAAATTATGGACGACATTCAGACAGCAGTGTCCCGCTGCTCACGTCTGATCACTCAATTGCTCACCTTGTCCAAATCTGAATCTGTTCAGGCCGAATTGCACGATTGGGGAACGGTTGACGCCATTGAACTGATTCATGAAGCAGCCAGCACAGAGCTGCACAGCGCTGAGAAAAAGGGAGTCACGCTGACACTTCCAGACATGGAAGAAGGACCCAAAACCGTCGCGGGCAGCCGAATCATGCTGATCTTGCTGCTACGCAATTTGATCAACAACGCCATTCAATACAACCACAGAGGCGGGCAGGTCAAAGTAGAAATAGGAACAAACGACCAGCAAACGTACACGCTTGCTGTGCGGGATGACGGTCGCGGCATTGCGCCTGAAAACCGTTCAAAAGTGTTTGATTGCCTATTCTGACCAAATTGGACAGTGATTCTGGCTGAAACTGGACAGTCATTCCAGCTCAAACT
>NZ_BSOJ01000034.1 GCF_030160455.1 Limnobacter litoralis | reverse complement strand
GGCATGGCTGGCTGTGGGTCTACCGCTGGCTTGGGGTGTTTACCGCACCCTGCTGAGTGCAGGCAAGTTCTTCTAACCACCTCGGTCTGAAGTCCATTTCCTTGGATAGAGCCAAGCGTATCTCGCAGATGCGCTTGGCTTTTTCAATTCCTCAGTGTTTGTTCAACGAATGAACTGCGACAGGACCGCGCCGAACAGAATGACCAGCGAAACGCTTTGCAAGAGGTAGGCGATACGCAAGCCTTTGTATTTTCGCCTCAGAATATGCCCGATCTGGTAAATGTCGCGAATCAGAAGGGCACGGGCGTGCTGGTCATGTTGCAAAACCGAGGCCGCGTAATCGCTGAATTCGCTTTGGCTGAACTGCGTGAAAAATCCGAAAAACATGGGGTTGGGCGCATCTTGCAAGCTGGCGAATTTTTGCACGCCAGTCAGCTTTGGCAAAACCACCCAGATTGCAGTCAGCACCGTGGCCAATTGGATGGCGGCAAACGTGGTGATGGCGCTGAGGCGCATGCCTTCCTGTTCAAGTATCCAGGTGGCCTTGGTCAGCAAAATTGAAAAGGTCACCAGCGAAAGCCCGATCAGAATGTTGGCCTTGTGATCGGCCAGGTTGATTAGATTGGTTTGGTATTGGTGGGTGGTGCGAAGTGCGTAAATGACATCGCGGTCGGTGCTCGTACTGCCGGTGGTGACAGGGGCCATGTTCTTGTTCTTTTCAAGGTCAGCATGGCGAATATGCTATCACAACGGATCACCCGTTTGCCTAACTCAATTTCTTTGCGTAGGGTCACAAGTCCCCATGGATATGCGTTCGATTTCTCATGATTACCGCACAAGAGCGACGTCAAATTGTTCGAAAATTGATCGAATTTGAAGCGCCGCTGAACTTCATGTATCTCGACACCAAGGGTCTGGTAACGGTGGGTATTGGTCATCAGATTTTCAGTGCGGAAGATGCACAGCAGATTCCGTTTTTGGACAAGGCGGGAAAGCCGGTTCCAAAAGTGGAAATCAGGCGTCAATATGAGTTTTTAAAAAACTCCTTCCTACCCAACTACAAGGCAATTTCCTATCAGAAATTAACCAATATCCATATTTCTGAGGACACGATGGCAAACTTGATGGACGCAAATTTACAAGACATTGATAGACAATTGAAATTGCTCTTTCACGGGTTTGACAATTATCCGAGCAATATACGTTTGGTTCTGTTTGACATGGCATACAACGGGGGTGTTAACAAATTAAAGATTGGATATCCCAAATTCATAGAAGCAATCAGGAAAGGAAACTGGCGTGCAGCTGCTGACGAAAGTCATAGGAAATGGCCTATTCGAGAATCGAGAAATCAGTATGTAAAAGACCTTTTGATGAATCAAGAATTGTTGGATATGGCCAAATGAAAAGAAATTTCATCTGCTTACTTGTACTTTCATTGCATATCAGCGCCAGCGCAATTGCCCAAAGCGCTGAGGTGAACAAGAAATGGTCTTTTTCCCTACTGGATATTGATAGTCCAAAGCCTGACATCATTGATCCATCTACGGATATAGCCAAGGTGCAAGCGGGATTTCAAAAGAAGTGGCTTTATCCAATAGATTTTAGAAACAAGAAATTGAGAAGGGAAAAGACAATACGGTCATGTCCTGCCCTTTTTGATTATCTGAAACGCAAGAAAATGCCAGACACTGGTGACTGGTACTCATATCTGTACAATTTTGCCAGTTGCACCACAATGGACGAAATCCTCCGTGCAAAACCTGCCAAGTACGATCTTCTGCAGAACTTTTCGATTGACGAGTCTACGTTAAGCGACCTCACCAATGAAATGCTCCCAATGTTCAGCAATGACGAGTCTGATGCAGTCGAGCATGACAAGGGCGAGAGTTACATGCAGACATCCAAAAATTTCCCGACTTTTTTTGGTATTAAAAAGGTGTTGAAAAGGGACGCTTTAACCACCGAAATTCAAGGCAATGGAGTCTATCAGCGTTTGCGGATATTGGGTTATGCCGATGTCAATGGGGATGGTTATCAAGACGTGTTGGTCACTTCGGAACTGTTTCTGGACGAGGGCACCTGGCACACCGTTGAATTGTTCGCATTGACCAGGATCAAGGGCCAAAGAATCACCATCGCAAAGCATTACCCGGTGCCCGGTGCCGCCACTGATTAAGGAGAAATTATGAAATCTGACATGTTGATGAAAATTACCGGGATAAGCGGTGAATCTGTTGATGCAGTGCATAAAAATGCAATTCACATTGACGACTTGACCTGGAATATTGAGCAGAGCGTTCAGATTGATCGGGGAAGCCTTGGTTGCAACGGCAGGAGCAACGTGAAAGAAGTGAGGATTACCAAGTCAATTGACAAAGCATCACCAGTTCTGCGTGCGCAGGCCTGTGTTGGAACCTGTTACGACTCGGCCATTATTATCAAAAGAAAGGCGGGTTCAACCGCTCCGCTTGAGTATTGGAAATTGACTTTGAAAAACGTCATCGTGAGTGGCATCAACAGCCACCTGGCCGATGGTTCATCGGCGGACAAAGGAGGCTGTAAATAAATTTGTGTAAGTGCATTCGGCCAATTAACCTCTTTCGAGGAAATGACCGA
>NZ_BSOJ01000033.1 GCF_030160455.1 Limnobacter litoralis | reverse complement strand
ATTCTCCTTGAACCAAAGTATAAAAACACTCCAGTTAACGAGTCCATCTTTCAGGGGCAAGGTCAAGTCCCCGACGTTACGCCGAGGCGCTGAAAAACAGCCTCAAAAAAGATTCGATCAGAAATTCCCTCAACCAATACAACTTTATCCGCAAAGAACATCCGCTCGTTGTTTTGGCTGTTGACGATCGAAAATAAATGCTTCGGCTCAGGTAGGTGACCACCATTCAAGCGGACAATGGCGCTCTTCTGTTCTGCGCTATAGACGCGAGAAACATATTGAATTGAAGATGGCGATACGAAAACGGGAGAGTGCGTTGCCAGCAAGAATTGATTGCCGGTTTCTTTTGACAAACGCTCAAACAATGCGAGCAGAGTCCGCTGCCATCGAGGATGGAGATGCAGCTCCGGCTCATCAACAACAATTAATGCATCACGAACATTGAGTGCAAATATCGCAAATAAATACGTTAACAGCTCCTTCTCTCCGGATGATGCTGCTCCCACCAAGAATTTTGATCCTTGCTTTTCAAGTTGCACGTCATACTGATTCGAGAATGGATCAATACATTCAAGGTTCCACTTGTACCCTAGATCGGCAAGTATTGACGTCAGGGATTTGATTTCAGGGTCTGCATAGAAATCATCCTTGGCCTTCCCTGTGTCGCGCTCGAGCAGCAGTCGAAACCGTCTTGCAATTCTACCAATCGCCAATGTTACGATTGACCCTCCAGTCCGAGACGATGCAGCATCCACGCCTCGCTTGTGATCGAACTCGTTATATCCTGCCAAGCTTAAGGAGGACTGGAAGCCGCTCGCAGCTCGATTTACTGGGAGCGAAACCATTGGCGTTGAGAGCTTGGCAAGACCCAGTTCATCTCGAAGCCAATTGTCTGCCTCGTACAGTGCCAGATACCTTTGAAAAATCTGCGCAGCCCGATCTGAGTTCCCTTGCAGGCCATTATTCAGTATCTGGTAAGTGAAGCGCTGCCCTGACTGCAGCAATGACAAATCCCAATCGGCAGCCTCTCGGATGGAGAAACCAAAATACTTTCGCTCCGTGCGACCTGAAATTTCTGCAGCCGAACCACGCATAGATGCGATGTTCTCAATATCACGCTGCGTCACCTCAACTTCAATTTCCACACGCTGCTGACGTGCCTGCCCTGCGCTATGACGTTCGAGAGGTGTGTTATTTAGCACATCGTTGCCAACGAACTCATATCTATCCGGAATTTCCGCAGTGGGGGACTTACGGGGAGTAATAGACGACAACAAGTGCTTGCGGAGGACGGTTGTCACCGTATCCAGCAAGTTGGTTTTCCCTCCGCCGTTTGGACCGATAATGATCGAGATATCGCCTTCGAGAAGGAGTTCCGCAGGGTCTAGAAAGCTCCGCACGTTCTCAATAAGTACCCTACGTAGTTTCATCGCGAAGCTCCTCCCATTTTTAGCCAGCCGCCCTCGGCCATGACGTGGGCAAGCCGGTCCTCCGCTTCTCGACAGCGTGTCAGAGCATCTTTGAAAGCGGTAATAGCGTCGGGTAGCGGCGGGACATCTTCTTGCAGTGGCGGCAGCACATAGCGCGAAATATTCAGCGTCCAGTCCTCGGCTTTGATCTCGTCGAGGCTGACCACGCGAATCGAGTCCTGCACATCGGCAAAGCCGCGATACCAGCCGAGGATTTCGGCGGCGTGCTCGGGCTCCAGATAGTTTTGCGCGCGTCCCCGACGAAACAGCCGTGACGCATCGGCGATCAGCACCGTCTTCTTGTGCTTGGCCGGCTTGCGCTTGCGCAGCACCAGAATGCAGGCGGCGAGCCCTGTACCATAGAACAGATTCGGTGCAAGACCGATCACGGCCTCGATCAGATCCATCTCTAGCAGTTTCTGGCGGATGCTGCCTTCCACGCCTTTGCGGAACAGGGCGCCCTGGGGCAGCACCACGGCCATTCGGCCAGTCACATCGGCCATCGACTTGACCATGTGCTGCACCCACGCAAAATCGCCGCTGGATGACGGAGGCAGGCCAGCAAAGTTGCGGCCAAAGGGGTCGTTCAGCCATAGCTCTTCGCCCCATTTCTCGAGCGAGAACGGCGGATTGGCGATGACGCAATCGAAAGAGGCCAAGCGGTCTCCCTCGAAGAAGGCCGGGTTGCGCAGCGTGTCTCCGCGCACTACTTGAAAGTCCTCGATGCCGTGGAGAAACAAGTTCATCCGCGCGATGGACGAGGTGGTGAGGTTCTTCTCCTGCCCGTACAGCTTGCCCCAAAGCCGCTTGACGTCGCCGTGCATCTCTTTGACGTGCTGCACGGCTGCCAGCAACATGCCGCCAGTGCCACAGGCCGGGTCATAAATGGTCTCGGCCTCCTTGGGATCGAGCATGTTGATCATCAGCCGCACGACGCTGCGTGGGGTGTAGAACTCGCCGGCCTTCTTGTTGGTGGCGTCGGCAAAATTTTTGATCAGGTACTCGTAGGCATCTCCAAGCAGATCGGATGTGACGTTCTGATTGCCAAGCGACAACTTCGAGAAGTGCTCGATCAGGTCCTTGAGCAAGGCATCTGACAACCTCTCTTTGTTCGACCACTGGGCATCGCCGAACACACCGTACAGGGTGTCCGGGTTGGCTTTCTCGATCTCGCGCATCGCGCGCTGCAGGGCCGCACCGACATTGCTGGCCTTGGTTCGAATGTCGTTCCAGTGGCAGTCCTCGGGGATCTGGAAGCGGTGTGACTCCGGAAACCAGGCCAGTTGCTCGTCGCCGGTCTCGTCAACGATCTCCTGATACTCCTCGTCCCACACGTCGCAGATGCGCTTGAAGAACAGCAGCGGGAAAATGTAGGTCTTGAAATCCGCAGCATCTACCGGGCCGCGAAGAATATTCGCCGATTCCCACAGGTGGGACTCGAGCAGATTGAGCGTGACGTGCGCCATTGCACTCATTACTTCATTCCTTATTTTTTCTTGGTGGCATCGCTTCGAAGGCCGCCAGCATCTGTTCAGCCGCATCCCACGGCAAGCGCCGTCCGTTGGTCCGCATTTTGTGAAGTGCCGCCCTGGCCACCGTCACCGTGATGCGCTGCTCGCGCACCATCTCTCCGATCAACCAGACCGTGCCTTTTACCTCGACCAGCTCGGTTTCCGCCGCTTGCCTCAATGCGGCGTCGCCGGTCAGCAGCGGACACTTCTCGGCTTCCGCCAAGGCCAGCGCGAATAGATCATTGCGTCCTGGCTTGGCGTAGGTCTGCGCCAGCGACTGCACACGTTCGACGCTTTTCGCCGACAGCGTGCGAGTCTGCAACCCCATGTCCAACAAATGAGCGTGCTGCTCTTCCAGTTCCTCGTAGTAAAGGACGTCAGGCACGGCGAACTGGTAACCGAGGCTAAACATTGGTGCCACCAGATCGCCCACTTCGACATCCATCAAGATGTTGGCATCACTGATTAACAGCAGCATCGCCGCCCTCCATCGAGCGGACGCGCCGAAACTGTTGCAGTGGCATGTTCATGAGCTCAGCGGCCTTCGACTCGCCGATGTACTCCTCGGCCAGTGCGTGGAACACCAGTTGCTCAAAGATGTGCGCCTTCTCGGTGGGGTAGTCGCGCCCCGGTTCTTTTCGGTACCAGCCCTTGAAGCGGAACAGTTTGGCCTGCTCTTCACGGTAGGCCGGCGAGATGATGTCGAGGTCTCGGGCGCGATAGAGAATGCCGGCCATCGACAAGCCGAACTCTTCCTTCAACAGTCCGAGTTCCTTGAGTTCGATCGCGTTGCGGTGCTCGCCCAGCTCTTGCAGCACAGAGGCACGCGGGAACAAAAAGGCGCCAGCAAATCGGTTGCATGCCATTTCCTCGTCCAGATCATCGGGGAGGCGACCTTCGAGCATCAGATGCCCAAGCTCGTGCGCGAGCGTGAAGCGCTGGCGATCTCCCGGCCAATGGCGTCCGACGACCACGATCGGCATGCCATTGACACGCGCCGCGAGGCCGTCAAATTTGTTCTCGGCGTCCGCCTCGATCATGAAGACACGGATGCCGTTCGTTTCCAAGACGTCAATCAAGTCAGAGATCGGATCGAAACCCAGATCCCAGCTCTCGCGGACACGCTCGGCAACCCCCTCGATCTGTTCCATCGCAGTGACCGTCGTTGGCAACCCCTCGACGGGCGCGAACGCCTTGACGGGCGGCTGCGGGAACAGGTTTTCCAGCTCGATGCGCCGCTCGATCTGGTCAATCACTTCGTGGGTGATCGCGTCCAGCCGCTTCTTGGGCAGCGAGCTGCGCTTGCGGTATTCGATGCCTTCGAGCGCCACAGGCTCGGGACGGAAGAAGTACTCGGTGCGCACGTTGAGCGCACGCGACAGCCCGATCAGGATGTCGCTGGATGGCATGGCGAGGCCGTCTTCGTATTTTTTGATAGCGGCGTGGGAAACGCCGACGCGCTCGCCCAGGTCGCGCAGGGAGAGCCCGGCTGCTTTCCGAGCCCGATGGAGTCGAACGCTGAACATGGGGTGGCCTTTTCCTTTGAGGTTTACACACAATGAAATTATAGTACAATTTGTAAACCGCAGTCCAGGCCGATCTGCGGTTCCTCAAGGCGCCAGGCCGCCTGGTGTCTGAGCCCTCGTCGCGGCCGAAGGAGTCCAAACATGGCTACAAAGCATTTCCCGAAGGGCCTGGATGGCCGCATGCGCGATCAGAACGGCGAGATCCGTCAGAAGCGCAGTGACACGAAGGTAGGTACCTTGCGCCAGACCTACGGCGACGACTTCGCCAAGGGCTACCGCTCCGACGCCCACCTGGGAACGGTCTTGAAACGCGAAGGCGTGGAGACGCTCGATCAGTTGATCAAGAAGAAGTAGCCGCAACGCTGGGGCCAAAGCGTATAAGGCCCCGCCTTGTTTTGAAAGGAAGGGCCTTCGGAATCGCCGACCGAAAGACTATTTGTGTTTTCCGGCGCTTCAAAACTCCTTTCTACCGTTCTGATTCGGTTGAGCAGCGCTGAGCCCAAGCCATGACGTCATGCAACTTGAAACGCAGCGAGGCGTTGATGTGCAAGCATGGAACGCCAGCAGCGTCACGCACCTTTTTGTTGCTAAACAGATAAACCGGCATCCCCATGGCGGCGGCGACCTCCGCCGCTGTCAACAGATTCGACGACGGAGGGGATTCGCATTGTTGTGCTCGTTCCGACGTTGATTCATACAGCGCGTTGTGCTCGAACGATGTCACCTCAACCAACGGGTAGGTCACCCTCTTAGATAACTTCAGGTAGCGAGGACCACGGCCTTCGTTCCTCCACCGCTGCAATGTTTTTGGGCTCACGCCCCAACGTTTGGCCAGTTCGTTTTCAGATAAGACATATTTTTTCATGACATAACTCCTTTGGGTTGATGGAGTTATGTATTCAGATCTGGTCGAGTGAGCTTGACAACCCTGACCTTGCCCCTGAAAGATGGACTCGTTAACTGGAGTGTTTTTATACTTTGGTTCAAGGAGAAT
>NZ_BSOJ01000032.1 GCF_030160455.1 Limnobacter litoralis | reverse complement strand
CCGGATCATGGACGCGGACTTCGCCAAGGAAACCGCCAACCTGACACGCAGCCAGATTCTGCAACAAGCTGGTACAGCCATGTTGGCCCAGGCCAACCAGCTGCCCAACGGTGTGCTGTCTCTGCTGCGTTAAGCAGACCCGTAGTACAGCAGTAAAAAAAGGTCTGCGGGTTGTAACAAACCTGCAGGCCTTTTTGACTTAACGTGCAACCATGGATTGAAGGCTAAAGAAACGATACAAATCAGCCGTTAATCAAGACATGAGGCCTGTAAACAGGCAAATAAAATGGCAAGGTGGCGAAAATGAGCATTTCAAACATCGCGAATCTGGCGGCCAGCCCGGCATCCACAGCAACACCGGTGCAGCCCGCTCAAAAAGTGGTAAAGCCTGAACCGGTGACCAAAGACACCAAGCTGAGCCCCAAGGAGCTCTCTGACATTGTCCGGAAGGCCAACAAGGCGCTGGAGGTCAGTCAGTCCAGCCTGAAATTTCAGGTGGACCCTGACAACGGCCAAACAGTGGTGCAGGTGATCGATCAGGACACGCAGCAGGTGATCAAGCAGATCCCTTCTGTTGAAATGCTCAAGCTGGCCAAAGAGCTTGAAAAAATGCAGGGCGTGTTGATGTCCCAGAAAGCTTGATTGGCTTATTTTTGAAGATTGAGGAGTATTGGTTATGACATCCATTACATCGGCCGGTATTGGTTCTGGTCTTGACGTTGAAGGCATCATCAGCAAATTGATGGCGGCGGAAAGGATTCCGCTGAACACCATCAAAACCAACACCCAAACAACTCAAACCAAGCTTTCCATTTACGGCATCATCAAAAGTTCATTTGATGGCCTGCAAACTGCGACCAACACGCTGAAAAACCTGAGCAATATCTACCCGCTGACTGCCACTTCCAGCAATTCATCCGTGGTCACGGGCAGTGCCACATCAGCCAGTGCCAAAGGTTCATATTCACTAACAGTGCAACAACTGGCGCAAAAGCAGAGTATTGCTGCAAACGCAGTGTCCACAACCGACACAGCCATCGGCACAGGCACGCTGACCATCACATTGGGCAGCTACAACGCCACTGGCAATACATTCACGGCCAACTCATCGGCTACACCGGTCAGCATTACGATCAACAGCAGCAACCAAACCCTGTCTGGCGTCAAAGACGCCATCAACAATGCCAACGCGGGCGTAACAGCCAGCATTATCAATGACGGCACTGGCAACAGGTTGGTCTTGACCAGCAACACCACGGGCGCTGTGAATGGATTCAAGGTGGGTGTGGTCGACAATGACGGCACCAACACGGACATGTCAGGTTTGTCCATGTTGAGCTACGACCCCACCGCCGCGGCGGGTTCAGGCAAAAACCAGACCTCACTGGCCAGCGCGCAAGACGCACAGTTCACTTTGAACAACATCGCAATTACAAAGCCGACCAACAATGTAACTGATGCGGTCAGCGGATTGACGTTGAACCTGTTGTCGACCACAACAACGCCGGTGACCCTCAATGTCGGTCTGGATTCCACGGCGCTTCAAGGCACCTTGAACAAGTTCATCGCTGCTTACAATCAGATACAGGGCAACCTGACTGACCAGCAGCAAAAAGGCGCAACGCTGGTCAACGACACCACGCCCAGCCAGCTTGAACTGACCCTCAGGAACACACTGCGTAACTCGGGCTCTACCTATGGTTTGACCCTGGCAGACATCGGCATCAATTTCGACAAAACCGGCGTGATGTCGCTAGACAGCACAAAATTGAACTCTGCCCTTGCCACAGACCCCCGCATCGTCGAAAAGGTGTTTGCAGACACAGGCTCCAGCAGCGATTCACGCGTGAGGTTCAACGGCGGCACCAGCCTGACCCGAACCGGCACGTATGCAATCAACGTGTCTACCGCGTACAATGGCACCAACACGGTGGTCGGTACCATTAATGGCGTAAATGCAAACGCCATCGGCAATGTGCTGACAGGTGCCACGGGTGACGCCAGCGAAGGCTTGTCGGTCACCATTGCCAGCGGTGCATCTGGAAGCCTTGGCACGGTCACCTACAACAAGGGCTTGGCCAGCACTTTGTCCGATTGGATTACATCTCTGAATAACCCAGGCGGTGCCTTGGTGTCCAGAACAGATGGCCTGAATGCCAAGATCAAGAGCTTGAACAACGACGCCAGCAAACTGAGTGATCGTTTGACCATCATTGAGGCCAACTACCGTAAACAATTCAACTCGCTCGACACACTGTTGGCCAGCATGCAGGCGACCAGCTCCTACTTGACTCAACAGCTTTCAGCCCTGGCAGCCAACACCAAATAAAGGGTCGATTCGCCTTCAACCCTGAACTCAAGGGTTGAACAGTGCCAGAAAAAACCTGTTTTTGCTGGCTTAGAAAAACCTGTATTTGCATAAACTGAAGTGGTGGCAAATACAGGAATTACGAGAGTGAATGCACCCATGATGTACGGCGCCAAAGCATACGCCCAGGTCGGGCTAGAAACGGAAGTCAACAGCGCATCACCGCACGGTTTGATCATCATGCTGTACGACGGTGCCATTCAGGCCATCCGCAAGGCGAAAATCTATCTGGAAATGAATGACCTTGAGCAAAAAGGCATTTCCATTTCCAAAGCCATGAAAATCATCAGTGATGGGCTGGCGGCGGCCGTGGACGTCAAATCTGGCGGACAGCTTGCCGAGCAGCTTTTGTCGCTGTACGACTACATGTGCAAAGAACTTGTCCTCTCAAACCTGCACAACGACGTTCAGAAGATGGACCACTGCATTGCACTGCTCGAAGATTTGCGCAGTGCCTGGAGTGAAATCGGAAACGCAACCTAAACCGGACAAGCTAAATGACTTCGAAAATCAAGGACAATCGGGACATCATGGGGCTGTATGCAAAGATCGCCAATCAAAGCGAAGTCATGCTGAACGCGGCCCAACGTGGAAGTTGGGATGAGCTGTGCGCTGCCGAGGAAGTTGTATCCCGCCTGATTCATGATTTACAAACTCTGAAACAGGTCAAGGAATCGGATCTGAACGAACAGGAGCGCATCGAACACATTGCCTACCTGAAAAAAATTCTGGCTGACGATGCGGAAATTCGCAACATCACAGAGCCCCGTCTTCGCCAACTTGAGGAGTTCTTGCGCGCGTCCAGCAACACGCAAAAGTTGAGCAACTCCTACGGCGTAAACTAAGCCAGCTGTCATTCGAGGCGGGTTACTGACATGTCATTAACGCCAGTCAAAAACAACCCGCCCTCACTGAATTCCGTTCTACAATCCAACCCGGGCGACCGGGTCAGCGCCAGCAAAGGTGAAGTCGCGCCCATCGTGGCGGTGTTGTCTCGTCAAATGCCACTGCCCCAGGCGCAGCAGCTTGCGGGTCAAACCGTGTTGGCCCAGGTGGTTAAAGGGGGGGCAGACGGCGAAGCGGTGCTGGAATACGCTGGAAACAACATTCCGGTCAAATTGCCCCCAGGCAAAATGCTGACGGCTGGCGAATTGATCACAGTCAATTTCGCGCTGAACGAAAAAAAAGAAAGTGGAAACACGCGCGAGACCGGTTCAACCCGAAAGACGACCGACATCCGCAATTTGCTGGTTGGTGAAAGCCCGGAAGACAACCCCGACGCCGACTCACCCAGCTTTGTCGACAAATTGTCCAGTTCCGCTCGCCTGATCGGATTTCTGGATCGAGTGACGGACCGCACCACGCCATTGCCAGCCAACACGCTGCGCAGCGTCGAACAACTGGTAGAAACCGCCCGCAATCTGAGGGATGGGCAAACGCGTGACCCTGCCAACAGCGCAGCCCAGTCGAACACCGCTGTGTCCAAAGCCGACCTGGGAACACTCACTCGCGACATCAGCGGCCCACTGGCCAAGCAGGTTAGTTCGGCCATTGAAAACAGCGGCCTTTTTTACGAATCGCATCTGAAAGAATGGGCCAACGGCCAGCGCACCAAAGAGCAACTGGCCCTGGAACCCCAAGCCAAATTTGACGCGCAGCAGGTCATTTCTGAAAAAAACATTGATCCCAACGCACTGAACCAATCCGTGAGGATGGTCACCACCCAACTGGCGACACTGGATCAAAACCGCATCGCACTGGCCTTAAACGGCTTGCTGGAACGCCCGGTGCAGGTTGAAATTCAGCCTGACGACAGCCCGCCCGAGCGGGATGATCCAGCGCAGGCAGAAGGCGTTCGGCCTTGGGTCGCGCGACTGAAACTGGACATGGCCCATTTGGGTGAACTGGAGGTTCGAGTGCGCATGCTAGGGTCTCGATGTGACGTCAGCATGAAGGCGGACCCTGCCAGCAAACAGGCGCTTGATGCGCATTGGCGTGAATTTCAGGACGCCTTGAATCTCAAGGGCCTGACACTTGAACATGGTCAAATCATGAGCCGAAGCAATGAGGCATCCACATGAGCAACCCTGAACAACTGTCCCCTCAGCAGGCAGTGGCCTTGGCCTACCTTGAGAATTCAGGTGCGCCAAAGGTGGTTGCCAAGGGCAAAGGCCTCATTGCTGACCAGATTATTGAACGAGCAAAAGCCTCTGGCGTTTTTGTGCATGAAAGTCGAGAACTCGTTTCTCTGCTGATGGGTGTCGACCTGGATCAACAGATCCCGCCCGGCCTTTACCAGGTCATCGCAGAATTGCTGGCCTGGGTATATTCTGTCGAAAACAGGCAGACTTCCGGCGCTGCACCTGTCAACAATTCAACCGTAAAATCAAAAAAATGATGGATTCTTCAAACAATCTCAAACCCGAACTGGATCAAGCCACCCTGGCTGAATTTGCGGTGCACTCACCGACCGTGGTGCAACGCCTTTGCAAAGCCATGCTCAGCGAGGAAAATGAGCTTTACGTGTTTCTGAAAGGCGTGTCGGATTACTTCGTGACAGAAATACTGGATGTGCGTTTCGACGAAGGCAAAATTTATCTGGGCACGCCCTATGAAAAGCGCTTTTTGAATCAGTGCACCAGCCAGACACCCTATTGGATTGTTGCTTTCCCGGAAGGGGTCAAGGTTCAATTTGAAGGCAAAGGGATGGAAAATGCAGAATTTGAGGGCGTGTCGTGCTTGCGCATCAACGTTCCGCCCAGCATGACCCGGATACAGCGGCGCAATTATTTCCGCATCTATGCAGATGCGGTTTTTCGCGCCCAGGTGCAGCTTGAAATTGACACCCTTGAGCAACGGTTTGAACTGTTGGATTTCAGTCTGGCGGGTTGTGGTTTGAATGTGTGGGGCCACCAGCTTGCCCACAAGGCAGGCCACGTGTTTGAAAACGTCAGAATGTCACTGCCGGAAAATGACCACACCATGCTGCTGGACATCGTGGTCAAAAACATCAAACCCAGCGCAGACTCCGAAGACTCGCACTTCTACGGTTGCGAAATCCACTTGAAAGATCATCACGACGAAGCACGTCTGCAGCGCT
Source organism: Limnobacter litoralis (assembly GCF_030160455.1). Classification (GTDB taxonomy): domain Bacteria; phylum Pseudomonadota; class Gammaproteobacteria; order Burkholderiales; family Burkholderiaceae_B; genus Limnobacter; species Limnobacter litoralis. Next base: position 207,162 of record NZ_BSOJ01000032.1, on the reverse strand, counting down.
TCTTACTGGCCACCGAACGCCGCCAAAGGGCAGCGTCCAGTTCGATTGATTAAACAGGCATGTTCATGATGTCGTTGTAGGCCTGCAGCACCTTGTTGCGGGTTTGCACCACCGCTGTGAATTGCAGACTGGCCGAATTCATGGCCAGAACGGTCTGCTCCAAACTGACCTTGGGGTCATTCATTTGAAGGCGTTGGGCAAAATCGTCGGCCGTGGCTGACGCCTTGCTCGAGTTTTCGAGCATCTTGCCGATCACGTCAGTAAACGACCCCTCAGGCCCCTGACCTTTGTTGACAGCACCCGCACCGCCCACATTCCCTGTAGGTTGGGTGGCCATCACGTTGGCAATCATTGCGGTTTTATCGATCATCGCGGTTCTCCACACTTCTGTACCCTCTCTTTTTACAGCAAGCCTGGCGTTTCATTCCCGGAAACAGGGGGCAAAAACCCCTGTATTTGTTTTTTCAAAACCCTCAAGTTTTTTAAATGAGTGCCGTTAACCCTCCTTTTTATCAAATTGCCTTGCCCACCCTGCCCGCACAATGTGAACGTCAAGAAACCTTTTTACAGACGCGACGGACAACATGGCTGAAACAATAGGCACGATGAATGCGACAGGCGCAGGCAACCCCTTCGGCAACCTGGCTGCACGTTTCAAGCGACTTCCCCAGAAGAACAAGATCGGCATCATGGTCGGGGTCCCCTTCCTCATCGCCGTACTGACCTCGCTGTTCATGTGGGCCAATCAAGCCAGCTACCGTGTGTTGTTCAGCGGGCTGAACGACCAGGATGGCGGCGCGATTGTTGAAACCCTGAACCAGATGAAAATTCCGTTTCAGTTCAACAGCACAGGCACGGCCATTCTTGTACCGTCTGACAAGGTGTATGAAACCCGTCTGGAATTGGCCAGCAAGGGTCTGCCCAAAGGCAGCGTGACCGGCTTTGAGGCACTGGACAATCAAAAACTGGGCACTACCCAATTTCAGGAACAGGTGAACTACCAGCGCGCGCTGGAAGGCGAATTGATCCGCTCCATCGAATCCATCTCGGCTGTTCAGGCCGCTCGCGTGCACCTGGCAATTCCCAAACCGTCCATTTTCATTCGTGAAAGGCAACAACCCAGCGCGTCCGTCGTGCTGAATGTGTACGGCGGCCGCCAATTGAACGAAGCCCAGATTCAGGGCATCGTGCATTTGGTCTCGTCCAGCGTACCCGGCATGAGCCCTGAACAGGTCAGCATCGTTGATCAAACCGGCCGCCTGCTCACCGAGCAAGGTCAAAGCGTGGATGGCCTGAACCCGACCCAACTTGCTTACACAGGTCAGGTAGAAAGCAACCTCAGCAACCGCATCGTGCAATTGTTGAGTCCCATGTTTGGCCGAGACAACGTTCGGGCCACCGTGACCGCAGACATGGATTATGCCGCGTCTCAGCGCACGGATGAAATTTACAAACCCAACACAGACCCCACGCAGGCCACCATTCGCAGCCAGCAGACCAGTGAAACGCGTGACGGTACAAGCACCAACCCCTCTGGCGTACCTGGCGTGATGTCCAACCAGCCACCCGGCAACACCAGTGCACCGATTGGGGCCAATCCGCAAGCCAACCTGAACAACCAGAATGGCGGTGCCAACAGCACCGAAAAAACAGGCAGCATGCAAAAGGACTCCACGATCAATTATGAAGTGGACAAGACCACACAGGTTGTGAAGGACCAGGTTGGCAAGATCAAACGCCTTTCCGCTGCCGTGGTGGTCAATTACAAAACCATCAAGGACAAAAAGGGCGACACCCGCAATGTGCCGTTGACACCAGATGAGATCAAGCAGGTCGACGAACTGGTCAAACAGGCCATCGGCTTTGATGTCAAACGCGGCGACGCTGTGAACGTGGTCAACCAGGAATTCACCACGGTGGCTGCCCCTGAAATGCCGATGTGGAAGCAACCAGAAACTCTGGACTTGATGAAGACCATGGGCATGCCGCTGGGCATTGCACTGGTGGCTGCCATTCTGGTGTTCGGCATCTTCAAGCCACTGTTCAAGCCCGTGACCGTCGAGCCATTCAACGAAGGCCCAGAACTGTTGCCCGGCCAGACACGCCCACTCTTGACCAACCAGGCTGACACCAACAACGACGTGGAACTGCTGGAGCAGCTTCAGCGTGAAGGGTCAGTGCCCGGTATGAACCGACAGGAAAAACTGGAGCGCCTGCGCAGGCTGGCCAAAGAACATCCACAAATTGTGGCCAACATCGTCAGAAACTGGGTCAATGGTGACGCCCAGCAAGGCGCCTAAGGCGAAACGAGACAAAGGAAGCACACGACATGGCAGACACTGAAGAAGGCATCGCCAAAGGCGCAATCCTGATGCTTAGCCTGGGCGAAGAAGAGGCGGCTGAAGTTTTCAAGTACCTGGGCCCCAAGGAAGTTCAGAAACTGGGCACCCAGATGGCCAAAACCAAAGACGTGCCCATCCAGCGCATCGAAAAGATCGCGGAAGAGCTGGTACTGGAAGCAGAAACCCAAAGCACGGTTGGCCTGGACAGCGATTCCTACATCCGCAACGTACTGACCAAGGCCTTGGGTGACGACAAAGCCGGCTTCTTGCTGGACAGAATTTTGCAAGGCAGCGACACCTCTGGCATCGAAGGCCTGAAGTGGATGGACCCGGGCACCGTGGCTGAACTCATCAAAAACGAACACCCCCAGATTATTGCCACCATCCTGGTTCATTTGGAGCGCGATTTTGCTGCAGCCATTTTGAACCTGTTTGTCGAGCGGCTGCGTTCAGACGTCATTTTGCGAATAGCCACCATCGACGGCATTCAGCCCAATGCATTGATCGAGCTGAATGACGTATTGGCCAAAGTTTTGACTGCCGGTGAAAAGCTGAAGAAAACCACCCTCGGTGGCGTGCGCGCAGCGGCAGAAATTCTGAACTATGTCGGCACCAGTTCCGAGAAAAACGTACTCGACAACATTCGTGATTACGACAACGACCTGTGCCAGCGTATCCAGGACGAAATGTTCACCTTCGACAACCTGCTGGACGTCGACGATCGCGGCATTCAGACCATTCTGCGCGAGGTGCAGAGCGATCAACTGGTAATCGCGCTCAAGGGTGCAGACGAATCCATTCGCGAGAAAGTATTCAAAAACATGGCCACCCGCGCTTCAGAAGCACTGCGCGACGATCTGGAATCCCGTGGTCCTGTTCGACTTTCAGAGGTTGAAGCAGCACAGAAAGAAATTCTCAAGACCGTTCGCAGGTTGGCCGACGAGGGTCAGGTGCAGTTGAGCAGCGGAGGCGACGATGCCTTCGTCTAATTCCAAGATCATTCGGGGCATGGCAGCGGCTGATTTGCCCAGTTGGTCAATCAACCCGGTCGGTTCCGAGTTCAACAACAAAGTGGATCGCCTGTTGCAGGAATTGTCAGGCCATTTTGGCGATCACCCAAACCGCAAGCCAGTGGTGCTGACCCCCGAGCAACAGGTTTTGCTCGATCGCAAGCGTGAGTTGGACGAGCGTGAAGCCAACATTGAAGCGCTTGAACAAAAAACACTGCGAGAGGCTGAAGAAAAAGGCCTGCAACGGGGCTATGAGGCAGGTTGGGAGGCGGCGCATCAAGAGAGGCAGGCACTGGTCGCCATGGCTGAATCTCTGACACAGCAGTTTGACGCCTTTAAGACCAGCCTGGCCGACAAGGTGCTGGACTTGGCAATTGAAGTCAGTAAAAAGGTGGTTGGCGACACCGTGGCCCTGCAGCCCGATTACGCCGCACGTTTGCTGGAAGACATGATTCACTCCATGCGACTGAATGCGGAGGAAGTGTCACTGAGCGCACACCCAGAGACCTTGAAAGTTCTTGAGGCCCAGATTGGCGACACTCGCGAACTGGGCAAGATCAAGCTGATGGAAGACCCGCGCCAACTCAATGGTGGGTTCATTCTTCACCACCCAGAAGGTGAAATAGACGCCAGCATGCAAACCCGTTGGCTGCGCGTCATCGAACAGCTTGGCAAACACGAACCCCTTTCCCCAGACGAGGTTTAAACCCATGAGCACCGATCTGCTGAATTGGCTGGATGATTGCCAGGCGCTCGTCAAGTTTGCCCAGCCGGTGGCCCAAACGGGCAAACTGGTTCGCGTGGCCGGCCTGGTGATGGAAGCGGTGGGCCTGAAGCTGCCTGTGGGCAGCGTGTGCACAGTGGTGCAAAAAGGCACCCCTGATCTGGAAGCCGAGGTGGTTGGATTCAGTGGTGAACGGCTGTTTTTGATGCCATCCACCGACGTGCATGGCATGACCCCAGGCGCGCGCGTCATTCCGCAAGAACCGCCAGCCCAAGCCCCCAAACTGGGACAAAAAGCCCACCCCTGGCGCAGGCCAGAGGACAAAACCAAACACTTGCCCGTGGGCGACAGCCTGCTGGGCCGGGTGGTGGACAGCAATGGCAAACCGCTGGACAACCTGGGTGAATTGAAATTCGAGAAGCGCTGCCCACTGGCTGCACGCCCCATCAATCCGCTGGAACGCGAACCCATTCACGAACCACTGGATGTCGGCGTCAAAGCCATCAATGCCCTGCTTACTGTTGGGCGTGGTCAGCGGATCGGTCTGATGGCGGGTTCAGGCGTGGGTAAATCAGTCCTGCTGGGCATGATGGCCCGTTACACCAAAGCCGACCGTGTGGTGGTGGGCCTTATCGGTGAACGCGGTCGCGAAGTGAAAGAATTCATTGAACAGATCCTCGGCGAAGAAGGACTCAAACGCAGCGTCGTGATTGCAGCACCCGCCGACGTCAGCCCCCTGCTTCGCATGCAGGGTGCGGCCTACACCCAAGTGGTGGCTGAACATTTCCGCGACCAGGGCCACAATGTGCTGATGATCATGGACTCACTGACCCGCTACGCCATGGCCCAGCGTGAAATCGCACTGGCGATTGGAGAACCACCCGCCACCAAGGGTTACCCGCCCAGCGTGTTTGCAAAACTGCCCGCACTGGTTGAACGCGCCGGCAATGGTCGCCCAGGCGGTGGCTCCATCACGGCGTTTTACACGGTGTTGACTGAAGGTGACGATCAACAGGACCCGATTGCTGACGCGGCGCGCGCCATTCTGGACGGTCACATTGTGCTGTCGCGTTCACTCGCAGAATCAGGCCATTACCCGGCCATTGACATCGAGCAATCCATCTCAAGGGCCATGCACAACATTGTATCGGCGCAACACCTGAATGCTGCCCGGCATCTGAAAGCCAGCTTCTCAAAGGTGCAGCGAAATCGCGACTTGATCACCGTGGGCGCTTACGCGGCGGGGGCAGACCCACAATTGGACCATGCTTTGGCCCTTTATCCACAGATTGAAAAGCTGCTTCAGCAGTCAATGTTAGAGAGTGCGCATTTTGAAGAGGCCATAGATGGCCTGAAAGCACTTTTCCCCGATGACTTTAACGGCAGCACCAAGCATTAACTTGAGGTTTTATGAGCAACGTTTTGCAAATTCTGGTTGAACAAGCCAAAGAAAAAGCCGACGAATGCGCCAAAGCCCTGGCCAACACGCGCCAGCAACTGGCACAAAGCCAGGACAAACTGGCCATGCTTGAAAGTTACCGCGACGAATGCCAGGCCGCACTGCTGAACCGTTCGCAAACGGGCATCACGGGTATGCAGTTGCAAGGTCAACTGCTGTACAACAGCAAAATTGACACCGCCCTGAAGCAACAAAGCGACGAAATCCGCTTCTTGCAAACCGCCGTTGAAAAGCAGCTGGCCACCTGGCAAAACGTGCTCGCAGAGCAGAAGAAATATGAAACGCTGCTGCAGCGGGAAGCCCAGAAAAAAGCCGTCATTCAAAACAAGCGCGAACAGAAAATGAACGACGAATTTGCAGCCCGAATCTACAGAACGCAAACTGCTGGAGAATCACGATGAGCGCATCTGCCCAGTCCATCCAGACCAGAAATAATGCAGCCGCCAGTCAGGCAGCGCAGGCCACCCAACAATCCAAGGTGTCGTCCAACTCCAAAGCGGGGGGCTTTGACAACCTGTTTGCGTCAGCCCTGTCCAGCTTGACGCCCCAGGCCAAGCTTTCAACCATTCAGGAAGAAATGCGCGAAGCCTTGAATCAGAACAGCATTAAAAAAAGCCAGAACAACAGCGACAACCTGGCTTTGGCCGGACAACAGCAAGCCAGCGAAGCCGCGGTATGGGCCCAGCGCAGCTGGATGACCGCAACACCTGCTCAAAGCGCAAACGCCTCAACGAGCAGCCTCCCTGTGCAATCGGCTCAAAGCAAGCTGGCGGACACAAGCAACACCCAGACTGAAAAATCGGGCAGTGAGCAAACCGCTGCCAACAAAGACAAACCTGCCGAGGGCGAAAAGGTCAAGGACAGCACCGCAGCGCAGACCGACGACCACACCCAGGCCAAGGCCAGCGACAACCAGCAGGACAGCGAGCCTGCCAACGTCAAAGACACTGGCACGCAGACCGCCAACACAGTGGTCGCCAGCGCAGCCACACAGACCCTGCAAGACCAAGCCACGCCCCAGACTGACACCACCAACGGACTTGGTCAAAACGCAGTGGCATTGAAGGCCGACACCGCTGCAGGCGGCTCAAACGATGCTGACCCACTCAGCAAGAGCAAGTCAGCCCCAGACGTGGACCTGAAAGGGCCGACAAGTGCGGCCCAACAGCCGCTCAACACGCATACTACCCATACCACGCAGATTGTGCGAAGTGCCGCCGTGCAGGCGATGCAAGTTGCCCAACAGGCACAAGCCATGAGCAAAACAGGGCAAGGGACCGAGGCGGACGTCAAAGGCCTTCAGGCAGGCGACAAGATTCTGGCCACCGGCGCAAGCGCCGCCGCTTCGGCCACGGGCAATCCTGCTGCAGGGCTGATGGGCTTGGGCACCACCCGCACCGGTCTTGCCGGTGAAGCACTGATCAAAACACCGGTCAATCAACCTGGTTTCGTGAAAGAACTGGCCCAACAGGTCAACTGGACGCTTGGCAAAAACATGTCCACCGTGGACATCCGGGTCAATCCTGAAAGCTTTGGCCCCATGAACATGCGACTGGTGCAAAAAGGCCAGGAAATTCACCTGGTCATTCGCACACAGGACGATCAATCCGCCGCCATAATGACCCAAGCCGTACACGGCCTGAAGGAAGCGCTGGCCCAGAGCGGCCTGCAACTCGGTCAGGTTCAAATTCATGGCAGCGCAGCCGACGCCCAAAATGCCTTTGCCAACCTGCAACAGCAGGCCCAGGGCCAACAACAGGCCAATGGTGGAAAGGGGCAGAGACAGGGAGGCCAGGGCCAGTCCGATGGCGAGTCCGCTGACATGGATTCAGCACCCAAGGCAGTTGCGCCAAAAATCGGCAACAACGGGCTTGATCTTTTCGCCTAAAGGCCTCGCACACAAGGCCTTGAAGATCGAATTGGCTACGAACTTCACGGCTTTTCAGGCCTTTACAAAATTGAACATTTGCAACAATAGAAAAAAAGAAATTCATAACAAATTGCTTGTGTTTTAAACCGGGAGTCAGCCATGGCGAAAGCCGCACCGATTGCAGCAGTCAGCAACACCGACGAAGCGCCACCGAAGAAGAGCAAAAAGAAGCTCATCATCATTCTGGTCGCAGTCCTTGTTTTAGCCCTGGGCGGGGCAGGCGCAGCCTTTTTTCTGCTGGGCCACAAAGGCGAAGAAGGCAAAGCCACTGAGCACAAAGCCAAAGAACCCGCTGGTCCCCCCGTGTTTGTTGTTATGGACCCGTTTGTCGTGAACCTGGCTGAACCCGACAATTCCCGATACCTGCAGGTCGGCATCACCTACGAGGTGAAGGACGCTGCTGCCGCAGAAGAAATGAAGCAATTGACCCCGATCATTCGCAGTCGCATTTTGATGGTGCTGTCCAGCAAAAATGTGGCCGATCTGAGCCACATCGAAGGCAAACAAAAGCTGATGGATGAATTGGTCGATCTCGCCCGGGTGACCCTGAAAGAGCGTGAAGACAAGGACGCCAGCAAAGGCATCCGCGACGTTCACTTCTCCAGCTTCGTGATTCAATAAGGGGGGACTTCACCATGCCAGGCGATTTTCTCTCACAAGACGAAGTAGATGCACTGCTACGCGGCGTAAACGGCGAAGAAGAAACCAAAGAAGCACAGGACAGCCACGATGGCGTGCGCCCTTACAACCTGGCCACCCAGGAAAGGATCGTACGCGGCCGCATGCCAACGCTGGAGATCATCAACGAGCGTTTTGCACGTCTGATCCGCATCGGCCTGTTCAATTTCATGCGCCGCAGCCCCGAAATTTCGGTCGGTTCGGTCAAAGTGCTGAAGTACAACGAATTCATTCGCAACCTGGTGGTGCCAACGAACCTGAACATCATGGCCATGCGCCCATTGCGTGGCAATGCCCTGTTCATTTTCGACCCCAGCCTGGTATTTGCTGTCATTGACAATCTGTTTGGTGGAGACGGCCGTTTTCACACCCGAGTGGAAGGCCGTGACTTCACCGTCACTGAACAGCGCATCATTGCGCGCATGCTGGAAGTCATTCAACAAGAATTCGTGAAGGCCTGGGCCCCAGTGTTTCCGCTGAAACCGGAATACCTGCGCTCTGAGATGCACACCCAGTTTGCCAACATAGCCACACCTTCTGAAATTGTGGTGACCAGCACCTTCTCGATCGAAATGGGTGCCGGTGGCGGCTCGCTGCACATTTGCATTCCCTACGCCACGCTTGAACCCATTCGTGACCTGCTGTACTCCAGCATGCAAGGCGATCAGGCCGAGCCCGACAAACGCTGGGTCACCATGCTGAAAAAGCAGGTGCAACTGGCCGAAGTCGAAATGATCGCCGAGTTGGCTCAAACCAACCTGACCATCAAAGACATTCTTGAACTGCGAGTGGGTGACGTCATCCCCGTTGAAATTGAAAAAACCATTGAAGCCAAGGTGGATGCAGTGCCCCTGTTTAACTGCAGCTACGGCACCAGCGACGGACAATACGCACTTCGGGTTGAAGAGGTATTGAGCGTGGGCGGCGGTGAAGCCACCGATGACAAAAAAGCACTGGAAGCGCTTCTGCACAAGCACGCCACCGACGAACACAGCGGCGCTGCCGCAAACTCATGAGGACAGCACATCATGTCTGAACACAACGAAGAACTCGCCACAGATCCAGCAGACGATTGGGCAGCCGCCCTGGCCGAACAGGCACAAACAACCGGCAAAACCGGTGCGGCCAGCGACGCAGACGACTTGTTTGCACAAGCCAGTCAGGCCAAACCAGCCAGCGGACTGTTCCAACCTTTTTCCGGCAGTGTTGCGTCTGGCACCCAGAACGACATTGACATGATTCTGGACATTCCGGTGCAGTTGACTGTGGAGCTAGGCAGGACCAAGATACCCATCAAGCACATTCTGCAACTGGCGCAGGGCTCGGTTATTGAACTCGATGGCTTGGCTGGTGAACCGATGGATGTGCTTGTCAACGGCTACCTGATTGCCCAAGGTGAAGTGGTTGTGGTCAATGACCGTTTCGGCATTCGACTGACTGATATCATCACACCTTCCGAGCGGCTCAGAAAGCTGAACCGATAACCTTTTTCATCTCGATGGGTGGTATGGCCAAGAACACACGCAGCAAGTCGCTTTCAGCAACCCTGTTATTCATGGCCAGTGCCCTGCCTGCAATGGCATTCGCGCAAGCAGCCACCACCCCGCTGGCAACAGACACAACCAGCTATTCCGGGCACCTGCTTCAAACCACGCTGGCTTTACTCCTCGTTCTCTGTCTGATTATCGGCCTGGCCTGGGCTTTAAAGCGCATCGGCGTCACTCCATCCGGCAAACGTCAATCGTTTTACAAATTCATCGCGGTTCAACACCTCGGTCCCAAGGAAAAAATCGCCCTGGTTGAACTGGGCGACACCTGGCTTGTTCTCGGGATCACACCGCACAGCATCAACACCCTGCACAGCATGCCCAAAGACAGCCTCGATTTACACACCAACAACACAAACCCGGCTGTCACATTTGCTAAGCTACTGGAACGAATAAAGAGCCCACAGGTTAAATCATGACACGCAAGCCAATTTTCTGGCTTATCACCCTTGCAGTTGCAGGCCTGATGGCCACCAGTGCACACGCACAGCAAATGTTGCCCGGTTTAACCTCAACGCCCGGGCCCGGTGGCACCGTCAATTACAGCGTTCCCATTCAAACGCTGTTGTTTTTTACGTTCCTGAGTTTCCTGCCAGCCATGTTGCTCATGATGACGGGCTTCACCCGCATCGTCATTGTGCTGTCGCTGCTGCGCATGGCGCTGGGTACGCAAAACTCACCCCCCAACCAAGTGGTCATCGGCTTAAGTCTTTTTCTGACATTCTTCATCATGGCGCCCGTGTTTCAAAAGGTCTATGACGACGCCTATTTGCCATACAGCCAAAACAAAATCCAGTTTCAGGAAATGATCGACAAAGGCTCAGCGCCCTTGAAAGGGTTCATGCTCAAGCAGACCCGCGAACCGGATCTGGCCCTCTTCATGCGCCTGAGCAACCTGCCCGACGTTAAAACGCCGGCTGAGTTGCCCATGCGAGTGGTAATCCCTGCATTCGTCACCAGCGAGCTCAAAACCGCCTTTCAAATCGGTTTCATGATTTTCCTGCCCTTTCTGGTCATCGACCTGATCGTGTCTAGCGTGCTCATGTCCATGGGCATGATGATGCTCTCGCCGATGTTGATCTCGCTGCCATTCAAGATCATGCTATTCGTGTTGGTCGATGGCTGGACCCTGCTGATTGGCTCACTGGTCAGCAGCTTCTCCACCTGACGCTTACGCAATTTGACAGGACAACACCATGAACAGCCAAACCGTACTGACCTTGGGACAAGACAGCCTTGAAGTCATGCTCATGATTGCGGGCCCCCTTTTGCTGGTGGCGCTGATCGTGGGCCTTTTGATCAGTATTTTGCAAGCCGCCACGCAAATCAATGAAATGACCCTGTCCTTCATTCCGAAAGTACTGGCCATTTTTGGAACCCTGCTGCTACTCGGGCCGTGGATGCTGTCCACTCTGGTGGATTACACCACACGCCTTATTTCAAGCATTCCAAACGTCATCGGGTAGGTGCAGCGCCCATGATCCCTATTTCTGGCGCGCAGCTGGAACTTTGGGTGGCCACTTTTGTGTGGCCATTCATCCGAATTCTGGCCATGCTGGCCACGGCCCCCGTGTTCAACAACCGATCAATCCCGAGGCGTGTGCGCGTTGCGCTTGCAGCTGCCATCACCGTGTTGGTCGTGCCGGTCATTCCTGTACCTCCCACGCTTCAAAGCCCAGGTGCCATGGGGATTCTGCTTCAACAAATCCTGATCGGGGTCAGCATGGGCTTTTCCATGCAACTGGTGTTTTCCGCCTTCGACATGGCAGGCGACATTCTGGGTCTTCAAATGGGGCTGGCATTCTCGCAGTTTGTCGATCCTGCGCGAGGGGGGCAAACGCCCTTGATCGGCAGTTTTCTCAGCATGTTGGCGTCGCTGGTTTTTCTCGCGCTGGATGGGCATTTACTGGTCATCACAGCCGTGGTCAAAAGCTTCGAGATGATTCCCATCAGCGCTGTGGTGGACGTGGTCAACTACCAGAATATCGCAGCGTCGGGGTCCATCATGTTTATGCTGGCCTTGCAAATTTCGCTGCCAGTGCTGACTGCAGTGCTGATCGCCAACCTGGTCATGGGCATTCTGGCCCGGGCAGCACCCCAACTCAACGTGATGTCAATCGGCTTTTCGATCACAATTGCCGCAGGCTTGTGGGTACTCTGGATTACACTGCCATTTTTCGTCAACGGATTTGAAGGCGCCATCAACCGGCTTCTGGAAATATCGGTACTGAACATCAAGTAAGCAATCAATCAAACAGGGAACTGAGTCCCTCCAGAGACTGGCCCAATGGGTCATCTGCACCCACGCCAACACCGGCATTGCCAAGTTGACGCTTGACCACCAAAATCAGCTCATCCAGTTCGAAAGGCTTCACCAGATAATCACTTGCACCGAGATCAAAGGCTGTCTTCACATCGCTTGAATCGCTTCTCGCCGTTAGCAGGACAAACGGAATGTGCGAGAAATCGCGATCAGCGCGGACTGCGCTCAACAACTGAAAGCCATCCAAATTAGGCATCATCAAATCGCTCAAAATCACGTTGGGAACGAGACGCGAATTGCCTCGACCCGCTTCCAGCAGGGTCCATGCCTCCTGTCCGTCTGAAGCCTCGAGTACGTCAAGCCCTGTCATTCCAAGCAACTGTGACAGGTTACTTAAAATAATGGAGTCATCCTCTACGATCATGATTCGAGCCATGAGCCCTCCCTCAGCGAAGGCATTTCTGCAATCAATCGATGCTTGCCTTTCAAGCTTTTGATCATAATCCGTCCATTGACCAGACGTATCACCCGTTTGGTGATCAGCAATGAAAAAGGCAAATACTCATCACTGAATGGGACCATCACTTCCTGATCTGTCATCGGCTCCAGTTCACCGGTTCGGATCATCCAGTGAGGCCAGGCACTCATGTGATAACTCAGGGCCAGTACATCTTGTTCAAGCGACACCTCGATAACCGGGCGTTCGGACACATGTTCCATCGCAAAATTGGCAAGATGACGAATGGCCTGCGAAATGATGGTTTCATCTGAATAAAATCCAGTGTCTACCAAGTCATTTGCGCAAGTGATCTGAATGGGTCGGCCCAAGAAACGCCGCTTTTGCTCCACCTCTGAGAACCGGTTTAACAAGCTGTTCAAATCAAGCCTTTCGATGGAAAGCTGGCTTTTGGGATAGGTAGTACCCATGAACATCAAGGTTTCATCCACCAAGCCCCTGAGCGCGCCCAAAGCGGTGCCAATTTGATCAATGTATTGAAAAACCCTTTCCGACACATCCGGATCACGCTTGAGCGTGGATTCCAGCAATGCTTTGGCCGAGGTGATAATCGTCATTGGCGTGCGAATTTCATGCGCCAGATAACTGACGAACTGGGTCTTTCGCGTCGACAAAATGGATTCCTCACTCAACTCCTGACGAATGGACAACTCGAGATCCATCTCTTCCGTTCTGTCGTGAAACACCCCCACCACCCTGCTGGACATGCCATAAGGATTCTGCACCGAAGCCATTCGAATTTCGAGCTTCAACAATGCTCCCGTGGGCGTTCTGTAGCGCGCCTGCAAAGAAATCGCCTGGTCTTCAGACATCAACAGCTTTTCAGTGGCCTCCTCCAGCAAAGCAAGATCGTCAGGAATAAAACCCGACTTCCATTCGGATACCTTTTGGCGCGTGCTGCCGGGATTCAGCAAACCAAACAGAGCCACCCACTGTTTGCTCATCTCAATGCTGTCTTCTTCGATATCCCACTCAAACATGCCCTCCTCTAGCGTTGAAAGTGCAGCCAGCAACCCCTCCACCGACAGCAAGTGCTCGGTTTTTGCAGACACAATCACCTTTTCCAATTGCGCAATTTTGTCCTGTTTTACGCGCAGACTGTCAGACGCACTGGCCACCTCTTGCAGGGCGATTCTGTTCATTTTTTTCAGGTTTTCACTGTCAGCGCGCAACGCGTCCATCGAAGCGTCTAGTGACAGATAGACGCGATAGATCAAAGCCATAATCATCATCAGCCCGAGCACGCTGACGAAGACCTCAAAAGAGCCCCAATCCATCGCAAGCCAAAACGGTGAAAACGTCTTGCTGAAGGTATTCAATTCGACAAAGGCGATCAAACTGAACACGATCAGCTGATTGATCAACACCAGGCTGGTGATGTAAATCAGCCGGTCTCTGACGGCCTTGCTTTTACCCACTGAGGTTTGTTGCGCAAATTTACTTAACAGACCAATAAACAGGTACACCGTCAGAAACGAAACGACCAACCCAGGCCAGTACACCGCCTTGATCTTGAGGGAACTGGGTAAAAAGAGGAAACAGGAATGGGCGCCAAAGAAAGAAACCGTCGCAAACACAGAATACAAAAACTGGAATAAACCGGCCTTGTGCTTTAGATTTTGCGCCACATAGTCTTGCCCCATGATGACGCTGATCCAGACAATGAACGTGATCACCGAGGCAGTGACCGAGAAACTGCTGATTTTTGCAAGAGGCAAGGCCAAGCTGGTGAACACGGAAGTAAACCACATGGACACCAGATAGCAGGCGGACAAAGGGAAGCGTCGCCAGAACCAGGGTTTGCTGGACGGACGCTTGGTCTGCGCCACCCGCATTTCAACCCCAACCAGCATAGAAAGCATGGCGGCAAAGAATCCGAAAATCAGGACAGAAACCTGAGCTTGCGCCAAACTGTGAATTGGCTGTTCAAACCCCACTGGAATCCAGGACATTCACACACACCTTCGTGAAAAGCCCTGTTGACGGGCTTTCCTCAATGTTTACTGGTCAAAACTCTAATATACACACCCTCCCCGAGTTAACCCCCCCCATTGAGGTGGTTCTGTCGCGAAAACCCACTCAGAACAAGGCCCGTGGACAAGCCAACCACCATGCCGAAGGCGCCTTCATAGAACGAACCGGGGTAGCCCTGGAACTTCCAGACCACGGTGGCCAAAACGCCGAGCACAGACACCACCAGCATTTGAATGGCTGACAGACGGCGACCCATAATCTGCATCATCATTACCGGTACAAAAGCCGCACCCAGCGTACCCCAAGCCCAAACCACCAGCGAAAACACGCTTTGATTGCTGCTGACCGCAATCACAAGGGCAAGCACAGTCGTGAACGCGGTGGCCAGTTTAATCAAACCTTTGGTTTCAATCGGCTTCTTGGGCAAGTCTTGGGTTAGCGCTGACGAGCAGGACAGCACCAAGGAATCCGCCGTGGACATGGTGGCCGAAAAAATGCCCGCCAACATCAAACCGGCCAACCAGCCAGGCAGCAGGTCACGGGCCATGTCGGGCAATGCCATTTCAGCGTCGAAATCGGCCCCGTGGGTGAAGTAAAGTCGACTGAGCAAGCCGACACAGGTGGCGAAACTGTAAAACAGAATGTAATAGGCGTAGTACCACATGCGCACCCTGTTCATCTGGCGGGTCTCTTTCAGCGCCAAAAAGCGACTCACAATGTGAGGCTGCCCCAAAGCCGCCGAGCCCGCAAACATCCAGCCTACAATGAAGGCCACAATGCCATACCAGCCAGGCACATCCAGACCGGTGGGCGACAGGCTCATGAATCCGTCGATGGCCTGAGCCTGGTCAATGACAGGCCCCAGCCCGCCCAGATGCTCCACCGCAGCAACGAGCAAAAACAGCATGGAAATGACCATCAGAACCGACTGGGCGGCGTCAGTCCAGATGGAGGCGCGAATACCCCCTGCAATGCTGTAAGCCAGTACCACTGCGGCCACCATCACCATGCCGTAAACGCTTGGAATGTCGAGCAAACCCTGCAAGGCCTTGCCGCCCGCTGCAATTTGCGACGCCGAATACACCGACAGGAAAAGCACACTGACCACGCTGGCCACCACCTGCCATGCGCGTCGGTTCTGTCCACCCCAACGGGTCAATACGCTGATGATGCCCTTGGCGTCCTGCGCATGGGCCTCATCACGCAAACGTTCATGTGCAATCAGGGAGGCAATCAAGTCGCCAGTGATCCAGCCCACCATCAACCAGATCGACTGCAGGCCTACCGTGTAGGTGTAACCGATCAGGCCGATGAACATGTACCCGGAGTTGTTGGTGGCCACAGCCGAAAGACCCACGAGCCAGGGCGGCATGCTGCGGCTGGCCACAAAGTAATCGGCTGCAGAATCCTGAGCAAGCCGCGACGAACTCAGGCCGATCAGCAAAACCACCAACAGACACCCGAAAAATGCAATGGCCAATCCCAGGGTGCCGTTCACTCAAACCTCACTTAAAGCAGTCAGCGGCTTGATGTCACGGCTGGCAATGAAGTCGGGGCGCGGTGCATCGGCTGCAAAGGGTTTACACAATGCATTGCTGACCGCGTTGTAGACATAAAACAGGTTGGCCCGTAAAAAATCACTGGTGTTTTTGCCGGCACCGTGCATCAGATTGCAGTCCATCAGCACGACAGAACCTGCTGGAGCAACCAGTTCCTGAACGCCCCCATTCTCTTCCAGCAAATCGAGGAACAGTGAAGGCGGCTTGCCTGCCATTTGACGGCGCAGGGCCTGCTGATGTCCGGTGTCAGGTGTTTCACCCGGACAGGCCACGAAGGTGCGATGGGAGCCGGGGATGAACTTCAGAGAACCATCGGCAGACACCTCATCGGTCAGCAGCACCGTGGCGCTGATTGCCCGCATGCCGGGCATACCATCTTCGGCGTGCCAGGTCTCAAAGTCGCTGTGCCACTCAAAGCCGCTGCCGTACACCGGGTTTTTGAAATTCAGGCGTGACTGGTGAATGTACACCGAGTCATTGAGCAAATACTCCACCGCCTCCAGCACGCGTGGCTGGCTGGCTGTTTCACCCAACAAACCCTCATGCTGATGCACACCAAACAGGCTGCGCATTTGCTCGGAATCAGGCTCTAGCACAACCCGTTCACAATCCGGGCGGGCTTTCCATTGCTGGGCGGTGCGCTCGGCCTCTGCCCGCAGTGTGTCCAGTTCGAAACTGGAAAACACGTCTGTTAACACCAAATACCCGAGTTGCTCGAATTGTTGGTGCTGCGCCTCGGTCAAAGGTGCATTGTCATGCCACGGGCTGTGAACCACTGGCTCAACCCGGCGCACCAAGGCGCCTTCGTTTTTGTCTCTGGTCGGGTAAGGGTCTCTAACCGCTGAAAGAATCATGGTTGTCCTTCTCCTCAATGTTTTGGGTTTATTCCGCCATGGCTGGGTACGCACCACTTTCATCGTGCACTTCGGCACCGGTGACGGGTGGGTTGAACACGCAGGCCATCACCATGGGTTCGTCATAGGCCTTCAGACAGTGCTGATCGTGCAAATTCAGGGCATACATAGTGCCTGGGGCAATGGGGTGCGTTTGCCCTGTGGCTTTGTCCAGAATTTCACCGCTGCCGCTGATGCAATACACGCACTCCAAATGGTTTTTGTAATGCATGTGCAACTCGGCGTTGGCGAGAATGGTGGTGATGTGAAACGAAAACCCCATTTTGTCGTCACGCAGCAGCAGTCGCACGCTGTCCCAGCCTTCGGAATGAATGTGCTTCTCGGTGTTGGTCAGTGATTTCAGTGTTTTTACAATCATGCTTTAACTCCTTGCTTGTTCAATTCAGCCTTGTCGGCCTGCGCACTCACCTTGGCCACAGCCCGGGCCAGCGTGTTCAAGCCATTGCGCAGGTCTTCCAGTTCAATGTTCAATGCCGCAAACACCTTCACGACCTGCCCTTCGTTGCCACACGTTTCGATGATCAGGTGTTCTTTAAAACACTCAGCCACCACCTGGTCGGCCAACTCACCGCTGGCCATTTCGATGCCCTGCATCATGCCGCGGCCTTTCAAACCGATGGACACGTTGTCATTTCGCTCAAAAATGGTTTGCAAGGCGTCGGTCACGATTTCTGCGCGTTTGGCGATGCCACGCTCAAACGCTGGGTTGGACCAGTATTTTTCAATGGCCGTGGCAGCGGTGATGAAGGCGTGGCAATTGCCGCGGAATGTGCCGTTGTGTTCGCCCGGCTTCCAGAAATCCAGATCAGGGCGAATCAGTGTGACCGCCATGGGCAGGCCCATGCCGGAGAGGGATTTGGACAGGCAAATCAGGTCGGGTTCGATGCCGGCATTCTCGAAACTGAAAAACTGACCAGCACGACCCACACCCGCCTGAATTTCATCCAGAATCAACATGGCGCCGGCCTTGCGGGCAATGCGTGCGATGTTTTTCAGCCAGGCCATGGAGGCCACATTCAAACCACCTTCACCCTGAACACCTTCGACCAAAATGGCAGCAGGGGCGTCTTGGCCACTGGACTTGTCAGTCAGCATTTTTTCGAGGTATTCCGAGGTGTCTACACCCTCACCCATGTAGCCGTCATAGGGGTAGCGGTCAACGCCACACAGCGTGCTGGCAGATGCGCTGCGGTGGTGCGTGTTGGCCGTACAAGCCAGCGCCCCTTGAGTGACACCATGAAAGCCATTGGTAAATGCAATCACCTGCTTCCGACCGGTGATTTTGCGGGCCAGCTTGATGGCAGACTCTACTGAGTTGGTGCCTGTGGGCCCGGTGAACTGGATTCGATATTGCAAACCGCGCGGTTTGAGGATGTAGCGGTTAAACGCGTCAATGAATTTCGCCTTGGCTGCGCTGTGCATGTCCAGGCTGTGGCCAATGCCGTCTTCCATCAGATAGTCCACCAGTGCGGACTTCATTTCCGGATCGTTGTGACCATAATTCAATGAACCTGCGCCCGACAGAAAGTCGAGATATTCCTGGCCGTGCATGTCCGTCATGAAGCTGCCACGGGCCTTGGTGAACACGGCGGGGAAGCTACGGCAATAGCTGCGCGCTTCAGACTCGTGCTTTTGAAATGTTCGAATCTTGCTCAGGGTCTGAAAATCGACGGATTTGGTTTCATGACTCATGCTAAGAACTCCTTGTGTAAAAATCGTTGAATTGCCATCAAGGCAATGTGGCTGGCAGCGCGATACGCACCAAAACTTCGGTGTCGTGGCGTCCGCCAAAATGCGCGTGTTTTTCGAACCAGTCTGCCTGCGTCAGCGTGGCGTTCCAGCGACGCGACAGTCCCTCAAACAGTGCCCAAGAGGCCTTGTTGTCTGGCGTGATGGAGGTGTGAAGTTGTCGGGCTGACGGTGTTTTGTCGATTAAGGCTTGAATCATTTTGCGGGCCAGGCCAGATCCACGGGCCGTTGGACCCACAGCCACCTGCCAGACAAACAAAACGTCTGGCATGCCCGGCGGGCAATAAGCGGACACCCAACCGACAAGCTGCCCATCCAACTCCGCAAGTACGCAAGTGTCAGCAAAATGACTGCATTGCAACAAATACAAGTAGTGAGAATTGAGGTCCAGTGGCTTGCATTCTGACACCAGGTCGAACACTGCCGTGGCGTCGGCCAAAACGGGCTGACGCAAAACGAGGTTCTGCATTGACATGTGGATGATCGCTTGAAGCCTTTCGGCACAAACAGTTTATTTATAAAAGTATTTTTTTGATCACCCTTTCGTAAAAGCAGCGAAATTCGTTGAAAATCGCTGTTTTATGAAAGGACAAACACAATAATAGTTTACTTTGTAAATTAAATCAAATTGCGGAAAAAATAGTTTGTAGAGTGTGCAAAATCGCGAGGCTGTAACAATTGCAATACACAGCGGCACATTACAATAGTGGCTCTTTTGAAAATAAACGCATTTCCGCAGGCAATTTTCATGAAAAACACGCTGGAAAACAGCCTGGTTTCTTTGCGACGCATCATTCGCGCCACAGAGGCAAGCGCCAAGGAATTGGCCAAGCTTGCAGACATGGCCACGTCTGAATTGTTGACCCTGCAACTGGTTGCAGACAACCCTGGCATTTCACCCGGCGATCTGGCAAAAGCACTTACCTTGTCGCCTGTCACCTCGACTGTAATATTGCAAAAACTGGAACAGCGTGGGCTGATTGAAAAGCGCCGCAGCAGTGAGGATCGGCGTCGACTGGAAGTCATCCTGACGGAAAAAGGCGAACACGAGGCCAAAGCGGCGCCTTCGAGCCTTCAAGCGCGTTTTGCACACAACTTTGCCCAACTGCCCGAATGGGAGCAACACCAGATTGCAGCAACGCTGGGCAAAGTCACTCATCTGATGGGTGCTGACACACTGGACGCATCGCCGATTCTTGACGTGGGCCCGATTACCCGGCAAAGCAATTGATTTCACTTGACTTTTTGTTTTCAATTGATAAAAATTGCGCGGGCAAAGTTACAAAAACTGAATATTGTTTATTTATTTGAAATGTTTGACATCAACGCGTTCTTCCGTCGAAACGAAAAATTGTTCTGGTTCATGGGCGCTTTTTTCGTGCTGGTTCTCGGTGTGGTCCAGATCGATAAAAACATCAACTCGGACACGGCCCAGTACAGTTTCATCGGTCAATGCAGCACCTACCAGGCACCAGACGCCGTGAGCAAACCACTGAACCGGTCTCAGATCCGGATTGAGCGCTGCGTCAAATCCTAGTCCCGAAGGGTGATACCACCCGCGCGTGACTCACAACTATTCAACATTGAAGTTAAACTGCGGCTTTTGGCTGTCGACTGCGCCGCATGCTGCTGACCACCCGCAAGTTTCTACCCTACTTCACTGCCCAGGCGCTGGGCGCATTCAACGACAATCTTTTCAAGCAACTGCTGGTCTTGCTATTCACTTATCAAGCCGCCCGGTTTGACACCCAACTCAGCCTGGCCACGGTCACGAACCTGGCCTCTGGTCTCTTCATCGCACCCTTTGCACTGTTTTCCGGGCTTGGGGGGCACCTGGCTGACCATTTCAACAAGGCGCGTCTTATTCAAGTTCTGAAAGCCACCGAATTGTTGATCATGCTGCTGGCGGCGTATGGTTTGGTTCAAGCCAATTTCTGGCTGCTGATGGGCTGCGTTTTCCTGATCGGCACGCAATCGGCGTTTTTCGGACCAGTGAAGTACGCGTATCTCCCTGCCACACTGGCCACAACAGAGATCATGGCCGGCAACGCCCTCATTGAAAGCGTGACATTCATCATGATCCTGCTGGGCACACTCACCGCAGGCGTGCTGGTCTCAATCAAAGGCTCTACCCTGCTGTTGGCCCTCATTCCTTGCCTGGTTGCGCTGATCGGGTTGGGGGTCACTTTCTGGATTCCGGGCATTCCAACCAAGCACCCTTCCAGCTTTGAACTGAACAACCTGTGGCGATCCAACGTGACAGGATTCAAACAGGCCCGTCAAACCCGATCGGTCTGGCTCAGCATTCTCGGCATCAGCTGGTTCTGGTTCATCGGTGCCATGGTGCTGGCACAATTGCCTGACCTTGCCCAACATCACCTCAGACTCGATTCTGCTGGCCTGACCTGGCTGATGGGCCTTTTTTCGGTCGGAGTGGGCCTGGGCTCCCTGTTCAGTGAAAAGCTGTCGGGCAAACAGGTCGAAATTGGCCTGGTACCGCTGGGCTCTGCTGGGCTCAGCCTGTTTTTATTGCTGGCCTGGCGTCACCTGCCTGATCAGGTTCTCATCAACACACCTTTGCCTTTCTGGCACAACGAACAGGCCATCCGTTTCGGGATCAATCTCGCACTGGCAGGTCTGTTCGGCGGCTTTTACACTGTCCCCTTGTACGCCTTGATCCAGACCCGCGCCGACAAGGCGCATGTGGCCAGCGTAATCGGCACCAACAATGTTTTGAACGCGATTTTCATGGTGCTTGCTGCTGGCCTGGGCTTGCTTTGTCACGGCCTCGGTTTTCAGACCCCGGCGCTGGTACTGTTTGCCGGCCTGTTCAACCTGGTGGTGGCGGCTTACATCTACAGTTTGGTGCCCGAGTTTCTGTGGCGTTTTATTGTGTGGGCGCTGGTTCACACGGTGTACCGCTTCAAGGTGAAGGGTTTGCAACACATCCCCGACACAGGGCCTTGCATTGTGGTGTGCAACCACATCGGCTTCAGCGATGCGGTCGTATTGGCTGCCGCCATTCGACGGCCACTGCGCTTCATCATGTATTACAAGATCTTCCAGATGAGGGCATTGGGTTGGTTTTTTCGCACCGCCAAAGCCATTCCAATAGCCGGCCGGCAAGAAGACCCTGCTGTGTTTGAAGCGGCGTTCAGGCAGGTCAAAGCCGCTCTGGACGACGGCGAGGTGGTGTGCCTCTTTCCGGAAGGCAAACTGACCAGCGACGGTGAAATTGGTGAATTCAAACCCGGATTGCTGAAAATTCTGGAGCACAGCCCGGTGCCTGTAATACCCATGGCTTTGGGTGGCTTGTGGGGCTCGGTGTTTACGCGCAAAACGCGCTTCAAGGAAAAGGAATGGGGCCGACCAATCGATCTTCAGATTGGCCCGGCAATTGACGCAACAGACGTCGACATGGAAGCATTGCGCGACCGGGTGATCGAATTGCGCACCCGGCCTTAATTCCGTTCGAGGGGCTAGAATTCAGCCGTTTCAACCTGGGTTTGAGCCGCGCCTGAACCGGCTGTGACGGCCGCAGCGGCATGGGCTGCAGCAGCGGCCTCCTCCAGATCGGAAGGAATGTGAAAGTCCAGCAGCTTTTCCACGTTCAGCAGCATGACAAACTCGTCGTCCACTTTGCCAATGCCGCGCAAAAAATCGGTCTTGATGCCCGCGCCAAATTGTGGAGGTGGCGCAATCTGGTCCACAGGAACATCGACCACAGCATTGACAGCGTCCACCAAGAAGCCGACCACTTGCGTTTCATCGGCCAACTGGCTTTCCAGAATCACAATGCAAGTGCGTCTGCCCGGCTGGGTTTTGCCCTGTCCAAAACGCGCACTCAAGTTAACCACCGGCACCACGGAGCCGCGCAAGTTGATGACGCCGTCAATGCACTGCTGCATCATGGGCACCACGGTGATGCGGTCAAATTCAATGATTTCCTTGATGCGCAAAATGTCCACGGCCAGTTTTTGCTGATTCACCTGAAAAGTCAGGTACTGGTCCAATGCGGCATCTCCCTGTGCGCTGCGGGCAATCTGTTTGTTCAAGTCGTCCATGGTGGTGTTCCTTCAAAAATTCGTTGAGTTCGATCAGCTGACAAGGCGCAAGCGGTCGCTCTGGCGCGCGGTGATGTGGGCCACTTCCCCGATCAGCTTGGGCACGTCGATGATCAATGCCACATCGCCCGAGCCCAGTATTGTTGCGCCGCTGATGGCCTTGTTCTGTTCAAACAGGGTGCCTAGGGGCTTGATCACGGTCTGGCTTTCACCGTGCAGTTGGTCGGTCACAATGCCTGCCTTCACGCCACCAAAGCTGACCACGATGATGTTCTCGCGTTTGGGTCGCGGACCCTTGACATCAAACACCTTGCGAAGGCGCACACAGGGCAGGAACTCACCGCGCAAATCGTAGTGAATGTCCATGCGGTCGTCTTCAACCAGGGCCGAGCTGGGCAACTCCAGACACTCCCGCACAAAGCCGAGCGGGATCACATAAACCGAATTGCCCACGCCGATGGTAAAGCCGTCGATAATCGCCAGTGTCAAAGGCAGGCGAATTTCGAACGTGGTGCCTTTGCCGGCCTCAGAACGAACCTGCACAGAGCCACGAAGCGCTTCAATGTTGCGTTTGACCACGTCCATGCCTACCCCGCGGCCCGAAATGTCGGTGACCTGGTCTGCCGTCGAAAACCCAGGGGCAAAAATCAGCATGTTGACCTCGGCATCGCTCAGCGTTTGCTCCGGCGTCACGATGCCCTTTTCAAGGGCCTTCTTCAGAATTTTGTCACGCACCAGGCCACGGCCATCGTCCGACACTTCAATCACAATGTGACCGCTGTCGTGATAGGCGTGCAGGCCGAGTCGGCCATTCAAAGGCTTGCCGGCAGCTTCGCGCTCAGCAGGGGTTTCAAGCCCGTGATCCAGCGCATTGCGCACCAGGTGCATCAATGGGTCGCCAATTTTTTCGACCACACTTTTGTCCAGTTCGGTTTCTTCACCACGTATGTCCAGGCTGATCTGCTTGCCCATGCCCATGGAGATGTCGCGCACCACGCGCTGGAATCGCTGGAAGGTTTCACCAATTTGAACCATGCGCAAACCGAGCGCACCATCGCGAATTTCTTCAATCAACCCTGCCACGGCACTGGTGGCCTCCAGCATGCTGACGTTGTTCATTTGCTTGGCCTGTTCAACCGTGCCGGCGTTGGCAATCACCAATTCACCGACCAGATTGATCAAAGCGTCGAGCTTGTCAGAAGGCACACGAATCAACTGGCTAGAGGCAGATGCCTTTGCAGGGGCCTTCTTCTTCTGGCTAACAGGAATATTGACCACGGCATCGGCAGGTCGCTCTGCCACGGCACTGGATTGATCCAGCTGCACCTGGGGAGCTGGCCGCGTAAAACCAGCCTGCTCCAGCAATTCCAGGGCTCGGCCCTCCTCTTCAGGCAAGCTGGCCACCAGGGCGTCAAATTCATCGACGCTGCATTGGTGAGGCAATATCCTCAGTTGGCTTTCCTGCGTCAGAAACTCAAAGGCCTCTTCGATGTCTTTCTTGCTTTTGTCCGTGCGAAAGCGCAGTTCAAAGCCGAGGTAACAGCCTTCGGGATCCAGATCAGAAAAGGCGGGCAACTTGTCGAGTACGGGAATAATTGCCTCAATGGCACCGTAGGTGGACAAATAGCCAAAAATCGGTGCAGGGTCGAAGCCATCGCACAGGGTGGATTTTCCGAGGCGAACGGAGATGTGCCACAAGGCATCGGTGGCAACAGCCGGGCTGGCCGCTTGATCTTGCAAGGTTGCGCCGCCTGAATCAGACGACCGGTCAGCGTCCAGCAAATAGGATTGCAGGCGCTTGGTCAACTGCGATTGAACAGGTGCAAGATCCTCGCCGACGTGTTCAGCGTTTCCACCCCCTTCAATGGCGTCCACTAGGTTGGAAATGTGGTCTCGGCACTCCAGCACCAGCGTGCTCATGGCCCCGTCAAAGGCGATTTCACCGTTGCGTACCCGATCAAGCACGGTTTCAAGATCGTGTACAAAATGCGTAATCACAGACAAGCCAAACACCCCGGCACTGCCCTTGATGGTGTGTGCTGCGCGAAATGCGGCATTCAGCGTTTCTGTGTCATGCGGGTCTTGTTCCAACTGCAACACATACGATTCCACTTCACCCAATAGCTGACGGGCCTCGGTGTAAAACACACCGCGTGACGATTCAAGATCAAATTCAAAAGCCATGTGCTTAAACCTCCAGTGCGCCGGCGTGTATCCACGAGGTCAGGCCCAGGCGAGCCGCCTTTTGAGACACCGTGTCTGAGGGTTTGGTCCAATGCACTTTCAAATTCACTTCGGGGTCATTTTGGATGGCCACCAGAAATTGCAAACCTGCGGTGTCCACTTCCTGGCAATCACTCAAGTTCAGCACGATGGATTCACCCTGTGCCAAACCCTGCTTGATGCGCTCATACAAGGGCCCACAATCGGCAATTGTGAGACATTCCAGCGCATAGGCCTGCGTTGCAGCCACGGTGTCGTTCAGGGTCTCCATGTTCAGCTCCTCAAAGGGTTCAAGGGTTGCATCAGGCAACCAGCTTGTTCACTGCTGCAATCATTTGCTCGGGCTTGAACGGCTTGACCATCCAGGCTTTCAGCCCCGCCTGCTGGCCTTCGGATTTCAATTTTTCATCCGACTCAGTGGTCAGCATGATGATGGGTACAAATTTGTAGTTCGGCAGTTTTTTGACTTCCCGAACAAAGCTCAAGCCGTCCATGTTCGGCATGTTCAAGTCGCTCACAATCAAATGGATTTTGCGGCCATCCAGCTTGGTCAGCGCGTCCTTGCCATCGCAGCCTTCGACGACATCAAACCCCTGACTTTTCAAGGTCATCGAAACCACCTGCCTCAAGGAGGTTGAATCGTCCACAATCAGAATAGTCTTGCTCATAGCGACTCTTTCTCAGAAAAATGTAATGTCGTCGTCTGCTGGCTTGGCCACAGGGGTTGCTGCCTTTTTCACCGCTGTGGCTGCGCCGCCGTGATTGTGGCGCTCTTCGGCCATGGTGTAATTCTTTTCAAGTTCATGCATCAACTCAGCCGTATTCAGGCCGCTGTAACCCATGCTGACCTGCTGCCGAACCATTTGAAGACTGTCGTCCACATGCCCAAGAATTTGAGACACCCGATCTTGAAACTGAAAATGCACAACTGCGCTGTTCAGGCTGGATGACACCTGACGTGTGTTGTGAATGATGTTTTCACTGGCGTGATGCAAGGGCACAGTCACTTCATCAAAGCGGCTGACCACCTCGTGAAGCACCTCATTGGCGCTTGCCAGCATGTGCTGGTCAGACGCTTCCATTTTTTTGGCGCCCTCGCCTGCACGGCGCGCAGCCTGAGCGATCTGCTCCACACGCTGGCGGATTTTCAACCCTGTGTCTGCCGACAACATGGACAGTTTGCGCACCTCATCGGCCACGATTGAAAAGCCTCGGCCTTCCTCACCTGCGCGAGCGGCTTCGATGGCCGCATTCAAGGCCAGCAAATTCGTCTTGCCTGCCAGTTCCTCTACCGAAGTGGCCATTTTGGCAAGTTCATCGGTGGAGGTCACAAATCCGCGTACTTCCTGAAAAATCACGGCTTTTTCATCCAATGACTTTTTGATGTCGCTCAACATGCCTGTCAAAGTGTGCTGCACACTTTCAGACAGACCGCTGCCACCGCCAGTGCTCTGGCCCAACACGCCAGCAGCCTCGGTGGCCAGTTTTACGGTTTCATTCAGCTTTTGGTGAATTTCACCAAATGAATCGGTCAATTGAACGATGCCCTGCTCCATCTGCTGGTTGGCCGTTTTCAACTGATTGCTCAATGTCGGAACCCAGCGCTCACCGAGTTCATGAAACTCGTGCTGATCATGGGTGTTTTGTTGCTCTATGCGGAGGTCTTCTTCGGCCTGCCGGGTCTGCTCGACGGGGTCGGACTTTGACTGCCCAAGCCGCCCTGCCACAAAACCAATTACCACGGCCACCAGGCCAAAGGCCAGTCCAATCCAGGCCTGACCGACAAATGCACCCGCAGACGCCAGTGCCAAAGAAAACACAAGGGCCAGCAGTGGTACGATTTTTTCCAAGGTCCCTTTTAAATTGTCCTGATTTGCCATGGGGTCTTTTTCCGCAGAATTTTGATCGGGGTCTGGGCGCACAACCTGCATCAGGGGATAGCCCATTTGAGTTATTGTGTACCCGACCCTGTTTTTCAAAACCACGAAAAGAAGTGGTAAATCAGGTCAAACGTCGCGACAAGTTGTTACAAAACGTTACAAGGCAATTCGGGATTTCCCCATCACAACAATGAGAGACAGAGAGCATTTCATGGAATTCCAGTACCTACAGCTTCACATTGAACACAAAGTGGCCACGGTCACCATTCATCGCCCGGACAAAGGCAACGCGCTGGCACCCGACGTGCTGCTGGAAATTGAGAACATGTTCAAAAACCTGGGGCATCGCCAGGACGTGAATGTGATTGTGTTGACCGGTGGAGAGCGCTATTTTTCGGCTGGCTTTGACCTCAATGAAATTCGAAAGCTGGAGAAAGTCAGCAACGAGGCCTACACCGCGCTGTTTCACAGGGCATACCGCGCCATCCTGTTTGCAGAACAGCCCGTGATTTGCGCGGTTGGCGGTGCAGCCATTGCCGGAGGTTTCGACCTGACGATGATGTGTGACATTCGCTATGCCTCCACACGCGCAAAGTTCGGGCAGCGTGAAATTGTGCTGTCACTGACCCCCATCATGGACCCCCTGTGGCGCATCATCGGCCTGGGCCGAGCCAAGGAAGTGGCCCTGACAGGCCGAATCTATGACGCGGCTGAAGCCGAACGCATGGGATATGTCAGCAAAGTGTTTGCAGAAGGCGAACTGTTGAGCAGCGTGGCGCAAATTGCAAAAGACATGGCAGGCTACGACCGGGCCGCACTGGCTGAAACCAAACGCCTGTCAAATGTGGTGCTGAACCAAGACCTGGACACGTCCATGCGCACCCAGGAGTGGCTGTTCAGAACTTACATCGGTTCAGAAGACAACCACCAGCGCATTGATGCCTTGCAGGCGCAACTGGCGGCCGCCAGAAAGAAGTAATTATTTGCCGGGCTGGGGCTTGAGCAACATGCCCAAGGGCCCTTTGATGGTACCGTCGTCCTGAAGGTCATAAATGGTGACGTCGTCGCCGTTTTTGATCTTCACCTTTTTGTCTTCAACGGTGTACTTGCTTTCTTTGGTGATGCCCATGGTAGACACGTACACATTGCCATCCGACTTGAACTCGTACTTTTGCAAACCCAAATCGTCTTTGTAGGTGCCTTCCAGTTTCTTGCTGCACGCAGTCAATGCCAATGCTGCCAGACACAATACGGCCACTGCTCCTGAACGAAATTTCATGCAAACCCCTTGTTGTCAGTTATTCCTGACCCAAGTTTATTCGGATTCGACCGATTTCCAGAAGTTCTGGAGGGTTTTGGTGGTTTTCATTGGGATCTCGACCATGGGCAGGTGGCCAACCTGATCAAACAAAACAAGCTCTGAACCGGGAATGACTTCCTGATACAGAAACGCGCCGGTGTAATGCACCAACTTGTCCTCTTTGCCCCACATGATCAAGGCAGGTGACTCGATGTTGCACATGCCGCGCTTGCTTTCATCGGGGGCATTCACAAACATCTGATGAAACAGGTGGCGGTTCACGTGCCGACGGTTGATCAGGTCTTGCGCCATCAATGGGGCCAGGGCCAATGCAATCGGCTTGCTGTGAATGGCGAGACTCAGCAGGGTGTGGGCACCGGCCAGGCTCTCGACAATCATCGGGTTTTGCCCTTTGCGCAAGCCATCTTCAAATCGTGTGGCGTTGCTTCCCTTGGCCCCTGCCGGATTCATCAAACACACGGTTTTGGTCAGTTCGGGGTGGCGGCCTGCCAACAAGCCCGCCACAATGCCCCCTACGGAGTTGCCAACCACATGCGCCTTGCCTGACACGTGTGCCTGCATCCAACTGGCCACACGGGCCACCTGGTCGTCGAGGCCGTAAGGCAAGTTGGCGTTGAAGGTGCTTTCACCCCAGCCGGGCAGGTCCAGCACAAACACGCGATAGTGGCGCAACAAAAAAGGCACCAGCGACAGCCAGTTTTCCTTGTTGGATGCAAAACCATGAAGCAGGACAACGGGCGTGCCCTCGGGCAAACCACCTTCCAGCCAGACCAGCCGATGATCATCCACCAAGGCCTGCTTGCGCTTCAAACCCGAAAAACCGGCATGCAGCTTGTTCAGCAGGGGCACGGTAGAACGGCTTTTCCATTGGCGGATCTTCAGTCCATGGGGCGCGCGGGCCAGGGTGAGGTATTTCGGTCCAACATCTTTCAGAAAGGCCAATTCAAGCTGATGCATGCCAGTCTGTGCGGCGGCGACTTCTTTAACCATCTGTCGTGTTCTCCAACGGTGGGCTTGGTGCAGGTGGACTGCTTTTTTATTCAGTCAAACGTTTGTTTGTTATTTCAAATGTAACATTGACTGATGTAAAGGTAAGTGGGGATAACCCCACTGTCAATGCACAAAGTAGAATGTGCATTCGCAAAAAAAGGACATGAATGTGAAAAACAACGCCGTTACCCGCTTTTTGATGATCGCCATTCTGGGGCTTTTCATGGTGTTTACAGCCCTGGCTGCAGAAGCATCGCCCGCCAAATCCACCCAGGCTGAAATCAACCACCTTCTTGATTTTGTTCAACAAAGCGACTGCACCTACAACAGGAATGGAAGCGCGCACAAAGGCCCGGAAGCGCGAAAGCACATTGAACGCAAGTTGAATTACTACTGGGACGACATTCTGACAACAGAGGACTTCATCAAACTGGCCGCCACCAAAAGCGAATTGAGCGGCCGGGTGTACACCGTCAAGTGCCCCAACCAGCCCGAGCAGACCAGCAATGCGTGGCTGACCCGCGAGTTGATGAAATATCGCGAAAAGGGCCAATAAGCCCGTCCCGATTAGATCGCTTTAGCGCACGGGCCCGAATTCCTGCCAAAAGCCACGATAAACCGCCTGCTCGGCGTCGCCCCGCTTGTCGAGTGGGCAGGCCATGCGAATAATCATTTTGTGCGCCAACTCGTTGTAGGCCTGCCAGAACACGGCAGGGTGCGCGCTGGGCAAATCCACAAAATCAGCCACCTCGATCATGTCGAAGTAGCGGTCTGCGGCCTCTACCCATTCATCGGCCACTGCCTTGGCCACCTTCAAGGCCACTTCCTCGGCCCGCTTGGTGTCTGCAGTGAACGGCAAGATGATTTCAATTTGATACAGGCTGAAATGCCCCAACATGGAAGAATGCTTCACCGTGTGGGTAAATACCATCGAATTGGGCACCGCCAGACGCCGCCCGGTGTATTTGCCCGAGGGGCCAATTTCAAACAACTTGGTGGTCAGCAGGTCGATGTCAATCACTCGCCCGTTTTGCACGCCAATTTCAATGTAGTCGCCAATGCGAAAGGGTTTCGCCAACGAAATGTTCACATAACCAAACAGACTGAGAACAAACTCCTTGCCGGTGATGATCAGCGCACCGGCGATGGCAGCCACCGACAGCAGGGCCCCCGAAATCTGAGAGGCCCACACGATCACCAGACACACGAACACCACCAGCCGCACCAGGTTTTTCACAAACACCAGCTGCGAACGGGCCTTGTCTGGCCGATTGGGGTGAAGCCTGCGCAATGACCAAGACAGTGCCCGGTTGACGAAAAAGCCACTGGCCAACAGCAACAGCGTAGCCAACAGCTTGAAAAGAAACAGTGTGGTGGGGTCGTGTAAAAAAGCCATAGCCCCAAGGATACAAAACTTTCAGCCCCAAAATGGAAAAAGGGGACGTTCCTTGCGAAACACCCCCTGAAAACGCAGCCTCTGACAGAGACTCAGGCTACGGAATTGGCACTGTGCCCACCACAGGAAGTGAGGTGCCTTGTTGTTGATTGTTGCTGGCCTGGCAAGCGTCGGCGTTGTCGTAGGTGTTGTCCACCACGGTGTCGATCCATTTGGAGATCAATGCCACCGCCTCGGTGTCCACCACACTGCGACCCAGTTGTGGCATGCGCGCCGCAATGGCTGTGGCATCAGGCCCGATGCGATAAGTCAAAATCGACTGATCTGAGTGCGCAGGCGTGATGTCGTAAATTCGGCCGCCCCGCCCTTCTGTGCCGCTGGCGGTTGGCTTTTTGCACACACCCATGTTGCCGTCAACCCTGCGGAACACATCCAGATAAAAGCCGGTGTTGGAGGCCTGGCCGTTTTCGTTGTGACAGTGGGCGCAATTGGCCTCCAGATAGGATCGGGCACGGGCCTCAATGTCCCCTTTTGAGTTTGCAGGCAAACCGGAGTCACCCGCCATGTTGAACCTCGGATTGTGCCGAACATTGGTGGCCACACCACGGGAATCCAGATTGAAGCTGCTTGGGCAGCCCGTCATCAACCCGTTGTCACACATGAATTTCAGCTGGTTCTTGCCATTGACTGCATGCTGACTTTGGCCGACAGCCAAAGGCGACTCGGTGTGGTAGGCCCGGTTCAGGTTACGTGGTTTGGGGCCAATGGGCGCAGTACCCGGGTCCACATCGTTGTTGCTGTGGCAAACCGAACACTGGCTGGCATTGGGCAGCAGGTATTCATTGGTGCTGCCCTGGTGACGCACACCGGTGTCATTGTCCACATAGTCCCAACTGGCGCTTGCGGTGCCCCCGTATTGGGTCAACAGGGCTTTGCGGGCACCGCCTTCACCGGTTTGCCACACGTACTCCAACCCTTCCCAGTATTTTTGACCGTCTTCACGCTGACGTTTGATCAACAAACGGGTTTCGTAAGGCATTTCGGTGCCCTTGGGCTGGTCTACGAAGGCAAAGGTTTTGGCAATGATGGTGCCCACCGGGAAGTCAATGGTGGAGTTGATGCGCTTGTCTTCATCGGCCAGAAACACCGCCTTCTTGCCACGCGGAATAAACATCACCCGGTGCTTGAGCGCATAGTCACTGAACAGCTTGGTGTTCAACACATACGGCATGCCTTGTCCATTGGGCATGCTTCGTGGGTCCTGGGCATCGGCAAACAGGTTGTACTGGGCCAAATCAGGACAGTTCACCTCATACGCGGCTTCGTTGACCTCACCCGCTTTTTGCGGGGCGTTGCACAGTGCATCCACCCTGGCTTGCACGGGTTCTGGCGCGTAGGCACCTGTGGGTGTGTAGGGCTCAAAAGCGAAGTCTGGCAAATGGGGCAAACCCGCGCCAAAACGCGCCATGCAGTTGTGCTTGCTGACATCCAGATCGGCCGCCAGCAGCGGAATGCCGCTTGCAATGCTGTTGATGTATTCCACCGACAGGTTTTTGGTGGGGTCATTGGTATTGAGGTTGACCACGGCATCCAGACCGCGCGTGCCATGGAAATTGGAGAAGGCGAGACTGTCCGATGAAAAATTGTTGTCGGGGTTGATGCAACTGAACCACCATTTGGGCACAATCCGCTTGCCTTGTGTATCGAACTTGTACTTGTTGTACCGGCAACTGGGGTTGGGGTACTGGTTGCCCTGAATGGGCTTGCCCTCAGCGTCCACCGGCACCGGTTTGCCGTCCTTGTCGGTGGGGGCAGCACAGTCTTTGTTCAGGCTGTCCATGTAGCCGTCCCACACAATGTGGGCACCCCGGTAACCGCCACCCGCCGCAGCATTTTTAATGCCTACCACCGCCGGAAAAGCCGTGCTGATCTGGGACCCCTGGGTGGCCACAATGGTGGCAAAGTCGGGTGAAGGCAGGTCATTGCCGTTGTTTTTAAAGGTGTTGCCGTAAATATTCACCGCTTCGGAATACACGTCCATTCGACGGTCGCCGTTTTCACCCAACAGGTCATAGCTGGTCAAAATGATGCCCGCTGTGCCGTTGTTTTCAAACGTGTTGCCGAAAATGTCGATTTTGTCGTAGGCCAGCGTGATCAGGCCCGAACCGCGTGGCACGTTGGAAACGATTGAACCGGGCACCGCGAAGTTGTACGTGTTGTTGTTGCGTGCAATGTTGTTGTACACCCGCGACTTGGATCCGTATTGCGTCAGGTTGTCCAGGTCGTACACCAAAAAGCCACCAGAATTGCATTCAGCCACGTTCTCTGAATATTCGCCATTCTGAACGTTTTCAATTTCAAACCCGAACACGTTAAAGGCCGCCCTGCTTTTGCGGATCTTGGCGATATTGGTTTGGCCCACGTAAATGCCTGCATCCGATGCACCGATTGATTCCGTGTCTTCCACCAAGATGTTGCGCGACTGCACCGGGTAAATGCCATATCGGCCCGATGCGGTGCTGACGGTGTAATCGGGCGAACTGTGATCGGTCTCCAGTGGATTGGGGTTGTTGGGGTCGTGTCGGGCAGGGTCGGTGCAACCCACCTTCACCTGTTGTTTGAAGTTTTGAGCGGTGATGGGCACCTCGGCCGCTGTTTTGCGACCACTGCTCCAAATGGCCCGCGCGCGCAAAATGTTGCCATGGTTGACGCCCTTCATCTTGATGGCGTCACCGGGAGAATCGCCAATCGTGAGGTCTTGCAGGGTTACGCCCACCACGTTGGACGCCAGAAAGCCTTCCTGGGAATTGCTGTCCCGAAAGGACAGGAACGTGTTGTCTTTGCCGCAGCCTTCGATCGTGACATCTTCTGTGGCGGTGATTTGAATGCCGGTCGTCAGGTTGAAAAACCCGCAGTCGAACCGCAGCACGTCCTTGGGTTTGAGTTGAACCATGGCCTTGACCATGTCGGTGGTGGCGTTGGGGCCTGGTTTGATCAAAAACACCCGCCCATTTGCCTCAGAGGGGGTGACCGTGGAACCACCACTGCCAGACGGGCTGACGGATGCGCTGCCACCTCCTGAATCGTTGCCGGATGACCAACACCCCCCCAGTGTGACCAACGCTGCGCCCAGCAGCACCGCTGCAATGTTGCGTGTCCCCATGATGACCTCTGCCTGTCCTTGTTGTGTATTTGATTGGTGTGTTGTGCTGCAGGTACATCTCAGGGTGTTACTGAGGGTCTGACGGTCTGGATGGGGACTTGTGTCGGCTTTTTGACACTTCTTTAAAAAACTTAGCTGAAACTTAGGCGATTCCGTAGGGGTTTACGCTGAAAACCACGAAATCGCGCCCCCAAAAGCTCAATCTGCGCGTAATTTTTCCGTTAATCAAAATGAAACAAAAGAAACAGCTGGCGTAACTTAAAAGCATCAAAAGCAGCAGGAGACAGCATGGCCGCATTGCCACCCATTTTGCACAAACCCGCCGAAGGTCTGGTTGGGCATGCACGGGCAGCCGCCCGAGAGGGTTATCTGCTGGGTTTGAGCTTCCTGTTTCGCCAACGCGTACCCAACGCCATTCCCCAGTTCAGCCCCAACTTTCAGGATCACCGACTCCCGATTGTTTTCCTCGTGCCGGGTTACCTTGAAAACCACGGTTGCTTTTCCACGCTGTACGAGGAATTGCTGTGGAGCGGTGTTCGCCTGGCCCTGTACAAACCCCGTTACACATTGGCCAGCGTGCGTGAAATGGCCAGCGATTTCGCCACGTTCATGAACCTGACCCTGAGTCGTGAAGAATGTGAGAATTCACCCGTATTTTTGGTGGGGCATTCCATGGGCGGTTTGATTTGCCGTCAGGCCATGCTCAAACACTGGCAAATGCGCCAACAGGTCCAGCACCTGTTTACCCTGGCCACACCCCACCAAGGCACTCACATGGCGCACCTGGGTCTTGGCGATTGCGTCGTAGACATGTTGCCGGGCAGCCGCTTTTTAAGTGAACTGAACAAGGCGGATCGCGCTTACCGCCACAAAATGACCAGCGTCATAGCCACACCCGACGCTTTGCTGTTGCGCACCAAGGCCGCCAAACTGGACGGCGCACGACACACCTTGCTTGAACGCAGCGGGCACATGGCGCTGCTGGACGATGCCAGACTGTTCAATCACTTGAAAGCGGAGATTTATCCGCACTTGGGCGCGTAGCAGAGAGCCCTAATCCCCAGTGGTGTAGCTCTTGAAGTAAATTTCAGGCTCAATTTCCTGAACCTGCACGGTCAGTTGGGTCGTAACCTCGGGCAATCCGATGCGCAGCACTTCCAGCGTGCGCAGCAAAGCTTGCCCCACCTGCACCTTCACGGCCCGTTCGCGACCACTCAACATTTCTACCCGGACGGCAAAAAAAGCGTGCTCAACTGCCTCGTCTTGCAAGCCGATCAGAAATGGATCAGCGCGATAAGCGCGCGTTTTGATGTCACTTTCTTGAAAGATGTCTAGGTCAACCAGGCATTGATTGAGTTTGTACAACACCCAGGGCACATCCAGGGTGGACAGGTTCGAACTGTATTCCACGGTGACATGGGGCATTTATTACTCCAAAACTAGTAGGAATCACCTACAAATCAGCTTGAACAAAAGGTTAGACAGACGCAAAATACTGACATCGAGGACTGTTACAGTTCTCCAACCAATGTCTCCTCTTCTCCGCAAGCGAGAAAGGTTTAGCCGACCCCTCAAAAGGTCGGCTTTTTTTTACCTGTGTTCTGCCAGATGAGATTCAATCAGCCGGGCCAGTTCAGCCGGTTGGTCGTGATGCAACATATGGCCGGCATCGTCAATGCGGGCAAAACGCCAATCGGGTACGCATTCAAACCGGGTCCGCAGGGCATCGAAATCAGCCTGCTCACCCTGACGCGCCATCCACAAGCCCGCCTCGGTTTGCGCAGCCTCTACGTGTAGAACAGGCGCCTCAATACTGACCCAAATGGCCTGCGCCTCGTTCAATCGATAGCCAATCGGGTTTGAAATACGGTGCGCTGCATCGCCAAGAATGCGATAACCGCTCTCGGTGCTTTCAGCCCAGTGCGCCGCCAGATACAAGGCTTTGTCGGTGGTTAATCTGGGATTGGTTTTCTGGAGGCGTTGCGCCACGGCCTCAAGGCTGCCATAGGTGCGCAGTGTGGGCGGCTCTTTCAGCTCATCCAGCCAGCGGGCGTAACGCTTGCCCGCCTTGGCGGGATTTGCGTCCAGCAAACCGAAACCCTCCAGGTTGACAAGGCTGCGAATGCGCTGGGGCCTGACACCCGCGTACAGCATCACGATGTTGCCACCCATGCTGTGCCCCACCAGGTTGACAGGCTGAGTGGGGCTTAGATGATCAATCAAGGCATCCAGGTCGGCCAGGTAATCGCCAAACCAGTACGACCTGGCTGTGCCATCGCCTTTGCCCACGGGCCAGTCTGTCAGGCCAAAGCCGCGCAGATCAGGGGCAACCACGCGCCATTGGTTGGCCATGCAGTCCACCACAAACTGAAAACTGGCGCCGACATCCATCCAGCCGTGCAACATCAGCACCAAAGGCCAATCGGGCTCGCCCCAGGTGTGCAAATGGGTGTTCAAGCCACGCAGCTTGACGAAGCTGGAAACCGGCTTTTGAACGGGTTGGTAAGCCGCCATGGAAGGCTGGCTGCCGGGCATTTGATTCATCAGGCTTTCAGGGTAAAGGGGTTAAATGAGGTGTTTGTGTCGTAATAGTCTTCGTTTTCAGCGCGTTTCAGGCTGGCCACGATCCAGTAAGTCAGTGGAGTGGCCACCACTTCCCAACCGGTTTTGAGCACGTATTGGGTCAACGTAACCGTGATGAGCTGCTCTTTGGTCATGATGCCCCAGAAGGCGATGGTGTAAAACAGACTGGAGTCGACCAGTTCGCCCACCAAGGTTGAACCAATGGTGCGGGTCCACAGGTGCTTGCCTTTCGTCAGGATTTTCATTTTGGCCAGCACAAAGCTGTTGGCAAAGCTGCCACTCCAGAAGGCCACCAGCGAGGCCAGCACAATGCGCCAGGTGTTGCCGAATACGCTTTCAATGGCGGCTTGCCTGTCCTGCCAAAACGGTGCGGCGGGCAAGTGCACCACCACCCAGGCCATGAAAGAAGCAAAAATCAAGCCGCCAAACCCGGCCCACACAGCTCTGCGGTCCAGCCCATAGCCATACACCTCCGTCAAAATATCGCCGTACAAATAGGAAATGGGGAAAAACAGCACACCCGCGCCAAACGTGACGCTGCCAACCAGGGGCAAATCAAGCTGCGCAATTTTGGCGGGGCCAATCAGGTTTGAGCACAAGAGCACCACCACAAAGGCGGCCAGAATGAAATCGTAATATTTGTATTGGCGGCTGCGATTGCCTTGAATTGGCTGAACTTTGCTCATGAGGACTGCTCCGGGTTGTTCTTTTTCAAGATCAGCCAAGTATAGAGCGCATCTTCCAGAGTTTTGCAGGCAAACCCGCACGAACAGTCATCGACAACGTTTATGATGTTTCAATGACAAACAGGAGACAACCATGGCCAAACTCGACGCCAGCCTGCAAGCCATTGTAGGCAATGCGCTGCCCGAACTGGAAGCCTTGACCGCTGCCCAGCAAAAGCAACTTGCCCAAGATCTTGAACAGGCCCATCAAAAGCACGATGCCTTCCTGAAGGAAAGCATGGACAACGCGCTTGAACACATTCCACGCCTGCTGCGTGGTGCCGTCAAAAAAATACTGGGGCTTTGAATCATGGACAGAAACACTGAATTACGTCGCCTGGCCCAGGCCCTTCACAAAGAGCCTGCTGACCTGGCCTACCTCGACAAGCTGGATGCAGTCAGCCTGCAGAAGCTGCGCACCACCTTTCAGAACAGCCTGCTGAACAAGTTCGGCCCGGTGTTTGAACGAATCGCAGGCGCGGGCAAGTTGGCCCCCGATGGCATCAGCGCCACACTGTGCACCAAGGTGTTTGGCCCGGCCATTACGGCCAACATGTCCTACTTCACGCCGATCAGCAAGGCAGTCGGCTTGTGCAAACACTTCGACGCGGAGTTCATGGCCGACGTGGCCCGCAACCAGATACCCGAACGCGCGCAGCAAATGCTGGCAGAACTGCCCGTTGACTTGCTCAAGAAAGTCACCGTCAAACTGATTCACGATGGTGAATTTCATGTG
This sequence comes from Limnobacter litoralis, assembly GCF_030160455.1. GTDB lineage: Bacteria > Pseudomonadota > Gammaproteobacteria > Burkholderiales > Burkholderiaceae_B > Limnobacter > Limnobacter litoralis. Next base: position 169,415 of record NZ_BSOJ01000032.1, on the reverse strand, counting down.
CTGGGCGGTTTCACCGACTTCATGCCGGAAAAGAAAACCATCGAGATCATGGAAGTGATTGAGGACCCTGCGGTCAACCTGCATGTGTCCTGTTTTGCCCAGCGCAAAGACCGCATCGCCAAACTGGCCAACATGCTGACCGAAGAAAAACTGCTGGAGTTGATTGCTGCAGCCTACGCCACGCCTGAATTCATTCAGGAAATCATGTTGATTACCGCTGAAATGAGTGCGAAAGAACAGGCACGCATGGCCAAACTGACGGACCAAGTGAACAAGGCCTATCGGGACAAGGCGAAAAAGCTGGCTGAAAAGATCGGCATTGCCGGCCAATTGGCCGATTTTTTAAGTTGACCCCTACTTTGAGAAAAAATGAAACAGAAACACACCGGAATTAATTTTAATTTTTCTTTTTTAAAACAAAAGGTTAAAAATTTTTAGAGCGAATATTCGAGCAATTTTTTGAAAACAATTTGACTTTCAGTGCACAAATGTACACAATTAATTCACGCAAACACACAACGTGAATGCACCAGGTAATTCGGAACCAAGAATATCCGAACCCACAAAAACTGACTGAAGGGAAATATCATGCAATCAATCATTCGCTCTATCGTTCGTACCCCCGGCGTGTTGTTCATGGCCATCATGACTTTGGGCTTTCTGACCAACGCAGGTGTTGAATACATCAACTACACCGGCAACGAAGGCCCCAATCTGTTAGCGGCTGCGGCCCTGGTTGTGGCTCAAGCCATGCTTGTTGCGGTGTACCAGGTTAAACGCATTCAGCAAAAGCGCAGCACCCCTGCGATCAAAGCCTGAATACACCCAGCGGATTGAAGCAAGGCCCGGTGAGCAACCGGGCTTTTTGCTGTCTGGATGTTACAGCCCAGTTCAAGGCGTGCAATAATTTGGAACAACGCCGAACAACAACAGCGAGACAGCATGATCAAGGTCGCCATCAGTGCCACTGGCCTGTACATTCCCCCTTTCACCATCACCAACGAAGAACTGGTTGAGTCATTCAACACCTACGTTGCGCGTTACAACCAACACAATGCGGACGCAATCGCCAAAGGTGAACTGACTGCGCTGGCGGAATCCAGTGTGGGCTTTATTGAACAGGCGTCCGGCATCAAGCAACGCTACGTACTGGAAAAGACCGGCATTCTGGACCCGGAAAGAATGCACCCGATCTTTCATGAGCGCAGCAATGAAGAATTGTCGCTGATGGCTGAAATCTCGGTCAAAGCCTGCCAGGACGCCATGAACAAAGCCGGTAAAAAACCGGAAGACATTGATGCGGTCATCTGCTCAGCAGCCAATATGCAGCGCGCCTACCCGGCCATGTCAATTGAAATTCAGGAAGCACTGGGCATCAAGGGCTTTGGGTATGACATGAACGTGGCCTGTTCATCCGCCACATTCGGCATTGAACAGGCAGTGAATGCTGTGCGCACAGGCTGTGCAAGGGCTGTACTGGTGGTCAATCCGGAAATTACATCCGCACACCACGCCTGGCGCGACCGCGACTGCCATTTCATCTTTGGTGATGTGTGCACGGCCATTCTGGTTGAAAGACTTGAAGACGCCAAACCTGGCAGTTGGGAAGTACTGGGCACCAAGCTGGCCACCGTGTTTTCGAACAACATCCGCAACAACTTTGGCTTCATGAACCGCTCGGAAGACGCAGACCCCGATGCGCGCGACAAACTGTTCAAACAGGAAGGTCGCAAAGTGTTCAAGGAAGTTTGCCCCATGGCGGCTGAGCACATGGCCACCCACCTGGAAAGCCTCGGTTTGAATTCAGCCAATGATGTGCGCCGCTACTGGCTGCACCAGGCCAACCTCAGCATGAACCAGCTGATTGCCAAAAAGCTGTTGGGTGCACACGAGGTGACCAGCGACAAAGCCCCGGTCATTCTCGATGAATTTGCCAACACGGCGTCTGCGGGTTCAATCATCGCCTTTCACCGCCACAACGCCGACCTGCAGCAAGGCGACGTTGGCGTAATCTGCTCCTTCGGTGCAGGTTACTCGATTGGCAGCGTGATTGTCCGTAAGACCTGAAGGGGCTAAAAATGAACGCGCACGCCATTGATGGCGGCGTTGCCGGAGACAGCGTCCAGCAATTGTTCATCGGTCAGGTCATTGGCGCTGACACCCGGATGGGCCTGGGCTATTTTTTGCCGAATGCCCTGCCGGTTGTGCCCCCAGCCATGCGGCAGGCTCAAAGTGCCGCGCATCACTTCATCTGACACCTCAATGTCAACCTGAATTTCACCCACGCGGCCCTTCAGTGTGGTGCGCTGCCCATCGGTCAAATTCTCTCGCCTGGCGTCTTCCGGGTGAATCAGCAGAGTGCATCGTTCCTGCCCCTTTACCAGCCTTTCGTAGTTGTGCATCCATGAATTGTTGCTGCGCACCTGCCTTCGACCGAACAACAAATAGCCCGGCTCGGGCTTTGCATCCTCCAGTTGTTCCAACAGCGATGCGCAATAATGCAGCGCCGCCATGCGCACCTCGGCTGGGCAAGCCTGTATCCGCTTGGTGTCTGTCATCAATCGCTCGGGAAAGCTGGGGGACAAGGGACCAAGGTCAACACCCTCCGGATACATCTTGAGTTTTTCCAGAGAAAGCCGATGCTCAGAGGCGGCACCGTAAGGCCCCATTTGCAAGCCGAAATCGAGCAGGGTTTGCGGCGGTGGGATGGGCTTGACAGCCTGCCCAGTGCGCTTGGCGTACAAACTGGCAAGCTCACCCATCAATTCCCAGTCGTGCTTGACGTCTTTGGGGCGTGGCAAGGTGGCTTCGCTGTACTTGGCCTGGTTGCGAACACCAAACACATTGAAAATCAGGTCGTAATGGTCGTGCTCCAGCGGCGCCGAGGTGGGCAAAATCACATGGGCGTGGCGGGTGGTTTCATTCAGGTACATGTCCACCGACACCATGAATTCAAGCGACTCCAGGCCCTGGTCAAGTTGCCGGCCGTTCGGGGTGGACAGCACCGGATTGCCGGCAACTGTCACCATTGCCTTGATCTGCCCTTCCCCCTCGGCCAACATTTCTTCAGCCATCACAGAAGATGGAAACTCGCCCAGCACTTCTGGGCGCTGGCTGACGCGGCTGTACCAACGCCCGTAGCTGCCTTTTTTGCTGCCCGGCGCAGTCAGTAAATCCAGCGCTGGCTTGGTGACCAGGCTGCCCCCAACGCGGTCCAAATTGCCGGTGATCAGGTTCAGCAATTGCACCAGCCACTGGCAAAGCGTGCCATGCACCTGCGTGGAAATGCCCATGCGACCGTAACAGACCGCGCGGCTGGCCAAGGCAAATGACTTGGCGATTTGTTCAATGTCGGCGGCGGCAATGCCACACAGCTTTTCAGCCATGGCCGAGTCCACACCGGAAATGCTGGCCAGTGCATCATCAAGGCCATCCGTGATCTCAGCCAGGCGCCCCAGTTTGGACAAGCCCTTGCTGACGATGGTGTTGATGATGGCCATCAGAAAGACGGCGTCTGTGCCGGGCTTGATGAAATGATGGGCATTGGCCACTTTGGCAGTTTCGGTGCGGCGGGGGTCAATGACCACCAGTTCACCACCGCGGGCTTGCAGGGCTTTGATGCGGCGGGCCACGTCGGGCACGGTCATCAGGCTGCCGTTTGACGCCAGCGGGTTGGCGCCAAGCACCAGCATGTATTCCGTGTGGTCGATGTCTGGAATGGGTATCAAGAGCTGATGACCATACATCCAGTACACCACCAATTGGTGGGGCAACTGGTCCACTGAAGTGGCTGAAAATCGGTTGCGTGTTTTAAGCAAACCCAGAAACTGACTGGCGTGCGTCATCAAACCCCAGTTGTGCACATTGGGGTTGCCCTGGTAAACACCCACGGCGTTCGGGCCGTGCTTCTCACGCACCTGTGCCAGCCCCTCCACCGCGTATTCAAGGGCTTCGTCCCAGCTGATGGGCAGCCAGGAACGCCCCTCGCGACGCATGGGCTGGGTCAGACGGTCTGGATCTTCCTGAATGTCCTTGAGTGCCACTGCTTTGGGGCAAATGTGGCCCCTGCTGAACGGGTCCTCCTTGTCCCCCCGAATGGAGATGACCTCTCCAAGCTGGGTTTCAATGACAAGTCCACAAATGGCCTCGCAAAGCGGGCAAGCGCGGCGGTGGGTTTTAATGTCGGCAGGCATTGGGCAACACTCCTGGTTCAGCGCACAGCGTAAGTTTGATCCAGATAATTCAAAATGGCTTGCGATTCATACATTTCGACACCCGTGTTGGGGTCGATCAAATAGGGCACTTGCACCTTGCCGGTTTTTTCAAACAGGAAGGCGCGATTGCGGGTGGTGCCTTTTGGGCCCTTAAAAAGCTTGTCGCGAAACGAAGGCGGACCCATATCGCTCATCGCGCCTTTGGCGGTGTTGCGCAACACGTAAGGCAATTCGAGCTCGCACAGGCGTGCACGCACAGGCTTTGAAAAAGGACTGGACTCGAAGCTGAACAGCTCAAGCGGCTGGGCAGGCTCGCGCGAAGGACGCGCCTTCAAGCCTGACAAACCGTGGCTGCGCAGACCAAACAGCGTGGACAACACAGACGTACCCACCGCGAGGCCTCGAAATGGCCCTTTCTGGGCTTGCACGCCACCCTCATAAGTGCGGGCCAGATAGTCAATGATGTGAGCTGACTCATTCATCATTTCACCCGTGTTCTCGTCCACAAGCATCGGGAAAGTGGTGTTTTTCAACAAGGCTTTGGCCTGTGGCCGAAAACGTGTGCCGCCGGCTGGGCAAGGCAGAATAAGCACATCAAGGTCCATTTCGGACAGGGCCTCGCGCACCAGTCGACAAAACGGGCTAGCCTCAATGTCATACAGTTTCAGCAGTTTTTCCGGGGTTTTGCGGGCACGGCCACGCACCGTTGTGCCACGCCAGCCGCGCATGGTGCCGGCAAACAGGTTGACCACAGCATCCACTTGGGTACTCATGAAAAGCGTCTCCGAAAGTGTTGTTTTATTTGAAATTGCAGCCTTTGATCTTATCCCAATTCTGCCCAAAGCCGCGCGCAGCTTGCTACTATTGGCAATCCCTTCAGGAGACCTGCGTGAAAAAGTTATTGCTGATCAACGGACCGAACTTGAATTTGCTGGGCACCCGCGAGCCCGGTATTTACGGCCACATGACATTGACCGACATTGAAAACAACCTGAAGGCGCAGGCCACCAAAGAAGGGTTTTCCTTGACGGTGTTTCAGAGCAATCACGAAGGCGCGCTGATTGACCGTATTCACCAAGCCAAAACAGACGACATGGCAGGTATTGTGATCAACCCCGGCGCATACACCCACACCAGTGTTGCCATTCGCGATGCCCTGGCTGGCGTGGGCATTCCCTTTGTTGAAGTGCATTTGTCCAATGTGCACAAGCGGGAGGCCTTTCGGCATCATTCTTTCCTGTCAGACCTTGCGGTCGGGGTGGTGTGCGGGCTGGGCTGGAAGGGATATGGCTACGCTTTGCGTTTTCTGGCGGAGTTGCCTGCTGACTAAGTGACGCAACCCAGCGCCACACTAAGGCTCTACAAAAATGTCCTTGCGGTTCAAGCGGAACATTTCTTCAAGGGTGCAGGCTTCAAACAGGCTGGTCATGCGGTTTTTCAAAATCCGAAAATCCGCCTCGCTCATTCGCAACTGATCCAGCCGGGTTTCGCACTGGTTCAAAAAATCCGAAATGTGACGCTGCAACGAGACCGCACCACTTTGCTGGCTGAATCGAAATAGCCCTTTGTAGTGCCGCTTATGCCGGTTTTCAAGGTAATGAATGCGGAACTGCAGATGACGCTGGGCACCCTGCCTGACGAGCTGCTGGATTTGGCTGATCACACGATCCGCTTCAAAAAACGAGAAAACACGGTGCTCTTTGGTGTGCAGGCCAGTGTTTTCATCGATTTCCAGCAGCGTGATTTCCTGAAGTTTGAAGACGGCCATTGCACCCACATGCATGTTGAAACAATGGCCGTTATTGTAGCCAGATTAAACGCTGGCTGCCTGCTCCGACAGGGTTGGGTAATCAATGTAACCCTTGTCGGTGCCACCATAGAAGGTGTTCACATCGGGCGTGTTCAATTCGGCACCCAACTGCAAACGCTGTGGCAGGTCAGGGTTGGCAATGTACAAACGCCCGAAAGCCACCAGCTCAGCCAGCTTGCTGTCCACAGCCTGGATGGCGCGCTCGGCCGTGTAGTCGCCACACACCATCAGGTTACCGTGGTAAGCCTTGCGTAGCACTTCGGTGTCCACCTTACGCCCACCGTGGCGTAAATCGGCTTCGTTGACCTCCACCACATGCACGTAGGCCAGTTTGTGGCTGTTCAGTTTTTCAAGCAGGAAGGTGAACAAGGCCTCGGGGTTGGAATCGCTCATGCTGTTGAAGGTGCCACTGGGCGAAATGCGGATGCCCACCTTGTCGGCCGGCCACACCTCAAGAACAGCCTGAAGCACTTCGAGCACCAAGCGGCAACGGTTCTCGATGGCGCCACCGTAGGCGTCTGTGCGCTTGTTGGAACCATCGCGCAAAAACTGGTCGAGCAGATAACCATTGGCGGCGTGCACTTCAATGCCGTCAAAACCGGCTTCGAGGGCGCGCTCTGCGGCACGGCGGTAGTCGGCGACAATGCCGGGAATTTCAGACAGCTCCAAAGCGCGTGGGGTTTCAAATTCTTTCATGCCTTCGTAAGTCATGGCCATGCCTTCATGTGGCTTGACCGCACTGGGTGCGACTGGCAGTGCGCCGTCAGGCTGCAGGCTGGAATGGCTGATGCGACCCACGTGCCAGAGCTGCAGGAAAATTTTTCCGCCCTCTTCATGGACGCCTTTGACCACACCTTTCCAGCCAGCCACCTGCTCATCGGTGTGAATACCGGGGGTGTTGGGGTAGCCAACGCCTTGAGGGCTGATCTGTGTAGCCTCAGAGATGATAAGGCCCGCAGTGGACCGCTGACGGTAGTAAGTCACATTGCTCGCATTGGGCACGTTGCCGGCGCTTGCGCGATTGCGGGTCAAGGGGGCCAGTACGATGCGGTTCTTCAGCTCAATGGAGCCCAGTTTGAAGGGTTTAAAAAGGGGATGGTCTTTCACTGCTGTGGTTGTCATTGGGTACTCCTTTACTGCTTAATGACTTATTGGTAAGTAAGTTTACTGCATGCTGCGAACATGGAACATGACATGGGGCGAATGTGAGAAAATTCAAGGGCTATTTGAAACCAAGTTGTAAATTCGTTTTCTAACGCACAACCCATTGACGTGGATGCCTGACCGAATGTCTGTACTAATGAAAGCCGTGAAGACTGGCGTATGGAGCGCCCTGCTCGGCTTAACGGCCTGCGTAAACACGCACGTCACACTGGACATGCGTGAGCCCAACCATTCAAGCGCCACCGTGCTGGCCGATCTGTCACAACAAACCATTGACCTGCTGACCCTTCAAAACCCGGCCCTGATCCACGGCACACTCGATGACCGGTCGAAACAGCTCGGCATTTGCGAGGCATTTTTCGAAGCACACCCACGTGTTCAAAATGTGCTCGACAACAGCGGCCCCGTTAAAATTGACGGGCTGACCGTCACCAAGCAGGTGAAGTATCGCAACGGGTCTCTGAGTTGCGGGTTCGTGGCGGAAGGCAAAGCGGCGCAAGTGCTGCAGGCGCTCCAAGGCACCAGTATTATTAATGCCGATCTGGACCAGCATCGAATTCATGTGGTGATCGACACCAGCGACACCTCGTGGATGGACATGCCGGACACCAACCTGCTGGGCGCACTGGATTCGGCGATAGACAGCAAACATCCACCGGCCCTCACAGTGACCATTCTTGGCAATGACCTGAAAAGCGATTACACCGCGGGTGAAAAAGGCCTGAATCAGTTCAAGATCGTTGAAAACATGCAAGGCCGGCGTCTTTTGCCGCAATCCCGGTTTAATGTATGGGTCAGTGCCAAGCCAGCCACCCTGTGGCAAAAAGCAGAAATATGGCTTGGTGACCTCGCAGACGCGCTGGAAAAATTTTGGCAACGATTAATGCATGTCTACTGAATTTTTGACAACCCATGAGGTTGCCGACCTGTTGCGCATCAAACTGCGCAAAGTGTATGAACTGGCCTCTACCCATGAAATTCCATCGGTCAAAGCCAAAGGCAAATTGCTGTTTCCACGGCAAGACATTCTGACCTGGCTTCAACACGGCAAGCAGCCTGAACCCACATCAAAGCTGAATCACACGCCACCGCCGGTGCTAGCTGGCAGCTACGATCCGCTGCTGGAATGGGCGATCAAGGCCTCGGGGTGCGATCTCGCACTCAAGCTCGCAGGCAGTCAGTCCGGGCTGGACGAATTCGTGGCAGGCCAGGCACAGGCGTGCGGTCTACATCTGGCTGAACCGCTGTCCGGCAGTTTGGGCTGGAACCACAAAACAGTGGCCAATCAGGCGGGTTTGCAAAACGCGGTGCTGGTCAATTGGGCCTGGCGCAACCGAGGATTCGTCATGCTGTCGGGCAAAACGCAGCTGTTTCGAGACGTGTCCCAACTCAAAGGTTTGCGTCTGGTCAGGCGTCCTGTCGGTTCAGGCACCCAGGTGCTGATGGACTGGCTTCTCCAACAAAACGGACTAAAGCCCACGGATGTTCAATGGTCTGAGGTGTGCCACGGCGAAACAGATGCGGTGGCCTGCATCACGAGCGGGGAAGCGGACGTTGCGCTTGGCCTTCAAGCCATGGCGGCACAGTATGGTTTGGGGTTTGTGCCTTGCCTGAAAGAACGCTTTGACCTGCTGGTGCATCGCAAGGCCTGGTTCGATCCGCATTTTCAGAAATTGTGGCAATTCACCCGAGGCGAATTTTTCGTGCAGAAATCGAGACAATTGCAGGGCTATGACCTGGCCCAACAGAGCCAGGTCATCTGGAACGCTTAAATTTTATTGCTTGGGCGCATTGGCGAAAAACAGTTGCTGGCCGTTGATTTTGTAGCCATCAATGATTTTCTGACCCTTGGGTGACAACAACCAGTCGATGAAGGTCTGACCCAAATCAGCCTTTACCATGGGGCACTTGTCCTTGTTGATCAAGGTAACACCGTACTGGTTGAACAGGTCTTTGTCGCCCTGCACCACGATTTCGTAGCTGCCTTTGTTCTTGAAATTGATCCAGGTGGCACGGTCAGTCAACACGTAGGCATTCATGCCAATGCCGGTGTTCAGTGTGGCGCCCATGCCAGAGCCAGTTTCGCGATACCACTTGCCGCTTTCTGCCTTCACGTCAATGCCGGCAATTTTCCACAGGGCCATTTCCTTTTTGTTGGTGCCGCTGTCGTCACCGCGGGATGCAAAAATCGCCTTTTTGCTGGCAATGGTCTGCAAGGCCTTGGCGGCGTCGGTCATGCCGTTGATGCCGGCGGGGTCGCTTTTGGGGCCCACAATAATGAAGTCGTTGTACATCAGGTCGGTGCGCTTAACGCCATAGCCTGTTTCAAGAAACTTCAATTCTGCAGCCTTGGCATGCACCAGTAACACGTCGCCGTCGCACTTTTCAGCGTTTTTAATGGCCTGGCCAGTGCCCACGGCCACCACGTGCACATCAATGCCGGTGTCTTTTTTGAACAATGGCAACAGGTATTCGTACAGACCGGAGTTTTGCGTCGAGGTGGTTGATTGCACCACAATGAACTTGTCTTCAGCGTGTGCGGCCACTGATGAAATCAGTGCCAGCGCGGACACGGCCGCCAGTGCGCCCTGCTTGAACCATTTTTGAATATTCATGAAATCACTCTCCCTTGGATTAATCCAACAACAACTGCCCGCTCAGATAGGCTTTGGCCTGTCTGGATTCGGGCGACTTTAAAAAGACATCGGCAGGGCACTGTTCAAGCACCCTGCCCTTGTGTACAAAAACCACTTCATCGGCGAGCCTGCCCATCTGCCCTTGGTCGTGGCTGATCAAAACCACTTTGACACCGGCCCTGCTGGCCCTGGAAACAAGCGATTCAATCAAAAACGTGGCCTGTGGATCGAGGCTGGCACTGGGCTCATCCAGCAATAACAAAGCTGGCTTGCAAGCCAGCGCACGCAACAGGGCCAACCGCTGCTTTTCGCCGCCGGACAGACTTCGAGCGGGGTTGTCCGCCAAATGGTGCAACTCACCCATTTTCAACAGGGCTGACGCCCGCTCTTTGCGCTCGGGGCGAGCCACACCGGCGAGCTTTAAAGCGTGCAACAGGTTGCCTTTCACACTGCGGCGCAGCAGCACTGGCGTTTGAAAGACATAACCAATGTGTCCGCGCGGCACCCGGTTCTGCTCGCCAAACCGCACCTGTCCGCTGACCGGTTCAATCAGGCCGCCGAGCAAACGCAACATCAGGCTTTTACCGGCCCCGTTCGGCCCCATGATGGCGGTGATACCCGGGCTGGCAATGCGCAATGACACACCGTTGAGCGGCGAAAACTGCCTGAATGTGAGCGTGACCTCGTCGAATGCGAGAGGCAACAGCCCACTGCCCGGAATGAGCGGCGTGACCAAAGCATCGGTGGGTGGCTGCGGGCTAAGCATAGGACAACCTTTGAGCCGCCTGCTTCAACGCATACAGCCCCGCGTTGACCAACACTGAGAGCGTGAAGAGAATGATCCCAAGGCCCAGGGCCAGCGCGAGATCACCCTTGGAGGTTTCAAGTGCGATGGCTGTGGTCATCACCCTTGTGACGTGGTCGATGTTGCCGCCCACAATAATGACCGCACCGACCTCAGCCAGCGCCCTGCCAAGGCCGGCCAGCGCCCCGGTCAGCAGGGAATAACGGGCATCCCAAAGCAAGGTGGTCAAGGTTTGAAGGCGGGTTGCATTCAGAGAACGCAAGGTCTCATCGTACTCGCCCAACAGGTCTTCAATCACCTGCCGGGTTAGCGCAGCCACAATTGGAATCACCATGACGCACTGGGCAACAATCATCACTGTGGGTGTGTACAGAAACTGTAAAAAACCCAAAGGGCCGGACGCTGAAAAAATGAGGTAGAGCAGCAAACCCAAAACCACGGGCGGAAAGCCCATGAGTGAGTTCAACAAGACGATGACGGCATTTCGGCCTGGAAAACGGGACACCGCCACCAGTGCACCCAGCGGCAGGCCGATGGCACAGGCAATGCTGACGGCCGTCAAAGTAACGCGCAATGAGAGCGAGATGATCTCGATCAACTGAGGGTCCATGCGCCAGATCAGCGCAAAGGCCTGTACGAAAGAATTCTGGAAATCATCCACTGCAGCACAAGGGCTATACCCTGTTCGTTTTACGTAATTTTTGCAGTGTAATGAAAAAAGGCCAAAAAATCAGCGCGAAACCCCAGTAAATCCGGCGAATTTCTCGTAAACCCCTAGTCGATTTTTTTCAGAAGCAGAGCACCACTGCCAATCAGGATGGTGGCGGCCAGCAAAAGCGGCCACTCAAACGAATCTGCGCCGCCACGAACCGTGAATGGACCCACCACCTGCCCAAGGGCAAAGGCCGAGGTCATGGCTGCAATCAACTGGGTGGCATCGCCCTTGGTCAAACGTTTGGCGTCTTGCACGGCCACCACAGTGACCACGATGAAGGTGCCGCCCACACAAAGGGCTGCAATCAGGATGGTTAGCAGGTTGGCGTGAATGGCAGGCAAGGCCACCCCAATGCCCATAACCCAGTGATACATCACCCAGCTTTTCCGGGCGCCCAGCCAGCGCACCGCAGGCGCCGCCAGCCACACTGATGCAATGGCCGCCAGACCAAACACCACCCACGACCAGCCGAACACGGGGGATCCGTTCAAGGCGGCTTTGGCCATGACCGGCAGGAAAGTGGCCGGCAAAATGTACCCAAAACCATAGGCTCCGTAGCAGACCACCATGCGCACTGCCTCAGCATTCCATCGGAAGGTGTGCGGGGATGCGGACTTGTGGGCCAGGTTTTCAGCCTTGGCGGGCACTTCGAACTGTCGCCAGGCCAATGCGGTGATGCCGAGGGCCAGCAAACCCAACACCAACCAGGCCACGCTGGAATGGGCGTGCCAGTGCACCAGCGCCAAACAGAGTAACCCGGCCCCTGTGACACCTGAACCCACCCCGACGAACACCAGATTTCCCAGCCAGGGGCGCTGCGCGTCCTGCAAATTGTCGATGTTCCATGACGACACCGAGATCAACACCCAGGCGCTGCAAACCCCTGCGAGAAAGCGCAAAACAGCCCACACGGTGAAGGGAAATTCAGCGGCCATGGCAACTGTCAACAGGCCAGTGAAAAGCAGCCCAAAACGAATGGCCCTGGTGACAGGCAGGCGGAAAAAAGTGGCTGACAAGGCCCCCAGCAGGTAACCCAGGTAGTTGGAGGAGGCCAGCAGGCCGCCGCTGCGAATGTCCAGCCCGGCGTCTGCAATCATCATCGGCAACACCGGTGTAAATGCAAAGCGCCCGATTCCCATGGCAACGGCCAAAGCGCCAAGCCCGGCCAAGGCTTTGAAAAAAACGGGATGGGATCGCAGTGACATAAAGGACTCTCAAAGAATGAAACGCCCTGAAAATTCTACGCCCGAAGTCACTGACCCGTGGTTCAGCAAGGACAAATGTGACCTAGGGTATGCCCGTAAACCAGTGCACCACCAAACCCAGAAGCGCGCAGGCTGCCAGCGTTTCCATCATGCCGCGCTTGAACCTGAACAGCGCGATGAAGGCGCTGAAACTGAGCAGCGCCGAAAACCAGTCGAAATGCCCTTGAAAGCCGCTGGGCCACCACACGTGATAAGCAAAAAACAGGGCCAGATTGAGCACCACGCCAACCACAGCGGCGGTGATGGCTGTTAGCGGGGCGGTGAATTTCAGGTCGTTGTGTGTGGTTTCAACCAAAGGGCCGCCTGCCAGTATGAAGACAAACGACGGCAAAAAGGTAAACCAGGTCACCAGCAATGTGGCCACCACACCAGACAGAAAATGAAGTTCAGGCCCCAGGGCAGACTTCAGGTACCCCCCCACGAAAGCCACAAAGGCCACCACCATGATCAGGGGCCCGGGCGTGGTTTCGCCCAGCGCCAAGCCGTCGATCATTTGCGTGGGCGACAACCAACCAAAATTCAACACAGCCCCTTGATACACATACGGCAACACGGCATAGGCACCGCCGAAAGTCAGCAAGGCCGCCTTGGTGAAAAACCAGGCCATTTGCGTGTAGGTGTGCTGCCAGCCCAAAACACTCCACAACAAAGCCATCGGCAGGCACCACAGCAGCAAACCACTGCCCAATACCCTGGCAAGCCGGCCCCAGGTGAACAGCGCGTGGGGGGGTGTTGGCGTGGCATCGTCAATGATGGCTTGCCCGTAGGATTTTGTTGCACCACCGTGCCCGCCACCGGATTGGAAAAGCCCTGGAGCCACCTTTCCGCCGAAAAAGCCCAGCAGGGCCGCGCCGAGTACAATGGCTGGAAACGGCACATTCAGGCCGAAAATGGCGACAAACGCCGCTGCGGCAATGCCCCACATCCAGCCGTTCTTGAGTGCGCGCGAGCCGATGCGGTGCGCAGCATGCACGACAATGGCGGTGACTGCCGGCTTGATGCCGTAAAAAATTCCGGCAATCAAGGGCAACTGGCCAAACGCCAGATACACCCAGGTTAAAGCAATCAGAATGAACAGGGAGGGCAAGATGAACAATACCCCGGCGACCACGCCGCCCGCGGTGCGGTGCATCAGCCACCCCAGGTAAGTGGCCAGTTGCTGAGCCTCAGGCCCGGGCAGCACCATGCAATAGTTCAGGGCGTGAAGAAAGCGGTTCTCGGAGATCCAGCGGCGCTTTTCAACCAGCTCTTGGTGCATGATCGAAATTTGCCCCGCAGGCCCGCCAAAGCTGATGAAGCCCAGCTTGAGCCAAAACAGCCAGGCTTGACGTCTTGAAATCGGCTCTGAAGCCTGTGTGGGCGAATCCGTCATCTGCGGCACCTGGGCGGGTTGAATCGTTGAATCGAACCGCTCGATTCTAACCCGCCACTGTGCGCTTATGCTGGCCTGTTTTGTTGAACCTGCGCGTAAGCGCGAGTGTCAAAGCGCTTCATTTGCGCCGCGTACTGGGTTGCAAAGCCGGGGTACATGGTGGCGTTAAAGCCGTCCTCGGTCAGGTACCAGCTTTTACAGCCCGAATTCCAGTTGGTTCTGGAAAGCCGCTTCTGGATGCTCTGGTTGTATCGGGCCTGCACCTCGGGTTTCACATCCAGCATTTTCAGGTTCTTGTCCAGAATTTGCCGCACACCCTTCACGATGTAGGCGATCTGCTGCTCCATGTACACCAGCGCCGAATTGTGGCCGGGGCCGCTGTTGGGTCCGAAGGTGATAAACAGGTTTGGGTAGCCCGACACGTTGATGCTTTTGTAGGCCTGTGCGCCCCGCGCCCATTCCTCAGCCAGCAAGCGGCCGCCAATGCCCTTGATCGGGTAAGGGGTGCCGCTTTTGGGCACGTCAAAGCCCGTCGCCAGCACGATGCAGTCCACCTGGTGTTCCACCCCATCGGCGGTGCGTATGCCCTGATGACTCACGTTGGCGATGGGCCAAGTAATCAGTTCGCAGTTTTTGCGCTGCAAGGCGGGGTAATACGTGTTGCTGACCAAGATCCGCTTGCAGCCGATTTTGTAATCGGGCGTCAACTGGCGGCGCATCCACTTGTCTTTCACCTGCGCATTCAGAAATGCACTGCCCAAACGCTCGGCCACCTTGCGCAAGGGGGAGTCCCAAATAACCGCCAGCGCCATGGATTCATGCGTCCAGTACAGGGCCTCGCGAATGGCTTTCTGGGTAAAGGGCAGATTGCGAAACAGGCTTTTGCTAAACCCGGATGTGGTGAAATCGGGCCGCGGCATGACCCAGGCCGGGGTGCGCTGAAACACCGTCAACTTGCCCACCTTGTCCACAATTTCCGGAATGATCTGGATGGCGCTTGCGCCAGTGCCGATCACCGCCACGCGTTTGCCAGCTAGGTCGTAGTCGTGGTCCCAGCGGGCACTGTGCACAATCTTGCCTTGATAATCGGCCAGCCCCTTGATGGCGGGCATTTTCGGGTTGGCCAACGGGCCTGAGGCCATGACCACCGCCCTGCCCTTGTGGATTTTGCCGTCCTCGGTGTGAATGTGCCAAAGGCCTGTTTCATCGTCCAGTTCGGCGCTGTTGACATTTTGGCCATATTGAATGTGCGGCTCCAGCTTGAAGTGCTTCACCAGGTGCTTCACATACTCGAATATCTCGGCACTGCCGGAAAAACTTCGGGACCACTCGGGGTTGGGCGCGAATGAAAAGCTGTACAGGTTCGACGGAATGTCGCAGGCTGCGCCGGGGTACTGGTTGTCGCGCCAGGTGCCGCCAGGTTGTTGGCCTCGCTCCAGAATGACGAAGTTTTTGACGCCCGCCTCCAAAAGCTTGATGGCGGTGCCCAGGCCTGCAAAGCCGGCACCGATGATGACGGTGTCGTATTCCGGGTTGGCTGATTTGCGACGCACGGCCGGTTTGGTGCGTGTCAGTGTGCTTGTATTCATGGGTTAGTTCGCCACGGGGCGCCATGTGATTTTGTTGACCCAGGTGGGCACAGGGCCAAACACCTTGGCGGGAATGTAGTCAGACGCCTTGACCAGCAAATCCACAGGCTTGTGGTACAGCGATTTGCGGTTGACCACCCATTTGCCGTGCTGGCGCATCACCTGATACCAAGGGTTGCGGCGGCCTTCGGGTGTTGCGCCACCGTAAGTTTCAAACTTGTTCATGGCCTCGTACAGGCGCTCTTCTTTCAAGCCCATGCCGATGATGTTGTCGCGCATGCGGTTCAGCAGGGGGAAATAGGCCAGCACGCCCAGAATCAGCTTGGGATTCAATGCGGTGCCCAGCGCTTCTAAAATAAGTTGGTATTGCTTGCCGTGGCCGAGCATTTCCAGCACATGGAAATCCACACCCAGGTGGCGGGCTTCGTCGGCGTTGATTTTCTTGAACACCTCGTGGCAGATCGGGTCTTTCACTTCTTC
Organism: Limnobacter litoralis; assembly: GCF_030160455.1. Classification (GTDB taxonomy): domain Bacteria; phylum Pseudomonadota; class Gammaproteobacteria; order Burkholderiales; family Burkholderiaceae_B; genus Limnobacter; species Limnobacter litoralis. The sequence continues at coordinate 153,365 of NZ_BSOJ01000032.1, read as the reverse complement.
CAGCAGGAATTTGCACAAGGCACCATCCAGAGCCACTTCGAGCATCGGGATCACGCTGCCCAGCACATTCAGAGGCATGTCGTCGCTGAACTTGTCCAGCCATTCGATGGTGATGCGCAGGTTGATGTTCGGCTCGGGCACTTCGCCGTCCTCCAGCATGCCCCAGCGCTGCATCAGGGCCAGCTCGGCGTTGGCGTGGCGCTGTTCTTCAGCGTGAAACCATTGATAAATTTCACGCAGGGTGTCGTTGGGGGCTTTTTTGGCCATGGCGGCAAAGCCGCGCGCACCCACGTGTTCAATCCAGGTCAAGTCGGCCATGAAGGCTTTCAGCTTGGGCCATTGTTCGGGGGTGATCTGATCGGCGCCGGGGGCGTCCCAGTCTATGTCGGCCAGCGCCCACTGGTTTTCCTTGATGCGGCGCAGTGTTTTTACCAAATCGAGTTGAGGCATGGTGTACTCCTAATGCTGCTTGTCAAAAATTAAAGGGCTTTCTGGGCAATCCGGTTGAGCAAACCGGCGCCCTTGGCGTAAGTGCCGGGGGTCAGGCGCTTCATGCGCCAGATCATTCGCGCGTCCATCTGCGGGAGCACATACAACTCACCGCTGTCCAACGCATTCAGGGTTTGGATGACCACTTTCTCGGGGGCCATGCCGGTCCAGTGCATCAGCTTTTCGGCCAGCTTGCGGGAATCGTTGTCGATCTCGCCGTCGCGCACAATGTTGGTTTTCACAAAGGTGGGGCACAAGGCGGTCACTTTCATGCCGGTGCCCGCTACTTCAGCGGCCAGGGTTTCTGTCACGGCCAGGGCAGCGGCCTTGCTGGCGTTGTAGGGCCCCATCAAAGGTGCTGCAGCAAAGCTGGCCGTAGAAGCCACATTGACAATGCCAAACTGGTTGTTGGTGCGTTTGCCTTTGCGACCCTGGGTGGCCGCGGCTTTCAGCCGGGGCGCAAACACATGGCAGCCGTGAATCACGCCCCACATGTTCACCCCGAGGGTACGCTGCCAGTCTTCTATGGGTGTTTCACCGATTGGTTTGCCGCCGATGCCAATGCCTGCGTTGTTGATGACGAGGTTGATGGCGGTGCGCTCGGCGCTGCCCTCAAAACAGTCTTCTGCAGTGTCGGCCAGGGCCTGAACCTGCGCCAGCTTGCTGACATCGCACTGCACCGCCCAGGCGTGTGGCTTGTACACCAGGTCCGGATGGGGCTTGTCGCCTTCCAGCAAGGCGGTGATCATCTCCACGGTTTCCTGCGCACGTTGCAGGTCGATGTCTGCACACACCACGCGACCACCACGCTTGGCGATCTCGAGCGCGAAGGCGCGGCCAATGCCGCTGCCAGCCCCTGTGACCACTGCATTGGCATTTTTACTGAGCTTTTTTCCAAACATGAATTGCGTTCCTTGACGGCATTAACCGTGACATTGAATAATGTCATGGTAAAGTGAACGTTTGTTCGGATTCAACTCGGATTTCACAATGCCCAGAAAGCCCCAGCAAGCCCGCTCAAGGCAGACCTACGACGCCATTATTCAGGCGGCCTACATTGCAATTGCAAAAAATGGTTCTGAATCAACCACTACCCGACAAATTGCGGAAATCGCAGGCATTGGCGTGGGTTCGCTGTATGAGTATTTTGAGAACAAGCAAGCCATTCTGGACGCGCTGATTGAGCACTTTGCCCAGGCCATTGCAGCCCATGTAAAGGCACTTACCCCGTCCCTCGTTCGGATTCCACTCACCGATGCGGTGTATGAATTGACCCTGAAATTTGCAGAATTCCTGAAGGCCAACGACGAGCAATACCTGAAATGCGCCCGGTCGCTGATGCTGCATGACAACCACACCCTGCTCAGCCCGGTGTACCGCGCACTTGGCGAATTGTTTACGAAACACGCCATTGCCCACCCTGAACAGTTGCAACTGAAAAACCTGCCCACCGTGGCCTACATTTTTATCAACAGTGGCGTGTATTCAATGACACGGTATTTAAGCCACCCCAACCCCGCATTCAGTTTTGAAGAGTTGGCCCAGGTGCTGGCCAACATGGCTGGGCATTATGTGGCGATGGAATTAAAGGCGGATTGAGGAAACGGCAATGACAGCCTAATTGCCACGTGCCTGTTCAACACGATGACGACGGAATGCCTCTGGAGACAGCCCTGTCCAGCTTTTGAATGCCCTTGAAAAGTTGCCAGAATTCAAATAGCCCAGCCTGGCTGCAATTTGTTGCACCTTGAGATTCGAACTTTCAAGCAGGCAGACCGCGTCTTTGCGCTGGGCCAGTTCAAGCAATTCCCGGTAGCTGGTGCCACACAGCAGCAAGCGACGCCGAAAGGTCCGCACAGACACATTCAAGTGCCGTGCGATGGTTTGCTGATCGGGGTAGCCGCCCGCTCCGAGAGTGAGCGCTTGCTGCACGCGAGTCATGAAATCCTTGGGGTCACCCGCCAGCATCGCCAATTCACGTTCACAACGCAGCACAGCGGCGGCCAGCATGTCGGGATTGGACATCGGAAGGCGCACCTCCATCCACTCCACCGGAATGGTGTACTGCCAGTTGGGCATGTTGAAGCGAAGGGGTGGAAGCACCTCTGCAAACCGCTTTACATAGTCACGCTCTGGCCCCTTCAAGTTGACTTGCCCGGGCAGCGCTTGGCTTCCTGTCAACATTTGCAAAGCGCGAACAATCATGGCCAACAGGCATTCAAAATACACTTGCTCGACGGGTGCAGGCAATTGCAGGGGCGTGGTCAAGGTAATCGTGGCCTGCCGTGGATGAACCTCGGCCACCAGGCTAATCGCCTTTTCCTGCAAATTCCAGAAGCGATGCAACAGGTCAAAAACCTCGCAGAGGGAACCGGCGCACATGACGGCAAAACCCAAATCACCGTGGCTGGTCAAAGGCAGTGCAAGACCGATTTCAAACCCCAGGCCATGATCCCCGGTCTGACTGAGAATTTGTTGCACAACATTCATGTGGACCAGCGGCAATACACGGGCCGCTGGATCATCCAGCAAGGCAAGGTCCAGGCCTGCGTGGCAGGCCACATGTTCGATGTTCAGACCTCTTGAACGCGCCACATTCAACACGGTTTTGGCGTAAGTCGCCGGAATGACAGGCTTGAAAAACCAGGTGGCCAGGTCGTGCCCTTGAGCAGCAAGCTCGTTCATGCAGGCTGACGACCGGAAAGAAACCGGAATACCAAACTGCTGAGCACGCGGCCAGGTATCAGTCTGCCCAAGGGCACCAACTGATTGACACCCGGCAGCGCCAATGCCTTTTCATCCCGCATGGCGCGAAGTGCACAGGCTGCAACGGGCGTCACCGGCGTGGCCAGTTTGGACGCCAGGAAGCTCACGGAATTGCGATTCTGACTGCCAGAATTCAGACCCATTTTTTCAATGATGGGGGTGCGGGTAATACCCGGACAAAACGCGCCAACGTGAATGTTGTGGGTGCGCAATTCAAGCGCCAACGCATGCGTGAACGCCAACACATAATGCTTGCTCGCGCTGTAGGCCGCCAGGTTAGGCACGGGCGCAAATGACGCGATGGAGGCCACATTCAGGATATGGCCCGCCACGCGCCGATTCACCATGTGTCGGGCCATCTCGCTGGCCATTTCGCTCATCACCTGAATGTTCAGGGTCAGCATGTTGCTGACTGCCTTGGGGTCCAATTCAATATGAGGTCCAAACAAGGCAGTGCCTGCATTGTTAAACAGGGCTTCAATGGTGATGTGATGCTCATCCAGATAGGCCAGCAGCTGCTTCACCGCCCCTTGGGCAGTGAGATCCATCGCAAGGCATTGAAGTCGATGCGTGTCATAGTCAAGGCTGTCGGCCAATTGATCCAGTTCGTGCTGATGCAGACTGACTGCAAACACGTTGGCACCATGGGTGTGTAACTGTCGGGCAATTTCACGACCAATCCCGCTGCCTGCACCGGTGACGAGCACTCGACGGTTTTTCCAGAACCTGTTTTTGTGATGATCGGGCATGACTGCTCCTGAGAGAATTTGGACTATCCACACTGTACCGCAAGCAGATTTTCAGATCGGTGCTTAAAAGGCCATTGAATTGTCATTTTCGGCCACCGTGTCCACTGCGGCACGTTCCACTTGCCATTTGGCATTCGGGCAAAAACACCCTCTAGGCCGCATCAAGACTGGATTATCAAGGCATTGACCGAGCTCTACAAAGCCCTATTTCCTGGCGAATCACGATTCGTCGCCACCGCATCACCATGTTCAATGCAGCACTGTCTGCCTAAGCTCTGGGCTTTTCAACGGAGGAAAAGCCATGACCCAAAACTACATTCGCCTGAACAAGGATGACGCTGCTGTTCTGCTGGTTGACCATCAAACCGGTCTGCTTTCACTGGTTCGCGACATCGATCCGGACAAGTTCAAAAACAACGTTCTGGCTTTGGCCGATTGCGCGAAGTACTTCAATTTGCCGACGGTTTTGACCACCAGTTTCGAAAATGGCCCCAATGGCCCCCTGGTGCCAGAACTCAAAGCGATATTTCCGGATTCACCCTTCATTGCCCGACCCGGTCAGATCAACGCCTGGGACAATGAGGATTTTGTAGCAGCGGTCAAAGCCACGGGGAAAAAGCAACTGATCGTGGCCGGCGTGGTGACCGAAGTGTGTGTTTCTTTTCCTGTCTTGTCAGCCTTGCAAGAGGGCTTCGAGGTGTTTGTCATCACCGATGCATCGGGCACATTCAATGCATTGACCCGAGATGCCGCCTGGCAACGCATGGCTGCCGCGGGCGCACAGCTGATGACCTGGTTTGGCGCTGCCTGTGAACTGCACCGCGACTGGAGAAACGACGTTGAGGGTCTGGGCACGCTGTTCTCCAATCACATTCCTGATTACCGGAATCTGATTCACAGTTTTCAAACCCTGACGAACAACAAGGCTTGATGCACACGGTGGATTAATCGGAATAATCCACCAGTTGCATCACCGCCTTGCCACCCTTGATGATGTCCATGTTCAGGGGTTCATCCCGTTCAAGACGCACCAGGCCCACGCCGGGTGCGTACCATTCGCGCTGGTTGATCAGCACTTCCTGATAGCCCGAGGCCGGGTTGGCGTAGATGGTGATCTTGCCTTCACCCTCAATGCGTATGCAATGCGTGAAGTGACCCGCCGGGGTGTCTATGGTGTCATCCAGCGCCGCCACCTGATAAGTCATGTCAAAGGGCTTCACACTGCCATTGGCCTCGGCAAACGTGCCTTGCCATTGAATCAGCATGGGTTGGGTCTCCATCGCCCAGCTGTAACCGATGCGCAGGTTTTTCCCCATGGGCATGACCAGCCTCGGCTTGGCATCCGCCACGGGGTCAAACTGAACCACCACCCGTTTGGCCACCCTGTACACGCCCTCGGGTTTGACGCTGAGGTAATAATCGGTGCCACTGCTGGTGCGCCTTACATAGGCTGTTTCAGACGCACCCTTGGCATCCGTATAATCGGCTTTGCCCAAGGTGCGAATTTGCATCACTTCTTGCGTCTTTCCATCGGGGCGCTCGTAGCGCATCACGTAACTCCAGGTGCGCCCCTTTTCAAGCGGAAAGTAAGTGCTCTTGGAGCCACAGCCACTCAACAGCGTCATCACGCCCAGCCCGATTGCCATCCATCGCCGAATCATCATCATTTCTCCGGCAGTTGTGGATCAGGCAGATTGCTGAACTCCAGGTCCAGCCCTGCGCTTTTGTCGCCAATGCGCGTGTAATCGCGAACATTCAGGCGGTTTTTGGTCTCTCCGCCCGTGATACGCCCCATCTGCAACTGGCCATTGCCGATTTTTCGCATGGCCGACTCCAGCTTGGCATGCAGGTCAGTGCTGTAAGGCAGCTCATAAGCACGGGGTTGCTCGCTGGGTTTGGCTTTGCTGATTTCACTGGCCCACACGTACAGGTGGCCTTTGGTGCCCTTTTTCTGATTGGGCTCATCGATGACCGCATAGTGCAGCAAAAAATGGGTGGGCATGGCCACAGGCGAAGGCCAGCCCTGCACCCCCTGCCAGGTTTGATAGGTGTACCAGTTCATGCCCATGGCCAGCACCACCAGCAGGGCCTTGATCATCCATTTCAAATTGCCGCGTATCAGCACAATCAGCAAAAGTAACACCACGAACACGTAGGCCAGGGTCAGGCCGATCAGTACCTCTGTCATTTTTCTTGTGCCTTTACGAGAGATTTTTGAAGTTGATTGATGTCAACGACCTTGCCATCGCCATCGATGGTGAACCGAAAGGCCGTCAACTCGTCTTTTTCATGCTGCAGCACAAATTCGCCGTAATACAGCACTTGCAGTTTGGGGTTGACGTCAGCCAGGTACACCTTCACGGGCACGGGCTTGTGGTCTTCGCTTTTGAAGTAATTCAGGTTGACGATGTACTCGCCGGGGGTTCTGCCACGCACAGTCAGCACCTCCTGGTTCAGGGGGTTCGAGATGACCTGCCCGTTGACGAGCTGCGTGTCATTGGCCATGCCCCTGTCGTCGCGGTCAATGTTCATCAAGCCATCTTGCGGGTGCATGTACCACACCAGTGTGTCGCCCGGCCCAGCCCCCCAGACGTCCACGTCATCCGGGTTGTTGTCTGGCCAGCTGACCGTGATCAGCAATTCTGCTTTCGGGTCGATGATGCCGCTTTTGGCGGGTGGGTTCAGCAAAAACAGCGAAATCAAAAACAAAAAAGTGAAGGTCAACAGCGTGTTGAAGATCAGGTCAGTGAATGGATCAATGTCCAGGTCACTGTTGTGCTTGAAAAGCGCCATGCAGCTTCAGCCTTTTGCCTGATTGAACACATGTGCAAACCGCACGGCGCGGGCCACCAGTCCATCGGCAAAGCGATCCAGCAAAATGTATTGCAGGCCCAGCAAAATGCTGCCCACCAAGCCCACCAGTGTGGTGTACATGGCCACCCCCATGCCGCCGGTGGTTTGAGCCATAACCCCTTGGATGTCTTTCACATCCAGCGTAGAAATGCCTTGCAGAGTGGCCAACATCATCACAAACCCAACCACCGTGCCCAGCAAGCCCAGCTTGATCATGAGGCCTGCCAAAAACCAGCCGATCTGATGATTGCCGCGGGCCTCTTCAGCCATCACCTCGGCCAGCAACTGGCCTTCACTGGCCTTGGCCATGGGGTCATGGTGACTGAGGTAGTCCCAGCAGATGGACTGGCCAGGCTCGAATTGCACTCGGCGAGGGTTGCGTTGAATCTCGTCCAGATACTCAGCCTGCCGAGACAGATACAGACTGCGCCAGCCCGCCAGCAGGGTGCCCCCAACAAAACAGAAAGCGATGAATGCGCAAATGCGCGTGTTGTCCAGAATGAAGATCTTCAACAACAAACCTTGATCCCACACGATGGCGGCGGCAAGCGCCGTGGCGCTGGCAATCAACAACCAATACAGAAAAATGGTGTACTTGTGTGGGTTCAACGTCAGGCTCCGGGTACGGCGTGTTTCAAATTGACACAACAGGCGTCCGCTGACGCCTGTATTCCGTGTTCATCTGGCTGTCAAAGCAATCCGTGTTCCAGCCTAGTCCACCGCGATTTTTACACCCACCCAGAATGATCGCGGAGCACCCGGGCCGTAGAACGTGGAATTCACCGTATTTGCCCCCAGGTAAGTGCCATTGGGGTCAAAACCTGTGGCGCCCAGAAGTCCGCTGGTTGAATAATGACGGTCGAACAGATTGGTCACTTTGGCCCACAACTCCACGTTCTTGTGGACATCGTAATTGGCATTCAAGTTGAAAATCGCATAACCGGGCACCTCACCCGAACCCAGAAAATTCACACCGTCGGCCTGATGCTGGTTGTTTTCGTTGCCGCGTGCGTAACTCCGCCCGATCGCAATCATGTCCAGCCCTGTGCGAAACACACTGTTGACCTTCCAGCTGGTGTTCAGCTTGAAGACGTGGCGAGGCACCAGTGGTATGTGGTTGCCGGGGTTGACCGTGATGTTGCCGTTGGCGTCTTGAGTGCTGTTGGCGCCACCGGTCAAGGTGTCCGAACTTTGATAAGTGGCGTCCAGAAAGGTGTAATTTGCCTTCCAGGCCAACTGTGAATACGATTTGTCCAACCCAAGCTCAAGACCCTGCCGGCGGGTTTGCCCAAAATTCTTGAAGTAGCCTTGACCCTGCGTGGTGGGCGAGGCGACAAACAGCAAATCGTCGTAATTGTCAGCGCGAAACACATTGGCTGACCAGTGAAAGCCGCCAGGGGTTTGCCCACGCACACCCAGCTCTTTGGTTTTGGTGACCACCTGCTTCAAAGGCGGATCACCGCCCAGCGAGTTGGGTAATGTGCACGGATTGTTGGAGTCGGCACAACCCAATTCAATCACCGAAGGGGCACGGCTTCCCTCGTTGTAACCGGCGTACCAGTTCAGCGTGTTGGAAGGCTTGTACGACACCCCCACGGCCGGATTGAAGCGGCTGAAGTTGTGGTCGCCATCCAGTGAGCCTGGCCCCCCACCCGGATTCAGCAGATCGCTGGTGCTGACGTGTGTGCGGTTGAATCGCCCGCTGCCGGTCAAGTACCACTGTTTGCTCAAGGTCAACGTGTCTGTGGCATACAGGCTGTAGGTTCGCATGCTGCCGGTCAGGCCGACCTGGTTGGCGGGGTTGAAGGCCGGCACGCTGGTCACGCTTCGGTCCGCGTTCAGGTAGGCCAACTGTGAAGTTTGGCCAAAGCGCACGGTGCTGGTGTCCACGGCCACACCGTAGGTGACCACATTGGGCAATGTCCAAACCGCCTGATTGGAGGACAATTGCAGGCTGGCCCCCGTGTTGTCTTGGTCGGTGTTGGTTCGGTTGATCAAGGCGCTGCAGTTGGCTGTGCTGGGGTTGGTCATGCAATCTACCGGCGTGGGTACCCCCGTGGGGTCGCCCAAGTCACCGTTGTAGGTGTTGGTTTTGATCTTTCGGTAATACAGGTTGCCTTCCAACGACCAGTAATCATTCAAAAAATGCGTACCCGCCAGGTTCACAAACACCGCCCTGTTGTTGGTGATGTCGGGCGTGGTGTACACACTGGCATAGTCACGCTGCATCAGTCGGTATTCCTGCAAGGCGTTGCCCGACAGCGAATTGTCGGCCAATGACAAGGTCAAACTCATGTCGGTGGAATCGTTGGCCCAACCCAGTTTGCCAAACAACTGCTTGATGTCGCTGGGCGAATAGGGGCGCCAACCGTTGTCGCCCTCCTGGTTGGCCGTCAAATACCAGTTCAAACCACGGGTGTTGTCACTGCCACCATGTTCGAATTCCAGACCCCAGGCGCTGCGATTGCCACCTGTCAATTCAATGCTGGTGCCGGGTGCACTTCGGCCGTCCTTGGTGCGTATGGACACCGCACCTCCCAATGTGTTTAACCCATACACCGGGTTGGAACCGGGCACCAGCGTAATGCTTTCCAGCGCGGCTTTGGGTATGAGATCAAAACTGACCACATCGCCAAACGGCTGGTTCAGACGCACACCGTCCATGTAAACCGACAAACCCTGCGGCGTGCCCAATAAAGGCGAGGCAGTAAAACCCCGGTAATTCAGATCAGGCTGATAGGCGTTGTTTTGAATGTCATTGATGTAAACACTGCCCAGCTTGTCATTGAGAATGTCAGTGACCGAGCTGGCGTTGGTGTTTTCAATGGCCTTTGAATTCAGTGTTTGCACTGGCGCTGGCACACTGTCTTTGGCAACACCCAGACCTGGCAAAGGGGTGGAACTGATCACGGTGATGTCGCCCAGTTGACCGTCGGCCGAATGTGCCAGTGGAATACCGCAAAGCAGCGCGGCTGTGGCTGCAGTTGCACATTTCAATCGTGGGTTTTTGGTGGTTCTGATTATCATGTAGCCTCAAATGCCTGTTTATTCTTGTAGTCGTGTTTAAAGACTAAATAAACCCGGTGTTTTTCAACAGGGAAGTTTTCCTGAAAAGCACCCCACTCGGAGAAAAGCGCCATGCGCTTGAATCATTTGCTGCTGAAGCGGCTTTTTGTCTGGCTTGGGCTCTGGCTGCTGTTGTGCATGGCTGTACTGAAAGCCACCGGGCAAAACGACGTCACCAGCGAATACCAAAACTCGCTCAAGCTGGTTCAGCAGGTGCAAGATTCTCTGCTGCAAAACCCGGCTCAGACGCCCGAAAGCCTGAATGCAATGGCAAGCTCGCTGGCGCGTGCAAAATCGGGGGCTGAACACCTTGAAGCGCGCGATGACTTTGTGCTGACCATCGGCATGTTGCTGTTGATGGGACTTGGCAGTGGGGTGGTGGTCTGGCTGTCGTTAAAACCCATGCTGGACAAACCTCTCAAGGCCACCTTGCAGTGGCTGAAAAGTTACGATCAAGAAAATAGCCACGCCAAACCACCCCCACCGCCTGTGCTCAGCGAATTGAACCAGCTGCAGGCCGGCATTGAACGGCTGATTGCCACCTTGCAGACCGAACAGCAACACAGCAAGTCGCTGTACCAGCGCGTGGTGAAAGTGCAAGAGCAAGAACGTCAAACGATTGCCCAAGACCTGCACGACCACTTGGGCCAAATGCTGACGTCGATTGCGGTCAACGCCGCCTTTTTGACTAAAACCACCGAAGGCAATGCACGCGACGCAGCCCTCGCCATTCAACAGCAATCGCAAGACATGATGAGCTGGCTGCGCAGTTCTCTGCGAGAGCTCAAACCTCTGCTGGTCATGGACGTTTCTCTTCGGGATGCCACCATAGACCTGGTTGAAACCTGGGCAAAGCGCAAAGGCTGGTTTGTCGATTTCGCATGGCAGGACAACACCCCATCACTGGCCAAAGACACCGCTGTGATCTTGTTTCGCGTGTTGCAAGAAGCCTTGACCAATGCGGCCCGGCACAGCCAGGCCAAACACGTCAAGATACTGGCTGGGGCTGAATCAACAGGCAAAACACTGATACTGATTGTTGAAAATGACGGCGTTGCCGATGATCAAAGGCCGGTGTTGCCCTCTTTGGGCCTCTGTGGCATCACAGAAAGACTCAACGGATTGGGTGGCCAGGCGCACTGGCGTCGGCAGGATGGACGCTTTGCGTTAGAATGCCACTGCCCCTTGATTCCTGAAAACCTCGCCAATGCTACAGTGCAAGATCCTGCTGGTTGACGACCACGCCGCTGTGCGTGCTGGTTACAGGCGCTTTATCGAAATGGAGAAACACCTGCTGGTTGCAGGTGAAGCCAGCAACGCCAACGACGCCTGGGCTTTGCTTGAGCAGGAAAAAATTGATCTGGCTGTTGTCGACATCAGCATGCCCGGGCAAAGCGGTTTTGAACTGATTAAGCGCCTGCGCCTGAAGCACCCTACTCTGAAAATTGTGGTGCTCAGCATGCACGACACGCCGGTGATCGCCAGCAAAGCCATTGAGCAAGGGGCCAATGGCTATGTCACCAAAAGCAGCCCGCCCGAGGAATTGATTCAGGTCATTCAGCGTGTATTGGGCAATCAGGTGGCCTCGTCCAGCGACATTGAAAATGCGCAGGTCAACGTGGAGGTGCTGACCGCCCGGGAGATGGACATCGTGCGCAGCCTGACAGCGGGCGCAACCATCGAGCAGACCGCCATCTCGCTTGGCATTAGCACAAAAACAGTCAGCAACAACTTGTCGCAGATCCGGCAAAAGCTGAATCTGCAAACCGATTTTGAATTGGCCTTCTGGGCCTGGAACAAAGGCTTGAACCCAAGACCGCTGTCCACATAAACAAGGCATTGACTTGAATTTTCTGACCAGACACATCAACCGCCAGGAACTCAGCATTGTTTGGGCTTCCCTGTTCATCATGGTGACAGGCAACTTCAGCTTTTTCGGCAGAGTGTTTGACATTTACCCCTTGTCGCTCGCCAATACGCCATTTCTGGCCTCGGTGTTTGTGCTGTTTTTTGCAGCCACCCTGTTTGTTCTGAACCTGATCGTCTTCTCCAGAGCGGGCAAATGGGTTCTGGCTTTTGTTCTGTTTGCCAGTGCAGCAGCAGCCTATTTCATGGACACCTACGGTGCCATGATTGACGCAGACATGCTGACCAACATGCTGCAAACCAACGCCTCGGAAACACTCGACCTGCTGAGCTGGCCGTTGGTTTTGCGACTGGCATTTCTGGGCATTTTACCCGCTTGGCTGATGGTTCGTTACAGCAAACCCAATCGGGGTTTCTGGGTGGGCGCACGCTCCAAGGCATGGCTTGCACTGCTGTCGCTAATTTTGATGGCCTGTGCGATTGCACCACTGACCAGCCACTACGCCACGTTTTTCAGGGCACACAAAAGCGTTCGCTTTTATGCCAACCCAACGTTTTACATCTACTCCGTCATTAAGCTGGGGCGAGAGATCGTCAAAGACAATTCGCCCATGCCTTTGGCGGCCACTGCAACAGACAGCAAAATAGTCAGCCAAGGGGGGCCACACAAGCTGACCATTTTGGTGGTCGGCGAAACCGCACGCGCAGATCATTTTTCCTTGAATGGATACCCGCGCAACACCAACCCTGAACTTGAAAAAATTGGGGTACTCAGCCTGAAAAACATGTGGTCTTGCGGCACGGCAACGGCAGTCTCGGTGCCCTGCATGTTTTCTGACCTGCACCAGGGTGACTTTGACATTGGCGAAGCCAAAAACCGCGAAAACGCTCTGGATGTGCTCAAGCGCCTGGGCGTACAGGTGCTTTGGCGCGACAACAATTCCGACTCCAAGGCGGTTGCCTTGCGCATTGAGTTTCAGGATTATAAAAAATCGCCACCCAACACCCACTGTGATTCCGAATGTCGCGACGTGGGCATGCTGGTAGGGCTTCAGGACTACATCAACAAACACGCCAACAAAGACATCCTGATTGTGTTGCACCAAATGGGCAATCACGGTCCGGCTTACTACAAGCGTTACCCCAAACAATTCGAGAAATTCACGCCAGTGTGCAAAACGAATGAGCTTGCACAATGTAGCCAGGCGCAAATCATCAACGCCTACGACAACGCCATTTTGTACACCGACCACTTTCTGGCCAAGGTCATTGACCTGCTAAAAGCCAACGACGACAAGTACGCCACCACCATGGCCTACCTCAGCGACCATGGCGAATCACTGGGAGAAAACGGCTTGTACCTGCATGGAGCCCCTTACGCCTTTGCACCCGATGCACAAAAGCACGTGCCCGCCGTCTTGTGGTTCGGCAAGAACAATCGCTACAGCATTGATCAGTTCAAGCGATTTGAAGACAAGCGTTTCAGCCAGGACGATCTGTTTTGTGCGCTGCTAATGGGTTTCGACGTTGAAACCAGCGAATGCAAGGTCGATCAACTGGGTACAGAACGTTAACCGCCGCCCCTTTGCGTGTGGCGGTCAAACTCAAACACAAACCGGCGCGCCTCGTCATCCGGCACCGATTGTTCACACTCCAGACGAACTTCAAGCCTTTTGAGCCGAACCAATGCGATCACCCGATCAGGCAAGGGTGACCAGGCGATGCGCGCATGACCTCCATTCAGCTTGAATGACCAAACAGCGGCTTCACGCCCTGCCGGTTCAAACAGGGTTTCCATTACACCCAGCCAGCGCAACAACTCCCGTTCCGTGCAGGCCATGTCACGCAGGCTGATGCATTTGAATGCAGAGTCAGGCATCGACACTCAACCTCCAGCGATTGGCGGCCAAATGGCCAGCACATCATCAGCCACCAACACCCGCCCTGCCCGATCCGCAGGGCCCACGTAGACCCCATTGACCAGTACCAGGTGCGTCAGCTTTTCTGGCAGATTGAACTGTTCGATGACAGATTGAACGCTGCTGCCCTCATTGACTGTCAGCCGAACCGCGTTGTCTTTGCGATTCGGCGGCAGATAGTCAGTCAGTGTTGCAAAGAGTTTGAAGGTAATTTCCATGTGCTTTGTGACTGTGCGCAAGCCAGATAGGCTTCCATTAATCGGGTTGGGTCTTCGAGCAGAATGTCTTTCCACTCGCCCAGCCTGATTTTGCCCTGAATCAGGCCACGCAATACGCCCACGTGGTCGGTCAGGCCCAAGCTTGTCGCACCGATCAGCACATCTCCTTCAAATTCGAGTCGCAAGTAATTGAACGATTCCTTGCGAACCAGCTCAACGCTCTGGCCCGTGTCAGAACCCCACCATTGACCAAAAGACGCCGCAATCAAGCCAAGCGTGTCCAGCACGTTCATGGCCAGGCTGCCTTGAGTCTCGGTCCCCAGGCCCATCATGTTCTGAGCGGCAATGCGCGCGTCATCTGCGGCAGCCGGTTGAATCATGTTGACCGTTTTCTGGCCAGTGGAAAAGTCGCGCACTTGCGCCACATCACCCGCGGCAAACACATCGGGCACATTGGTCTGCATGTGATCGTCGACCAGCAAGCCCTGATCCACTTCCAGGCCTGAACCTTCCAGAAAATCCAGATTCGGCTTCACACCCGTGGCTGAAATGATCAAATCACACTCCAGCGTTTCACCATTGCTGAGCTTGGCCAGCAAAGGGGCACCGGAAGATTGCCCACCACCCATGCCCAGTGCCGCACCGATTTTGCCCATCAAACCAGCGGGCTTGCCGCCCTGCTCAATGGCTTCAACCTTGGTGGAACAATGCACGTTCACACCCTTGGCAATGCACCAGTCGCGAATCATGCTGCCCGCGCCTTCCGTCATCATGCGGGGCACCATGCGGTTGCCCATTTCGACCACCGTCAGCTTCACGCCCCGCAAGGCCAATGCTTCCATAATGATGCAGCCGATAAAACCCGCACCCATTTGCAGAACGCGCGAACCTGGCTTGGCCAACTCGATGATTTGACGCGCGTTTTCAAGCGTCCAGCAGGGGTACACGCCCGGCAAATTCACACCTGGGATGGGTGGCGAAATGGGCCGAGCACCCGTTGCAATCAACAACTTGTCGTAAGGCAACTGCTGCCCATTGTCCAGGTGAACCACCTTGCCTTTGGTGTCAAGACGGGTGGCCCTGGCCTGCACTTCCAGAATATTCTGTCGCTTGAAATGGTCGGGGTCTTTGCGCAGATAGGTGCCTTTTTCACCCACCTTGCCGATCAACAGGTAAGGAATGGCCATGCGGGAATACGGGGGCTCAGGTTCGGCCCCCACCATCACGATTGAATCGTGGGGTCGCTGCTTTCTGATTTGCTCCGCAGCGACCACACCCGCCGGCCCGTTACCTAAAATAACGTGCCGCGTTGTCATAGGCCCAATTTCTCCAGGGTTTCCTTGCGTGGTCGGCCTTCAGCATCCCAGCCGCGCAACTCATAATACTCAGGCAGCATCTTTTCAACACCACTGACCAAGCCCTTGGCGGGTCCTACCTTGGCTGCGTCTTTTTTCAGACGCGCAGGCAAGTCATCGTCGGCTTTCGTGAAGCCGGCATTGAGGTTGAACTGACGCTCCAGGTTCCAGATCCGCTCGCCAATCACACCCAGGTTGTCCATGTCGAACTCGTCACCACAAGCGGCTGCAACCTGTGGCTGTACATCCGCCAAGGTCCAGGCAAAACTGGTGAACACACAAATACCGGCAGAGTCAAACACCGCAGTGGCGTCCTGGAAGGCCTTCACCAACTCGGGCTTGCCATCGGTGGTCAAAGGATCTGTCTTCACGGGAATACCCAGCACCTCGGAGGCCACCGTGTAGCCGCGCAGGTGGCAGGCGCCCCGGTTGGAGGTGGCATACGCCAAACCCATGCCCTGAATGCCGCGTGAATCGTAAGCCGGAAATTCCTGGCCCTTCACGCTCATGGACAGCTCTGGATGACCATATTTGGCCGTCAATCGCTTGGAACCCAAGCCAACGTCTTTGCCAAAACCTTCGCCATTGCACGTCCATTCAGCCAGTTTGGTCAATGCCTCGGCAGAACCGAAGGGTGCCTTCACACCGATTTGCTGCTCGGTCAACACACCCATTTCGTACAACTCCATGACTGCAGACACCGTAGCCCCGAAGGAGATTGGGTCGATGCCGTGTTCATTGCACAGGAAGTTGACATAGGTCAGCGCCTCAAGGTCACTGACGCCATTGGAAGATCCCAACGCCCATGCGGCTTCATATTCAAGTCCGCCAGACGCACCCCAGTATTGGGGTTTGTTTTCCACGGTGAAGTGCGTTTCGTCGATCTTTGAAATGCGGCCACACGCGATGGTGCATCCAAAGCACGCCTGATTGGTCACCAAATTGGCTTTGCCATCGGTCGGACGCTTCTCGTGCATCTTTTCGCCAGAAATGTCCTTCGCGCCATCAAACTGCACCTCGCGGTGGTTGTTGGTGGGCATTGCACCCATCTCGTTGATCACGTTCATCAACACCTGGGTGCCATAGGTTGGCAAGCCCTGTCCTGTCACTGCGTTTTCGGCCAGAATTTTCTTCTTCTCAAAGGTAACCTTCATGAACTCTTTGGGATTGTGGATATTGCCCACACCCTTGGTGCCACGCACGGCAATCGCCTTCAGGTTTTTGGAGCCCATGACGGCACCCACGCCAGAACGTCCTGCAGCCCGGTGCAAATCGTTCACGATGGCTGCGTAAAGCACCTGGTTTTCACCGGCGCGACCAATCGATGTCACACGGATCAAAGGGTCTTGATGACGGGTCTTCAGCGCAGGCTCGGTTTCCCAAACACTCTTGCCCCACAGATCTGATGCATCCAACAGCTTGGGCACATCATTTTCAATGTACAGGTACACAGGCTTGGGCGACTTGCCCTCCAGAATGACCATGTCCCAACCGGCCATTTTCAATTCTGCACCCCAGTAACCACCCGAATTTGAACAGGCAATTGCACCCGTCAATGGGCCCTTGGTGATCACAGAATAACGGCCACCGGTGGAGGCCATGGTGCCAGTCAAGGGCCCTGTGGCAAACATCAACTTGTTTTCAGGCGACAGTGGGTCCACCTTCGCGTCCACTTCTTCCACAAAATACTTGGTGGCCAGGCCACGTTGACCCAAATAATTCCGGGCCCATTCCATCTTCAAATCTTCACTTTTGCAGGTGCCTTCCGTCAGGTTGACCCGCAGCAATTTTCCGGTCCATGCCATGTTGCTTCTCCCAATTCTGTTCGTGTGGTCAGGCGTGTGTCTGGTTACTCAGCTTTTCAGCCCACTGCTTCATCTTGTCCAAACCTGTCCAGTTGGCGTCTACAAAAGTAATCGCGCCGGTTGGGCAGGCCTCGGCACAGGCGGGCTCACCGCCGCACAGGTCACACTTCTGAACCTTGCCGGTTTCCTGCACGTAGTTGACCGTGCCAAAGGGGCAGGCAATCGTACAAACCTTGCAACCCACACAAGTGTCTTCCGACACCACCTTCACACCACTGAGCTTGTCCATGGTGATCGCCTCAACCGGACAGGCGTGCAGACACCAAGCCTCGTCACACTGCGTGCAGGTGTAGGGCACTTTCTTGCCCGTGTGGTGAAAATCGAAAACCTTGATCCGCGACAACGAGGTGTTGAACACCTGATAGTTCTCGTAGCTACATGCCATTTCGCATTGCAGGCAGCCCGTGCACTTGTCTGGATTGATTTGAAGAGATTTTTGCATCCCGATACCTCATCCTTTTTAAGTTGTCAGTTTTTCTTGTTCAAACTGCTTCAAGAGGCTCTATGCAATAACCCTGCCAACTAAAAGACCCATCAACTGCTCCATTCGGCAACTGTTTGCATAACTTCCGGTTTTCGACATGGATGGTGTGACGCAACTGTTCCAAAATGACACAGGTGTTGCAAGGCGAACATCGTTGCCTCCAGCCCAGGCTGTCTTGCCCTCCTCCGCGCACCGCCCAGTCTGTCTTGCCCTTGAATTGTCCATAGAACTTTTAATTGCCTCTGGCCTGGGTGCTTGTTCCAAGCGCACCGCCCAGTCTGTCTCGCCCTTGAATTGCCCATTCAACTTGTAATTGCCTCTGGCCTTGGAAGCCCGAGCGACAACTCGCCCCGGTAAAGCCGGGGCTCAGACATGTCGCAGGTCGGGCATATTCCAAGGCTGCGAGTCAACACAAGTGGGGCAATTCTTGAATCGGGCTTCGACAGACCGGGCAGTGCGCTTGGGGCAGACCGAGGCTTCGGTCAAAGTTAGTGAACAGTGTAGCGAGGGTAAAGCTGAGCAAGTCAGCAGGTCAGCAGGTCAGCAGGTCAGCAGGTCAGCAGGTCGGTCTGGATCGCTTCGTCGAGGTTCCGCAATGTCAGGCTTTGCGGGTGGGTGTGTCACGCAGCGCGATTCAGGGTTGCCCGGCTGGTCAGGGCCTGCAGCTTTGGAATAGGCCCGACCTGCGACATGTTTGAGTGGCTTGCAAAGCCACGAGTTGTCGCTCGGGCTTCCAAAGCCAGGGTTCTGATCAGCGTTTTTTCGGGCAAGCCAAGCGCAAGTGACATGCACGCCTGTAATAGCCGACTAAGCAACTCAACCCAAGCCGATCAATGCGCCACCACACCCCAGGGCCGCTGCCCAACAGGCACGGGCGGCAAGGCCTTGCCCTTCTCCAGATCAACCACCGACACTTCGTCAGACCGCCCAGAAGCCACCAACAGGTATTTGCCATTGTCGGCAATCGACATGTTCCACGGGCGCTTGCCCACCGGGAAGGTGTTGACCACGGCCAGTTTGGCCACGTCGATCTGCATCACGTTGGCGTCACCGCCATTGCTGACGTACACATACTTGCCATCGGGGCTGACCACAATGCCATTGGCCCGAAGACCAGCCGGTATGCGCTTCACCACTTCCATGCTGGCCACGTCGATCACATAAACCGAGTTGTCCATTTCACAACCGATGAAGGCCAGCTTGCCATCAGGCGTGAAACCGATACCACGGGGCCGTTTGCCCACTTCAACCGATTTCACTTCTTTGCCGGTTTTCACATCCAGTATGTCCACGCGATGGTCTTCTTCAGCGCTGGCGTAAATCCATTTGCCATCGGGAGAGAATTCTGCGTGTTCTGGGTTCTCACCTTCGGTCTTGATGGTGGCCACCACTTTGCCCGTGTGCGTGTTCACCACCAAAACGCTGTTCAAGCGCTCCACAGCAGCCGCAATCAGGCTGCCATCCTTGTTGATACCCAAACCCTCGGGAGATTCACCCAAGGGAATTTCCTTGGTGATCTTGTGTTTGGCAGTGTCAATTACCAGCAATCGACCTTTGGTCTGCTCTGACACATACACGGTTTTTCCGTCGTTCGAAATCACGATGCCACGGGGCTTGCCTTCCACCGCAATGGTGCCGGCCACTGACATGGTTTTGCCATCGATGACACTGATCGAGCTTGAACCTTCGTTGGACGCATACGCCTCAAAGGCGTTTGCAGATCCAATCAGGGCGAGTTGTGCAACAAACAGGGCAAGTGTCGTTTTACGGATGGTCATAGGTCACTCCATAGTTGGCGAATATTTTTTGGAGTTCACCACTCTGTTGAAGTTCATCCATGGCCTTTCTGAGCTCAATCGCCAATTGCTGGTTGGTGGCCTTTACCGCCAAACCAGACACCCAACCCTTCGGCGGAAGTGCCGGGAAGCTGAGCTTCGAAATCACAAAGTCTCCAGCATTGGGCTGCTTGAACAAAGCCGATTCAATTTCGGGCTTGGTGGCCATCACGGCGGACACTTCGCCTTTCAACAAACCTTCCATGGCCATGCGGGCCGTCTTGTAATTGTGCAGGTTTTCAACGTACTTGCCGTGATCCGCCCCCGCCAACACAAGTCCGCCAATCGAATTCATTTCGGCGCCCACTTTGTGTTCAGCAAAGGGTGAAAAGTCGTCCAGGGCCGGTATGTCCTTTTTATTGCGAACGACATAAATGTCTTCATGTACGTAGGGGGCAAAAAACAGCACCTTGTCTTCCTGCTTCATCAGCAAGGGGTCAATGGGCACGTGCATCATGACATCACCCGGGCCGTATCCCATGTAATGCCCCTTCCAGACCATGTTGCGCAAATCATCGCTCATGGTTTCGTCGGCGGGAAATGGCAGGAACTTTACCTTCAAGCCCAGCTTGTCCGCCAGCGCGGTTGCAATGTCGGCGTCAATGCCCTGGCCCTTGTCTGAGAAGGGCACGAGGTCGTTGTACAAGGCCACTTTGAGCACACCGTCGTGCTTGACCTTTTCCCATCCATGCAGTTCCTGGGCTTGGGCGGCCACGCAAAGGGCCCCACCCAACAACACACCCATTCCCAACTTCTGAATCCACTTGATTGCTTCTGACTTCATTGCTCCAGGTCTCCGGTCTTTTTTATGGATCTACACGTGCCATGCGTTCTACTTACTCGTCGTACTTGCGAGTTTCAATGTAGGAACGGATCGCCCAAATGGCTTCTTGACTGAACACAGCTGCAAACGAGGGCATGTAAACACGTCCGTCCACCACCTTGCCGCCCAACACGGAATTTCTGAAGTACACGTCCATGTCCCCGATGCATTGCGCCTTTTTCTTCGGGTTGGCCAGTCCTTCACAATCCATGTTGAGCTTGCGCAGGTCAGGTGCAATACCGCCGCTAATCACTTCCAGGCCATGGCAACGCGCACAGTTCTGATTGTAGGCTGAAGCGCCAATCCGAATTGCCTCCTTGTTGCCTTCGAAGGGGTTCTTGTCGAGCATGGTGTCGCCCAGCTTGGGCAAGGTGGAGACATCAACGGCTTGGGGAGTGACATCACCGTGTGAATAGACCAGGCCGGTCACTGTGAGCAAAAGGGAAAAGAGGGCCAATTTACGAACTAACATCCACAACTCCTGTGTTTGAGAATAAAAATTTTGTAATTGTTCACAACGCAATCCCCGTGCCAACGGCAGCCCCGTCTGCGCCAAAGCCAGCTGCAAATCCACCAGAAAACAGTCAATTGCGATTGGATAAGGACTGGAAAAGAGAATGTCATTGTGCTAATTTGATTGTCACAGTGTCCCATTTTGGTACAACCCGTTACCCGATGGCACAGCTTTTGCATAGTGGGGCAGGCTGTCAAAAATTAGATGCAGGTTGCAAAGACAACCATACAAACACAAGCAACAAGAGGAGACACGGATGTCCTTCCTACCTGACCAAGGTAACGCCGTAAGTACGCCCAATTCCAAGGTGATCGAGCTGATCGATCCCAACACCGAAGGGCACCTCGAATTCATACGCAGAGCCCACAAGCGATGCGCAGAGTCCGGGCTGGAAAGCTCCAGCAAAGTCAACTTTGAACCCGCAGCCCGAGACGTCTTGCAAGAGCTGGTCGCAAAAAACAATCAGCTGAGAAGCTGCGCCCTGCCCTTCATGGAAACACTTTACGAGCAGGTGGTCAGCACGCACAGCATGGTGCTACTGACCGACGCCAGCGGCACCATCATTGAATCGTTGGGTGACGACGACTTCTTGGAAAAGGCACAAAAGGTGGCCCTGGCCAAGGGCATGACCTGGAGCGAAGAAAGCAAAGGCACCAATGCCATCGGCACGGCCTTGATTGAAGAACTGCCGACCGTGGTTCATGGCCAGGATCACTTTCTGGACGTCAATCGATTTTTGACGTGCTCGGCTGCACCGATATTCGACCCCACTGGCGTTCCCTTGGGCGTGCTTGATGTCACGGGCGATTATCGCAGCTACCACCGCCACACCATGGGTTTGGTCCGCATGTCGGCCCAGATGATCGAAAACCATTTGTTCAATTCGTCATTCCAAGACTCGATCATTGTCCAATTTCACCAGCGAGGCGAATTTTTGGGCTCAGTGGTCGAAGGGGCAGCCGCATTCTCGCCCTCTGGCAAGTTTCTGGCGGCCAACCGTGCAGCCATGGTTCAGTTTGGCATGTCGGTCAATGCCTTGCGTGCCCACACTTTCAGCTCGCTGTTTGGCATGCCGATTTCGGCGCTGATCGACCACTACCGCACCTGCAACCCCGAGCCACTGATTCTGTGTTTGCACAATGGAAACCACGTCACTGCGCGCGCCAGTTTGGGCAGCGTGGGCCGCAGTCAGTTCTTTGGTTCTGCCGGGCTGGCCAAATCCAATGACATACTGAACGGAAACATGGTTGGGGGCATTGCAGGCCGCACATCCAGCGAACAGTCCCAACAAGCGCTTTACAAAAACCGTTATCTGTCCAGTCTGAAATACCTGAACACCGGCGACCCCACCGTGGCCAAGGTCATCGACAAACTGGGCAAAGTGATCGGCAAAGACATTCCGATCCTGATTCTGGGTGAAACTGGCACCGGCAAGGAAATTCTGGCTCAGGCCATCCACAACGACTCGCCTCGGCGCGACAAGCCATTTGTGGCGGTAAACTGCGCATCCATTCCAGAAACGCTGATTGAATCTGAGCTGTTTGGCTATGAAGACGGCGCCTTTACGGGTGCCAAAAAGAAAGGATCGCAGGGCAAAATTCTTCAAGCCAATGGCGGCACCCTGTTTCTGGACGAAATTGGCGACATGCCCATATCGTTGCAGGCCCGCCTGCTGCGCGTTCTTCAAGAACGGGTGGTCACACCACTGGGCAGCCAGAAATCCATTCCGGTCAATTTGATTGTGATTTGCGCCACCCACCGCAATTTGCGAGACTTGATCGACGCCGGCCAGTTCCGCGAAGACCTTTACTACCGGCTGCATGGCCTGGCAGTCAAGTTGCCCGCTCTTCGAGACCGCAAGGACATCAAGCGGATCATCGCCCGCATTCTCGAAAACGAATCCCCCCACATGCCCATGGATCTCGCCCCGGATGTGACCAACGCATTTGTGGCACATTCCTGGCCCGGCAACATTCGTCAACTGACCAACATTCTGCGCACTGCTGTGGTCATGGCTGACGGCAACCCCACCATTGAGTGGGAACATCTGCCAGACGACTTCCACGACGAGTGGATCAGCTTGCGCAGCAAGCGGTCCAAGCCCAACGCTGCAATGGAATCACCGATTGAACATCCGCAAGATGACGCATTGCATGAGCCTCATCTAAGTGGGCATGCTGAGCCAGCACGCCATTCAGCATCAACCGGCCATACCCCGCAAATCAGACGTCCGGTGTTCAGCGTCAAACCCTGCCTGTCTGGCCACCCGGCTCCTCAAAAGCAAACGGCCCAACCCGTGCAGCGTTTTCAGTTTCAGACCACGCGCCACTTTCAAGGCGCCAATGCAGAGCCAGTCAAGCAGCATGCCGCAGAAGAGCCGTTTTTCAATGCGCAGCCTGCGGGCACCTCCTCTCGGTCAGACCTCGACCAAACTTTCTCCCGATTCCGGGAGGAACGCTTCAACAACCGGTTTGGAGGCGAATCGTCCCCCTACGACCAGAAAGCCATGGAGGCCCGATCACAGGGTTACCTCGGCGCAAAGGCGATGCAGGTCAGCAGCGTGATGGATCTCGGCAATCTGGATGACATTGAGACCCGAGCAATTCAGGACGCGCTCGAAAAGTGCCATGGCAACGTGAGTGCGGCTGCACGCCTGCTGGGTATTTCACGCAACACCATCTACCGAAGACTCAAAGAAAAGCAGCAGGCCTGACCCTGCAGGCTCGCCCCTTGTAAGCCACCGCAATCGCGGTGGCTTTTTTGTTGTGCCCCCTGAAGCAACACCTGCACTACGCCTGCATTCCTGTTGTCACATCACTGTCACACTTCTGCTCCACATGGCGACAAAACTGTCACAAATTGGGCTGTCACGGCAACAGTCGCTCCATGAAACAGCTTGCCATTCAATTTTTATAATTTTTGTAAAAATCATTTTAAATCAATAATTTAAGTCATGGCACAGGATTTGCCCTTGCCCTCTCAAGTCAGGAAATCAGTGTTCCTCTGACGAGACCGAAGTAAACCACAAGCAATAACTTTTAAAACAAAAATGGAGGGTTGATCTTATGATCAGCAAAAAGATTCTAGCGGCATCAGTACTTGCAGCAATGGGGACATCAGCTCACGCCATCGGATTCAAGGCCGGTGACTGGAACATGGACATCTCCGGTTCAGTGAACGCCTACTACACCAACACCAAATGTGACAACGCAGGCGCAACAGCGTCTGGTGCGCTTGGCCTGTGCGGATACTCACAGACTGGCCAGTCTTCCAACAACATTCAGAACGGCCTGCTGCCCGGTTTTATTGTGTTTTCAGCCTCAACAACACAAAACGGCTACGACCTGAAGGGCGTTATTTCGATTGATCCAGGCACAACCAACTCCAGCGCAGCGTCCACGAATCTGAACGGCGGTGTAGGCCAGGCCGTCGGTGACGCTCGCCGCGTTTACCTGTCATTTGGCAACAAAGACATCGGTACCCTGAAGTTGGGTCGTGACATCGGTCTGTTCGGATCCAACGCCATTCTGAACGACATGTCATTGCTGGCGGTTGGCGGCGGTGCTGCGTACAACGGCGCCTTGAACACCACACTGGGTTCCATTGGCTCCGGTTACGTTTACACGCAATTCCAGCCACAAATTACCTACACATCGCCAGACCTTGGTGGTCTCAGCCTCAGTGGCGGCGTGTTCCAGCCAGTGGCACTTAGTGCAACAACAACAAGTGCCACCAGCTCCCACAACAAGACCGGCTTCCAGGGCATGGCCACCTACGCACTGGGTAAAGACGGCAAGGTTTGGGCAACGCTGATCAACCAGTCCCGCGACACAACCACCAATCAGGCTGATCTCAGCGGTGGTGAACTCGGTGGAAACTACAACATCGGCAACCTGGGTCTGACCGGCAACTACTTCACCGGCAAAGGCCTGGGCACGACCCTGATCGGTTTTGGTGGTGCGGATGCCAACGGCGGCAAGCGCGATTCAAATGGCTACCTGCTGCAGGCCACCTACAAGCTGAACAACACCAAGTTCGGTATCAACTACGGCAAGTCCAAGCTGGATGCCACGGCAGCGGACACTGCGGCCAACACAATCATGCTCCGCGAAAACACCAACATCACAGCGGGTGTTTACCACAACCTGACTCCAAGCCTGACACTGGCAGCCGAGTACACCACCCAGAAGCAAACCTATCAACTGGGTGCAGCTGGACCTGAAGGCAAGGCCAACACCTTTGCACTGGGTGCCATCCTGTTCTTCTGATCGCCACAACCCTCCGCGGTGATCATCGAAAGCGCATGCTCAAAAGGCATGCGCTTTTTTACAGTGAAACTTGTTGCAAATTGGTACAGTCGGTTCACAATACAAAATCAGGCATTCAGTTTGACGCATTTTACGTATTCCGGATGTGGCACAGGAATTGCTGATTTAATCACGAACGCGGAAGTTTCTACACACGATGAAACAACGTTCTTGAGGCAAACCTCAGAATTGGGATAAGCATTTTTACCAACAGCAAAACAGGAGGATTTTTCATGCAGTGGACAACACCATCATTCGTTGACATGCGTTTCGGTTTCGAAATCACCATGTACATCGCCAACC
Source organism: Limnobacter litoralis (assembly GCF_030160455.1). Taxonomy (GTDB): domain Bacteria; phylum Pseudomonadota; class Gammaproteobacteria; order Burkholderiales; family Burkholderiaceae_B; genus Limnobacter; species Limnobacter litoralis. Next base: position 127,953 of record NZ_BSOJ01000032.1, on the reverse strand, counting down.
GCTGATTCAGCGCATTGGCACCAACCCTGGCGCCCCACAAAGGCCCCAGGGTTTTTTTAACCCAAAAAACTAAAACAACATGAAGATCAAAGTTCTGGGATCAGCTGCAGGTGGCGGGTTTCCGCAGTGGAACTGCAATTGCAACAACTGTCAGTCGGTGCGGGCTGGCAAGCCTGGGTTTACAGCAAGAACCCAATCGTCAATCGCTATTTCCGACGGCTCTCCGAACTGGATACTGGTCAATGCCTCACCGGACATTCTGACGCAAATCAAAAACACGCCCGAACTGCAGCCCAACCGCAGCCCGCGCGACACGGGCATTTGTGGTGTCATCCTGATGGACGCGCAAATCGACCACGTGACAGGCTTGTTGATGATGCGCGAGGGCAAAGTGCCCATGCGGCTGTACACCACCCCAGCGGTTTGGGAAGACCTCACCAGTGGCCTGCCGTTGGTGCCCACGCTCGAATACTACTGCGGGGTCAAATGGACCCCCCTGTGCACCGAATGCGAAAAGCCGTTTTCGATTGCCCCCATGGACACCCTGCGCATCAAGTCCATCCCCTTGATCAGCAAGGCGCCACCCTATTCGCCAAGCCGATACGCAGGCCGGGTCGGTGACAACATCGGCCTGATGATTGAAGACACCCAAAGCGGCAAAAGGGTGTTTTACGCCCCAGGCCTTGAGCGCATTACCGACGATCTGTTGCCGCACGTCGAGGCCGCTGACGTGCTGTTGGTGGACGGCACCTTCTGGACTGAAGACGAAATGGTGCGCAACGGATTTTCCAAGAAAATGGCAGCCGACATGGGTCACTTGCCACAGACCGATTTGCCGCATCGAGATGGCAGCGGTATGATCAGTCAGCTTGACCGCTTCCCCGGCAAACGCAAGATCCTGATTCACATCAACAACACCAACCCGATCCTTAATGAACTGGGCCCGGAGCGTGACATTCTGGCCCGCCACGGAATTGAGGTTTCATTCGACGGCATGGAGATACTGGCATGACGGAAGCCCCCTGGAGCAAAGCCGAGTTTGAAGCCCGACTGCGGGCCAAAGGCGATCGCTACCACATCCACCATCCGTTCAACATCAAAATGCGCACGGGTCAGCTCAGCAAAACCCAGTTGCAGGGTTGGGTAGCCAACCGGTTTTATTACCAGATCATGATTCCTCAAAAGGACGCGGCAATCATGGCCAACTGCAACGATCGCGAGACACGCCGACGTTGGGTGCAACGCATCCTCGACCACGACGGGTTTGGCGACAACCAGGGTGGCATTGAGGCGTGGAGCCGCCTGGGCGAGGCCGTGGGCATTGAACGTGACACCCTCTGGAACCTCTCCAAAGTGCTGCCGCCTGTTAAATTTGCGGTGGATGCCTATGTCAACTTCGCGCGCAGGGCCCCCTGGCAAGAGGCGGTGTGCTCTTCATTGACTGAAATGTTTGCGCCCGAAATCCACAAGGAACGCCTGTCCAACTGGCCCACCGATTACCCTTGGGTTGGTGCAGAAGGCCTCGGATACTTTCGCTCCAGAATCAGCCTTGCTGAGCGCGATGTTGAACACGGACTGGAGTTAACATTGAGTTATTTCCAGACCCGCCAGCAACAAGAGCGCGCGCTGGAAATCCTGCAATTCAAACTGGATGTGCTGTGGGCCATGTCGGATGCCATTGCCGCAGCTTACCCGGACGAGAACTGACATGAACGACACCTCGAACACCATCACAGTGCCTGAACGGCCACGCCTGAACCGACTGTTCAGAATGCAATACGAAGAAGCGCAGCAAAGCTATGTGCTTCTGTACCCGGAGGGCATGGTCAAGCTCAACCAGTCCGCCAGCGAAATTTTGCTGCTGTGCGACGGCACCCGTACGCTCAATGAAATTGTGCACACGCTGGAAACCCGTTTTTCGACCAACAACCTCGGCCCCGACGTCACAGCCATGCTTGAAGAGGCCTGCCGACGCAACTGGCTGGAGGCGGCTTGAGCACTTCAAAGCCAACGCCCCAGGGCCCGCTGTGGTTGTTGGCTGAACTCACCTACCGCTGCCCGCTGCATTGCGTGTTCTGCTACAACCCGATCGATTACAAACGCCAAACGGCCGAACTCAGCACTGAGCAGTGGAAAGACACCATGAAGCAGGCCCGCGCTTTGGGTGCGGTTCAGCTTGGCTTTTCCGGGGGTGAACCCCTGCTGCGCGACGATCTGGAAGAGCTGGTGCAATATGGCCATGACCTGGGCTATTACACCAATCTCATCACCTCAGGTATCGGGCTTAAACCCGATCGTCTGAACTGCTTGAAGGCGGCTGGCCTGGACCACATTCAAGTCAGCTTTCAGGACGCCACACAGGCGGCCAACGACGCGCTGTCAGACACCAAAACCTTTGAGAAAAAACTGGAAATTGCCACCGCCGTGAAGGCGTATGGCTGGCCCATGGTGCTCAACGTGGTGCTTCACAGACTGAATCTGGATCACATTGACGCCATCATCGAACTGGCGCACAAGTTGGGTGTGGAATATCTCGAACTGGCCAACACGCAGTACTATGGCTGGGCCTATCAAAACAAGGCCGCGCTGATACCCACACACGCCCAGCTGAAGTTTGCCGAAGAACGCGTACAGGCGTGGCGCAAGAAACTGGGCAACAGCATGAAATTGCTGTATGTGGTGCCCGACTATTTCGAGAAAACGCCAAAAGCCTGCATGAGCGGCTGGGGCAATGTGTTTTTGTCGATAGCCCCCGACGGCACGGCCCTGCCCTGCCAGGCCGCCCGCATGTTACCGGGCTTCGTATTTCCCAACGTCACCACCACACCAATCAAGGACATTTGGCAACACTCGGAGGCCTTCGGCAAATACCGCGGCGACAGCTGGATGAAAGACCCCTGCAAAACCTGCCCTGACAAAGAAAAAGACTTTGGCGGATGTCGATGTCAGGCCTACCTGATCACCGGAGACGCCACCCACGCAGACCCCGTCTGTCACAAAAGCCCGCACCACCAGCAGGTGGTCAATTTCGTCAACCAAGCCCAATCCGACTCGCCTGATACGCCTATTTTAAAGGTGCAAAAGCCGCAACACATTGGCTTGGCCAAAGGGCTGGAACAACCCGTGGTATGGTATCGAAACGACCAGAACTCGGTGCATCTAAGTGCAGCAGATCCCCACCATACTCGCTGAAAACATCTCTTTTTCCTGGCTGGACACTCCCACGCTTCACCGGGTCAGCCTGACGCTGAACCCGGGGGAAATGTTGGGCCTGCTCGGCCCCAACGGGGGCGGCAAAACCACACTGATCAGCCTGATTGCCGGGCTTGTCAACCCTGCAGAAGGCCACATACAGGTCAATGGGGTTGACGTTCGCCAACAGGCACTGACTGCCCGAAAATCATTGGGCTTCGTATTTCAGTCGGTGTCGCTGGACCCATTCATGTCGGTTCTGCAAAACCTCGAATTTGCAGCCGGTCTGCAAGGCATGTCAGAAAGGCAGATCTCACCACGCATTGCCGAACTGTGCGACAGCCTGCCCATCAAGGCCTACTTGCACAAGCCGGTGGGGGCACTGTCTGGCGGTCAAAAACGCCTGGTCGACATCGCCAGGGCGTTGGTGCACAACCCCAAGGTATTGATTCTCGACGAGCCCACCACCGCCCTTGACCCAAGCGCCAAAGGCCTGCTTTGGTCGACCCTGAAGTCACTCCAAGAACGCAATCACCTCAGCATTCTGGTCGCCACCCACCTCATGGACGAAGCGCAGGACTGCGATCGTGTCACCTTTTTACGCGCAGGTCGAATTGAATGGACAGGCACCCCGGTCCAGGCACTGGACCAACTTCCTGATCAAAGCGTGACTCAAACCCGCCGCGCCACACTGGCCGACTGGTTCATCTGGAAAATGTCACAAACACACCACCATGACTGAAATCTACAGCTTCTATCGCGCCGTCATTGTTCGCGAAACCCGTAAACTGCTTCGTCAGCGCGACCGCCTGTCGGCGGCCATGGTTCGCCCCATTTTGTGGTTGTGGGTCATTGGTGGCGGCATGCAGGCCCTCGCTGGGCCTGGCTACACGGCCCGCCTGCTGCCGGGCATCGTCGGCATGACAGTGCTGTTTGGCGGCATGGTCGGTGGCCTCTCACTGGCGTTTGATCGCGACGCAGGCACCATGCGTCTGTTGGTCACAAGCCCTGTTAGGCAACACCACATCCTGATTGTCAAAAGCCTTGCTGCAGCCGTCGCCGCATTGGTACAGGCGGGCCTTCTACTTTTGATTCTCGGCGTATTGGAAGCCCTGCACTGGCTCGTTCTGAAAGCGGGGTTCGATCTGTCCAGCCTGTTTCCCTGGCTGGGCAAATCCGAATGGCCAAGCCTGCTGTGGCTGCTGACCAGCCTGACGCTCAGCAGCGTTGCCTGTGGCACGCTGGGTGTGCTGTGCGGCACGTTCGCCAAAAGCATTGATGGCTTTGCGGTCATGATGAATTTCGTCATTTTTCCGCTGTTTTTTTTCAGCGGTGCGCTCTACCCCACCGCGCCAATGCCCTACTTTGCGAGACTTCTCAGTCAGCTCAACCCTTTTACCTATTGCGTTGATCTGCTTCGCCATGCCTTTCAAAGCCACGCAGAATTCAACGCCGCTTATAGCGTGATCGTACTTACCGCCGCAACGGTGGTAATGCTGTGGGTGGCTTGCTGGCAGTTCAGTCGCCAAGGTGCAGTCATCCCCCTGCGCAAATAAAAAAAACCCGGCACAAGGCCGGGCTGAAAGACGCATTCGTTAGGAGACTTCAACAAATCACGAGATTCCCAAGGAGCAATTTGTACACACGAACACGTCGGGTGAACTCCCTGCGGAGCAGGCAGGGAGTTCGGGGGTGAAATACAACTTCAATTACTTCATCAACTTGAATACCCAGAGTGAACCACCTTGCTCAAGGTGACGCACTTTCTTGGCCACTTCGCCACCCCAGAGTGGAACTGCACCACCCCAGCCAGCCATCACAGCCACGTACTGAGTACCATCTTTGTCTTTCCAGGTGACGGGAGGAGCAACCACACCAGTACCCACCTGGAACTTCCAAAGCACTTTGCCTGTCTTGGCGTCAGCCGCATTCAGGTAACCTTCAGGCGTACCCCAGAAAACCAGATCGCCACCGGTTGTCAACACACCACCCCACAGCGGAGCCTGGTTCTTGATTTCCCAAACGATCTTGCCTGTCTCTGGGTTCACGGCGCGCAGTGCGCCGATGTAATCCAGGCCAGGAATGGTCTTGATGGTAAAGCCTGCACCCAGGTAAGCCGCGCCTTTCTTGTAGGTCACAGGCTCATTCCAGATTTCCATGCCCCACTCGTTGGCAGGCACGTAGAACATGCCAGTCTTGGGGCTGTAAGCCATAGGCTGCTGGTTCTTGCCACCCAGGAATGAAGGTGTAGAGAACACGGATTGACCTTTCTTGCCATCGGTGGCAGTGGGGTCACCTGGGCGGTGTTCTGGATCATAAATCGGGCGACCGGTTTTCATGTCGATGCCCTTGGCCCAGTTCACGTTGCGTACAAACGGGAAGGCGTTTTTCAGCTTGCCGTCTTTGGCGTCCAGCACGTAGAAGAAGCCGTTGCGGTCGGCCTTGCCGCCGAGGCGCTCGCCCTTGGGTCCGTCAAAAGTAACGAACTCGTTGGCACCGTCAAAGTCCCATCCGTCGTTCGGTGTACCTTGGTAGTGCCACACAATCTTGCCAGTGTGAACGTCTACAGCCACGGTTGAGCATGAGAACAGGTTGTCGCCGGGGCGCAGGTGGCTGTTCCAGGGTGCTGGGTTGCCTGTACCGAAGTAGGCCAAACCAGTCTTGGAGTCGTATGTACCGCCCATCCAGGTTGAGGCACCACCGGTTTTCCAGAGATCGCCCTTCCATGTGGCATTGGTTGTGCCTGAAATGCCGTTCTCGTGCTTGTTGCCGTCCTTGTCATAGGTGTAGCCCATGTGGCCTTCAACGGTTGGACGAGTCCACACCAGTTCACCGGTTTCAGGGTTGCGCGCTTCAATGCGTCCAACGATACCGAATTCACCACCTGACACACCAGTCAGCAACAAGCCGTCTGCGATCAAGGGTGCAGCAGTGGCTGAGTAGCCTGCTGAGTAGTCGTCAATCTTTTCTTTCCAGACCACCTTGCCGCTGTCCTGGTCCAAAGCAACCAGTTGTGCGTCCAGCGTGGCGAAGATCACCATGTTCTTGAACAGGGCGGCACCGCGGTTAACCACGTCACAGCAAGGCATGATGCCGTCTGGCAGACGCTGCTCGTACTTCCACAATTCCTGGCCAGTTTTTTCGTCCAGCGCGTAAATGCGTGAATAAGAACCTGTCACGAAAATCTTGCCATTGGCCACCAGCGGCTGGCTTTCCTGACCGCGCTGCTTTTCGCCACCCAGCGAAAAAGACCAGGCTGGCACCAGGCGTGCCACGTTTTTGGTGTTGATGTCTGTCAACGGGCTGTAACGCTGACCGTTCGTACCCAAGCCTGCGGTCAGAATGTTGTCTGTCGTTTTGGCATCGTTCTTGATCATGTCTGCCGTAATGTCAGCAGCAAAAGCCGGAACGGCCAATGCAGCTGCAACCATGGCGCCGATTAGTTTCTTGCGCATTTCTTATTTCTCCTCTTCTTTCATCCGTTTGCTTTATTGAGGTGATTCGCCCTGCATCCAGCGGATTACAGACGACCCGAATGAGGTAGGCGCAAGCTTCATGCCAAGGCCTGAGAAGCCGAATTTGAGACAGAAAAAACAGGGCTGTTTCAAAATGTGACACCCGTGTGACACACCCTGTCTCATGACTTGCTACAGGTCCATGCACACATATTGCTGACGGCACTCGCAACAACAAACCAACTGCGGGTAATCTATGACCTGCAATTTCCTGTCACATCGCATGCTGAATTTAAACGTCACCGCCACCTGGACCACGCAAGCAGGTCACACTGTCGCACTGGAGGACACCTTCTTCGACATCCTTTGGGCCATTCATCGCAAAGGCTCCCTGTCGCTGGCCTGCAAGCAACTGGACGTGTCGTATCGCACACTCTGGAACCAGGTTCAGAAATTCAATGAGCTGCTGGACGAGCCTGTCATTGCCACACAGGGGCGCGCCGGAGCCTGCCTGACGCCGTTTGGCAAAAAGGTGCTTTGGATGATCGAGCAGGGCCGAATCAGAGTTGCACCTGAGCTGGCCTTGAACGTCGAACAAATCAATGCCGAGTGGCTGGACACCGAACACAACAAGCCCTGGATCAGCCTCGCCATGAGCGACGACCCGGTGCTGCAGCGCCTGTTTAACCAGTCAGCCTTGTACAAAGAACTTCAACTGTCCATGCGATGGGCCGGCAGTATTGCGGCCCTGTCCGCCCTGCACCGAGGGGAAGTCAAGGTGGCAGGCTGCCATCTGCCACTCCAATCCAACAGCCACACGCAAGTGCATCAAATCATGGGGCGATACCTTCGGGGCTCCAACCTTGCTGTGGTAGAACTGTTTGAACGGGAAATGGGCTGGATCAGTCGCCCAAGCAGCCGCCCACCGACCTTGCAGGACGTGGCGCTTCGCCAGGCCCAACTGGTCAACAGAAACCCGGCCAGCTCCACGCATCACCAACTGGACAGTCTGATAGCCAGGGCTTGCCTGTCGCCCGAAGAATTGCCCGGTTATTACCACGAAGAAAACTCGCATCTTGCCGTGGCATGCGCCATCGCGGCCGGACATGGCGACCTGGGCCTTGGCCTGAAGGCCTCTGCGGATCATTACCAACTTGAATTCAGACCGCTGAATCAGGAAAAATATTTTCTGGTGGTTCACCAAGACGATCTCAACTTTCCAGCCATGTCGATTCTGATCCCCTGGCTTCAATCTGATGCAGTGGTTCAATCCATTGCAAGCACAGTGGGCTACACCCCGATCAACATTGGACAGGTGCAACCACTTGAAACGTTTTTGGCAGGCATGTCCTGACAGAACACAATTATGCAATTTCCTGCATAATTGATTTAACACTTTTTAATATTCATGCACACTTTGCGGCAATCGAGTTCCTAACAACGTCCCTGCAATCTGCAAGCGATTGCCGAACATCGCTCCTTGGCCCCTTGGCACGCAGGTTGCGCTAGTCCCTTCACCATCATTACCACAAACAGGAGAAGGGATATGAACATGCTCGACGAGCAAAAGCTGGGCGTCAGCTTTCCATTCAAGGCACAGTACGACAACTTCATTGGCGGCAAATGGGTCGCCCCCAAAGGTGGCCAATACTTCGACAACCTGACCCCGGTGACAGGCCAACTGCTTTGCAAGGTTGCCCGCTCGCAGGCCGAAGACATTGAAATGGCGCTGGATGCCGCCCACGCTGCCAAGGACGCATGGGGTAAAACATCACCTACACAGCGTTCCATCATTCTGAACAAGATCGCAGACCGTATCGAAGAGAACCTGCGCCTTGTTGCTGTGGCCGAAACACTCGACAACGGCAAACCCCTGCGTGAAACCATGGCCGCCGACATTCCGCTGACCATTGACCACTTCCGCTACTTCGCATCCTGCATCCGCAGCGAAGAAGGCAGCATCTGCGAAATCGATCACGAAACCTACGCTTACCACTTCAAAGAACCACTCGGCGTGGTCGGCCAGATCATTCCCTGGAACTTCCCGATTCTGATGGCCGCCTGGAAGCTGGCCCCCGCATTGGCCGCCGGCAACTGCGTGGTGCTCAAGCCCGCCGAACAAACGCCAGCGTCCCTGCTGGTGGTGATGGATCTGATCGCCGACCTGCTGCCCCCAGGCGTGCTCAACATCGTCAACGGCTTTGGTCTGGAAGCGGGCAAACCCCTGGCCTCCAATCCACGCATCGCGAAAATTGCATTCACCGGTGAAACCTCGACCGGTCGCCTGATCATGCAGTACGCTTCACAAAACCTGATCCCCGTCACGCTGGAACTTGGCGGCAAATCGCCCAACATCTTCTTTGAAGACATCATGGACGCCGACGACGCCTTCTTCGACAAGTGTCTGGAAGGCTTTGCCATGTTTGCCCTGAATCAGGGTGAAGTGTGCACCTGCCCGTCTCGCGCCCTGATTCAGGAAAGCATCTACGACGCCTTCATTGAGCGTGCCATCGACCGCGTTGGCAAAATCAAAATGGGCAACCCGTTGGACGCCACCACCATGATTGGCGCGCAGGCTTCTTCCGAGCAACTGGAAAAAATCCTGAGCTACATTGACCTGGGCAAACAGGAAGGTGCCCAGTGCCTGATCGGTGGCGAGCAAAACAAGCAGACAGGTGATCTGGCTGGCGGCTACTACGTCAAGCCCACGGTCTTCAAAGGCCACAACAAAATGCGTATTTTCCAGGAAGAAATCTTCGGCCCTGTGTTGTCAGTGACAACCTTCAAGGACGAAGCGGACGCCCTGGCGATTGCAAACGACACCCTGTACGGATTGGGTGCCGGTGTCTGGACACGCGACGGAGCAAAACTCTTCCGCATGGGCCGTGGCATCAAGGCGGGTCGTGTGTGGAGCAACTGCTACCACCTCTACCCTGCCCACGCAGCATTTGGCGGCTACAAGCAATCTGGTATCGGACGTGAAAACCACAAGATGATGCTGGATCACTACCAACAGACCAAAAACCTGTTGGTCAGCTACAGCCCCAACGCACTGGGCTTCTTCTAATCGAAGAACTCCGGTTTTAACGTGATCTGACGCTTCAAAACACCGCCGGCATTTTGTCGGCGGTGCCACATCCACGGAGAAAACCGAATGAACACCCGAGTCAGTGCCACTGAACCCGCGATCGAACTGATTAAAACCCTGAAGGCCCTGCATGGCGACGTCATCTTTCATCAAAGTGGCGGTTGTTGCGACGGCAGTGCTCCCATGCTGTTTCCACGTCACGAATTTCCCTTGGGAGGCCAGGATGTCAAACTGGGTGAAATCGGCGGCGTTCCTTTTTACATGAGCAAATCCCAATTTACCTATTGGGAGCACACTCACCTCACCATCGACATCGTCAAAGGCAACGGCGGCATGTTCAGCCTGGAGCGCCCCACCGGATTCCGCTTCCTGACCCGTTCACGCTTGTATTCCGATGAAGAATTCGCAGCACTTCCCCCAATCGAATACGCAGAATAATCGTTAAATCCTCAAGCACACGGGAGTCACTTTTAGATCAATTGCGCAGGTCGCTTTACACTGAGGCATTATTTTGCTTCTTGAACATGCCATGACCATACAACCGCGCAAACTCATTCTGGGGCTGCTGCTGGCGGCCAAGGGCCAGTCGGTCAGCGCCAAAGACCTGGTGGCTGCCTGTGAACTGTTCGGCGTCGCGCAAGGCAGCACTCGTGTTGCACTGGCCCGGTTAACTGCTGAGCAGGAAATTGAATCCACGGCACGGGGCATTTACACCCTGGGCCGCGCAACCAAAGGCATTGGTGCACGGGTTAGTAACTGGACCTTGCAGATGCAACGCGCCCGCCCGTGGACGGGTTTTTACACAGTGGCCTACACCAACCACATGGGGCGAACCAACCGCACCATACTCAAACAGCGAGAAACCGCCTTCGAGCTCTGTGGATTTCGTGAACTTGAACAGGGCCTGTTCATACGTCCGGACAACGTTGAAAAGGACCTGGACACCCTGAAAGCACGACTGGTCAACATGGGTGTTGCACCAGACTGCCACCTGTTTGTGGCCAAAGAGTTCCAAACGCACACGCTTCAAGACATCCAGAATCTCTGGGATCCGGCGCAACTCAATGCGTCTTACAAGAAAGAAACCGACACACTGAAGCAATGGCTTGATCGCCATGAAACGCTGGGGCTGGAAGTGGCTGCCAAAGAATCCTATTTGCTAGGCAGCCATCACATCAGACTGGTCAGGCATGACCCGCTTTTGCCCGATGAGTGGGTAGACGCGCAAAGCCGCGCCACCTATTTCAAAACTGTCGAACAACTCGACACCATCGGGCAGAACATCTGGCGGCAGTTTCATGAACAAGTCATCGGTGTTCAATCGGAAACACTTGACGAAAACTTATCCCGCTAAATGCCTTCAAACGCAGGGATTTCGCCATGCTCGGGAAATCCTCTGCGTGGTTTCCACAATGTGGAAGTTCCCAACTTTTAAAACTGCTGCAATCCACTATGCTCTTCTTGTTGAACTTGTCAACACAACCAAAGGAGCAACAATGAAATCCAACAAATGGCTAACCTCCAGCATCACCAAAGCAGTAGCAACTGTGGTTTTCGCAGCAACTGCATCAACCTCAGTGTGGGCCGCTGACGCTCAACCCATCGTTATCAAATTCAGCCACGTGGTTGCCAAAGACACCCCCAAGGGTCTGGCTGCAGACTTCTTTGCCAAAAAGGCAGCTGAACTGACCAAGGGTCGCGTCAAGGTAGAGGTGTATCCAAACTCCACTTTGTACAAAGACAAAGAAGAAATGGAAGCGCTGCAGGTGGGTTCAGTCCAAATGCTGGCCCCGTCATTGGCCAAGTTTGGTCCACTGGGCGTGAAAGAATTTGAAGTATTCGACTTGCCTTACATTTTCGACGACTACAACGACCTGCACAAAGTGACACAAGGCAAAGTCGGCCAAGAACTGTTGGCCAAGCTGGAGCCACGCGGCATCAAAGGTCTGGCCTTCTGGGACAACGGTTTCAAATCCATGTCCGCCAACACCCCCATCCACGTTCCTGACGATCTGAAAGGCAAAAAGCTGCGTATCCAGTCTTCCAAGGTGCTGGAAGACCAAATGCGTGTTCTGGGTGCAATTCCTCAGACCATGGCTTTCTCTGAGGTGTATCAGGCTCTGCAAACCGGCGTTGTAGACGGCACAGAAAACCCGATTTCCAACTTCTACACCCAGAAAATGAATGAGGTTCAGAAGTACCTGACCTTGACCAACCACGGTTACCTGGGCTACGCAGTGATTGTGAACAAGAAGTTCTGGGACGGTCTGCCTTCAGACATTCGCACTGAACTGACACAAGCGATGAAAGAAGCCACCGACTACGGCAACTCCATCGCAAAATCCAAGAACGATGAAGACTTGCAAGCTGTGATCAAGGCCGGTACAACAACCGTGTACACACCCACAGCAGCTGAAAAGAAAGAGTGGAAAAAGACTCTGCTGAAAGTGCACAAGGACATGGAATCTCGCATCGGTGCATCCACAATCAAGGCCGTATACCAGGCAACTGGGTTTGATCCTGCCAAGATGTAAAGCCGAAAGGTTTTTTCAAAGTTCTGGAGATTTTCATGCTCAACAAGGTTCTTAACCACCTTGAAGAAGCCTTGATAACTTTCCTGATGGGCGCCGCCACACTGATTATCTTTGTGGCGGTTGTTCACAGGTACTTATCGGGTTACTCAATACCCTACCTACAAGATTATTTGCTCAGCCTGAACTTTGGCTGGGCTCAAGAACTCTGCATCATTATGTTTGTCTGGGTTTGCAAATTTGGCGCAGCCTACGGCGTTCGCACAGGTATTCACGTTGGCGTGGACGTGGTTCTCAACAAGTTGAAAACCCCGTACAAGGGCATGATGGTTATATTTGGTTTGCTTGCTGGCGCCCTGTTTACGATTGTGATTGCAGTTCTGGGTGGACATTTCGTATGGGACAATGGCGCGCACTATGCCATTTACCATTTTCTGGGCCTCAATCTTGATGGTCTTTACGAAGGCCCCATAACCCCCGATCTGGAATGGCCAACCTGGGCTGTGTACAGCGCTATTCCCTTGGGTTCGGCGTTAATGTGCTTCCGCTTTCTGCAAGTCGCATGGGTGTTCCACCGCACAGGCGAGCTACCGCACCACGACCATGGTCAGGTTGACGGGCTTGAAGACGAAACCACCCTCGAAGAGATCCATTCATGAACGCACTCATCATCTTCTCAGTGCTGCTAGTACTGATGCTGACGGGCATGCCTGTCTCCATTTCGCTAGGCTTAACGGTACTGACCTTCCTGTTCACCATGACACATGTGCCATTGGAAGCAGTGGCGCTCAAATTGTTCACCGGCATTGAAAACTTCGAAATCATGGCGATTCCGTTTTTTATCCTGGCGGGCAATTTTCTGACACACGGTGGTGTGGCAAAGCGAATGATCAACTTTGCCACCTCGATTGTTGGCCACTGGTATGGTGGCTTGGGTCTTGCTGGTGTTCTGGCTTGTGCCCTTTTCGCTGCCGTATCAGGATCATCGCCTGCCACCGTGGTGGCAATTGGTTCGATACTGATGCCAGCCATGGTGAAAGCTGGGTTTCCAAAACGCTTTGGTGCGGGTGTAATCACTACCTCAGGGGCGCTAGGCATTCTGATTCCACCCTCCATTGTGATGGTGATGTACTCGGTTGCTACCAACACCTCAGTAGGTGCAATGTTTATGGCTGGTGTTGTTCCCGGCTTGATGCTCGCAAGCTTTCTTGGCTTTACGACCTGGTACCGCGCCTGGAAAAACAAATACCCACGGCAGCCAAAAGCCACCATGCTAGAAAGATGGGTGGCATTTCGAAAAGCGATTTGGGGTTTGCTGCTGATTGTTGTAGTCATGGGCGGTATTTACAGTGGTCTTTTTACGCCCACTGAAGCAGCTGCGATGAGCGCCGTATATGCCTTTGTTATTTCAGTTTTTGTCTACAAAGACCTGAGGCTGAAAGATGTACCAAGGGTGTTGCTGGCCTCTGCCAACATGTCTGCCATGCTGCTGTACATCATCACAAACGCGGTGTTGTTCTCATTCGTCATGACCAATGAAAACATTCCACAGGCACTGGCGGCCTGGATGTTGAGTCATGGTTTGGGCACCATCACGTTCTTGTTGGCGGTGAACGTCATTCTGCTGGTTGCTGGCAATTTCATGGAACCCTCTTCCATCGTGCTGATCTTTGCACCCATCCTTTTCCCGGTTGCAGTAAAGCTGGGTATTGACCCGGTGCACTTCGGCATCCTGATGGTGGTCAACATGGAAGTGGGCATGTGTCATCCGCCGGTGGGCTTGAATCTGTACGTGGCATCGGGCATCACCAAGATGGGTATCACGGAACTGACTGTGGCCGTTTGGCCCTGGCTGCTCACCATGCTTATATTCCTTGCCTTAGTTACTTACTGGCCAGCACTGTCCTTGGCGCTGCCTCACGCGTTGGGTATGAATACAGGCATATAGAGTCATCACTCCTGACCTTCTGTAAAGGCCGCTCACTGAGCGGCCTTTTTTATTGACCCAGATCAAAGGGTTGACCTTCCAATCATTGTAAGGTTTATACTGAAACTGTTGAATCAATCGATCAGGGAACCAATGAACGACTACACACTGAACATCGCAGGCATGACCTGCGCTTCCTGCGTGGCGCGGGTCGAAAAAGCATTGCAAAAAGTCGAAGGGGTACAGAGTGTCAGTGTCAATTTGGCCACTGAAAAGGCGAAAATTCACGGCGAAGGCAGCCTAAGCGCTGAAACACTGATTCAAGCCGTGGAAAAGGCAGGCTACACAGGCAGTGAATATCGGGAAAATGCACCGGTTGCGCCCGTGAAGGACACACAGGGACGCTCTGTGGCAATTGCAGCCCTGCTCACCCTCCCGCTGGTTTTGCCGATGGCGCTTACGCCATTTGGCCTCCACGCCATGCTGCCTGCATGGGTGCAACTTCTACTCACCATTCCAGTGCAGTTTGTACTGGGCTGGCATTTTTACACCGGGGCATTGGCAGCCCTGCGGGCACGCAGTGGCAATATGGACCTGCTGGTGGCCTTGGGCACAAGTGCCGCATTCGGCCTCAGCCTTTACGTGTTGCTCACTGCAAAGGCTGGGCAATCACCCCACCTTTATTTTGAGGCCAGTGCCTCGGTCATCACCCTTATCATGTTGGGTAAATGGCTGGAGTCTCGGGCCAAACGGCAAACCAGCAGTGCCATTCGAGCCTTGCAGAAACTGCGCCCAGACACAGCCAATGTGCTGAAAGACGGCAAGCTGAAGACCATCCCCATCTCAGAGGTGTCCGTTGGCGACACCGTACAAGTTCGGGCAGGAGAACGCATTCCCGTGGACGGCATCGTGCTGGAAGGTCAAAGTCAGGTGGATGAATCGCTGATTACCGGCGAAGGGCTACCGGTGGACAAACAGGTGGGCAATCCGGTTACTGCGGGTGCAATCAACAGCGACGGCGTATTGCTGATCGAAACCAAGGCAATCGGGGCTGAAACCACCCTGTCCAGAATCATTCGACTGGTTGAGGACGCCCAGGCTGAAAAAGCGCCCATCCAGCGAGTGGTTGATCAAGTCAGTGCAATCTTTGTGCCGGTGGTTGTAGGTGTGGCGCTGATTACCCTTGTCGGTTGGCTGGCCGTGTCCGGCAATGTCGAACAGTCCATCATCAACGCAGTGGCCGTGTTGGTGATTGCCTGCCCCTGTGCACTCGGCCTTGCCACCCCGACCGCCATCATGGTGGGCACCGGTGTGGCCGCGCGGCATGGCATCCTGATTAAAGACAGTGAAGCGCTGGAACTGGCCCACAACATCAACAGCCTGGTGTTCGACAAAACAGGCACCTTGACCGTTGGACACCCCAAGCTGAACAAAACCGTGTGTGCTCCCGGGCACGACAAAAAATCGGTCCTGAAAGTGGCGGCTTCACTTCAACAAGGCAGCGAACACAGCCTGGCCAAAGCAGTGCTGGAACACGCCAAAGCCATGCACATTGAGGCCCAGGCCGCCCAACACACGCGCACTCTGGCTGGCAAAGGCATTCAGGGCGAGGTAGAAGGACGAGCATTCTGGCTGGGCAACACCCGACTCATGAATGAAATGAACGTCAACATGGACGCCATGAAAGCAGAGGCAGAAGACCTGCAAAAATCAGGTTTCACTGTGTCCTGGCTGGCCCAGGCAAGTGGCGAAAACAAGCAGCAGGCTGAGGTCATTGCCCTCTTTGCCTTTGGCGATGACATCAAGCCAGGTGCCAAGCAGGCACTGGCCTCTCTCAAAAGCCTGGGTATTCAGCTCACACTGCTGACTGGCGACAACCGGGGCAGTGCCGACCGCGTAGCCCGTGAATTGGGGATCGACCACGTGATTGCTGAAGTGCTGCCACAAGACAAAGCCGACGAGGTTAAGGCCCTTCGCAAGCAGGGTCGTACCGTGGGCATGGTCGGTGACGGCATCAACGACGCACCGGCCCTGGCCGCTGCCGACGTGGGTCTGGCCATGTCAACCGGCACGGATGTGGCCATGCAGGCTGCAGGCATCACCTTGATGCGGGGCGACCCTGCGCTGGTGCCACAATCCATCGACATCTCGCGACGCACGTATCGGAAAATCCGGCAAAACCTTTTTTGGGCGCTGATCTACAACCTGATTGGCATCCCGCTGGCGGCATTCGGCCTGCTCAACCCGGTGGTGGCAGGTGCGGCCATGGCATTCAGCTCAGTCAGTGTGGTCAGCAATGCCTTGCTGTTGCGCAGGTGGCGCCCCGGCCAGGAGTCAAAGTCATGAGGAACACAGGCAAAAACGGGCATACCGCACTGCGTTTTCCGCTGAAAATCGGAGAGGCCGCCCAAGCCAGCGGCATTCACGCCAAGATGATTCGCTACTACGAAAGCGTTGGGCTAATGCCGGAAGGTGAACGCAGTGAATCGGGCTATCGGCTGTACAGTGAAAGGGATCTGCATGTCCTGAAATTCATCAAGCGGGCGCGAACCCTCGGGTTTGGACTTGAGCAGATTTCAGAGTTGGTGTCGCTTTGGCAAAACCCCAAGCGCGCCAGCCGCGAGGTCAAAAAGATCGCCACGACACACATTGAAGCACTGCAACAGAAAATTCATGACATGACCGAAATGCGTGACACGATTGCGCACCTCGTTCATGCCTGTGCAGGCAATCACCGACCCGACTGCCCGATTCTTCAGGGCCTGGGCGGCACGGTCAATCCCGAACCTTGAGCCTGCGCGCCATCCAGATGGTCAACAGGTTGGCGCCCAAAGCCATCACGCTGCACATCCAGTAGCCGGTCAGCAAACCCTCTGAATTGCGGCTGATCAACATGCCACCCACGAGGGCACCCAAGCCCATGCCCGCAGACTGAATGGATGTGTTCAGGGTGATGAATGTGCCTCGCAAATTGGGTTTGGTCACCGAAGCCAACAAGGCCATGGCTGGAATGCGACGCCCGCTGACGAAGATGAAAAAGCCGGTGGTGACCAGAAGAATCACCGACAGAGGGGCACCGGCGACGTTGGTGACAAGCGTCATCGGCACAATGGACAACAGAGTGACTGCGGTAAACGTGGGCACTTTGCCCCAGCGATCTGTCAATTTACCCAGAATATTGGCCGTGAACAAAGTGGCCGCCCCACCGCACAGGTAAACCAGAGGGATTTGATCCGTCGACAAACCTGCGTTGGTCTGCATGTACAGGGTAATGTACGGAATGATCGAAAAGCCGGCAAAGATCATGAAGAATGACAGGGCAAAACCACGCCAGTGGTTCGCATCGCCCAGCACTTGTGTCATTAGCTCGGTGGTGGTCAAGCGGTCATCCTGCACCAAATGCTGACCCATGCGGGGCAAGGCATACTGTGCCACCAGCAACAGAGCCACGCTGAGCACACCAACCCCGACAAAAGGCGCATGCCAACTGGTGTGTGCGGCCACCCACAAACTGACTGGAACACCCATCACGCTGGACACTGAAAACGCGGTCATGACCACACCCATGGCCTTGCCGCGCCGGGCAAATGGAATCACATCGCCCACAATGGTTTGGGTCATCGCCGACAACACGCCGCCGAACAGGCCCGCGGCCACACGTGCGACCATGAGCACACCAAAACCTGGGGCAAATGCACAACTGAAAGTGGCCAGCGCGAACAAACCATACAACACCGAAAGCAGGGCTTTGCGCTCAAAACGATCGACATAGGTAGAGGCCAGCAAACCGGACAAGCCCGCAGCAAAGGTGTAGGCCGACACCAAAAGACCGAACTGGGAATCACTGATTTGAAATGCCTCGATCAACTGAGGCCCCAAGGGCATCATGATCATGAAGTCCAGCACATGCGAGAACTGGATGCCTGCCAGCACCAGCAACAATGCCCACTCCCGTTTACTGCTTAATTCAGGGTGCATGTTTAATTTCCAATGAACGCTGCCAGAACATACACGCCTGCCGTCACGGTGGCAATAGACAACACGGTCGAGACAGCAATGATGTTGGCAGCCAGTCGGCCGTCACCGCCTGCAGCCAGGGCCATTGAAAAGCTGGCGGCCGCGGTGGGCGTGGCAAAGAAGAACCACAATACGATCAGGTCTTTGTCCCGAAAGCCCAGCGCAAACGCCAACAGACAACCCAGAACCGGCAGGATGATGATTTTCACAAGGCTGGATTGAAACGCCGCCTTGCCAGACTGGCGAACCCCTTCCACAGACAGGGTGGCCCCAGCGCAGATCAGGGCCAGTGGCAGGGTCATTCCGGCGAAATAGTGCCCCGACACCTGCACCCAGTGTGGAATGGAAAGCTTGACCCACGAAGCCAGCAGACCCGCCAACACGGACAACACCAGGGGGTTGCTGACCAGGTCTTTCAGGGCCGACTTCACGCTGAAGCGCATCAGCGGGCTGTAATAAGACAAGATAAACACCGAGAGCACATTGAACAACAAAATGGCCACACCTGCCAAGACGCCACCCACAGATGCACCATAGGCGCCAAAGTAATTGGACACCAAGGCAAAACTGACCACGCCGCAATTGCCCCGAAAGGCCCCTTGAACAAACACGCCGCGCTGATTGAATGGCAGATTGGTGTGCGCCCACCGCCAAGAACCGGCAAACGCCAACAGCGTGACCAGTGCAAAACACAGCACCAAGCCAGGTTGAAAGGCCACATGCAGATCTGATTGTCAGATCGACAAAAAGAACAGCGTGGGCATGGTGGCCCTGAACACCAAATTGGACGCCGTGTGAATGAAGGGATCGTCCACCAACCGCGCCTTGCGCAGACCAAACCCCAAAATGACCATGGCGAACACAGGTGCAGTGACCGCCATGATTTGATTAAAAATATCGGGGTTGCTCATGCTGGATTCAGGTATGCGTTTTGAAGTGAATCCGCATTATTTCAAAACTGACCAACGGGTCAACTGTGGAAAGCCCTCTGCAGACTTACACACCCAGCGACTTGCCTGCGCCCAACAGCGTGACAACGCCAAGAATGGCGAATATACCCGCAGCTGTGGCATGCACCCATTTCATGGGTATTGTGCTGGCCAGTCGATCACCCACAAACACAGCAGGTACGTCTGCGATCAACATGCCCAGCGTGGTGCCCGCAACCACCATCCAGACATCGGCGTAGTGCGCCGCCATGGCCACAGTCGCAATTTGGGTTTTGTCGCCCATTTCCGCCAGAAAGAAGGTGATCAGCGTCGCGCCGAACACGCCAAACCGGGTGGCCAGCTTGGCGTCGTCTTCCTCGATTTTGTCCGGAATCAGGGTCCAGATCGCCATGCCGATGAATGAGGCACCGAGCACCCAACGCAAAATGGAGGGTTCAACATGGGCCGTAATCCACGCGCCCAGCGCGCCGGCCAGGCCATGATTCAAAAGGGTCGCAACAAGAATACCCAGCACGATCGGCAAGGGCTTTTTAAAACGGGCAGCGAGAAGGAAGGCGAGCAACTGTGTTTTGTCGCCGATTTCGGCGAGGGCCACAACGCCACAAGAGACCAACAGGGATTCCATTTGAATGTATTCTCCGGCCCGACCTAACCAAAAGACAACCAGCCTTGGCCGGGCCAACCGGAAGGCGGGATGTCAAAGGTCTTGCCAAGTTCGGATAAACCGCCGTTGCCATGGCTGTGTGTGCCAAGTGTGTTGACAACGGCTCTTTCAGGGTCGAAAGAAGGCTACTCCCCAATGAGCCTGCGAATTATAGTGCAGAAAGTGGGCTTTGTCCCTAGTAATCGCCCAGCGCCACAAAATTCAACTTGAACCCCAAGGTTTTGGACACTTCGCCCTGCATCAAATTCTGCAAGACTTTCAAGGCATCAGCGGTTTTGTTCACGCTGGCGGTGTCTTTGGTTTGCACCCGTTTGAACTGCGCATCAACATTCACAATCTGTGCATGCAAATGATTGGCCACAACAGAATAGCCCCGACTGCGTAAATACGCTTCCAGTGATATCACGGTGTGTGCTGTGTCTTGTGCAGCGGCCGGGTCGGGCATCAGCAACAACTCGCGAAGGGCTTTCCAGGTTTGCTGCAAATAGGCGTCCGCCTGCGCAGGGTCGCCGGACGGCCATTGTGGCGCGCTGCCCTGCTGAATGCGCAGCTCGGGCTTTTCAAGCCCGTCCCATGCCAGGTCATGTACACCACCGACCAATTGCCGAAAATACGATTGAAGTGCACGCGACTGTTCCGCATTCACTTCTGAAGCGTCGCCATCGTCATGAACGCGCCAATCCAGGCTGTTGATGGTGTCTGTGATGTCGTGCGTCACCTCGACTGCATAATTGCATTCCGCTTGCCCGGGTTTGATGTTTTTCTGAAACAACAACCAACTCAAGGCCGGAAAGCCTTTGGCAGCAGATCCGATCAAAATCATGTCCGCTTCGCCGTGGGGCTTGGTAAGCGCAGCGTTGTGAATCATTTCGGGGTCAGTGGGCTGAAAGTCAATCAAGCGCAGGGTGTCAAATTCCAGCATGGGGCCAAAAACCGCAGCACGCATGGCCCCCCATGACACGGAAGCCTTGCCAAAAGCCGTGCGCACCTCCGACAAGTCGGGTGATCGCTCGTCGGATTTGCAATATGAAGCGAGGGTCTGATGCAGAGTGGCAAGATCTGAAAGCACTTGCCTTGAGAGCGGCTCCTGTTGCCATTTGACAGCGTTTTGAGTCACCTGCCCGGCAGTGATGCCTGTTCCGGCGGCCTGAACCAATCCGGCAAAGCCCATCAGGCCTATGCAAGCCATCTTCTTCATGCCATTCAAAATGTGTCCCCCAAAGCAATGAACGGGACAGTGCATCAAAAGAAGTAAGCCGCCCGTAGCCCCACAAAGTTCAAATGATCGACAGCGTTGCTTGCCGCCGGATTGCCAATCCACTGAACGTTGGGTGTGATCTCCATGTGTTCATTGACGCGCCAGTCGTAAAACAGTTCCACGTTTTTTTCATTGCCTGCCAATTGCCTTGAGGCGCGGTAACCTTCTGAAGGATTCAGCACCCCCAAAGCAAGGCCCGCCACATCCTGTTCACGCCCCCAAAGAAGACCGGTCTGACGCAAGCCCAATGTCACAAAACGGTTGAACACACCCGTGCCCTGGAAGCGACGCCCGGCACGGACAAAACCACCCAGACTGTCGGTGAGCGACTGCGACAGGGACAGACCCGCGCCGATTTGGGCTTCCCACTGGCCATTGAACGGGTTTTCAAGTTGTGGATTTCGCCACACATACCATTCGCACCGCCCATGCCGGCGCAAAAAGGCATCCGAGTCAAACTGGATTTGAAGAATGCTGAACGGCTGATTCAGACTGCCTGAAAAACTGGGGCCGTGACCGTGTCCGAACAGGCCCAGCCGCACCACAGGGCTGCGGGCGTTTGAGGCATTCAGATGGCCCGACACCACCACGCCCGGTGAAAATCCGTAGGCGTCTACACCGGCATCAGAACCACTGTCCAGAAGGGCGTTGTGAACGAACACATTGTTCACAAATTCTCTGGACTCGTCGTCTGCATACGCGTTGGTGTCAAAGAAAAGAAAAGGATCAATCTTGCCCATGACCCATTGCACCGGGCCAGTGTCGAATTGATACCAGGCCTGAGCAAGCAGCACAGGCGACACGCCCGCGCCTTTGGCGTTTTTCTCCAATTCAAAGTCGGTTGAATTGACAGCACCAGTGAAGGTGTCAGCGGCGGTCTGAAGGCCCAGCCCGTGCCCGGCCCGCACTTGCAGGTAAATCTGCGAGGTGTCGGACAAGTTCGACTGCACGGCCAAATCGGTCCGGACATTGAAGCGCGCAGCCGAGGTGCCGGGTGCACTTTCACCCTTCTGAAAGCGTTGCCACATGCCGATCGCGTCTCCGCTGATCTCGAAGGAATGGTCAGCGAAAGCAGGCCTGATCGAAAAAACAAAGGCCAGCAAAACGCTGGCCCAACGGTCAATTAATTTGAAACTTCGCAAATTCGAACACGAATTTAGGGTGCCAGTTCTTTGTCCTTCATCGCCACCTGCACAACGTGGTGCGCGTCAATTGCGCTTTGGCAATGTCCGTGGCACTGACGGCAACCTGAACAGGCACCAGTGGTCATGGTAATGTCGTCCACGGTACTTGCACCCTCCCTGACGGCTTGGGCAATGGCGCGGTCACTGACGTTGGCACAAATGCAGACGATCATACTGTCCTCGGAGTCAAATCAAATATCTCAATACAAATAATAACGATTCTTATTATTGATATCAAGCTTTATTTTAATTTGAATCCGCGGCTCAACTTTCAGGCTTCATCATGGACTGCTGGTAATTTTCAAGACCAACCCGCTGAATCAATTCCAACTGGGTTTCCAGCCAATCAATGTGTTCCTCCGTGTCGTCCAGAATAGTCTGGAAGATCTCACGAGAGACAAAGTCACGCTCGGACTCACACACCACGATGGCGTTTTTCACAGTGGCCTGCGAGGCAATTTCCAGTCGCATGTCGCTTTCCAGAATTTCCTGGGTATTTTCGCCAATCATCAACTTGCCCAGGTCCTGAAGATTGGGCAAACCTTCCAACATCAAAATGCGCTCGATCAGCAAGTCGGCGTGCTTCATTTCGCCGATGCTTTCGTCGTATTCCTTCTTCTTCAGCCCTTCCAGCCCCCAGTTGCCATAAATGCGGGAATGCAGAAAATACTGGTTGATGGCAGTCAGCTCGTTTTTCAATTGCGCATTCAGTTGCGCAATCACTTGTGCGGAACCTTTCATGTGGTGTTGTCCTCCTGAAAGTTTGCAGTATAACCCTTACAACCCATCTTCAGACCAGAAGGCCCCGGCGCGCAAGGCCATCGCCGTGGCTGCTGGCGGGCCAAACGTGCCGCTGGTGTAAGGCGCGGGGCTGACGCCCAACTGATGCAAATTACCCATGATCTGATCCACAAAGTGCCACTGGGCCTGCACCTCGTCACGCCTCAAAAACAGGCCAAGGCGGCCGCGTAAAATGTCGGTCAACAGCCGTTCATACGCGTCGCGAACGGGTATTCGCCAGGTGTTGAAAAAATCAAGGTCCAGCGAAACCGGGCGCAAGCGTTCCCGCTCGCCCGGCGTTTTGGCCAACAACTGCAGCTCGAGCTTGTCATCGGGTTGCAGCTGAATAATCAACTTGTTGCCGCTCCACATGCCGCCCACTGGCTCAAACAGGGGTTTGGGCACATCACGAAACTGAATCACGATTTCAGCAAAGCGCTTGGGCATGCGCTTGCCGGTGCGCAACAAAAATGGCACGCCCGCCCAGCGCCAGGTTTGCACCTCGGTGCAAAACGACACATAGGTCTCGGTGTTGGAGTCCTCGGCCACGCCTTTTTCGTGGCGATACGCGGGCACCGGCTGACCCCGAACGTAACCCTCGGCGTACTGCCCTACTACAATTTCAGCGGGTGAACTGACCTTCGGTACTCTCAACGAACGCAGCACTTTTAACTTTTCATCGCGCAGGGAATTGGCCTCCAATGAGACCGGGGGCTCCATGGCCACGGTGGCCAGCAACTGCAACATGTGGCTTTGAACCATGTCACGCAGGGCACCTGCCTGTTCGTAAAAGCCGGCACGGTCTTCAACACCCAAGTCTTCTGCTACGGTGATCTGAACGTGTGCAACGTGCTCGCGTGTCAGCAAAGGCTCAAAAATTCGATTGCCAAGGCGCAAAGCCAGCAGATTCTGCACCGCCTGTTTACCCAGATAATGATCGATTCGGTAAACCTGCGATTCATCCAGCTTGGCCTCCACCGCCTTTTCAATCACGGCAGATTCTGAGGCATTGAATCCAAGCGGCTTTTCAAGGACGAGGCGCAAACGCTCAGGGTCACGACACTCATCCAGGCAGTCCAGCAAATCGGTGAAGCGTGAACTGGGTAGCGCGGCGTAATGCACCACCAAGGGCGGGCAACCCTGCAACGCTGCTGCCAGGTCAGCCTTGGCAGTGGGGCCACCCAGGCTGAGCTGCACTGTCTTGAAATAAGGCTTCAGGGCAGCAATGGCTTGCCGTGCGCTGTCGTCGCCCGCGCGGGCCAGAAAAGCATCCACCTCGGCCAGGCATTCAGAGGCACTGAGCGCCTCACGCTGGGCAAACACCAGCACCGAGTCGCTTGAGAAATAGCCGGTTGCAGCCAGATGACCCAGCGCAGGAATGATTTTCCGCTTGGCCAGATCACCGGCGGCGCCGTGAAGAACAAAGGTAAAAGGACACAGGGGTACAGCATTGGGTTCGTAACAGGCTGCTTTTGAGGGTTCGACCATGAGCGTCCTTGAAGAGGAAAATGGGTTACATGACAATTATCAATTTTCTGTAATTATGTTACATTGACTGCTTCAGTACAAGCACTTGAACGGACCCCATCCATGTCGCCATTGCACCCCACACTCTTGAAAGTGCGTCAACGGATTGAAAAGCGGTCGGCCGCTTCGCGAGCGCAATACCTCAACAGCCTGCCCGCCGGGCCCAGTCCAAGAACCAGCATGGGATGCGCCAACCTGGCCCACGCCACGGCCGTATTTCCCACCGCCGACAAGTTCAAGATTGCGGTGGAGAAGGCGCCGCATCTGGGCATTGTCACTGCCTACAACGACATGCTGTCTGCCCATCAACCATTTGCAATGTATCCGGCAAAAATTGCAGGGTATGCCCAAGAATTGGGGGTCACCACACAAGTGGCTGGGGGCACACCCGCCATGTGTGACGGCATTACGCAAGGCCGTGAAGGCATGGAACTCTCACTGTTTTCACGCGATGTCATCGCCCTGTCGGCGTGTGTGGGTCTGTCACACGATGTGTTTGATGGCGGCATATTACTGGGGGTGTGTGACAAAATTGCACCGGGCCTGTTGATTGGTGCACTGGCATTCGGACACTTGCCCTTTGTATTCATTCCGGCGGGGCCGATGTCATCGGGATTGTCCAATCCCGAGAAGGCAAAAATACGACAGCTTGCATCTGAGGGCAAAGCGGACCGCGCCACCCTGCTTCGTGCGGAAGAGGCAGCCTACCATTCCAGTGGCACCTGCACCTTTTATGGCACAGCCAACTCCAACCAGTTGATGCTGGACTTCATGGGGCTGCAATACCCGGGAGGGGCATTCTGTGCCCCCAACAGTCCTGAACGAGAACGCCTGATTCAGCACAGTGTCCACGCCATAGCCCGGGCGGCTGCCTCAGACCACAGGAATGCCCTGAAACTGGCTGAACTGGTCAATTCGACCAGCCTGCTCAATGCGCTGGTGGGCTTGATGGCCTCGGGTGGTTCAACCAATCACACCATTCACTGGATCACGGTTGCGCGCGCAGCGGGCTATTTGATCGACTGGACGGATCTCGATGAAATTTCCAGCGTCACCCCGCTGTTGACCCGGGTCTATCCCAACGGCACCGAAGACGTGAACGCTTTTCACGCCGCAGGCGGAACAGCCTATTTACTGCGCACCCTGATTGAAGGGGGATTTGTCGATGGCAGTGCCATGACCAGTTTCGGTTGCAGCCTGGGCGAATGTCTCGATGGGCTGCTTCAAGCCAGTTCACAAAGCAGCAATCTGGACGTTTTGCGCCCTCACACCCAACCCTTTCAATCCGATGGCGGAATCCGGCTTCTGCAGGGCAACCTGGGTCGAAGCGTGTGCAAGGTGTCTGCGGTTAAACAAGTCAATCGGTCCATTACAGCACCCTGCCGCGTATTTTCAGACCAGCACGAAGTCATTGAAGCCTTTGAACGCGACGAATTCACACAGGATGTGGTGGTGGTGGTGATTCATCAGGGCCCCAAGGCCAACGGCATGCCTGAACTGCACAAACTGACGCCCGTGCTTGGCGTGCTTCAAGACCGTGGGCTGGCCGTTGCCTTGGTGACCGATGGACGCATGAGCGGCGCGTCTGGCAAAGTACTGGCCGCCATTCATGTCAGTCCGGAGGCGATGCAAGACGGCCCGATTGGGAAATTGCGCGACGGAGACCTGATTCGAATTGAGGCGGACCACGGCGTCCTTCAAACCGACGCAGATTTAAAAAATCGCAACGTGCAAACCATGCCGGCGAGATCGGGCAACCTGGGGCGTTCCTATTTCAACGCCTGGCGACGGGCCGTCAGCGGGGCTGAACAGGGCGCAACCCATTTGTTTGAGGAATTTTAAAATGATTTCAAGCTGGCTTCGACAAGGCATTCTGCCCGTGGTCAACCCCGCATCGGTCGATCAGGCCTTGCAAATTGCCCAAGGGCTTCAACAGGGTGGCATCACGCAAATTGAAATTACACTGCGAACACCTGCTGCGCTTGAGGCGCTTGCCGAGGTCGCAAAGGCCTTTCCAGACATGGCTGTGTCGGCGGGCAGCGTGTTGACCCCGCAACAATTTGAGCAGGCCGCCAACGCAGGCGCTACGTTGTTTATTTCACCGGGCCTGACCGAGGCGTTGGCGAAGCACGCCCTGCAAAATCAATTGCCCTGGATACCGGGCGTGGCCACCGCCTCCGAGGTGATGCGAGCCATGGAACTGGGCTTCAAAACACTGAAGTTTTTCCCGGCCATGGCGGCGGGTGGGCCACCTGCACTGCAAGGTCTGCTGGCGGCACTGCAAGGGCTGAGTATTATTCCCACAGGCGGCATTTCAATGGACACCTGCCCCGCCTGGAAATCAGTGAAAGGCGTCATTGCAGTCGGCGGTTCCTGGCTAAGCAGCAATCTGCCCCCAGAAAATGTCACAGAAGTGGTTCAGACTCGCGCATCGCAATCCATTCAGGTGTGGGC
Source organism: Limnobacter litoralis (assembly GCF_030160455.1). Lineage (GTDB taxonomy): Bacteria > Pseudomonadota > Gammaproteobacteria > Burkholderiales > Burkholderiaceae_B > Limnobacter > Limnobacter litoralis. The sequence continues at coordinate 100,926 of NZ_BSOJ01000032.1, read as the reverse complement.
TGGTTTAGACTAGTCGAAAATTTGCAGTGCTCCCGTCACGACGTGCACGTTATTTATTTTATTCAATGAAATCATCACTGACCCAAAGACTTGGCCCCCTGACCATCAACCTGGACCGGCAGCGTTTCGCAGCCGAATCATTGGGCGAATTGCTCAGCGACCAGCAAGTCCGACGCATGCAGGCCATGGTGTCTGGCCAATTCACCGGTAAAGCCGTCAATCCCTCTGAGGGCCGCACCGCCAATCACTGGGCCTTGCGAGCCGCCGCGGCCCCGGCCGCCTATTCGCTGTTTGCACACGCCTGCCAAATCGACATCGATGAGGCCACATCCGTCAAAACCCGACTCGAGGCTTTTGCCGATGAGGTGCGCAACGGCCAATACCGCACACCACAGGGTGAAACCTACACACACATCGTTCACATTGGCATCGGCGGCTCCGACCTTGGGCCGCAATTGCTGGATGACGTCTTCACCCATTTGAAGCTGGAGGGGCAACATCCTCACCTGAGCATCGCCTTTTTGAGCAATGTGGACTATCACGAGGTGCAGGAAAGACTTGCACGACTCGACCCGACCCGCACGCTGGTCACCATTGTCAGCAAATCATTCACCACTCGAGAGACACTCTTGAATGCAGGCCATGTGCGACGATGGCTGCGTGAGGCCGGTACCGAGTTCGAAGAAGCCGCACTGGTCGGCATCACCTGCAAACCGGACAAGGCGATCGAATTTGGCATCGACCGGCAACGGGTTTTTGAATTCAGTGAAAAAGTAGGAGGCCGGTTTTCCCTGTGGGGGCCAGTGTCCGCCTCCATTCGCATGAAATTCGGCAACGCGGTATTCAATCAATTTTTGGAAGGTGCTGCGCTGGTTGACGAACACGTGGCACTCAGCCCCGTTGCGGACAGCCTGCCCGCGTGGCTGGCCATTTGCGATTACTACAATTTACAGCAAGGCATTGAATCATTGATGCTCAGCCCCTACGACTCCAGGCTGGGCCTGCTGGTGCCCTATTTGCAGCAACTCTGGATGGAATCACTGGGCAAAGGCGTCACCAACGAAGGCAAACTGCTGGGCACACCCGGCTGCCCCGCACTGTGGGGCGATGTGGGCACCAATGGCCAACACGCCTTCTTCCAGATGCTGCACCAGTCAGCCCTTGAATGTGCAGTCGAGCTGTTGGCTGTGGTGTGCCCAGCGCACGACGACCAACCCAGCCACCAGATTTTGCTGTCGCACTTTCTGGCGCAGGCCGAGGCGTTTTACAACGGCAGGCTGAACACCGACGAGCAGCGCAACAACCCTGAAATCAACTACCGCACCTGCCCCGGCAAACGGCCTGTGCATGTGCTGATGCTCGACAGGCTAAGCCCGTATTCACTGGGCTGCCTGCTGGCCACCTGGGAACACCGCACCACACTGCTGGCGGCCATTCAGGACATCAACCCCTTCGACCAATGGGGCGTTGAACTGGGCAAAACCATTGCCGAGCAGATTGAACCCTGCTGGACCCAATTGTCAGCCATCCCCAAAGACCCGGTTACCCGGCACTTGCTGGCGCTGATGAAGCACCAGCAATGCGGCGAATAAACACCATGGACTGGACCGCCCTTGCAGTGCCACGCTGCGAACTGGCGGAAAGTCCGAGGTACGCCCACGGGGGCTGGACCTGGCTCGACATCAAACAACGCAAGCTGTACCGCCTGAAACAAAAATCGCTGTTGAATTCGCCACTTCAAAGGGTAGAAGTTATCGCCCTGCCCGATGAAATTGCCTGCGTGCTGCCAACCAGCCAGCCCGACCTCTGGATGGCGTATGGCCGACAAGGCGCTTGGCGCATGCAGGCCAATCAATTGACCCGGGCAATGGACGCACCGTTCGATTCGACCAAGCACCGTTTCAACGATGGCAAGGCTGATTCGGCCGGGCGTGCTTGGGTCAGTTCCCTGGTGGATGCACGACAACCGGCGACCGCGGCCCTGTACCGGATGCAACACGGCCAGGCCAAAGCCATGGTTGACGGACTGATTGTTGGCAATGGGCTGGCCTTTTCACCATGCAACCACTGGCTGTACCTCACTGACACCCGTCAGCGCGCCGTGTGGCGTTATGCCTTTGATCTTGCCAAAGGCGAACTGGGGCAACGGGAGTTGCTGCACACCTACACGGAAGGCACCGAGCGACCCGATGGCGCAGTGGTCAGCGCGGACGGCAGCTATTGGGTGGCAGTCATTGAGGGCTATCGACTGGACCGATTCAATGCAGCAGGAACACTGGTTGAACAGGTGGAATTGCCCTTGGCGCGGCCCACCATGCCTTGCTTGGGCGGCCCCCATGGCGACGAAATGATGGTGTGCTCAGCTCAGCCTGACCTTGATTTTCCCAACCGACCGGGTTTCGAGCAGGCCAGTCTGATCGCCGCCCGTGTTTCAGCACAGGCGCTGCCAGAAAATCAGGTGGTCTGATTGCTTGCTTCTCGGCTTTACTTCACGTAACGGGTTCGGATTAAGGCGTCTTTTAATCCAGCCAGGTGCGACTGCATTTTAGGCCCGAGGGCCAGCGCCACCTTTGTGGCCAGAATGTCCACAATCGACAAATGCAGAATGCGGGAGCTCATCGGGCTGAATTGCTCATAGCTTTCATGGTGATCTGCAGCAATGAACAGGTCGGCCTGCCTGGCCAGTGGTGAACGCGACTGGCTAATAACCACCACCCCTGCACCCTGAGCCTGAGCAAGCTTGCAGGCGTCAATCAACACGCGACTTTTGCCTGAATTGGAAATGACACACAGCGTGTCTTTGTCACTCAACATGCGGGCCTGCATGATCTGCAAATGTCCATCCGACAAAGCCTGCGTGTGACACCCCAGTCTGAAGAACTTGTGCTGTGCGTCTTGCGCCACCATCCCCGAATTGCCCACCCCCATAAACACCAGCGTGCCTTTTTTGCGAATGCTTTGCACAAACTGCCGAGAAGCCTGGGCAATGGACTCAACGGGTGCATGCAGCTTGAATTGTTCGAGGGTGTGAATGGTCTGGCCGATTACCTTGTGGATCAGTGCCTCGTCGCTGTCTTTGGGGGTCGCACTTTGGTGGACAAAAGCAGAGCCCCGACTGAGGCTGGAGGCCAGCTTGAGCTTGAAATCACTCAGGCCCTCGTAACCCAACGACCGGCAAAACCGCACCACAGTCGGACCGCTGACCCGAGCCAGACTGGCAGCCTCGCTGACAGGCGCCCGCAAAAAGGCATCCGGGTCGTGCAACACGAGGCGAGCCACGGCCTGTTCGGCCCGGCTCAAACTGTCAAGCTGACCGGTGATGCGATCCAGTACGTTCATAAGTGACAGCACAGCAGGTAATAAAGTTACACTTTATACCTGTTCGCGTGAATTTTTAATACACTGCTGTCTCAGTGTTGTTTCTTGGGCATGATGTGGATGTAAGACAAGTCCATCACTAGCTGCACAGATTGGCCCGCCTGCAAACGCAGGCGCTCAGGACCGGACAGTGCCAACCGAACAATCAGGCTGGGTGCATGATGGATTGACAACTCAAGCATGGACAACTCGCCCAGATCGCGATGACGACTCAAACTGGCCTCAAACAATCGATGATGTGCAGGCAAATCTCCACCCGTGTACAGCCTGATTCCGTCGCCATGGATCACCCAACTGACCTCGAAACCAGCCGGAATTTTTCCTTTGTCAGAGGCCAGCAGCTCAATGGACTCACCGTGTTGCCCCATCCAGCCAAGGCGCCCCCAACCCGGTTCATCTGATTCACCCAGCCAAACCCCCTGAAACCGGTTTTGAATGCCCAGCAAGTCAGCAACCCGCATGTTTCGGGGGCGGCGATACACCTCACGAGGCGGGCCGGATTGCAACACCTGCCCTTCGTCCAGCACAACCAGCCTGTCACACAGCAATCGGGCTTCATTCAGGTCGTGCGTCACCAACACAATCGGAATATTCAATTGCTGACGCAGCTCAGCCAGCAGGCCGTACAAGCTTTGACGGTTCATCTGGTCCACCGCAGAAAACGGCTCGTCCAGCAGCAGCAAGGCAGGCTGCCGCGCCAGCGCGCGCGCCAGTGCCACACGCTGCTGCTGCCCGCCTGAAAGGGCCTGAGGCCTGCGATGCGCCTGACCGGCCGTGAGTCGCACCTTGTTCAACCAAACCAGTGCCTCGGCTCTGCGCGTGGCTTTCGGCAAATGATCCAGCGCCAAGGCCACGTTGTCGGCAGCGTCGAGATGAGGCATCAGCGCATAGTCCTGAAACACCATGCCAACTCGGCGCTCACTGGGCTTCCTGAAAATCTTGTGCTGGCAATCAACCCACACCGCCTCGCCCACGGAAATCTGGCCCATTTGCGGATTCATCAAACCGGCAAGCACCTTCAACAAACTGGTTTTACCGGCCCCCGAAGGACCAACGACGGCCAGCAGCTCCCCAGGCTTGCAATCAATTCGAACCGACAGGGCGACTGGGCGATTCAGCTGAACATCGACCGTTAGTTCATTCACGCCCGCGCCCCTTTTGATTGACGTGGCGAGAGATACAAAACGGCGACAGCCAACAGACAGAACAGCAGCAGGGTTAAGGACATCGCTTGAGCCTTTTCCAGCTCAAACCCCTGCACACTGTCGTAGATGGCAATGGAAAGCGTGCGCGTTTGCCCCGGTATGTTGCCTCCAATCATGAGCACCACGCCAAATTCGCCCAAGGTATGCACGAAAGTAAGAACCAGCGCCGACAACACACCGCGCCAGGCCAGCGGCAGCTCAATGCGCGTAAAAATGCGCCAGAACGACAAGCCGCAGAGTTGGCCCGCCTGATAAAGGCTGACAGGGATAGACTCAAAAGCCCGCTGCAGGGGTTGAACCATGAAGGGAAGGTTGAAAATCACGGAGGCCAGCAGCAAACCACTGAAACTGAAATTCAGGCTATAACCAAACACCGCCTGAAACAGGCGACCCAGCCAGAAATGCTGACCAAAGGCTTGCAACAAGTAGTAGCCCAGTACAGTGGGTGGCAAAACCAGCGGCAGGATAATGAGCGCCTCAACCAGCGGTTTGCCCGCGAATTGTCGGTAGGCAAGCAGGCGGGCAATCAGCAGGCCAAGCGGCAACAGCACAGCCACGGTGGACATGGCCAATACCACAGACAGTGAAAAGGCCGACCAGTCCATGGCTTACTGCCCGACTCCATAACCGTAACGCTGCAGCACCTTGCGCGCTGCATCGCCTTGCAGATAAGTGTAAAAACGGCTTGCAGCGGTGTTCTCAGGCTTCAGTAAAACCATGCGCTGCAACAGCGGTTTGTGCCACTGCTCCGGCACGACCGCGTAGTTTGATCGGGCCTGAACGTCGGGTAACATCACCAGTGACAACGCAACCAAGCCTCCTTGAGTCGATCCAGACAAGGCGAACTGGGCAGCCTGGGCCACGTTTTCACCAGTCACCAGCTTGGGCTGGATGGTCTGCCATAGACCCGCGTGCTCCAGGGCTTCCTGGGCTCGTTCACCGTAAGGTGCCACGGCTGGGTTGGCAATTGCGAAGTGCTTCAGGCGGCCGTCTTTCAGCGCTTTGCGCAGGTCGTCAAACTGGCTGTCGGCCTTGACCGCTCCGCCTTTGGGCACGAGAAAAGCCAGTTGCCCACGCGCATACACCACACCCGCATTGTTCACTTTGCCGGCCTTTTGAAGCCTAAGCACGTAATCCTCATCGGCAGACATGAACAAATCAAACGGTGCCCCCTGTGAGATCTGATTGTAAAAATTACCGGATGACCCAAACACAAGATCAATTTGCTGACCCGTTTGATCCTGATACTGCTTGGCGATGTCGGCCAGTGCAAACCTCAATGTTGCGGCGGCGGCCACCGTCACCTTGTCCATCGCGAAGCTCGAAGGCGACGCCGTGATGATGGCAAGGCTCACGATGAATCGAAAGACAGACAACCAGCCGAGGCGAGGAAAACGCATGGTGAAACCCTTTTTGATACACTCTCCACATTCTAAGAGCAACCCACCCTGAATCGGCGACTTCACCTTTGACTTCCACACAAGTTTTAAAAGCACCTTCACATTGGGCGGCATGGCTGCTTCTGATACTGTCGGGAATTGGAGTTTTTGGCCTACCCCACCCCACTCGACTCGACTTGTTCATCAGTGATTTTTTCTATGACGCAGCAAGCCACCAATTCCCGCTGAAAAACAACCCTTTGTTTGCTGTGGCATTGCATTCGGGGCTGAAATACTTTTCGGTCTGTCTGTGGTTGGGTTTGCTGGCGTTTACGCTCGTCAAGCGCCAGAAGCCAGGGCACTCTCAACGCCTCTATCTGCTGGTCACTGCCCTATTGGCGGCACTTCTCGTGTCTGTGTTCAAGTCGCTTTCAACGCACAGTTGCCCTTGGGATCTTCAGGATTTTGGGGGGCCGTTCACTGACCTGACCGGTCCTGGCCGATGTTTTCCGAGCGGCCATGCCAGTGTCGGTTTTATGTGGATTGCCTGGCTGTTTGCACCACTCGCACTGCCCGGGGTCAAGCGTTGGCAGATCGTGCTGTTTGTGGTGTCAATAGGCGCGCTGGCCTGTTTTGTGCAAATTGCGCGTGGCGCACATTTTCTGAGTCATGTACTGGCCACTGCATGGGTGTGTTGGGCAGTGGCGCAGTGCATGGCATTCATCTGGGAAATGGCTCAGGCAAAGCTCAACTCACGCTCGGCCCGCAAAGCCTGAACTTCGCGATCAAGCAACGCATGGTGCGCTTCGGTAAGCACAGCCACAGCGGCGCTGCGGGTGCTGGCTTGAATGTCACTGCCGGGCTGGGTCAGGTAATCTGCCCTTCGGCGCAATCCACAAAAGCGGGCAAGGGCAATGTCCAAACGGCATTCACCCAGTGCTTCATTGCTGGCGTTTGCAGCTTGCTCAAATCCGCCAAAGAAAAACTCGAATTCAAAATTGTCCGCAGCCCTCAGGAGGGTCGCCAAACGGATGTCCAACTCGGACTTCGACGGGAAAAACCCATCGTGGCTGTGCACAAACTCTTCACGCAGTTTGGGCACCATGTTACCCAGCTTCAGTGAATACAACCCCATTTGTGCAGCCAGCGGCAAGGCGAGTTTGGTGGCACGATACCGGAAATTAGAACCATCGGAGTCAGTGCCCAGCCACACCGAATTGAACCACATGGCGCCGAGGGTTTCCCAGAAGCAAGCCTCAGTCTCGGGTCGAGAGGTGTCTTCCACCGTACTGACGACGCGCCAATTGCTGGAAAATGGAGTCAGGAATTTCATGATGAAACCTCACACTGCATGGAAACACGATGCACTTAGGTTAGCTTTGATTAACCTCACCCACCTTCCCCCGAAAGGACTCCCCTCCTTTTGCGTACACCCTTAAAACCAGTTCAGGCTTTGAACAGACAACACGACGACCACGATGTAGCGCGCCGCCTTACCAAGGGTGACCAACACGAGAAACGGAACAAGCCGCACGCGCATGACCCCTGCGACAAAGGTCAGTGGATCCCCTACGATGGGCAGCCAGGCGAACAAAAGCGACCAATAGCCAAACCGGTTAAACCACCGCTGCGCCCCAGCCATTTTGTCAGGTTTCAAATAAAACCAGCGCCTGTCCTGAAAACGCAGCAAATAGCGGCCCAGTGCCCAATTGAGAAGTGCACCGAGGGTGTTGCCCAGGGTGGCCACCAACAACAACCAGGCCAGCGGGTGCCCTTGCCGTACAAGCTCGAAGAGCACTGCCTCGGAATACATCGGCAAAAGCGTTGCGGCGATGAAAGACGACGCAAACAAAACCCCATATGACCACATGACAAACACCCATGAAAAAAGCCACCCGAGGGTGGCCTTTCATTGGTAGCCAGCCCATGGCGAGCTGGCACTGTAACGCATTACAGCAGGGTGAGCACCACGTCGACGTTACCACGTGTTGCGTTGGAGTAAGGACACACCTGATGGGCCTTTTCAACGAGGGCCTGGGCCTTGGCTTTTTCCAGACCTTCCAGCTTGATTTGCAATTCCACTGAAAAGGCAAAACCCACGCCCTTGGGGTTTTGGCCAATGCCCACGTGCCCGGTGATCTCGGGCTCTTTTGGCAAGGCGATTTTGTCCTGACCTGCTACAAACTTGATGGCGCCGATGAAACAGGCTGAGTAACCTGCAGCAAACAGTTGTTCCGGGTTGGTGCCAGGGCCACCATTGCCGCCCAGCTCTTTCGGTGTGCTCAATTGCACTTTCAGACGACCGTCTGAGGTTTCTGATTTGCCTTCGCGTCCGCCGACGGATGTGGCCTGTGTGGTGTAAATGGCTTGCATGATAATTCTCCCGTTCCGATTAGTTATTGCGATAACTATTATTCAGGTATTTGTGCATTCTGTCAAATCCCATTTCAACTCAGGCCTTATTCACCCGCTACAATTCGTCGGCGAATGTCGTCCAGCTCGGTTTTCAGGCGAATCAAATTCGCCCGCTCAACGCCGCATTGCTTGACGATGCAGTTGTTGATGTCATAAGCCTTGTCTTTCAGTGCCCGCCCCTCGTCAGTCAGGCATATCTGCAGTTGACGCTCGTCTGTTTCGCAACGGGACTTGTTGAGGTAACCCTGCTCGGCCAGCCGTTTGATCACAGGCGTAATGGCACCAGGCTGCTGACCCAGCAGCCCGGCGATGTGATTCAAGCTGACTCCGTCGGATTCCCAGAGAATCATCATGACCAGGTACTGCGGGTAAGTCAGATTCAAAGGTTCAAGCATCGGCTTGTAAAGCTGCGTAATGGCCAGCGAGGTGGCGTACAGCGAAAAACACAGCTGATTGTCAAGCGCAAGAATATCCTTGTTGGTCATACTTCATCCAATTCCTTAAAGCCTTGAAATTTATTGAGATTCCTCGGTTGAGGCGCATTCACCAAGACTTGGGTTCAGTCTACATCTAATTTTCTTGAGTATGCTCATCATTTTCGGATCGTAAAAACCTTCCTGGGTCAGTTGAATGCGTGCCTGGCGCATCATGACGTCGTATTTGTCTTTGTCCTGCGGCGGAATATCAAGCCAGTAGCGCACCGGAATGCTGGCTTCGGACTTGTCCACGGTGGCCACGGCTGTGTCAAACTTGCTCGCCGTGAATTCACGGCACTTTTGCCCGAAACCCGGCGGAAACTTGTCTGTGCGAATCACGAGGTCTGCCGTCAGTTGAACCAGCGGAAACCGGTAAATTCCCCCTTTCTTGCCCAAGCCCTTGTACAGTTCGAGCGGCTGATAGGCCACAGCCGGTGCATTGATGATGTCCACCTGCCCATTGTTGAACTTGGTGCCAAAGTTGATGATTTCAGAGGACACGGGCTGAGCACCCAGCTGTTGCACAATACGCGCCTGCGATTTGTCGTAATCCAGCACGGCAATTTTTTTACCAGCCGCCTTTTCAACGGAATCAATCGACTTGTCGTTGACAAACACATACGCCGCACCCAAGGGGATGATGCCGGCCACTTCATACTCGCCGGAATGCATGTACTTGGCCGATTGCGGCGTGGCCAACAAATCAATAATGGCCTTCAAGTGTTTGTAACTGGGCACCGCGCCAATGGCGTCGATACTGCCGACAAATTTGTTGAAGGCACGGGCACGCAGCGCGGTAACTGCCATGCCGTCACACTTGCCGGTTTTGAAGTCCTCTGCCGCAAGCCGTTCGTCGGTGTAGGCCTCCAACTTGATGTCTGCACCCCACTTTCGGGCTGTCAGTGCGTAATCTTTGGCAAATGCAAACGCCGGGCCGTTTTGCCCCACAACATCAAACACACACATCACCGGCTTGAAAGCCAGATTGTCAGCGGGTGCCGCCTGCGCCGCGTCAACCCCAAACGTACTGCACAGCGCAATCAACAGACCGGCTGCAAAGTGTGAATGTACCCTCATGGTGTCTCCATCGTTTTTAAATGGTTTGGCAATGCACTGCGAGTGTACACCGCACTCAAGCAACCGGCAGGCTGGTTTTGTCGACAACACGCCTCAAAATAAAGCTGGAGTGTACCCCTGTTACCCCTTCAATTCGGGTAATTCTGTTCAGTAAAAGGTGATGAAATCCATCCATGTCGGGCACGACCACTTTCAACTGATAGTCAGCGCTTTGGCCCGTGATCAGAAGGCACTCAAGCACCTGCGGAACCTGGGCAATTTCAGCTTCAAAGTGGGCAAAACGCTCGGGGGTGTGCTGATCCATTGAGATGTGAATGAGGGCCATCAACGAAAGGCCCAGCTTTTTGGCATCCAGAATGGTTCGATAGCCGACGATGTAACCCGCCTCTTCCAGGGCTTTAACCCGTCGAAGACAAGGCGAGGGGGACAGGCCGATTCGATCGGCCAGGTCCTGATTGCTGATTCGCCCTTCAGCCTGCAAGACTTCGAGAATTTGAAGGTCAAAACGATCGAGATTCATGAAAGCTCCTGATATTTCACATGCAACGCAATTTTATGCCTTAAAAGAATTTTTAAATAATATATAAATTCAAAAACGGCATTTATCGAGGCAATTTCGCAAGCACATTTCAAGGTGGACTGCGTAAGATAGGCCTCGTTGAAGCCCTTTTTGAGTTTTAAAAATCATGTTGAACCAGCCCGCCACGAAGTACACCGCTTTTCCGCCCATTGCCTTGCACGACAGGCAATGGCCAAGCCAGCAGATCACCAAACCACCCGTTTGGCTGAGCACTGACTTGCGCGATGGCAATCAGGCTTTGTTCGAGCCCATGAGTGTTGAAACCAAAATCCGCTTTTTCACGCGTCTGGTTGACATCGGATTCAAGGAGGTTGAGGTCGGTTTTCCCTCAGCCTCCCAGACCGATTTCCACTTCGTCAGACGCTTGATCGATGAAAAACGCATACCCGACGATGTCACACCCATGGTCATCACTCAAGCGCGCGAGGATCTGATTGCGCGCACTGTAGAGTCTGTGCGTGGCGCCAAACGCGCCATTGTCCACCTCTACAACGCCACCGCACCCGTGTGGCGCAAAGTGGTATTCAACATGGAAGTGCCGCAGGTGATGCAATTGATCCAAGACCGGGTGGCCTACTTGAAAAAGCTGACCGACGCGGCACCCGAGACCGAGTGGGTGTTGCAATATTCCCCGGAAACTTTCTCGGCCACTGAACTGGACGTGGCCCTGCAGGCTTGCAACACGGCCATCGAGGCCTGGAATGCCAGGCCAGGCAGGCCAGTCATCATCAATTTGCCGACCACGGTTGAAAACGCCACACCCAATGTATTCGCCGACCAGATAGAGTGGATGCACCGGCACCTGAACCAGCGTGAACATGTGGTGCTGTCGGTGCACCCGCACAACGACAGGGGCACGGGTGTTGCCGCCGCCGAGTTGGCTCAAATGGCAGGGGCACAGCGGGTGGAAGGCTGCCTGTTTGGCAATGGAGAGCGTTGCGGCAATGTGGACATCGTGACTTTGGCCTTGAACCTGTACACCCAGGGTGTGCACCCAAGGCTGGATTTTTCGGACATCAACGCGGTTGCCCGCGAGGTGGAAGAATTCACGCAGATTGCGACCCATCCTCGACACCCCTACGCCGGCGACTTGGTCTTCACAGCGTTTTCAGGATCACACCAGGACGCCATCAAAAAAGGCTTTGCCGCACAGAAGGCCGACGCCATTTGGGAGGTGCCGTATTTGCCAATTGACCCGGCGGATTTGGGCCGCACCTATGACAGCGTGATCCGCGTCAACAGCCAAAGTGGCAAGGGCGGCGTGGCTTATTTGCTGGAAAAGGACCATGGTGTGGTGCTGCCGCGCCGCATGCAGGTGGAGTTCAGCGCTGTGGTGCAGCGTCATGCTGAAGCAGCCGATGCCGAAGTCAGCTCGGAAGAAATCTGGAAACTGTTCAAAAACACGTATTTGCGTGCAGAGCACACGGAATTGACCTACATCAGTCACCATTTGCAAGAGGGGCCGAACGATCAGCAGATCATCGACTTAAGCTGGCGCTGGCAAGGAGACGCCCAAACCCGCAAAGCGGCAGGCAGTGGCCCGGTCGAAGCGGCTTGCAAGGCCCTTGGCGTGGACATGCAAGTGCTTAGTTTTGAGGAGCGATCAATGGGAAGCGGTGCAGATGCATTGGCAATCGCCATTGTTGAAGGCAGCACCAGCGGCGTGCAAGGCTCAAGATTCGGGGTGGGGATACACAGAAACACCACCACCGCATCGGTGATGGCGTTGATCAGCCTGGCCCGGCGGCTGGAGGTAAGCCTGCCGGAGCCCGCTGACGCAAAAACAAACTAGACTTTAATCGCGGTCATGACCGTGGCCATGGCCATGGCCGTGACCATGTCCGTGACCCTCGTCATCGTCATCGCCGCGACCGCGCCAACCGTCGTGGTCTTCGCGATATTCGCGGTACTCGTGCCGATCATCTCGGTCATAATGATAATCGTGTATCACGTAAGTGCTTTCAATATAGGCCGGGCTGAAATCCCGATATTCAGGTGACCTTACGAAATACACCGGGCGAGCACAGGCGTTGTAACGGCCACAATAACGCTCCCAGTGGCGGGCGTGCCCTGGGGGCACAGAAAGGTACACTGGAGGGCCGTACACTGCACGACGCTCAATGATGACCGGGTCAGCGATCACCAATTGTGGCTGTGCATTGGTCACGTTCACCGTGCCGTACACGCCGGGCAGCACTTCACCGCCTACGCCCACAGAAATGGCAAGATCTCCTGCGTTGGCTGCCGCGCTGGCCAAACCCAAGGTGGCAGCAACACCCAACAGACTGATTGTTTTACTGATTTTTTTCATTTTAAGTACTCCAATTCGAATGTGTCCCCTATAAAACGAACCAGTTGCCGTAGGAGTTGACCCGACAAGCCGTAAAGATTTGTTAAGTCACACCTAACCCAATCGCCAATTGTGATATTTGGAGAGCAAGGCCAGCACTCTGGCGGGCGCGTGGGCGCGTTTCCACTCGCCCGCCGCGTATTTGTTCGCCTCAGCCAGGGTTGGATAGGTGTGGATTGTGCCCAGTATCTTGTTCAAGCCCAAACCATGGCGCATGGCCAGCACAAACTCGGCCAACAAATCACCCGCATGCGTACCCACAATGGTCGCACCCAAGATTTTGTCTTTGCCAGGCACCGTCAAAACTTTGACAAAACCGTGGGCGTCGCTGTCAGTAATGGCCCGGTCAAGGTCGTCAATGCCGTAACGGGTCACTTCGAACGGCACGCCCTGTGATTTGGCATCGGCTTCGTTCAAGCCGACGCGCGCCACTTCTGGATCAATGAAGGTAGTCCATGGGATGACCGAATAATCCACTTTGAATTTTTTGAACTGGCCGAACAAGGCGTTCACAGCCGCATACCAGGCTTGGTGCGCAGCCACGTGCGTGAATTGGTAAGGACCTGCCACGTCGCCTGCCGCAAAAATATTGGGGTACAGGGTCTCCAGATAATCATTGGTTTGCACCACACGATGGGTGTCGATGCCCAGCGCTTCCAGGCCATAACCTGTCAGGCGCGCGCTTCTGCCCACGGCGCACAGCAGGTCGTCAAATTCCAGTTCGATCTGTTGGCCCGTGTGTTCCATTATCAGGAACTTGCGCCCATCCCGCAATTCGCAACGCAGGGCTTTGTGACCCACCAGTACATTCACACCATCGGCGTGAAGCGACTTCATGGCCAGATCAGACACCTCGACATCTTCGCGGATCATGATTCGATCCGCCATTTCAACCTGCGTGACAGTAGACCCCAGACGCGCAAAACTTTGGGCAAGCTCGCAACCAATGGGGCCACCGCCCAGCACCACCAGCCGCTTGGGTGGCTCATTGCGTTTGACAAATTCGTCCCACAGGGTGTCGCTGGTGACATAACCCACGTCTTGCAGACCCGGCAATGGCGGCACGAAAGGCTGTGCACCAGCGGCAATCACAACGCTGCGTGCTGTCATGGTGCTTTCACGGCCGTCGTTGTGTTTGATGTGGACCGTCCAAGGGTCGATCAATTTGGCATAACCCTGCACAACATTGACGCCCAGGCCGGTGTAACGCTCAATGCTGTCGTGCGGCGCAATGTCGGCAATCACTTTGTGAACACGCTGCATGACCGCTTTGAAACTGAGTGCGGGCGTGGCAGCGTTCAAGCCATAACGGTCGGCATGGCGCATCTGGTGTGCCAGTTTGGCCGATTTGATCAGCGCCTTGGAAGGCACGCAGCCATAATTCAGGCAATCACCGCCCATTTTGTGGGCTTCGATCAGCGTGACTTTGGCCTTGACGGCGGCGGCGATGTAGGCCGTCACCAAGCCCGCGGCCCCAGCGCCAATGACGATCAGGTTCTGATCGAACCGGGCAGGCTTTTTCCAGCGCGCATACACCTTGCGCTTGGCAATCAGGTTCAGTGCTTTTTTCGCGATCAGCGGGAACAAGCCCAACAAGGTGAATGAAATCAACAGCCCCGGCGACAAAATGCCTTTTAGCGAGCTGATTTTGGCCAGCTGTGTGCCTGCATTCACATACACGGCGGTGCCTGCCAGCATGCCCAACTGGCTGACCCAGTAATAGGTTCTGGTCTTGATGGCTGTCAAACCCATCAGCAGATTGATCACAAAAAAAGGCACCACAGGCGCCAGTCGCAAGGTAAACAGGTAAAAAGCGCCTTCTTTCTCGATTCCGGTGTTGAATGCTTTCAGGCGGCTGCCGAACTTGCTTTCGACATAATCACGCAACAGGTAGCGGCTGGCCAGAAAAGCCAGTGTTGCGCCAATCGTGGACGCAAACGACACCACAATGGTGCCACCCACCACACCGAAGAGTGCGCCTGCACCCAGGGTCATGACGGCCGCCCCCGGAAAAGAGACCGCCGTCAGCACGATGTAAATGGCTGAGAAGATTGCAACAACCAGCCAGGGCTGGGTGGCGTTCAGGGTTTGTAGCTGATTCACCCCTTGCTTCAAACCGTCCAGAGTCAGGTAGCTGTCGATTCCGAAATAATGCGCCGCCAGAAAGATGGCCGCAATGGCCACCAGGATGATCAATTTTTTCATGAATTGGGGTCCGTTGAATTTTCAGTTGCAGTGCACACAAGTACGTCTGGCATCAAGCTTCGGTTACACTAAAACGCGCAGCAAATTCCTGTAACCTTTTGTTCATGCCTGACGAATTCATTCACAACCAGAACGCTGACCCATTTGAAACGAAGCTTCGCCCTTTGTGGATGTCCGCACAGGGTGGAAACTCGGCCGATTACCGGTCCGCCTTGGCCCTGATGACCCAACGCCTGCGTGCCTTTTTTGCCAACAAGCTGCAAGGCCTGCCTGACGAAGTCGAAGACCTGGTGCAAGAAACACTGATTGCGCTGCACAACAAGCGCGGCACTTACGACCCTGCTTACCCGGTGTCGGCCTGGATGTTTGCCATTGCTCGTCACAAACTGGTGGATTTACACCGCAGAAGAGGCAGAACCGAGGCCCTGCACGACCACATTGATTCGGTGGATGAAAGTGAATTGGCCTCTGAGGTGGCCGAACAGTCAGCAGCACGGGATGTGGGGCAACTGCTGAACAAGCTGCCCGATGCACAGCGGGTGGCGATTGAGTTGACCAAGCTGGAGGGCTTGAGCATTGAAGAAGCGGCGCGACAAACCGGCAGCAGTGTGGCTGCCGTGAAGGTGCAGGTGCACAGGGGCTTGAAAGCACTGGCAGCGCGCTTGAGGAGTACCTGACATGAAAACCGATGATTTGATGAACATGCTGGCCAACAACGCCGGCCCTGCCCCCAAAGCACTTGCGCTGAAAAGCCTGAGCCCCGCATTGCTGCTTGGCCCATTGCTGGCCGCAACCATTGCCATTTCGGTTCTGGGTTTGATTCCGCTACAGATGTTCAGCGAGATTGCAGTGTGGGCCAAGCTGAGCTATGCCACCACACTGGCACTGCTGGGTGGTATTTGCATGGTCAGGCTTGGCAAGCCTGGGGTGAAAATTGGCCTACCCCCACGGTTATTGCCAGCTTTGGCTGTGCTGGTGGCCTTGATCGGCGCAGGCAATTACCTGAACACCCCAGCCAATGAAGTGCACAAAGCCCTGTTCGGCGGATCCTACCTGGTCTGCCCTTGGGCCATTCTGACAGTCTCTGCGCCCGCGCTTGCACTGGCCTTGTGGGCAGCCAGACAACTGGCCCCTACCCGCCCGATGTTGAGCGGTGCCGCCTGCGGCTTGATGGCTGGCGGTTTGGGTGCCATGGGTTATTCACTGGCGTGTGTTGAAACCTCATTGACCTTCATCTCGATCTGGTACACCGCGGGCATCCTGCTGTGCACTGGTTTGGGTGCCCTGCTGGGCAGCCGATTCCTGCGCTGGTAAGCGATTACAAGCCAAGCTCCGACAGCCCCGGGTGATCTGCAGGTCTGGGGCCTGAGGGCCAATGAAACAGACGATCGCTTTCGGCGATCTTCAGGTCATTGATGCTGGCGTGACGTTTGGCCATCAATCCGTTTTCGTCAAATTCCCAATTTTCATTGCCGTAAGAACGCCACCATTGCCCGCTTTCATCATGCCATTCGTAGGCGAAGCGCACTGCGATGCGGTTACCTGCTGTGGCCCACAATTCCTTGATCAGGCGGTAATCCTTTTCCTTTTGCCATTTGCGGGTCAAAAACTCGATGATTTCTGCTCGACCTTTCGGGAACTCGGAGCGGTTTCGCCACTGACTGTCAGGCGTGTAAGCCAGGGCCACTTTCTCCGGATTTTTGCCATTCCAGCCGTCCTCGGCCATGCGGACCTTTTTGATGGCGTCTTCCACAGAAAAGGGAGGAAACGGTGGGCGCTGTTCAATGTTGTTCATCTTCAATTACCTCTTGAAGCGGTTGATCAATCGGTCGAGCTGACCCGCAAAATTTTTTCGGTCGGACTGGCTGAATGCGGCTGGCCCACCGGTTTCAATGCCACTGGATCGAAGGGTGTCCATGAAATCGCGCATGGTCAGCAAAGCCTTGATGTTTTCGGCGCTGTAAAGTTCACCGCGCGGGTTCAAGGCCATGGCGCCTTTGTCGACCGCATCTGAGGCCAAGGGGATGTCCGCTGTGATGACCAGATCACCCGGCTGCGCCCTTTTGACGATCTCGTGGTCGGCCACATCAAAACCGGCCTGAACCTGGACGAAACGGATGTAAGGCGAAGGTGGAATGCGCAGAAACTGATTGGCCACCAGGGTGACGTGCACACTGGCGCGGTCGGCTGCGCGAAACAGGATTTCCTTGATCACCACCGGACAGGCGTCGGCATCAACCCAAATGTGCATGTGGCTCCAATTCATGACCCAGCGTAAGAATTGACACAATACTAAACCACCGACGGCCCGCTTAGCTCAATTTGGTCCAGGCACCGTGCAACATTTCAACCGACACACAGAGCAGCACCACAGCAAACACCTTGCGCAGAATGTGGGCGGGAAGCACCTGAGTGGCTCGAGCACCCAGTGGGGCTGTCAACATCGAGGCCAACACGGTCCAGACCAGTGCAGGCAAATACACAAAGCCCACACTGCCCTCGGGCAGCCCGGGGGCTGCCCAGCCATTGAACACAAAACCCAGCGTGCCCCCCAAGGCAATCGGAAAACCCAAGGCCGCGGCCGTGCCAATGGCTTTGCGGATCGACACATTGCACCAGGTCAGAAAAGGCACGGTCATGGCTGCGCCCCCCACTGCCACCAGCGACGACACACAACCGATCAGGGCAGCCACGCCCAACTGCCCTGCTTTGCCGGGCAGAACCCGACCGGGTTTGGGTTTGAATTCAAAGATCATCTGAAAGGCCACAAGCCCCATGAACAACGCGAAAAAAATGACCAGCCCAAGGCTGGGCACGTGCCTGGCCAGAAAGGTGCCAATCAGGGTTCCGACCAGAATGCCGGGTGTGAACGTGCCTACGATCGGCCAGATAACCCCTTCCTTGCGATGATGCGAGAGCAGACTGGACAGCGAGGTAAAAAGAATGGTGGCCATGGAGGTGCCCAGTGCGAGCCGAAACACCCACTGAGAGGGTTCATGCGCCAATTCAAATGCCCAAGCCAAGGCAGGCACCAGCACGCTGCCACCACCCACACCCAGCAAGCCCGCCAGAAAGCCCGACAGCACGCCGATCGCGATGTAAATCAAGGTTGCGGTCAAAAAGATCAAGACACCCCCTGCTTGAGCAGCCAGTTGAGCGCGCCTTGCACTGTCTTGAAGTCTGACAGCGAGCGACAGGGCAGATCCGGAAAGCGTTCGCGGACCATTCGACTGAGGGTGTTGCCCGGCCCGGTTTCAAAAAAAACGGTGGCGCCTTGCTCAACAGCCATGTCCAGGGCCAGTCCCCAATACAGGGCTTCTGACAATTGACGGGCCAGGCAATCGATTGAATCCTGAGGTGCCGAACAAACCCGACCAGCGAGTCCGCTTAGCACCAGGCTGTCACCCGTCAACCAGGTCACCTTTTGAAGATCTCGGGCAAAATCAACACTGGCCTGTTTCAACCAGTGGGTGTGTGAAGGGACCTTCACGCACAAGTGCACCACATGCGCCCCGTGTTGTTGCTGCAGTGTGTTGCCAAGGCTGGCCAGCGCAGCCTTGCCGCCACCCACCACACAGTGTTGTTCATCGTTGTAAATGGCCACCGGGAATTCACCCAGCTTTGGTAGAAGGGTTTCCACCACGGCCGTTCGCATGCCCTTGATGGCCATCAAGCCGTGGTCGACCGGGCTGGCATCGTCCATGCGTTGGGCTCGCAAAGCGGCCAATTCAATTCCGTGCCCGGTGCTCAGCTTGCCAGCCACCACCTGGGCACTGAGCTCACCCACGCTGTAACCGCTGACCAGGGCGGGTACCACACCTTGCTGGCGAAGCAGTTCGCCCACCACCCCTGCGTACAACACCAGCGCGGGCTGAGCCACCGCATTGGTCTGGTAACAGGTCGATTCAGACACGCCCAGACGCACCGCACCCGGCAAGTGCTCCCACGCGGCCTGCAAGGCCGGTTCAGCCAGCGGGTCATTGCGCAAGCGGTCAAACATGTTCAGGCTTTGGCTGCCCTGCCCCGGGCACAGTACACACAGGCTCACACACGCACCTCCGCCTGAGGGGCCAGCAAATCAAGCGGGTTGTCCTGGTGCAAACCTTGTAGGAAAAGCGCGGCCGAAAGCAGGTCGGCGCTGCCGCCCGGGCTGAGCCAGCGTTGCTGAAACGCCTTGCACAAGGCGCGCAAGCGCTCTTCCCAACCGGATTCAAACACACTGCCTTGCGCCAGAAAACCCGCTGCACTGGCCTGCGCCCAGCGCAATCCCTCCAGACCGCCGCGGTGCGCCAAATTGGTGTCGTCCAGCACGGCCATGCTACTCAAGAGGGCATGGCTGGCTGCAGCACTTTCTGAGCAACCCCGGTCCAGCGCGTGTTGCAAGGCTGGCCAGCACACATTGAACAAAACCGGAAAGCCCGCAGCCGCTTGCTCGCGAGCACCGGGCAAACCCAAGGTGCGATGCACACGCAGGCCGTGACTGGGCACAGCCGCATGCGCGGCACCACTGAGCAACACCGGAATACCCCAGGCCTGTTTGACGATTTCGCCTAGCCGAGCGGGTCGAAAACGGCCATGAGTGACCTTTTGCAAACCCAAAGCGGCGCAGAGCAAGCCCAACATAAAAATGGCGCCCTTGTGCGTGTTGACGCCATCGGTGGCCTTGAACATGGCTGCTTCGGCCTGTTGACCCCTGGCTTTCAACTCGGCCAGCACAGCGTGATTTTGCCCCAGTAAAAAGCAATCGGCGAAGTAGCCCTGCAGGGCAAAGATGCTGCGCTCGAATGTCGCCTGATTCATGTCCTTGTGGCTGCCATTGTCGCTGGGGCACACCAATCCAGGCTTGCATTCAAGCTGCATCTCGGTGGTGAGTGCCAGGCGCACGCGTTCGTCCAGCTCAAAGGCCAGTGTTGTCATGCCGCGTGAACCCCCATTTCAGAAAAGGCGGCATTGAATTCAGCCTGGGCAATCAGCTCGACCCGATCAATGGACTTGACCAACAGCGTATCTGGTCGCTTCAACCATTCCCGAATGGAAGCGCCCTGCCCCGCTGGATTGACGATTTCTCCGTCCAGCCTGAGCTGCGGGTTTTGTCGCACGAATGAAGACATGACCGTGAGCGCTGCATCGGCTTGATCCCGTGTTTCGGGTTGAACCAGCAAATCCAGATCGGAGTCTGCATGCATGCACTGCAAACCGGTCAGACTTTGTAGGGCCGCCGAACCAAACACGCGAAGTGTCAAACCCAGCGCCGTGAAGGAACGGTCCAGGCTCTGCCACAGTGCGGCGTCGGCAAGTTTCAGCTTTTGTATCACTTCTGCAATGTCAGGCGGGCATTCGTGGCGGGCAATTTCCTGGCGAGGCACTGAAAATGCCAACCTGCGCTTCCCCCACGAATAGGGTTCTGCCAATCCAACCTGAAGGTGTGTGTCTGGCAAATGGTCGGGTTGGCGGCTCACGATCAGCGGATGACCCGACATGCACCAGCACAACAAACTGCCTTCAGCCATGTGCGACTCCATCGGATAGGGGCCGAGAGAGATCGCGTCGGTGCAGCCTTCAGGGGTCAGAAAAACCAGGTCATGGCGCTTGAACTTGAAGTCACGCACGCTCAAAGCCCTCACCCAGCACCAAATCAAGTACGCGCTGGGCCGCCGTACGCCCACCGCGTTCTGCCCCGGTTTGAATACGCAAATCGCGTGCGCGCTCGGCTGGGGTCATGGCCTGAAGTTGGGCCAATGCATTCGACAAGGCCTGTGGATAGTGGTCTGACCACACAGCCTGCAAATGCCCCATTTTGAAATAGTTGTTCACGCCGGGCGAAAACACGGGGGATTGCTCCGACAAAGCGGTCAGGCGATCCAGCGGAATTTTGGTGATGCGTGACATCGCGGGCAAATTCATGACGCTGATTTCAGCGTCAGCCAACCCATAACAGGCGTCGGCCATCATGCCGGTGGTGATGTACCCCCCACTGACTGCCTCGCCGTACACCACACTTAAAACAATGTGCCCATGTTGCCTGGCCAATTCAACGGTTTTGGCCAGGTGGGCCATGTAACCGTTCAAGCCCATCAACTCATCGTGACGGCGCAATCGCTGGCCCTGCGTGTCCAGCAAAAAAAGAATGACGGTATTGGGTTGGTTTTTGATCACGTCCAGCACCTGACCGGCCATGGCCAGCGCAAGGTCTGCGCCAATTTCAGCCCGCTGGCTGGTGCCCAGCACCCGCACCGGGGTGTCGTTGATCCGGGTGTTGCCAAAAAAGTGATCGTCTGCCTGAACAAGCGCCTGATAAGACTGCCCGAACAGGGCCTCAATAATGTGTTGCTGAGATTTCATACACCTCCCATGGCCTTGTCTCTGGCCTTGGCAAACTGTGCGGCAAACTCAGCCGCGGGCATCATGGCCAGCGTATTGATGTCGCCCATGCCCAGTTGCTGCCAAATTTCTGCCCCGTCATTGCACTGCTCAAATGTGGCCAGTCGTCGGGTCAGCATCGCGTGCTCGGCTTCGATGTCCTGCAAGGTCAAGCCGGCTGGCTTTCCCTGCTGAAGAGCGGCAATCGCAGCCTGGCGGAATGCCGCCACCTGATCTGCAACCAACGCGTCCACTTCACCCAGAATGTAGCGGTTCTTGCCACCCGTGACACGCCACACCAAAGCGCGGTCGCGCGAATCGAATTCTTCGACACCGTGCACGGTTTCGATGACCTCGGGACCAGACATGCTCAAACGCCCTTCTTCAGACATGATGAGCGTGTCGCAGCAACGGGAAATCAAACCCGTTCCACCAAAACAACCTGCTGCGCCACCCACCAGACCGATGAAGCGGATACCCGCTGCACGGGCCTGAAGCAAAGCGCGCATGATTTCGGACACGGCCACCAGACCTGCGTTCGCTTCATGCAGACGCACACCGCCCGACTCGAACACCAGCAGCACAGCGACGGGTTTGTCGATCATCGCCTTGCGAATCATGGCGGTTATTTTTGCGCCGTGCACTTCCCCCACAGCCCCGCCCAGAAAGTCGCCTTCCTGCGCAGCCAGGTACACTGGTTGGCCATTGAGCAAGGCCTTGCCAATGACCACTCCGTCGTCAAAGGCAACGGGTTGATCCAGCAAAGGCATGTGCGGGCTGCTGACTCGGGCTTGAGGCGGCAGCCATTCCGTGAAGCTGCCCTCATCGACCAGGCCCTGCAAACGTTCGCGGGCGGAAATTTCGAAAAAACTGTCAGCCATGTTGTGTCTCCCAAGCCTCAATGGCCTGCCCCAAACGCAGGCTGACCACCGCGGGCGTGGCGCCCACATCGTGAATTTCAATGCTGAGGCCACCTGCCGCATGGCGTTGGGCAAAATCAGATAGAACAGCTTGCCAAATGGGCGCAAACCCCATGGCTGACGTCTGTACCTGCACGGTGCATGCACTTTTGTCGGTGCTGGCTTCCAGCAACACCTCGCAATTGCCGGAGGCTGTCACCCCCACGAGCACAGGGTCGCTGCCTCGGGGCTGGGGTCGACTGTCAAGCCGGTATGTCAAATTTTCCATGTGTTCAATCCTGTTGATCACCAGTTTCTGAAACGGCTTGGCGGGTTGTACAACCCACCGGAGGCACGAACCAGGTCCTTGACGGTTTTGGCGGCCAGCAAGTCACGGCTGGCCTGTCGAATTGAAATGCCGAGGTCTTCAGCACGCTTAATCACGCCACGGGCACGCAGCGCGTCCACCATCGCCTGATCTCGACCCAAGCCCACAGAGGTGTACCCGGCAACCCCGCGAATGGCCTGCTCACGTTCTTCGTCGTTTCGGCACAGGAGCAGGTTGGCAATGCCCTCTTCCGTAACGATGTGGGTCACGTCGTCTCCGTAAATCATGACGGGTGGGTTATTCAGCCCCATCGAATCGGCGAGATCCCAGGCATCCAGCCGCTCCACAAAGGCCGGTGCCATGTGCTCGCGGAAGGTTTCCACCATTTGAACCACCAGCTTGCGCCCCCTCGGAATGTGATTGGGTTTGTGCTGCGCCTGGCGGCCTGCCTTCAACCAGGCTGCACTTTCATGCCGACGCCCACGGGCATCTGCCCCCATGTTGGGCGCACCGCCAAAGCCGGTGATTCGGCCCTTGGTGGCCGTGGAACTGTTGCCAAATGTGTCGATCTGCAAAGTTGAGCCGATGAACAGGTCGCAGGCGTAGTGGCCCGCCGCTTGCGAAAAGGCACGGTTGGACCGCATGGAGCCGTCGGCCCCTGTGAAAAAGACGTCTGGCCGCGCGGCGATGTATTTCTCCATGCCCAGTTCACTGCCGAAACTGTGAACCGATTGAACAAAACCGGCCTCAATGGCGGGAATCAGCGCGGGGTGGGGATTAAGTGCCCAATGGGTGCAAATCTGCCCTTTCAGGCCCAGCGACTCGGCGTAGGTCGGCAACAACAACTCGATGGCCGCCGTGTCAAAGCCGATGCCGTGATTCAGGCGCTTCACGCCGTATTCCGCGTAAATGCCCTTGATGACCATCATCGCCATCAAAACCTGAATTTCGGAAATTTGGGCGGGGTCACGCGTAAACAGCGGCTCGATGTAATTGGGGCGCGGTGCCACGATCACAAAATCCACCCAGTCGGCGGGAATATCTACCCGCGGCAGACTGTCGCGCAGGTCGTTGACCTGCACGATCACGATGCCGTTCTTAAACGCGGTGGCCTCCACAATGGCGGGCGTGTCCTCCGTGTTGGGTCCGGTGTACAGGTTGCCCTGTGCGTCGGCTGCCTCGGCCGCGATAAAGGCCACATTGGGTGTTAAATCAACGAAATATCGCCCAAAAAGCTCCAAGTAGGTGTGAATGGCATTGATCTTGATTTTGCCTGCCGTCACCAGGTTGGCCAATCTTGCCCCCTGCGGGCCTGAAAAAGAAAAATCAATTTCACTGGCGATGCCCTTTTCAAACAGGGCGGTGTGTTCGGGCAGGGCCACCACACTTTGCAGCATGTGCAAATGATTGATTTTTTCAGGGTTGACCTTGGCCAGGCACTGGGCCAAAAAGTCTGCCTGCTTTTGGTTGTTGCCCTCAAGACAAACCCGGTCACGAGGCTGCAAAACCGCCTCCAGCAAGGCCACTGCCAAGCTGGAATCCACCAGCTTTGCAGGAGCGATTCGTTTGGCCCTTTCAAGCCGGTCAGCTTTGGACTGCTGACCCGTGCGCCAATGTGTTGAATCTTGGTTCATGAAATGTCACAACCTTGTGTCAGTTGGTGTAGAAGGTGTTGGGCAACCACATCACGATGTCGGGAAACACAGCCAACAACACGATGTAAAGAATCATGATGACGATGAATGGCATGACACCCCGAAGGATTTCGCCAAACTTGATGTCGGGCGCAATGCCATTGATGACGAACAAGTTCAGGCCCACCGGCGGGGTGATCAAGCCCAGTTCCATGTTGATCGTCAAAACGATTCCAAACCAGACTGGATCGAAGCCTGCTGCAATCATCGGTGGCAAGATCACTGGCGTGATCATCAGGATGATCGCCACGGGCGGCAGGAAAAAGCCCAGCACCAGCAGAAGTACGTTCACCCAGAACAGCAGCACCCACTTTGACAGATGCAAGGCCACCAACCACTCGGCCATGCTCTGGCTGATGCGCAGGTAACTCATCACATAGGTAAACAGGAAGGACATGGCAATGATCATCATGATCATGCTGCTTTCCCGTGCGGCGCCCAACAGAATGTGCTTCACGTCGTTCCACTTGTAGCAGCCGTACAGTGCAGCCACCAGCAACATCGATCCAAATGCACCCACACCGGCCACTTCAGACGGCGTTCCAAAACCGCCATACATGGCCACCATGACGGCACCAATCAACACCATAAATGGCAATAGACGGGGCAATGTGGCCATTTTCTCGGTCCAGGTGAAGTGTTCCTTTTGGCTGACCGCCTCAATCTCGGCTGGGGTCGCGGTTTTCATCCAGGCGTGGCGATCGCGAATGTATTGAAACACCACGTAAATGGCAAACAACAAGGCCAGCAACAAGCCTGGTATCACACCGGCAATGAACAATTTGCCAATGGATTGCTCAGCCATAACGCCATAAATAATCAGCGTGATGCTGGGCGGAATCAAAATGCCCAAAGTGCCACCGGCCGCAATCAGGCCGCTGGCCAGCGCACCGGTGTACCCGCGCTTGCGCATTTCAGGAATGCCCATGCCACCGATGGCGGCACAGGTGGCAGGGCTTGAACCACACAGCGCCGCGAAAATGGTGCAACCCACCACGTTGGCCACGCCCAGGCTTCCGGGCATGCGGTAAAGCCAGCGGTAAGCGGCCTCATACAGGTCCACAGCCGCTCTGGTTTTGCCAATTGCCGCCCCCATGAGAATAAACAAGGGGATGGTTAACAAAGTGAAGTTGTCGAGCTCGCCGAACACGGTTTCAGGAATGAACCCGATGTTGTTGTGGGGCATGAAAAAATACATCACCACCACCGCGGACGAACCCAGGGCGAATGCAATGGGCATGCCCGAAAACAGCAAAAGCAGGGTCAGGGCTGTGTACAACAACCCGATTTCAGTGACGCCCATGGTCAATCTCCAGTGCCACGCACGCCATCCACAATCTGGATGACGAACTGCAAGTTCAAAGAAGTCATGCCCAAGGCCATGAACGAATACGGGATCCAGAGCTTGGGGGCCCAGGTGGAACCACTGTCCCAGCCTTCAGAGTAGGCCAGGTAAAAATATTTCCAGGTCAACACGGTAATCAGCAGGCAGAACAGAAAGGACAACGCATCACCAAACAACAAGCGATAGCGCTTCCATTTGGGCGCCATAATTTCATCGAGCAATTCAATGCCCACGTGAGCACGGTCTTTTTGGGTGTGGCCCGAAGCCATGAAAGTAGCAGCAATTAACATGAAAACACTGGCCTCGATTACCCAGTCGTTGGAATAGTGGATGACGTAACGAGTCATCACCTCATACATCAGAACTAGCGCACACGCCACAATCAGCAAGGCGGACAGGTAAGCCATCATTTTGTTGATTACAAACACCCCCTGCCGGAAGGCTTGCCAGACTCCTTTGTTCATAAGTCAGATCTCCGGATTAAACTGAGGCGGGCGAGGACAACCATGAGAGGAGCACACGGCAAAGCCCCCGCCCTAAGCAAGAAAATCGGCCAAAGCCAAGTGTTTATTTCACAGCCTCAGCCATGTCGATCCAGTGTTGGCCATCTTTGACCTGGTCGGCAAACTCTTTCCAGGCAGATTGCTTGGACAGGGCGCGGAATTTGGCAAAGTTGGTGTCATCCATATCAAGCACCTTTTTGCCGGCCTTTTCATAAATTTCAGCCACTTTGGTGTCGTCCTTTTTGGCCTCGTCAATGCCGAACTTCTCCAGGCTTGCACCCACATCCATCACGATTTTCTGCTGAGCTGGGGTAAGGCGATCAAACGTTGACTTGGCCATCAGGAGCGGCTCAAACATGTACCAGAATGTGTTTTTGCGAGCCGAAGTGAGATAATCGCTGACCTCTTCCAAGCGGAAGCTGATGATGGACGTGCTTGAAGTGACGCCTGCATCCAGAACTCCGGTTTGCAGCGCGTTATACACCTCATTGGAAGGAATGTTGGTGATGGATCCTCCCGCAGCCTTCAACATCAGGTCCATGGTTTTACCGGCACCACGAATTTTCACACCCTTAACATCGCTGGGCTGCACAATCGGTGACTTGGAGGCAATGCCACCCGCTTGCCACACCCAAGTAATGATCTTCACACCATTGTCTTCCAGCGTCTTACTCAAAGCTTTGCCGATTGGCGCATTTTTCCAACGCTGCCCCTGCTCATAACTGGTGATCATCGCAGGCATCAGCGTGATGTTGACCTCGGGAATGCGTCCACCTTCATAAGCCAAGGGATAAATAGTCATGTCCAGAGACCCGCGCTGCATTGCAGAGAACTGAGCCTTGGTTTTCATCAATGAACTGCCGGGATAGATTTCGAACTTGACTTCACCGTTGGTGCGTTTTTCAACTTCAGCCGCAAAATGGCGCACCAGACGATCTCGGAAATCACCCTCATCCAGGGTTCCACCGGGGAATTGATGGGACACCTTGATGACTGTTGGCGCAGCATTGGCGGCCTGGAAGGGGCCTACAGACATCAGCGCCAAAGCCACACCGGCCAACATGGGTTTGAATTTCACTCTCATTGTTTTATCTCCTAGCTTGCTTCTTCAATTTCCCGGTCATCCAAGGTGGACCCAGGGGCGAAGGCCTTGTCAATGGCCTATTCTTGTTATTTTTTTAACTGATCTGCCAGATCGTTGAAATCATCCACAGCCCAATCAAATTCACCTGAAAACACCTCAGGCAACGGGGAGCCCTCACCCATCTCGAGCGGTCGCCTGACGTAAGCGGTTTTCAATCCCTGAGCCTTCGCAGCGCGAAGATCGCTGGGGTGCGAGGCCACCAACATCACCTCTTCTGGATTTACATCCAATAGATTTGCAAGGCCCAGGTAAGTCTCTGGGTCTGGTTTGTAATGCTTGAATAATTCTGCGGACACAATGCAATCCCAAGGCAAACCTGCGTTTTTAGCCATGTTGGTTAACAACGAAAAGTTGCCGTTGGACAGGGTTGTTATGGTAAATCTTCGCTTCAATCGGGTCAGGCCATCGACTGAATCCGGCCATGGTGCAAGGCGATGCCAGCAACCGTTCAAATATTGACGATCCGGTTCTAACAGTGATTCGAGCCCAAACTCAGGAATGATTTCGTCTAGAATCAAGCGATGGAGCTGATCAATTTTCATCCAGGGCAGTAACCCTTTTCTGACCCTGTCCATCGCAGGTGCGTAGCCGTTTCGCCATGCGTCAGCGAACTTCTCTGCGTTGATGTTCAGCCCTCTGGCAAGGCACAGCTCCCGTGTTTCACGAGCCACGCTGCCACGCCAATCCACCACAGTACCGAATACGTCGAAAGCCAGAATATTGAGACCAGCTTGACGTGGCTCTGGGACCATTGCCCTCCCCTCCTTTTGTACTTGTATTCAAGTTCGAATTTCCTGTATACAAGATATTGCGCTCTCGTATACATTGTCAATATTGAAGAAAACCCTAAGTCCCCAAATGCCATGAAGAAAAAACTGTCCGAAGACGTGCGTGATGAGATTGAAGAATTGATCGCGTTTGGAGAACTGCCGCCTGGTCGTCACCTTGACGAAACAGAACTGGCCGCGCGCTTTAAGGTATCTAGAACACCCATACGGGAAGCATTAAACCAGTTAGCAACCGCCGGACTGGTTGAATTAAGAACACGACGTGGCGCCGTGGTGGTTACACTCAGCGCACAGGAATTGGTAGAGATGTTCGAGGTGATGGGGGAATTTGAAGGCATGTGTGGCCGCCTTGCAGCCC
Source organism: Limnobacter litoralis (assembly GCF_030160455.1). GTDB lineage: Bacteria > Pseudomonadota > Gammaproteobacteria > Burkholderiales > Burkholderiaceae_B > Limnobacter > Limnobacter litoralis. The sequence goes on along the minus strand of NZ_BSOJ01000032.1, from coordinate 72,442 downwards.
GACGCATGACCCTGGAAGAACAAAAAATGCTTCAGCAAGTGCACGCCAAGTGCGAAAGTGCGGTCGCCAACGGTGGGGACCCAGACCAGTATTACCAGTTAAACGATGAATTTCACGGCGTGATCTACGCAGGCAGCCACAACACCTTTCTGCAAGAGCAAGCGTGGGCCCTGCGCAGGCGGCTTCGCCCCTACCGACGCCTGCAGTTGCGTGTGCGTGGGCGCATCAGCAGCTCGTTTGGTGAACACGGACAAATTGTGGAGGCCATCGTCTCTGGCAACGCAGACAAAGCCAATCAATTGCTGCGCGACCACGTCATGATTCAAGGCCAGCGTTTTGCTGATTTGATCGCCAACCTGCCACTGATTAACGGCACCCAACACTGAAGCACAGGAACACCATGTTTTTTGACACCACCCAGATCGCCCCCCGACAAAATTACCAGCTTTTAACGGGTGGCGTTTTGCCCCGCCCCATTGCCTGGGTCAGCACCTTGGGTAAAAACGGGGTGGCCAACCTGGCCCCTTACTCGTTTTTTACAGTGGCCAGCTGCAACCCGCCCGTGCTGTGTGTGGTGCAGGTAACACCCGCCAATCAACTCAACAAAGACACCCTGACGAATCTGAAAGACACCAGCGAATGCGTGGTGAATGTGGTCAGCCAGCCACTGCTGGACGCCATGAACATCAGCTGCGCCACTTTTCCACCCGAGGTGGATGAATTTGAGAAGGCTGGGCTGGAAAAATCGAAAAGCCACACCGTGGCTGCGCCTGGTGTGAAGGCGGCGCTGGTGCGTTACGAGTGCAAGCTGCGCGAGTTACAAACCATTTCAGGGCTGCCCACAGGCGGCACCCTGATGCTGCTGGACGTCACAGGCATTGAAGTGGCAGACCATGCCATCGCAGAAGGCCAGATTGACCCTGCGGTGCTGCAGGCTGTCGGCAAAATGGGGGGCGACCTTTACAGCACCACAGATCAAAGGCTTGAACTGCCCCGCCCAAGGGTGTGAAGCCGAACGCGCGCGCACAAACCGGTGGGATAGGCCATGGCGTCCTCCAATTCGATTTGACCACCCAGCCGGTCGACCACCGTTTTAACAATCGACAAGCCCAGACCAGACCCCGTTTGGTCTGAACCCAGCACCCGGTAAAACGGATCGAACACCCGGTGCCTTAAATCGGGCTCTATGCCACTACCTGAATCTTCGACGGTCAGCACTGCAAATCCATCTTCAAGCTGCAAACCCAAGTCAATGCGCCCACCCTGAGGTGTGTAGCGGATGGCATTGTCCACCAGGTTTTTAAGAATGGTCGTGAGGTCCAGCTCAGAGGCGCGCACCGTGGCATCCAGCCGGGAGTTTTCCGGCAAGTTGATCCCCAAATCGATGCCCTTGGCTTCGGCAAGGGGCATCAAGTCACCCAGAACACGCCTGAACACGGGCATGACTGCGCTGGTCGCAACTGTGGTTCGCTCCTGGGTGTTGCTTTGTTCGCGCGCCAGCGACAGCAATTGCTCCAGCAACTGGCGAGAGCGGTTGATGCCGTTCTTCAAAGTCATCAGGCGGCCTTTGGCCTCCACCGACAGGTCGGCTTGACCCAGACGCTCGGCCTGCAGGGCAATGGCGGTCAGCGGAGACCTCAATTCATGGGCAGAATCCGCCACGAAACGGCGCTGAACTTCCAGGGACTGACCCACGCGCTTCAACAAGGAATTGATTGCCCGGACAAAAGCAGTCAACTCCGAAGGCACACCGGCAAGCGGCATGGCGTGAAGCTCTTGATCGCCCCGCCCCTCCACCTCTCGGGACAACCTGGACACAGGCAGAAAAGACTTGCGGATCAGGTCTGCAACCACAAACAACAAGACGGGAATCAGCACCAGAAAAGGCAACACGGTGCGCAGGGCGTTGTCCCAAGCCACGTCGTCGCGAACGCCCGCCGATTGCGCAATGGCGATGCGCTCGCCCGGGGCCAGCGTTTTGACGTAGGTCCGAAATTCCTGATTGCTGACCACCTGATCGCTTAAGCCATCTGGCAAGTTCACCTGAAAGCCGATCTGATCTGCCTGGTGGTCCACCACGCCGTCGTGATCCAGATCTTCCAGATATTGAACAAAAATCTGGGGGTCTTCACTGCGTTTCCGCTTGATTCGGAAGTCGCCTTTGATCGGCAAGGGCAAATGCCCCGCATCAAACATGGATGCAATCTGCACCAGCTGCGCATCCTGAAATTCATAGGCCTCCTGATAGGTGGCCCAAAAAGACACCAAACCGCCCACCAGACCCACCACCAGAATGGCCAGCGAAATGCCCAGCATCAGCCGACGCTGAATGGAATGTGTCATTCCTGCCTTGAAACCAGCCACCCCGCCCCCCTGACATTCTTGATGACCTGACTACCCAGCTTTTTTCGAAGAGAATGAATCAGAAATTCGACCGCGTTGCTTTCGACCTCTTCACCCCATCCATAAATGCGGTCTTCCAATTCGCTGCGCGACAAAATGACACCTGGGCGAACCAGCAATGCCTGCAGCAGCGCAAATTCACGGTTGGGCAACAGAACCGGGGGTTCTTGCCCCACTTGAGCCAAGCGTGTTGCAGGGTCGAGACTGACAATGCCATTGCCCAGCACCGGGGTGGCAGAACCGCCCTTGCGGCGTGTGACTGCACGCATGCGGGCCAGCAGTTCGCTCATGTCAAAGGGTTTGACCAGGTAATCGTCTGCACCACTGTCTAAACCGAGAATGCGATCGCTCAAGGCGTCACGCGCTGTCAGCACGATGACGGGAATTTCATCCTGACGGGTTCGCAAGGCCGACAGTACCCCTAGCCCGTCTTTGCCGGGCAGCCCCAAGTCGAGCAGAAGAAGGTCGTAATACTGGCAAGAAAGCGCGGTCAGCGCGCGGTTTCCGTCCCGCACCCAGTCCACGGCGTGGGTGGCGTCTTTCAACGCGTCTTGCACTGCCTGTCCAATCATCAGGTCGTCTTCGACCAGCAACACACGCATTTGAATGCAACCTTATTTTCAACACGTGAACAGTATGCATAAAAAAAATCCGGTCTGTTCACGAAAAACAGACCGGAGTGTGCCGCGACAAACTTAGCTTAGGCTGAGTGCGCCAACTTGGCTTTTGAATTGCGACCAGGCAGCGAGAACTTGAACAGCCGGGCCACCACCGTACCGAACTGTTTGGGTAGTGAAGCCTTGTTGTAGTGAATGCCGTATTCCTTGCAAATGGCCTGCACTTCAACGCTCATTTCTGCGTAACGATGAGCAGGCACTTCCGGAAACAGGTGGTGCTCAATCTGGTGGCTGAGGTTGCCCGACATGATGTGGAACAGCTTGCCACCAGTCAGGTTTGAAGAGCCCTTCAACTGACGCAAATACCAGTGCGCCTGAGTCTCATTGTCCAGCACAGACTTGTCGAACAGCTCGGCATTTTCCGTGAAGTGACCACAGAAAATGATGGTGAAAGTCCACAGGTTGCGCAAAATATTGGCGAGGAAGTTACCCGCCAACACGGGCAGAAAGAATGGACCAGCAATCAATGGGAAGAAAACATAGTCTTTCAGAATCTGTCGACCTGCCTTCTTGCGCATGGGCACAGATTCCTTCCAGATTTGCTTCCAGGTTTTTTCACCGGAAAACACCTTCTCAATTTCAAGGGTTTGCAGGGCCAGCAGGTTTTCAAAAAAGACCGCCAGAATGAACGCCATAGGCAGATTGGCCAAAAAGCGGGGTTCCCATTTCTGCTCGGGGAACAGGCGCAATACGCCATAGCCCACGTCGTGATCCTCACCCAGTACATTGGTGTAAGTGTGGTGACGGAAGTTGTGGCTGTAGCGCCAGGCTTCAGACGGACACCAAGTGTCCCATTCAAAGGTTTGCCCCATCAGGCGGGGCTCTTGCATGAAGTCATACTGACCGTGCATCACATTGTGGCCCAATTCCATGTTGTCCAGAATTTTGGACACGGCCAGCGACAGTGTACCTGCCACAAAGGCGGGCGGAAAAAACCCGGCCATCAGCATCACACGGCCAGCCACTTCGGTGTAACGCACCGCTTTTTCAACACGTTTGATGTAACGGGCGTCTTTCTCACCGACATCGGCGAGGTGCTTTTGACGGATGGCCTCAATTTTGGCGCCAAATTCTTCGAGTTGTGCTTTGTTCAATACCTTGTCTTGTCTCATGGTCAAGCTCCTGTTTTGTTCTCTTTAAAGGTCAAGCGACACAGCAGACTGGGCTGCATTGACGCAAATTCGGACGGCGGCGTTGCCAGCCGAGCAGGCGGTGCCGTTTTGCAGGTTGCGGGTGGTGCCGCTGACTTTCTCGCATGAACAGGTGTTGCAAATGCCCATGCCACAGCCATGCTTGGGGTTAATGCCATGCTCTTGCAAAGCCTTCAGCAGGGGTTTGTTGGACGCCACTTTGACAATGCGGTTTGAGCGGGTCAGGGTCACCTCGACCTCACGCACTTCAGCGTCGTCAAGCACTGGCACCATGGGGCTGAACGATTCAGCATGGAATGCCGCCACTTTGCCCTTGCACAGGCTGTCGATCGCCTTCATGAACCCGTCGGGGCCGCAAGCCATCACCTGGCGCTGCTGCCAATCGGGGCAACCCTGGTTCAAATGCACCAGTGAAGGACGACCCAGCAGGTCACCGCGAGCCAGATTGGCGTCTGCCTCAACAATGCGGACGTAGTTGAAATTGGCGTTCAGATTTGCGAGTTCTTCAAAACGTGCGTCGTAAATCAGGTCAGCCGGGGTGCGGGCCCAGAAGCACAGCGTGGCAGGCACCGGAAATCCCTGTGTTGCCAACTCCTCCACCAAACCCATGAAGGGGGTTACACCGCTGCCAGCGGCCAGAAAAAGCAGGCCTTCACTGGTAAGTGCCTGGGTGTCTTCAAGCGTCATTTCACCGAATGCCTGCCCCACCTCCAGCAAATCGCCCACTTGCACTTGATCGCACAGGTGGCCGCTTACCTTGCCGCTTGGTACACGTTTGACGGTGATGCGTGCGGTGCGAGGTTGGTCGGCGTGGGCGCTGAAACTGTATGAACGGGTGTACACCATTTCATGGATGTTCACTGAAACGTTCAAATGCTGGCCCGCCTTGAAACCCGCGAAGAGTTCATTGAACTCAAGGGTGAAACTGAATGTGTCCGCAGTCTCCTGCGTTTTAGCGCAAACCCTTGCCAAGCAACGGTTTTGACTGGACAATGCACCGGCCTGCTCACGCCAGAAGTCGACGGCTTCGTCTCCAAGAATGGAGCTCAACCCACGAAGAATTCGGCTGGAAAGTTGGCTGAAAGTTCTCATAAAGCACCTTTTTGATTTTTAATTGGTGAACATCTGTGCACTAATTAAACCAGAAAAAATCTAGAAGGCGCAATCTATTACTTCGAAAATTTTTAAAATTTTTTTATTAATAGAAAAAAATACAATTTAAACAATGAGTTGAGTTACCATCAATTTTTATGGTGTGTTCAAAATACCTGAAAAAAGTAAGTGTACACAGTCGAATTTCACGATTAAGCGCGCACATTTAACTGCTGAAACAGGTCACTCAACACACCGAGCCTGCTGGCCGCCGTGTGCATTCTATTGCCCCCCTGATCAGCACCCGCAGGCTGGAGTACGCCGACAATTCGCTTGACCACTTCGCCCTGATTGGCTCTCAACAGGTGCTCAGGTGTTGCACCAGCTAGGATGAGGGCCATCTTCTGGATTTCGAAGTCAAGCACTTCACGCTGCTGGTCGGTCACTGGACGCGCGGCGCGCCACAGCAATTCGTTCAGACGCTGCTCATAAAAAGGCAGTCTGAACACATACCGGGTGTTGCTGAGCGTCATTGGCTTGCTGCGCTGCAGCTCAGCAAGCCTTTCGCGGGTTTTTCTTGCCTTGAAAAGGCCAGTCGGATGATGCGCTTTGTGAAGCATGTCGGCACCGGTTTCTCGTCCATTGCCGTCATACCCTGCCAGGTTGAACCTTTGACCCAAAGTGAAAGCGGCGTAACTGTCCATGAACTCCTTCACATCGCTTTGGTGCAAGTCAGCATGCAACTGACGGATCACCTGCAGGGCCTCGACAGGTACATTGGAACGATGCAAATGATCAACCCTGGATACAAGCTCATTGTTGTATTGCCAGGCTCGTCTGTGGCGACTATTGGCTTGTGCGGTGATGTTGGTCAACAGTGATTTCACGCAGTCGTTGGCCCATTCGGTGGCCGGCACCTCATATTCACGTGCCCGGGAAAAACCGTCGTCGTCGGTGTACTCATGCAGGATTTTTACGGCCTGCAAACGGTCGGGAATGGGACGAACTGCGGCAAGATCAGAACTGAACATGGCACGACTCCTGATGAGGAAAGGTGCGCTGTGTATCAATTTTTAAGGGGTTGGTTCCCCTGAGGGGGTTCACTTGGGCTTTAAGTGGCAAACGCCACGGCAACCTGCCCACTGCGGCCCGGAATTTCACCCATGCCGACACGAAGCCTTGGCAGGCTTTGAACATCGAGTTGCTCAAACAGGGTGCGCGTGCTGACCAACTCATAGCCCTGGGCCTTCCAGCCGAGTATGAGTCGCTCCAGCACGTCCAGCAGCTTCATGCCTTCCAGCTCGGAATGCAGCGTGTACACATGCCCGTGAGGAAGCGGCTTTTCAGTGCAAGCCAGCACGGTTTCATGCACATTGCCGGCTTCAATGCCGTTCAGGCCGATCAGTTCATCCAAGGTGGGCAGATTGGTGGGTATCTGAGGCACGCCAATAACCCGCCCGGTGGCATCACAGGGTAAAAAGGCTTCGCTGCCCCGCCCGTCCGACGCGTAGTCCATGCCCATCTGCTTTTCCAGTGCGTAGGCGTGTTCGTTCATTTGCCAGCCTGCAGCGCCATGGGTTTTGGGGGGTTCGCCAAACACCTCCTGATAGCGATCAAATGCCTTTTGCATTTGCCGGGTTGTCCATTCGTTGCCCTTGTTCACCACATTGTCTTGCCATGCAATGTGATCCCAAGTGTGAATACCGGTTTCAAACCCGCCGTTGCGCACTTGCCGCAGCAAGCCCGCCTCACGTTTGCCAATGTCAGGCCCAGGCAACAGGGTGCCGTACAGCAGGGTTTTAACACCGTAGTGCTCTACCACGGAGGTGCGCGACACTTTGCTCAAAAAACCAGGCCTGAAAACCCGTTTGATGGCCCGCCCGGTGTGGTCTGGCCCCAAGCTGAACAGGAAGGTTGCCCCTGCTCCGTGTTTGTTGAACAGATTCACCAAAGGCAGCACCCCTTCACGGGTGCCGCGCCAGGTGTCTACATCCACTTTCAGGGCCAGAAGCTTGCGCATGCTTAGTCCATCAAGTCCGCAGCTTGCTTGATCTCGTGGCGGTAGTATTCAAAAATGCCATCCAGAGAATCCTGCATGTTGGTGGTGGGTTTCCAGTCCAGTTCTTCGCACGTGTTGGTGATGCTGGGCACCCGGCTTTTCACGTCCTGATAGCCTTTGCCGTAGTAGTTGTCGGAAGAGGTCACTTCCACTTTCACCTTGGCCAAACCTGCCGCGAACTCCGGGTACTTGGCCGCGGTTGCCAACATCATGTCCAGCAAGTCTTTGATGGAATAATCGTTGGCCGGGTTGCCGATGTTGTAGATCTTCTGCGACGCAGCGCCGTCTTTGTTGTCGATGATTTTGATCAAGGCGGCAATGCCATCATCGATGTAGGTGAAGCTGCGCTTTTGCAAGCCGCCGTCTACCAGGGTGATCGTTTCGCCACGGGCGATGTGACCCAAAAACTGGGTGATCACGCGGCTTGAACCTTCCTTCGGGGTGTGAATGGAGTCCAGACCACCGCCAATCCAGTTAAACGGTCTGAACAGGGTGTAATCAAGAGCACCTTGCTGACCATACGCGGCAATCACGCGATCCATCAATTGCTTGGAACAGGCGTAAATCCAGCGGGGCTTGTTGATCGGGCCATACACCAGCTCTGATTCATAGGGATCAAAGCTTTCGTCTTTGCACATGCCATACACCTCGGAGGTGGATGGAAACACCACACGCTTGCCATACTTCACACACGATTTCACGATGGGCAGGTTGGCCTCGAAGTCCAGCTCAAACACACGAAGCGGGTCTTTCACATACGTGGCAGGCGTGGCAATGGCCACCAAGGGCAGCACCACATCGCACTTTTTGACGTGGTATTCAACCCACTCTTTGTTGATGGTGATGTCACCCTCAAAAAACTTGAACCGCGGGTGATCCAGAAATTCGGACACGCGGTTGCTGTACATGTCCATGCCGTAAATTTCCCAGTCGGTGGACTCGATGATGCGGCGTGTCAGGTGGTGGCCAATGAAGCCGTTCACCCCAAGAATCAGGATCTTTTTCATGTGTTTGGTGCTCTCAAAAATTAAAATTCAAAGGGGCAACTTCAAGCTGCCCTGAAACCGTGCCATCAAGGCCGCTGCATCCAGCGTTTCGCCATTCAACTGCGCATTCAACACCTGCAGTGTACCGCCCCCGCCGGGGTTGCAAACCACGCGGTGCATGGCATCCACCTGCATCACACCCGGCTTAATATTCATCGTCTGCGTAAGCACACGGGTGCGCCACAAAAACAACTTGCCGTGAACGGTGTCAGTAAACGCGCCGGGGTAAGGATGGGTTAACGCACGCACCATATTGTGAATGGTTTGCGCGTTGTCAGACCAATTGACCGCGCCATCGGCTGGCGTTCGCCGGCCGTAATAACTGGCTTTGGTGTGGTCCTGCTCGACGTGGGGGGCCTTGCCAGCCAGCAAGGCGGGTAAAACGCCATGTAAGCACAACTCAGCGGCCACCGCCACTTTGTCAAACACCTCGGCCGCAGTGTCGTCGGGCAGAATGGGCACTGGCACCTGAGCCACCACAGCGCCTTTGTCGGGCTTGACCTCCATGGCATGCAGACTGGCACCGGTTTCGGTGGCCCCTTTCAAGACGGCCCAATTGACGGGGGCGCGGCCTCGGAAAGCCGGCAGAAGGGAGCCGTGCATGTTGTAGGCGCCTTTGGCGGGAATCGCCAGAAAATCAGCACCCAGCATGTTGCGGTAGTAAAAGCTGAACAAAAAATCGGGGGTGCAAGCGGCCGCCTTTTCTTGAAGAACAGGCAGTGACACATCCTCGGCGATGAGATGCGGCAAATCGTAATCCACGCAAACCTGCTCAACACTCTGAAACCAGATGTTCTCATTCGGGTCTGCTTTGTGGGTCACCACCAGGCGTATGTCAACGCCAGCGGCCATCAGCACTTTCAGGCACCGCACGCCTACGTTGTGATAGGCAAAAACGATCGCGCTGCTCATGGGCGCTTTTCCAGCACTTCAGCGATCATGTAACGGGGGCGCTGGCGCACGTCGACGTAGATGCGACCAATGTATTCACCCAACAGGCCAATGCCAAACAGACACAAGCCGATCAGGAAAAACGCAATGCCAAACAGAGTAAACACACCGCCCTCTTCAGGGCCAACAATGAGGCGGCGCAGGGCCAGATAAACCACCAGCAAACCCGAGAAAAACGACACGGCCATGCCCAGCATTGAAAACGCTTGCAGCGGCAAGATGGAAAAGCCGGTCATCAGGTCGAAGTTCAGGCGGATCAGGCTGTACAGGGAATACTTGGATTCACCCGCTTCGCGATCCGCATGCCCGACCACCACCTCGGTCGGGTTTTGGGAAAACGAATACGCCAGTGCAGGAATGTAGGTGCTGGCCTCGTTGCAGGCATTGATGGAATCAATGATGGCACGGCTGTAGGCGCGCATCATGCAGCCCTGGTCAGTCATCTTGATCTTGGTGATCTTTTCCCGCAGGCGGTTCATGGCCTTGCTGGCCACCGTGCGCCACAGGGCGTGGTTGGCCTGGCGGCGAATGGAACCGACGTAATCGTGCCCCTTGTCCATTTCGGCCAACAACAAGGCGATGTCTTCGGGCGGGTTTTGCAGGTCGGCGTCCAGGGTAACCACACGCGCACCACGGGTGTGGGCAAAGCCAGCCAGAATGGCCCTGTGCTGGCCGTAATTGCCGTTGAACAGAATGACGCGGGTCTCGTCGGGACGATGGCGAAACTGCTCCGCCAGCAAGGCCGCAGATTTGTCTTTGCTGCCGTCGTTGACAAACACCACCTCGTAGCGTACGTCCAACGCATCCAGTGCGGGGTACAGTCGATCAAACAGCGCCTTCAGCACCAGTTCTTCGTTGTAGACGGGAATGACCACCGACAGTTCAACTGCCGTTTCAATCATGGGGTCCATGCTCATGCAAGGGCTTCCTTCATTACTTGTTCAAGGGCTTCACAGACACGGTCGACGTCTTCGGGCGACATGCCGGGAAACAGAGGCAGGCTGACCGTGCTGGCACCGACCCGTTCAGCCACCGGGTACTGACCTTCGCTGTAGCCCATGGCCCGGAACAGGGTGAACAGATGCAAGGCCGGGTAATGCACACCGACGCCAATGCCTTTGTCTTTCATTTTGGCAATGAATTCGCCTCGGCCGAATTTCATCCGTTCAAGCGGCAAAAGTGGCTGAAACATGTGCCAGTTGCTGTCATCTGACCACACTGGCAACTCCAGACCCAGATCGCGGTTTAAGCGATCAAAGTAACGGTGCGCCAGTCGTGTGCGCTTGGTGTTGAATTCAACAATGCGCTTGAGCTGACCAAGGCCGACCGCCGCGGCCACATCGGTCAGGTTGCATTTGCCACCCGGCAAAGTGACGTCCATCGTGCCGTCTGGCAGACGTTCAACCCCTTGCAAGCGCCACTTCTCGAATTCACGGGCCTCATCGAGTGTGTTCATGACAAGGGCACCCCCTTCAATGGAGGTGATGTTTTTGTTGGGGTGGAAAGACACCGAACACAGATCACCTTTCGTACCGATGCGTTCGCCATGACTGGTTGCACCCTGTGACTGGGCGGCGTCTTCCAGTACCCGCAAATTGTGGGCACCGGCAATTTCGTAAAGCCGCCTGCGGTCCACTGGCAGCCCTGCCAGATCCACTGGCAACAAGGCGCGGGTGTTCGGGGTAATCGCCTTTTCAAGCAAGTCGAGATCAATGTTGCGTGTCGCTGGGTCGATGTCGACCAGCACTGGCGTTGCGCCCACTTTCAGAATGACGTTGACGGTGGCCACCCAGGTCAGCGGCGTGGTAATGACCTCATCGCCGGGGCCAATGCCCATCAAGCGAAGCCCGATCTCCAGCGCTGCGGTGGCCGAATTGGCGACGCGAACCGGGCGACCGCCAAAATGCTCGCTCAGTGCAGCCTCGAATTCCTGCACCTTGGGGCCAGAGGTGATCCAGCCACTGCGCAACACATTGGCAACGCTCTGGATGGTTTCTTCATCCAGCGTGGGCTTGGTGAATGGCAAAAATTCGAGTTGGCTCATGGCTTGTTCATGGCTTGATCACGGCCACGCGATAACTGTCTTCATACACTGGCTTCATGGCCACCCCTTCTTTTTGCAATTGCTCGTAGGTGTATTTGAGCATCAGTGCGCCGCCTTGGTTCAATGTGGCCCACTTTTGCTTGAATTGGTCCAGCGTCATTCCTTTTTCAGGTTCGTGCTGCAAACCAAACGAAAACTCATCGGAATAGTTTACCAGCGTGACTGTTCTTCCAAGGTAATAAGGCAGGGTTTGATCGTAGTAGGCCACTGAAAACACCGGCGCGTCAGCAGCCAGGTCTTTTTTGAACAACGGGGCAATGTCCACCGCGCTTTTTTCGTGACCGTATCGTTCATGACCTGCCAGCAGCAGGGTAATGGCCAAAAAGCCGCCCATGGCCAAAGTCAACACCGCCTTGGGCCTGTCGCCTTTCAAGGCATAGCGAGCGCTCAACAACACACCGATGAAACCCAGCAACCCACCGACAGACACAAGGTTTAGGGCGTAGTGAACCACGTCGTAGCTGTTCTTGCTGCGCTCTGCGATTCGGGTGGACAGCAAAAACAGGGGAATTGAAACAGCCCAAAGTGCGCCCGGCAAAACCAGGTTCCAGCACCAGTCCCTGGCGGACATCCGCTCTATTCTGGCCGCCACCAACATGGCCAAAGCCGGAAACATGGGCAAAATATAAGAGGGCAGCTTGGACTTGGACACGCTGAAAAACACCAGTGTGAACACAGACCAGATGATCAGGAACAGGCGGGAATCGAACCGCTTACTGGCAGGGGCCGCCGACGCTTTGAACAGACCGGGAAGCCAGGTCGTCCAGGGCAACATGCCTGCAATCAGCATGGGTAGAAAGTACCAAATTGGGCCTTCGCGGCGTGCCTCATCGGTCAGAAAACGCTGAAAATGCTCGTGAATGAAAAAGAAGTCGGCGAAGCCCGGGTTCCGCAGGGACACCACAACAAACCAGGGGCCGGCCAACAGCGCAAAAATCAGCAAACCGCTGACCATGTTCATTCGTGCCAGCAGCGTCCAGTCGCGCTTGATCACCATGTAAATAATGGCGCTCATGCCAGGAATGACCAAAGCCACCAAACCTTTGGACAACATGGCACCCGAGATGGCCGCCCAGGCCAGCCAGTTGAATCGGGTACGCCAAGCCTGACTTTCCGCGGTTTGTGCCAGCAGAAACGCGCCCAGCGCGAGGGTCAGGAAAAAGGTCAACCCCATGTCCAGCGTTAGAAAGTGGCTGTTGCCCAAAATAAAAAGAGAACTGCCGGCCACGCAGAAGGCGTAAAAGCCGATGCGGGCATTCCACAAACGCGTCGCAAACCAGCCGGTCAGGAACACGGTTGCAAACCCGGTCAACCCCGGCCAGAACCGGGCTGCAAATTCATTCACACCCAGCACATTGAAGGCCATGGCCCCCATCCAGTACTGCATGATGGGCTTCTCGAAATACAAAATGCCATTGAGGCGGGGCGTGATCCAATCGCCTGTTTTCGCCATGAACAGGGAGAGCGTTGCGTAGCGACCTTCGTCCGGCGTGATGAGCGCCCGCACATCAAGCGACACAAACCAGACCAAGGTGAATACGGCAATCAGCGCCCAATGAATTGGCTCAAGTTTGAAAGCTGCAGAGTCTTTGTTCAAGGCGTCTCCCGTTTTCTGGCGAATTGCAAACCCGCCAAAATAACCCAAGATTCTTAGGAATAAGTTAGCACGGCATTTTGACAGCTTTTGATGACATCTGAATGTGAGATGACCATGGTTTGTGGAATTTCCACTTGGTGATACATTACAAGAAATATTACTTTTAACGGGATAATGAAATGCTCGGAATTCCTCTGGGGTTATTGACCGCAAACGGGGTCGAATGGGCCATGCACAAGTACGTCCTTCACCAAATGGGCAAAAAACGCAGCTCGTTTTGGTCCTTTCACTTTCACGAACACCATCGTGAGGTGCGCCAGCATGGGTACTACGACCCCAACTATGAGAAATTCCCGCTGGGTCTGCATGCACAAGGCAAAGAGACCTGGTCGCTGATTGCAAGCAGCGTGTTGATCAGCCCGTTGTTTCCGGTCATGCCTTTTTACGTGGGCACACTGTGGTACTGCGCGCTCAACTATTACCTGGTGCACAAACGCTCACACATGGACCCTGAATGGGGCGCGGCCAATGTGCCCTGGCACTACGACCACCACATGGGCAACAACCCCGGGGCCAACTGGTGCGTCACCAAGCCCTGGTTTGATTACCTCATGGGCACACGTGAGTTCAGCGGCCTGACCCCGCCTGAGACGAACGTACTGGGCCTGCGCACACTGCCCAAGGCACTGCAAAAAGCCTTCGCAGTGCCCGTCAAACTGAAAAAGCCACTCAGAGGTGCCGGTGCACGAACTCCTTGATGGAGTTGGCACACACGTAGGGGCTTTCGATCATTGGCAGATGGCCAACCCCAGGGATCATGTGCATTTCAGCGCGCTTGATGAGCCGTGCGAAGGTGTAGGCGCAACTGGGGTGTAGCACCTCGTCTTCCTCGCCCCACATCACCAGCACCGGGGTCTTGATGTCTTCAAAGGTGGACTTGTGATAATCGGGCCTGCGACTGACCATTTCACCAAACAAAAAGGCGTTCACATCGCGGCGGTGAATTAGTTCGGTGGCCGAAAAAAAGGCAGCCGATGCCGCCAACGCGCGGTTGTAGAACACCACGTCCGTCAGACGCAACACCCCGGCGGGGTCTCTGGGCACCAGCCGGTTTTTGCCCATCAGCAAATCGTCCACAAAATCGGTGTGACGTTCACCAGGCAAACCCAAGGCGTCCATCAGCACCAGGCTGCTGATGATTTCAGGGTGTCTGGCTGTCAACAAGCCGGCAATGGCGCCCCCCATGGAATTGCCAACCACATTCACCCGGCTTGCACCCAGCTCGGCCAGCCAGTGCGCAAGGCGCTCGGTCTGCTCCTCAAGCCCGTAATGGCGCTCAGCGTTGAACCCGCTTTCACCCCAGCCCGGCAAATCGGGAATCAGCAAACGGAAATGGCCCGCCAAAAAAGGCATCAGCGGAAGCCAGTGCTCTTTGGCGGCTGCAAAACCATGCAACAGCAACAGGGTCGGATTGGCCACACTGCCCATCTCCAACCACACAATTTTGTCTTTGCCTACGCCGCTGCGCCTGCGATGCACCCCCATCAAACCACCGTACCAGGGGTTCAGGGTGTTCAGGCTCCAGATTTTCGGGCGCCAGTTGGCCACCTTGTCCATGTCGGGGTGCGGTGCATGGCGCAGGTAACCTTCACCCACGTGATCAAAATATTGGTCAACCAGCTTGGCCCCTTCTCGCTCTACCACTGTGCGGCGCCGGGTGCGCTTGTTTTTGATGGATTCAGGCAATTCGGCACCTGTAGAAGGTTACATAAAAAGAATAAAAACCAAAATATCATTAATTGTTGCCAAAGCCCGCTTGCGTGACGCTGACAAGCGGCTCTATTTCATTGGGACAATTCCGCATCGTCATATCCGGGAAATATTGCCGTGGCAACTTGGGTGGTTGCTTCCAACCTTCATTTTTTATTCATCCAACATGAAAATTTCATTTTTGAAGCTGAACGAACAGCGCTGGGACGACCACCGCTACTACCACCACAGCCGCATCAACCAGAGCTTGCACTTGTTCAGTGCGCTGTCCTTTTTGTACGCCTATTACCTCTTGCTGGTCGACCCGGTGGCTGCAGCACTGGTGGCCTGGCTGGTGTCCATGACCAGTCGGCAGATGGGGCACTTTTTCTTTGAACCGAAAACGTACGACGAGGTGAATCGCGCCACGCATGAACACAAAGAGGAAATCAAGGTAGGCTACAACCTGAAGCGCAAGCTTGTGTTGCTCAGCATTTGGGTGGCTATTCCCATCGCGCTGTGGTTGCTGGAGCCCGGTGCGGATGGATTGCTGCGCAAGGCGGGTCAATTCTGGCTGTATCTGGGCTTCGGGGGGCTGGCCTTTCGCACCTTGCAGCTTTTTTTCATTCGCGACATTCAAACCGGGCTGACCTGGCTGGTCAAGATCGTGACTGACCCCATTCACGACGTGCTGCTTTACTACAAGTCGCCCCTCTACCTGCTTAAAGGCCAGTTGATCGACCCCATGGACGACGTGAAGGCGCGTCAGGCCACTTGATCAACCACCGACCCCACTTGGCAATCATCAATTCCCTCACCAGGCTGTTGCGAATGGCCTGGTCTGAGGTGGATTGTGCACCTTGGTCCCACCAACCATCCTGTTTCATGCGGCGGGCGGCATCCATGAATTTCCCGTAAAAAACGTCCATGTCTGCATCGCTAAAAGTGTGGCTGAAAATCAGCCTGCCGGAGCCGACCCAACCCAGCATGAGGCCCTGCGTGATCAGGTAAAACTGAAACATCCAGTGAAAACGTGAGGGTGCGGTGTACAAAATTGTCCAGACTGACGTCATGTTGCGAACCTGGACCGGCAAACTGGCACGGCTTAACATGGCATTCAAGCGTTCGGCCCGCGCATTCCAGACCTCATCGATGTGACGGTACATTTCGTCATGGTGGGGCTTTTCAATTTCATTGAGAAAGCAGTTCATGCTTTGCATGACGTAGGGGTGCGCATTGAACGTGCCGCGTGCAAAGCAGATGTTGGCAGGCTGATTGGCCTTGTAACGCTTCATGAATGCCCGCTTGCCACACAGCACCCCCACAGGCAAGCCGCCGCCCAGCGTTTTGCCATACGTCACCATGTCGGCCTGAACGCCAAAGTAGGCCTGGGCTCCGCCGCGTGCCAGGCGGAAGCCCAAAAACACCTCGTCAAATATAAGCACGATGCCCTTTTTGTTGCACACCTCGCGAAGGCGCTTCAGCCACTGCGTGTAGGCCACTTTGTCGTAACCCGCCTTTCTGGATGCTGCACTGAGCAAGGAACCATCACCCGGGGCGTTGGAATTGGGGTGCAGCGCCTGCAAGGGGTTGACCAGCACGCAGGCCACATCGCGGCGGTGTGCCAACACGCGAAGGCTTTGTTCGCCCATCTCTTTGAGGGTCAGTGTATGGCGCGCGCCCACCGGGTTGCCAACACCGGGTTGTACCTCACCCCACCAACCGTGATAAGCACCGGCGAACCGCACAATTTTGCGCTTTCCAGTGTGGTATTGGGCCAGGCGAACCGCCTGCATGACGGCCTCGGTGCCGCTCATGTGAAACGACACCTCATCCATGTGCGAGATCTCACAAAGCCTGCGGGCGTTGTCCACCACCGCGTTGCTGTAGGGCCCTAAAACCGGCCCAATGGCATCGGCCTTCTCAACCGCGTCGCGAATCATGCCTTTGTAGGCGTCGTAGCCCAATACGTTGCACCCGTATGCGCCAGTCAAATCCATAAACGCATTGCCCTGCGCGTCCCACAGTGTGTTACCCGCCGTCTTGCTGACCCCATACGGCAGTTTGAAACTGGAAGCGATCTGATTGCGATACTGAAAAGGCACCCGATACAGGCTGACAAACTCCACGTCAGACACCAATTCACGGGCAGCTTGAGCCTGCTCGCTGATCTGACCGTTGGGGTGCATTTGCGCAAGCTGATCCGCAAGTCGACGAAAACCTTGCTGGCGACGCAACTTGACCGCGTCAGCGGGTTTGTCGGCGGTAAAAAATTGCTCGCCCTCCAATTGGTACATGGGCACCCACCGCGAGAACAGGCGGGCCATTTTGGCGTGACCAGCGGCAACCGGCTGTTTGGCCATGGACAACTGCAAACGCCACGCCCCCTTCCAGACCAGCCAAAAAGAGACACTCAAACCCAAAGCCCAAGCCAAGCCAAGCCACATGTTGCTCATACACAAAAGTGAAAAATCAAAACCCTAAGATTGCAACATTGACATGACAGGGCTATGAACTTGCGCACTTTGAGCTTGGCCGAAACACTGAATTTCGCAATTTGCAACCGCTTGCCCAGACTGGCCGCAAGCCGCTTGATGAGAAGCATCAGCCGCATTGAGCACCCCTGGTTTGTTCACCCTGCCCTGTGGGTGTGGAAAAAGACGTCGCGCATGGACCTCTCCGACAGTGAACAAGCAAAATTCAAGTCGATACACGACTGCTTCACTCGTGGCTTGAGGCCAGGCAGCCGCCCCGTTGCCAAGGCCACACTGGTCAGCCCTTGCGATGGCACGTTGGGCGCGTTTGGGTATGTTCGGCAGGGGTTTGCACTGCAGATCAAAGGCTCCAGCTATGCCCTGTCTGAATTGCTGCAAAACCGCACGTTGGCCGCCCAATTCGAAGGGGGCTGTTACGCCACCATTCGCATCAAACCCCACCAGTACCATCGCTTGCATGCGCCACACACGGGGCAGTTGCAACAGGTTCACTGGCTGCACGGCGATCAGTTCAACATCAACCCACCCGCCTTAAAACGAATTGCCGGTCTGTTCTGCCGCAATGAACGGCTGGTCATTCAAGCCGTGCACACCAACGGTGACAAGCTGTTGATCATTCCAGTGGCGGCCGTCCTTGTGGGCGGTATCCAACTGCACGCTGCGGGCTGCACTTTCAGCCAGAACTACACGGGTGACAAACACATTGCGCTGAATACCCAGGTGGAAGCGGGCCAGGAAATTGGCTGGTTTGAACATGGGTCCACCGTCATTGTCATCAGCGAAAAGCCACTTCAATTAGGGGGCGGCTTGGCCCTTGGATCACCCCTGAAAATGGGCGAGGTTTTGGCCATCTGAGCTGCACGCGGTATGCTGGGGCCTATTTCATCGTTTTTTACAAGGAGCCCGCGTGACCTTCGCAAAGTCATACAACACCCCCCGCAGCCTGTTTATTTCAGCCCTCACATCCCTCCTTCTGCTGTTTTGCAGCACCAGCCAGGCCCAAAACAACACCATGGTCATCGGCACCAAAATAGCCCCACCCTTTGTAATGCAAAATGCCGACGGCGAATTAACGGGCATCAGCATCGACCTTTGGAAAAAAATGGCCAAAGACATGGGTCTGCAATACCGCTTCGAGAAGCGCGACCTGGCGGGTCTGATCACCGGGCTTCAAGATGGCTCACTGGATGCGTCCATCGCCGCACTGACCATTACGCCCAAACGCGAAAAGGTCATTGATTTTAGTCATCCCTACTACACCACTGGCCTGGCGATTGCCACCACCAGCGCGCAAACAGGCCTGTGGGCCACCATTCGCCGCCTGTTTTCCAGCGAGTTCCTGTACGCCATTTCAGGGCTGGCTGCGCTGTTGTTGCTGGTGGGCCTGTTGTTGTGGTTGGCGGAAAGAAAGAAAAATGCGGAGCAATTTGGTGGCACGCCCGCGCAAGGCTTGGGCGCCAGTTTTTGGTGGGCCGCCGTCACCATGACCACCGTGGGCTACGGTGACAAGGCACCCGTTACGTTGCTGGGGCGAATCATCGGTTTGATCTGGATGTTTGCGGCCATCATCCTGATTTCAAGCTTTACAGCGGCCATTGCCACCAGCCTGACCGTGAATCAATTGTCCACCAAAGTGCATGGGCTGGATGACCTGCAACACGTTCGGGTCATGGCGGTCAAACACTCGTCAGCCTCCGAATTTTTGACCCATGAATCCATTCGCTTCAAGCCCACCGACAATTTGAACGAGGCCATGCAGGCCCTGGTGAACAACAAGACCGACGCAGTGGTCTACGATGCACCGCTGATGCAATACCTGGGCAACACAGCGTTCAAAGGCCAAGTGCAGGTGCTGCCCGATATTCTCCGCCGTGAAGACTATGGCGTTGCATTGCCCGCAGGCAGCAAATTGAGAGAGCGTTTGAATCTAGAATTGCTTCAGACCATCGGCCAGGATGACTGGCAAGATGTTCTGAAACATTACCTCGGTGAATAATCAAGGAGCAGTACCACCATGAAAGCAGCATTTATCGGATTGGGCAGCATGGGTTTGCCCATGGCAGAAAACCTCTTGAAAGCAGGGGTTGATCTAACCGTCTGGAACCGCACAAAATCACGCGCCGATGGCTTGATCGCCCAAGGTGCACGCTGGGCAGACAGCCCCTCACAAGCAGCACAGGGCCAGCAAATCGTTATTACGATGGTGTCGAAAGACAGTGTGCTTGAAGAGGTCACCCTGGGTGAACACGGATTTGCCAGTGTTTTGAGCAACGACGCAGTCCATGTGTCCATGAGCACGGTTGCCGCTGAAACCAGCGAAAAACTTCGCGCAGCTCACCAGGCTAGGGGCGCCCATTACCTGGCGGCACCCGTGTTTGGTCGGCCCGATGCCGCTGCTGCAAAAATGCTGTTTATATTGAGTGCAGGCCCTGCTGCAGCGCGAGAACTGGCAGCGCCTTATCTGGCAGCCATGGGGCAAAAAACGTTCGAGCTGGGCGACGAGCCACGATTGGCCAATGTGATCAAGCTGTGCGGCAATTTCATGATCATGGGCTTGATCGAAAGCATGGGCGAGGCGCTCACCCTGTGCGAGAAAAACGGGATGCCCCGGCAGTTGTTCATTGACATTCTCAGCCAGTCCATTTTTCCGGCACCGATTGTGGCCAACTACGGCAAGCAAATCGCCGAGCAAGGGTACGAGCCTGCCCGCTTCAAGCTCGAATTGGGATTGAAAGACGCCAACCTCGTGTTGCAAACGGCTGCCGAGGCCGGCATGGCCATGCCACTGGCCCAGTTGATGCAGGCACGGTTTCAAACCGCGGTGGCCAATGGCC
Source organism: Limnobacter litoralis (assembly GCF_030160455.1). Taxonomy (GTDB): domain Bacteria; phylum Pseudomonadota; class Gammaproteobacteria; order Burkholderiales; family Burkholderiaceae_B; genus Limnobacter; species Limnobacter litoralis. The sequence continues at coordinate 52,284 of NZ_BSOJ01000032.1, read as the reverse complement.
GTGGTGAGTGGGACTGGACGGGTGCCGCTTACAACATTTCAGCGGACGCTGGCATCAAACCGTAGTGGTTAACCTGGCGCTCGTACAGCACTCGGCTGGCCCATTTGCAGATGTACTGCGCCCGGGTTTTTAAGGGGCTGCCCTGCGGGTGCAGCACCTCAATCAAGGGTTTGTCCAAGTGATCGATGTATTCCTGATGCAGCTTGCCATCGACGTTGAACTGCAAAGCCATGGGCCAGATCAAAAGTCTTTTTAAACCGGACAGGCAAACCGGTCTCGGGGAAAAAAGAGTATTTGGACTCGCTCATCGCATGCTCCACGGGGCTGAGCGTTCATTATTCCAGTGACGTCACAAAATTGTTTTGCAAATTGTTAAATTTTACATTTTGCAAAGAGATTGCAGTTTGTTACAAAATCCGCCTGATTTCCAGCCCTGCCCTTACCTTCAAGCATCGCAATACGCCAGTCCGATCGAGGGGGGAAATCGCCATGCGAACCGCACAGTGGATATTTGGAAATGCGCAAGCCGACCTTCAGTTCATGGTGTCAGCCACCGCCATGCAATTCATGGAAATGCTGGATACTCAAAACTGGTCAGTGCCACAACGGCAGTGTTACCTGCAGACTATGTTCGGTCTGCTTAAACAGTTCCATCAGGCGCAAAATTCGGGCCTCTTAACGGGCTTATACATAGAAGGCAGTTAGTCTTCGAGCGTCCGAACAGGTAACAAATCATGAAATCCCAAATCAAACCTCTTGTTCTGGTGATCCCGAGCCGCTGAGTCAGGTACTGCGTGTCTGCACGCAACAAGCAGGAGCGCGATCGGCAAAAATTAGGGCTTTGAGAGCGCCCCAGACACATGCTTGTACCCAAAGTAACAGGCCAAGTAGGTCAGCAAGGCAAAACCCACACCCAACACGAAAGAGCCGCAAAAGGTGAGTGCCAGCACCGATGAAATGCCATCCGGAACGGGCAGCGCGCTGGCCACAAACAAGGCGTCACCACACTTGAAAGAAGCCCAATAAATCAGGGGCAAAGTCAGGGGCGTATTCACAAAGGTAGCCAATACCGCTGCAGGAATGTAGGCTCGCAACGCGGCGCAGGCCAGCATCACAAAAGGCGTGTGTCCAAAAGGCAGCGTCAACCCGAAAAACACACCCACTGCGGCCCCTTTGGCCAGGTTGGTGCGGCTCATTTTCCAGAAATCGGGGTGACTGAGCTTGGGCCCCAGCCAGCGCAAACCGGGCGTCTTTTCAATCAATGCAGGCCCCTGCCCCAGCCATGCACGCACGTGCGCAGCCCGTCGGGAAAACCAGCCGCGTTGTTCGATGCTTGCATTGTCAGGTGGGTTCATTCGAAAAACTTCATGTTTTGGAGTAAGTGCCTCTGATCTTATAACGACACAGCGGGATTAACAGATGTATGCCTAGCCTCACAATACACCTTGAATGTGACCTTTTCGCGTTCATGCAGGCCACGAAGGTGCTGCACAAGCCGCGAGCTGATCTGCCCACCCTTGGCCAGCAGCAAAAGGCCCTCAGGGCTGTACAAATCACGACTGACCACCTGCCCGGTCACCACCCGCTGGCTGTCCAGCAACACCTCGTCGCTCTGGGGAATGGCCTGCTGAATGTCCATTTTCTGACCAGTCAGTAAACCCATCTGCAACTCGTCTACATCTTCTGCCACCGCCAACACCCGGGCACCTCGCGCAATGTCGCCGGCAATCAGTCCGTCAGGGTAGCCCATGCCGTCCATCCGCTCGTGATGACTGGCTACATACTGCGCCACGTGGTGAAGCTCAGACAGGGCCATCAGCGCAATCTGCCCCTTCTGACAATGCTTCATCATGGCGTGCCGGCTGGCACCATCCAGCTGCGCGTAGGGTGTCGCCAACACGCGTTCACTCAAACCGATTTTGCCGATGTCGTGCAAAAGGCCCGCCACGTAGATGTCTTGGGCTTCCGCCTCGGGTAACTTCAACTCCAGCGCCAGCGCACGGGCCAGTTCGGCCACACGGCGGCTGTGCCCGGCCATCCATGCCGGGCATCCGCATGTCACTGAGCACCGCAATCGGCCTGAGTTGCTTGACCATTTCGAGCGCCTCAACCGGGTCTGTGCTGGTGTGCACAACGTAAGCCTCAGAACGCAAAGTGCGCTTGATGGCGCTGACCACATTGGGTTCATCGTCCAGAATCAACACGACGGGGACTGCGTTGTTTTGTATGTCAAACCTCCCCTGCCAATTCAATCCAACCTTGGGCCAGTGCCAAAATTCGAGCCTGTAGTGCCTCATCGACGGGCAAGTTGGCAGAGTGCTGGCCTGAACCTCAACTGGTGGGCCCAGCCCAGCACTTCGGCCATGGCATCAGACGCTGGCTGAGCTGCATACTGCAGCCCAATGGCCTCACAGACATCGATCGTCCTGACAAACCGGGACCCCCTGATTGAGTTAACGGCAGATCTCCCAAAAAGTTAATTACAAAAATCGATTTAAAGACACAACCATTGTTAAATCTGGTTAAACGCATCAAGAAACGGATTAAACCTTCCGTTATACGAATTGCAGACCCGGAAGGAGACAGACCATGACTGACGACTTACATGTCCAGCTGCAAAAAGAAAAAGCCGAGCAAGCCGAGCTGATTAAAAAGCTGGAAGAAGCGCATCACCAGTTGCTGCAATCTGAAAAAATGGCATCCATTGGTTCGCTGGCGGCAGGCGTTGCGCACGAAATCAACAATCCGATCGGCTTTGTAGCGTCCAACACCGGAAACCTTGAGCACTACATCAACGACCTTTTCATTCTGATCGACGCCTATCGCGCAGAATTGTTGACCTACACCGCCACACCCAAAACCGACGCATTGGCCAAAAGTCTGGATCTTGATTTCCTGCGGCTTGACATCAAAAACCTGCTGACAGAAAACCTGGACGGCATAGGTCGCGTCAAACGCATCGTGCAAGACCTCAAGGATTTTTCGCATGTGGACCATGGCGAATGGGTACTGGCCAACCTGCACCAGGGGCTGGACAGCACTTTGAACATCGTCAACAACGAGCTGAAATACAAAGCCACAGTCGAGAAAAAATACGGCAACATTCCACCGATTTATTGCATCGCGTCGCAACTGAACCAGGTGTTCATGAACTTGCTGGTCAATGCGGCGCACGCCATCGAAAGCAATGGCAAAATCACAGTGGACAGCGTACCCGGCCAGGGCACTTGCTTCACGGTGTGGCTGCCAGTCAACAACTACCCTTTTGAAACTTGATGTAACTTTGTCCAAAGGGCCAACGAACTGATGAGCAACATCACTCGCGAGGCCCTGCATGGCAAACCCTACTCCAACCACACACCCCCGCTGGGTTCGCGCCTGGCACTGGACCAATGCACTGGCCATTGTCATCATGGTCACCAGCGGCTGGAAAATATTCGACGCTTCACCGCTGTTTGACTGGTATTTCCCCAACACCATCACCCTAGGTGGCTGGCTGGGCGGTGCACTGCAGTGGCATTTTGCAGCCATGTGGCTGCTGGTGATCAATTTCAGCCTGTATGCCATTCGAAGTGCTGTTGGCGGCAGGCTTTACCGCACCCTGTCCAAGGGCCTTGTCAGCGGGCTTCGAGCCGACGTACCACTGCTGCTAAAAGGTCGGCTCGAACACACCCATCCACTGCACTACAACGCCATTCAAAAGCTCGCCTACCTCGGGGTTCTCGCATTGATTGTGCTGGTCATCCTCAGTGGGCTGGTGCTCTGGAAATCGGTGCAATTCGGCACGCTTCGCGAGCTGTTGGGCGGCTACGAAGCTGCGCGCTGGATTCACTTCGGCGCCATGACCGGCATTGTTGCCTTTGTGGCCATACACCTGGCCATGGTGGCTTTGGTGCCACGCAGCCTGCTGACCATGATCGGCGTCTCCACCACAACAAGGGGTCAATAATGGTTTACAAAAAACGACTGCTGCAAATCGACAGCGATGTCCAACAGGAGGCCAATCGTGAATTGGTCAAACTGGCCCCCAACCTGCAAAGGCGTGGCTTTCTGACCGCCTCGGGGCTCGGTACACTGGGCCTGCTGTCTGGTTGCACCATCAGCGACGAACCCAGTATTGAAAAGGCACTGATGACCATTTCAAGATTCAACGACAAGGTGCAAGCGGCACTTTTCTCGCCCACGGCGCTGGCCCCCACCTACACGCCTGCCGACATGACCCGCCCCTTCCCTTTCAACGCCTATTACGACGAAGACGAGGTGGTAGAGGTGGACGAATCGAGTTACAAATTGGAGCTGGCCGGACTGATTGGCAACAAGTCCGCCTGGACACTGGATTCGCTGCGCGCACTGCCACAGGAAGAGCAGATTACACGCCACGTTTGCGTCGAGGGGTGGAGTGCCATTGGCCGCTGGGGTGGCGTGCGTTTCTCAACATTCCTGAAGACGATAGGGGCGGACACCACCGCCAAGTACGTGGGCTTCAAATGTGCAGACGACTACTACACCAGCATCGACATGCCCACGGCGCTGCACCCGCAAACGCTTCTTACATTGACCTACGACGGTGAGGTACTACCGCCCAAGTACGGCTTCCCAATGAAGCTGCGCATGCCCACCAAACTGGGCTACAAAAACCCCAAACACATCACCACCATTTTTGTGGCCAACGCCTACACGGGCGGCTATTGGGAAGATCAGGGTTACAACTGGTTTGGCGGAATCTAGGTGATGGGGCTTCAGTGCAACTTCACCAAAGGCGTGGCCCGCTTGGTCAGAAAGCGCGCCATGGCCAACAGGAAGGTTTTGACCGGGCCGAGCACCGCGTAATGGTGCATCAGGTGCAGGCTGGCGTACATGGACCTGGCAAAAAAACCCTCCACAAACACATTGCTTGCCTTAAACAGATTGCCCATCAGGCTGCCCACAGAACTGCGCGTACCGAGAGACACCAGCGATCCATGGTCTTTGTACAAATAAGGTTTTGACGAAGGCAAACGACCCCTGCTTTCAGCAAGCAAGCGCGCCATCAGATAATCCGCTTGCTGGTGGGCAGACTGGGCGCGGGGTGGCACCCAGGTGCCATCGGGCTGGGCACAAGCGGCACAATCGCCCAGGGAATAAATATTGGGGAAGCCCTTCACCTGCAGGGTGCCCTCCACTTCAAGCTGATTGTTGCGGTTCACCGGCAAACCCAGTGTGGCCAACAAGGCAGGTGCCTTGATGCCTGCTGCCCACACACACAAATCGGCCTTGTACTCATTGCCAGCGGCGTCCACCACCAGCTTGGGCGAAATGTCGACCACTTTGCAGTGGTTAATGATCTTGACGTGCCGGGCCTTTAACAGGTCAGCCGCCGCCTCAGACACATTCTTCGGCAGCACCGGCAATATGCGGTCTGCACCTTCCAGAATGGTGATGTTTACATCGCGCGCAGCGTCAATGTTTCGAAAACCAAAGCGGCTGTGCACTTGGCTGGCCTCACGCAATTCAGCAGCCAGTTCAACCCCCGTTGCACCCGCCCCAATGATCACAATGTTCAGGTTAGCGGCCGGGTTGTCGCGCTTGCGCAGGTCCAGCATGGCCAGTTGTTTCAGCATTTTCAAACGGAAACCCTCAGCCTGCTGCGGCCCGTCCAGTGAAATGGTGTGCTCCGCAGCGCCCTTCACACCAAAGTAATTGCACTGGCTGCCCACGGCAATCACCAGGCGGCTGTAGCTCAGGGTGCGGCGGGGCAATACTTCGTCGCCCGCATCATCCAGCACGGGCGACAAAGCGATCGTTTTGTCTTCGGCATTCAAGCCTTCCATGCTGCCCAACACAAAAGTGAAGCCGCTGTTGTAGGCCAGCATGGAATAGGACAAACCTTCTTGATGAATGTCCAGCGTACCGGCCGCCACCTCGTGCAACGAGGGCTTCCAGATGTGATAGGTTTTGGCGTCCACCAAGGTAACGCTTTGCGGACCAAACTTGCGGCCCAGTTTGCAAGCCAGTTCAAGGCCACCTGCGCCACCACCCACGATCACCACGCTTGGCAATGTCATTTATTCACCTTTGATCAAGTTCGACGGCAGTGTGCCCTCAGCCCAATTGTGGACCAGATCCCGCAGGGCCTGCAAACCATCCGTCAGGGCAGCTGGGCCGGGCTGCAAAATAAGCGGCGATTTTATCTCGTAAATGTGCCCGTTTCGAACCGCGTTTACCCTTAGCCAGCCTGCCCTTGCAGCCACGGTGTCGGGCCTGAATTTCTTGCCACACCATGAACCGATGATGAGATCGGGGTTGCGGGCAATGATTTCATCCGTGTTGGCGATGATTCGGTTTTTACCCAGGCTTTGGGTAGCCAGCTCGGGAAACACGTCGTGCCCACCTGCCACGCCGATCAATTCAGACACCCATTGAATGGCGCTGATGGCGGGGGTGTCCCATTCTTCAAAATAGACTTTCGGATGGCGGGGCAAGGTCTCGGAAGCATTGCGAACGTCATCCAGCCCGCGTTGAATGTTGCCCAACAGTTCAAGCCCTTTGGCCTGCGCGTCCACCATGGACGCGACTTGAAACATCATGTCCAGAATTTCAGCGATGCTGCGCTGGTTGAACACAGTGACTTGCACGCCACGGCGCACCAGTTCAGCAGCAATGTCGGCCTGCAAATCAGAAAAGCCAAACACGCAGTCTGGCTTCAGGTCGAGAATTTGATCAATTTTTGCAGACAGAAAGGCACTGACCTTGGGCTTTTCAAGCCGTGCCTTGCGGGGGCGAACCGTGTAGCCCGAAATGCCGACAATCCGGTGATCCTCACCGAGCAGGTAAAGCCACTCGGTGGTTTCTTCAGTCAGGCATACGATCCGCCTCGGGCCGCGCATGTCAGCCCGGGAACTTGGTGGTGCGCAGGTAAGGCAATTTGATGTCGATGCTGCCAAACTTGGCCTTGGCCGCCTCGTTGTCCAGCGACAGCGCCACAATCACGTCCTGACCGTGGGTCCAGTTGGCGGGCGTGGCAATTGGCTTGCCATAGGTGGCCTGCAAGGCATCGAGTGCGCGCAGCACCTCAGCAAAATTGCGGCCAATCGACATGGGATAAGTCAGTTGCAACTGCAGTTTTTTGTCGGGGCTGAAAATGAACACCACGCGCACAGTCGCCGTGTCATTGGCAGTGCGGCCATCGGGCAGGTACGCGTTGGCCGGCAGCATGTCCAATGCCTTGGCAACCGCCAGGTCTTTGTCGGCAATAATCGGGAAAGTGGCTTTGGCGCCTGAATAGCTTTCAATGTCGCCCTTCCACTTGGTGTGCTCTTCCACACCATCCACGGACAGGCCGATCACCTGTGTGTTGCGCTTTTTCCATTCGTCTGCCAGTTGGGCCACAGCACCAAACTCGGTGGTGCACACAGGCGTGAAATCCTTGGGGTGGCTGAACAGAATGGTCCACTTGTCGCCGATAAAGTCGTGCAACTTAAAGCTGCCCTGGTCGGTTGTCAGGTCCAGGTTGGGCACAACGTCATTGATTCTCAATCCCATGGTTTTCTCCTAAAAAGACAGGCTTAAAGACTACCACCGAAGCCGGTGCTGCTGAACAACAGATCGGCAATATGCATATAACTGAACGGAGTTTCAGCGGGCGCTTGAATCCTTCCGATCGTGCGGAATTTGAGTGAATGATGCGTGAAAAATTAAAAATCCTTATGGCCGTAAGGATTTCTTGCTAAAATCGTATTTTAAACCCATAATCCTTACAAACGTGAGGATTTTATGCAAATCAAAATTGACGACCCCAGCGCCCTCGGGCCCATTGTGCGGGCGTATCGCAAAGCGCAAAAAATGCGACAGGACGACGCGGCAGACAGCATCGGTGTCAGCGAAAACTTTCTTGGTAAAGTTGAAAGAGGATCAGATGCCGTTCAGTGGGGAAAGCTTTTTCAGGTGCTTCACGGGCTTGGTATTTATGTCATTCTCGATGTGCCAGAGGATGACACCACCGAATGAAATCACGTTCACTTCGCGCATTTGTCGACACGGTTGAGGTAGGTACACTTTCAGAGCAAGGTGCCGTTTGGCAGTTTGAGTACTCGCAAGGTTGGCTGAACAATCCCAAGGGCTTTGATTTAAGCCCAGCGCTACCACGCGTGCAAATTGCCATCAAAGACGGATCCAGCAAGCGCCCGGTGCAATGGTTTTTCGACAACCTTTTGCCCGAAGAAGGGGCACGCCAGTTGCTGGCCAAAGACGCCAAGGTGGATGGGGCAGATGCATTTGCCTTGCTTCAGCACTATGGGGCTGAATCGGCTGGTTCGCTTACCCTGCTGCCCCAAGCAACCAAGCCTGACACACCCGGCGTATTGAAGCCTTTGCCATTTGATGCATTGCAAGCACGCATCAAAAAGTTGCCGAACATTCCACTTGCCCACGGGGCCACCAAAAAAATGTCACTGGCGGGTGCGCAACACAAACTGGCTGTGGTTTTACAGGCGGGCGAATTGTTCGAGCCCGTGGGCGAAACCCCGTCTACCCACATCTTGAAACCCAACCACGTTGACGCGGAATATCCACATTCAGTCATCAATGAATGGTTCACCATGCGCCTGGCCAAGCGTGTCGGTCTCGATGTTCCAGACGTTCACCGTTTGTACGTGCCAGCACCGGTTTATCTGGTCAATCGTTTTGATCGGCTGCAAAAAGGCGGAAAAGTGCAGCGCAGGCACGCCATTGACGCCTGCCAGTTGCTGGGCATCGACCGGGTTTTTAAGTACTCACAAGGCAGCGTAGATGCACTTATGAAACTGGCCGGGCAATGCCGTTCACCCGCTGTTGCGCGCACCCGGCTGTTTTCATGGCTTGTGTTCAATGTGCTGGTTGGCAACAGCGACGCCCACCTGAAAAACATCAGCTTTTTGGTGTCGCCAGGCGGCGTGCAATTGGCCCCGTTTTACGACCTGCTGAGCATCGGCGTATACGACAGCCCTGCCTTTGACAAAAACCGATGGCCCGACCTAACCGAGCTGGCATGGCCCATTAAAGGTGCTTCAAGGTTTGCGCAAGCCACGCCTGCCACACTGACCCAGGCTGGTGAAACTTTGGGATTAAGCGCAAACACCACGACGCGTATCTTGCGAACCATGCGCCAACAACTGCTTGATCAAGCGCACAGCATTTACAAAGAAGTTGAACAGGAAAACCAAACCTTGATGGCCACACGACCTGAATTGGCCGCCACGTTTGCAGGCGAACTGAGATGCTTGCGCGCCATTATTCACTCGGTTATTCAGCCGATGTGCAAGCCAGGTTGACTAAGGCTTTCCGTCTGTAAACGCAACGCATATATCCGCGCCTTCGAAGTTCTCAAAGCCTCCTCAGGCTGAACAACAGGCGCGGGGTAGTCGGCGGGCAAAGCGCCAGGCACCAACCAGGGGGTGTGAATGATCTCTGCCGAAAGGCCAGCCAGTTCAGGCACCCACTTGCGCACAAACACCCCCTTGGGGTCGTGGTCCCTCGCCTGCTTCAGCGGGTCGTAAATCAACAATTGGCCAAAGTGGCTGCTGCCCGAGGCAATGCGAACCTGCCCAAAATGAATGGCCGGGCAAAAGTCGGTGAACTGATGCGCCAAATGCCGCGCCACCATGGGCCACGGCAGCCACAACTGCATGGTGGCAAACGACGCCAAGGTGGCCCGCGCACGCATGTTGATCCAGCCGGTTTGATCCAGGCAACGTTGAATGGCGTCCACATACGGCACACCGGTTTTGCCTGCCACCCAGGCATCAAAATGGGCGGGGTTGAACTCGGCCTCGCGCACGCCTTTCAGCGCATCAAAAAACTCGGTGTCCTCCAGTTCCAGGTGGTCTTCAAACTGCTGAAAGTAACCGTGCCTCCAAATCAGGCGTTCCACAAAAAACTGCGCGCCACTTTGCAGCTTTTCAAACTCAGCCGCCGGAAGGGTTTGGCTTGCCTCAGACACCAGTTCATTCAAGCGCACCAGCACATGCCGGTCTGACACCACACCGTGCGCCAGGTAGGCCGACAGGCGCGAACACGCATCCACAGCCTTGTTCGGGCTGGATATGCCATACGGGTATTGCTTCAGGCGATTGATCGTAAAAAACCGCTTGGCCAGCGCCACAGCTGCCAAGCGCCCGCCCTTCACACGTTGGGGTTTGTCTGTGCCCACAGACAGGGGCAAAGTGGCGCGGTTTAAGGTGGGCACCTGTTCCACAAACAAGTGGTGCAGTGGTTTGCCCAAAGGGTTTTTCAAAGGGGTGTCTACAGCGGCATTCAGATAATCCTGAAAGCTCAATTTGGCTTTGGCAGGCTTGCGCAGCACATTGTCTTGCGGCAATTCAACTAAGGCCACACCCGCCGCCTTACACCAAGCACGCACAGCCTTGTCGCGGGTGTATTCGGCACGGGTGCTGCTTTCCTGATGGGCCAGAATGCGAGAAATGCCATACACGGCATGCAGACGATCCAACTGCTCTACCGCATCGCCATGCACTTCGCCCAGCACACCGCCCATGCCCTGCAAGTCTGCGTTCAGTGAATCCAGGCATTCCCACACAAAAGCCTGATGCTGCCGGGCACTGTAAGGGCTTTGAATCATCAAGTTTTCGTGGATGTAAAGGGGTAAAACACGGCCAAACTGCTTCACGCCTTTGGCGGCCTCGAACAGTGGCAGGTGGTCGGTGACACGCAAATCTCTTTTAAACCAAAGTACCTGTACTGCCATGGTAATTTTTTATGGAAAGCTGAAAAATGAATCAATAGTAGGCAAGTGCCCGAGCTGGTGTTTGCTTCAGCAAAAAGGTGTGCCTATTCTATCGTTGAGATTAAGAACTCTTCTACACAATGCCTCATCGATATCTACAAGCGGTCAAACACCCTACCAGTCACGTTCAAATTTTCATTGATCACCACCTGAAGGACGCCGTTTTAGTAAGCAAGGGATTCGGTGTACCCGTTAGCGTCATTCTTGCACAGTCCGCCTTGGAAACTGGCTGGGGAAGCCACGTGATTGACAATGCATTCTTCGGCGTCAAAGGCAGTAGCCGATCTGGTAAGACAACTCGATTTGTGACCCACGAAGTTATCAACGGAAAAAGCCACCGCCTTGCGGCCAACTTCCGAGGATATCCGACTTACAAGCAAGCAGCTAGAGAATATGCACAGGTGATTCGTCGAAACTTCGCTGACGCCTTACCCTACAAAAATGACCCCATCGGTTTTGTTGAACATTTACAAAGGTACGCAACTGATCCGCAATACATTGCAAAGCTCAAATCAATCATCCAGCATCACAATCTTCACGCACTGGACCTCAATCAATGAAGAAAATCCTGGTTAGTCTTTCAATCGCAACCTGCAGCTTGGGCGCTTGTGCAGCCACGGTGAAATCGGACGATCAGGCAGTCGATCTTGCTGCAAATGCAGTTCAAAAATACCAGCTGACAACACTCGCGCTTGAATGCCTGTATTTCGACACGGAAAACGAAAAAACCAAATACCTGATTCGCGTTCGTGAAAAGCACAATGAAAAATGTGGTGGAGATCCCGAGACCTCACCCACCATCTTCTTCATTCGGGTCAACAAGAAAGACGGCAAGCTGTCCACCACCGCCAGAAATACCGATGACGAATTTGAGTCGCTACCGTTCAAGCAGCCACTCAAGAGATAAACGCGAAAAATGCTTGGCCTATTTAGGCTGGAACTGCCAACTTCCAGATTTTACCGGTGGTGGTGCCAAACTGCCGCCTGAACGACCCGGTGTTGTACGGCAAACCATAGCGGGTGGCCAGTGCCTGAACGCGCGGCGCAATTTCCGGATACCGGTTGCTGGGCAAATCCGGAAACAGGTGGTGTTCGATCTGATGGCTCAAATTGCCCGACAAAATGTGAAACACCTTGCCGCCGCCAATGTTGGCACTGCCGAGCAATTGCCGAATGTACCAGTGCGCGCGGGTCTCCCCCGCCACCTCGGCCTGCGTGAAATGCTGCACACCTTCGGGAAAGTGCCCGCAAAAAATAATCATGTTTGACCACACATTGCGAATGCCATTGGCGATCAAATTGCCCACAACCACCGTCCAGAATGCTGACCAAGCCACCGACAGCACGGGCAAGCCCATGGCCACCGTAACAGGCACGGTGAACGCCACACCCAGCAATGGCCACAGCACATAGTCTTTCAGCAACTGGCGCTGGGCCTTCCACCAAATGCGCTTCAGCATGGGCCGCGCGTCCGACAACTTCTTTTTGCCCTCCAGCACTTTGTCCAGCTCAACGTCGTGTACGGCCACACCCCACTGAAAATAGAACATCAATATCAAGTTGATCAGCGGATTCAGCAAAAACTTGGGGTGCCACTTCTGTTCTTCAGACACGCGCAATACGCCGTAGCCGATGTCCGGGTCTTTGCCAAACACGTTGGTCCAGGTGTGGTGCACCACGTTGTGGCTGTGCTTCCACTGGTCGGAGGGGCACACGTTGTCCCATTCCCAAGTGTTGCTTTGAATGTTGGGGTCGCGCATCCAATCCCATTGGGCATGCATCACATTGTGACCAATTTCCATGTTCTCGATGATTTTGGCCACGCCCAGCAAACCTGCACCCAGCAGGACGGCCAAGCCAAACGCCAGCCAGCCGCCAATTGCCAAGTGCCCGTAAGGCGACACAATCAGGCTTAAAAACAGCACAATGCGGCCCAGCAGCGCCATGGAACGCTGCAGTCGGATGATGTTCAAAATGTAGCGGCGGTCGCGTTCCCCACGCGAGTCCATTACCTCATTGCGAATGGCGTCCATCTCACGCCCAAATTCTTCAATGTCGCCGGCAGTTAAATGTGTTGGCATTCCCATCGCTACACCCCTTATACGTCAATTACGGCGTCGCCCACGGCGGCACACACGCAAATTTGAATCACCTGCCCGGCTTCTTGCAGCAGCTCGTCGGTGCGCAAGTCGCGCACACAACCCGACACCAACTTCACATCGCAGCCGTGGCAAATGCCCATTCGACAGCCATGTTCGGGGTTCAGGCCATTGTCCTCAGCCACACGCAACAGGTTGGTTTGCCCGTCTGAATCCACCACGGCGTCGCTTTTTGCAAAGGTGACACGCCCGGCTTGCCCAGGCTGGGCAGACACCGCCAGTGGCGCCCTGAAACGCTCAGTGTGCAACTGCCTGCGCAGGCCCTGCGATTCCCAAAACGACTCCAGCGCATCCAGCAAGGATTGAGGACCGCAGGCGTACACATCGCGACTGCGCCAATCGGGGCAGAACTGCTCAAGCTGCGCCGGTGAAAAGTGTTGGCTACCCGCGCTGCCTGCTGCCGACTCCGCCTGACCAGGTTCTCGGGTGTAGATGCGTTGCAAGTGATAGCGATTGTAGCGGGCCTGAAGATCAGTCAAGGCCTGCCCGAAAATAACGTCATGCACATGGGGCGCATAGTGAATGTGGCGCACATCGGGCATTCGGTCTTCACGGTCCAGCGTGCGCAGCATGCTCATGATCGGTGTAATTCCACTGCCCGCAGTGATGAACAGGGGCTCCACCGGCTGCGCATCAGGCAAGTAAAAGTCCCCCTGCGCAATGCCCACAGGAATGTAGTCGCCCACCTTGAGTTTGCGCACAATGTGGTTCGATACAAAACCGCCTGGTATGGCTTTCACAGTGATGGAAAAACAGCCGTCGGGCGATTCAGCACCCGAACTGATGGAATAAGTACGCGTAAAGTGACGTCCGCCAATTGGAATACCAACCCGAACGTGCTGCCCAGGCTTGAATGTGCGCCAGTTTGCGCCGGGCCTTAAAGTCAGGGTGCGGGCTGTGGATGTCTCGTCCCACACCTTTTCAATGCGGGCCTGCATGCTGTGGTCAGCCCACAGCGGGTTGACCAGTTCGATGTAATGCGAGACCCGCAACGGGAACGCAAAGGCATCACTGACTTTTCGGATGAACCCCAACACCGACGAACGATCGGCCTCTGAATGTTGCAGCACATGCGTCTCCTGCGGGAATTAGAGTAATTACTCTACACGAAGTCCTGCACGGTAACTAGCAAATGATCACACCACATAACACGAAAGATGACTGCTCATCGATTTCGAAATGTCCGTGAGGTCATTCACGAGTGTGTCCAGTCTGCGAGTTGAATGGTTGTTGCCTTCAGTCATCTTGGCTATTTCATCCAGACCCGCCAGCATGTTCGAAGTGGTGCGTGAATTGGACAAATTCTGACCCACGATGTCCCAAGTCAAAAAAGCCACCAGCAAAACGAACAATGCGCCCAACATCAGAAACTTGCTGCGAATGGAATGTCTCATTGAAACAGATGCGGCGGACATGGCGCGAACCTCAGTGAAGTTTGAAATTACACAAAAGCTTAGCCAACGACAGGTCAAGCCAATTGGGTGAGTAGGTCCACTAAACTCGGTTAAATTTAAGTGCAAAAAGCTAATTAACAATTTACATTTTGAACCCACCCCTCGGCACATTACCAGCCGTTGGCAAAACCGGGCCATGTGGTAAATTGAAGGCCGTTGTAACCATCATCGCGGTTCGAGGCATCATGACCACCCTGGCCCTTCTCCTTGTTGCACTGCTGTTTGGCGGGTCTGTATTGTATTCATTCGGCTTTGCGGCAGCATTGTTTTCCACCCTGCCGGCCGACCAGGCGGGTAGCACTTTGCGACGCGTGTTTCCGCACTTTTATTTGTTTGTCATCGTGACTGCGGCGCTTGGTGCAGCCTTGTTGTGGGTTGCCAACCCCGTGTCGGCCATGCTGCTCGCAACCATTGCAGTCAGCACGGTGCCCGCACGGCAAGTGCTGATGCCCGCCATCAACGCGGCAACCGACGCCGGCAACAAGTCGCGCTTTAAAAAACTGCATGGCTTGTCGGTGCTTGTCACGCTGGTTCACATCGCGCTGGCAGCCTGGGTTTTGGCGCGCTTTGTTTAATGTGCGGCCGTTACGTCATTGAAGGCCCGGTTTCACGCCTGACGGCCCATTTCGACGCGCGCTACACTGAACAGGAAGACCTGTTTACCAACCGTTACAACATTGCCCCCACCGCCCAGGTGCCCGTGGTGCGCATCAATCGCGAAGGTGAACGCGTCATTCTCAACCACCTGTGGGGGCTGGTACCCCACTGGGCGAAAGACAAAACCGTCAGCGCCAAGCTCAACAACGCACGCGGCGAAACGGTGCATGAAAAGCCGTCGTTTCGCACCGGGTTCAAAAAGTTTCGATGCCTGATACCCGCCAGTGGTTACTACGAATGGCAGGCCCCACCTGAAGGCAGCAAGGCCCGCAAACAGCCCTTCTACATTCACCCGTCCGATGCACCTTACTTCGCCATGGCAGGCGTGTGCGACCACTGGACAGACCCCGACACCGGTGAATTGGTGCTTAGCACCGCCATCATCACGACGCCCCCTTGCAAAGCACTACAAACCGTGCACGACCGCATGCCTGTAATGTTGCAACCTGACGATTGGGAAGCATGGCTGAATCCCAAGAACCAGAACGTGGCCGATTTGTTGAAATTCATCGCCAGCAGCAGCGCTGTGCAATTCCACACCGTGGGCTTTGAGGTCAGTGGGGTGGGCAAAAACCGGGTGGACCACCCTGGGCTGATTGAGCCCAAGGCGCCACCAGAAAATTGAAGCCTTACAACGTTTGCCCGTTTTCAGCTTTGATCACCTGACCTGTTAAAGAAGGAGCCGTCAATAAAAAACAAATCGCCTCGGCAATGTCCTCAGGTGTGGAAATCCGCTCAAGCGGCAAGGTGCCTGAAATCTGCCTCATTTTGTCTTCATGCCCCACCCACCAACGCGTGTCCACCGCGCCAGGTGCAATGCAATTCACGCGTATTGATGGGGCCAATGCGCGCGCCAGTGAACGGGTCAAACCGTGCACCGCCGCTTTAGAAACCGCATACGGCAATGAAGATCCAAAACCCGTTTCACCTGCAATGCTGCCCACATTCACGATGGCACTGCCCGCCTGTTTGCGCAGGTGTGGTGCAGCCGCGTGGCTGCAGTTAAAGCTTCCCTTCAAGTTGACTGACAGAAGCACATCCCAGATCTCGTCGGTCACCAAATCCAGATCATTGAATGGCAATTGCCGAGTAATCGCCGCATTGTTCACCAAGTAGTTCAACTGCCCCCATTGCAAAATCACCTGTTCAAATGCGGCATTCACCTGCGCTTTGTCTGACACATCAGCACGTATGGCCATGGCCTGCCGCCCCAGCTGCACCACGTCATGCATCGTTTGATCCGCTTGTTCCGCACTGCGCGAATAGATCAATGCCACATCGCAACCCGTCTGAGCCAGCCGGATGCAGGTGGCCCGGCCAATCCCAGTGCCACCGCCAGTTACCACTGCCACTTTTCGCTCTGCATTCACGAAGTTTCTCCTTGATTTGTCGATACGACTTGCAGTGTAGGCGTGCACCAAAGCACTGAAAACCGCAGAAAATGAACACACACTGTGCAAAAAGAACCGATACCAGGCGAAGCAGAAATTGACACTGACCCGCAAGTGAGCGCAATGTGCCAGTATTCCCTTGAAAGATTACTTATAAATAATTTATTGACAATTTATGTAAGATTACAATAATAATATTTTTAAGACATTTTTAGTAATTAAATTAGAACAATCAAACCATTGAGTTCAACTGCAATGAATCACCCTGACAATGACACACCGCAATCAGCAACCCGTCAAAGGTTGAGCGCTTTGCTGTCAAAAGCTGAGCTGCAAGCGGTGACCGAACGGTCCAACCTGGCGGGTTTGTGGGCAGTTGCATCCATTTGGGCAACCATCGTGGCCGTATTCGCATTTTCAGCCTGGGCAATGCAACTTCCGCCTTTGTGGCGTACGCTGTGCTGGCTGCTCGCCATTGTTGTGTTGGGTGGCCGGCAACTGGCCCTGGCCATTGCCACCCACGAAGGCGCACACCGAACCCTGTTTGCGACCCGTCAATTAAATGACCATTTGACAGACTGGCTGTGTGGCCGGCCCATCGGCCTCGACCTCTTCAAATACCGGCAGCACCATTTCACACACCACACCCACACCGGCACCAACGACGACATCGACCTGTCGCTGATTCAAGGTTTACCAACCACACGCCGGTCCATGGTCAGAAAATTGACCCGCGACGCATTCGGGGTCACTGGCTTGAAATTTTTAGTTGGCCGTTTTTTGATGGACGCCGAATACCTGAAGTGGACCGTGGCCAGCCACTACGAATGGTTGCCACGCCACAACATTGGGCACCACCTGCTGCGTTTTATCCAAAACGCCTACCCCACTCTGTTGACCAACATTGCATTGTTTGCCGCCTTGTACACGGCAGGCCACGGCGAATTGTATTGGGTGTGGGTACTGGCTTACCTCAGCCCCTACCCTTTGTTCATTCGCATTCGGGCCATGGCAGAACACGCCGCAACCGAACGCACCACCGACATGCTGAAAAACACGCGCACCACGCGTGCAGGCTTTCTGGCCCGTGCGCTGGTGGCACCGCTGAACGTGAACTATCACATCGAACACCACGCCATGGCGTCAGTGCCCTGGCAGAAGCTGCCAGCCCTGCATCGCATTCTGCGTCACAAAGGCTTGGTCGACAGCCCACCCAGTTATCTGGATGTGCTGAAACTCGTGTCCTCTGCACCAGCCAAAAACGCAGACCAACCTGAAGGAGCCTAAGCCATGCCCCTAACCTTCCAACCCGTGTCCACCCATCAAAAAGGCGCTGCCTTTCCAGTGCGTCGCATGGACTTCGACTTCCATGACATCAACCCCGTGTTCATCAAATCCAACCCTGTTTCGTCGGCTTTGTGGACTGCGTTTCAGGCCTACTTTCCGGAAGGCGAGCAATTCTTCGTTGACTCGGTACGCACCTTCAAAAGCCAGATCACCGACGAACAATTGAAACGCGATGTCAGTGCCTTCATTGGTCAAGAGGCCATGCACGGCAAAGAACACCGCACCGCCAACGAGGCGCTTGCAGCCCGGGGCATACACGTAGAAGGGCTGGACAAAGCCGCCCTGTGGGTCAGGAAGCGTGCCAACCGATACCTGCCCAAACGCCTGCGGCTGGCCATGACAGCCGCCGCCGAGCATTACACCGGTGTGATTGCCCATCAAATTGCGCACCACCCCGATTTCCTGAACAGCGTGACCGACCCGAAGATCAGGCAGCTCATTCTTTGGCACGCCATGGAAGAAACGGAGCATCGCGCCGTGGCCTTCGACTTGTACCAGCACGCTGCACGCGGCTACTTGACACGCGCACTGGGCATGGCTGTCGTTTCAGCCGGCATAGGCCCAGTGGTGTTGCTGGGCATGATCAATTGCCTGAGACAGCAAAAAGAACTGGGTAATACGCAGGCCTGGAAAGAATTCGCGAAGGATTACTTCAGCCCTGGCGGCTTTTTCAGCGCCGCCATTCCTGAATTGGTCAAGTACTTCAAACCCGGATTTCATCCGAATGACCAGGGCCCCGAAATGACCCTGGCCGTTTTTCGTAGGGAACTGGGTTTACAGGCTTAAGCGGTACTTTGATCAAAGCTTCACGATCAACTTGCCCCGATTTCCGCCTGTAAAAAACAGGTTCAGGCCATCAATGGAGGACTCCAAACCTTCAAGCACATGCGTGCGAAATTTGATTTTGCCACCCAGAACATAAGGCGTCAGCTTCTGGGTCAGCGCCCCGATGTCCTTGAAGTGATCCGGCATCGCAAAGCCGCGAATCGTGATCCGCTTCTTGATCAACGGCACCCAATTGGGACCGGGAGATGGCGTTTTGGCGGTGTAGTCGGCAATCATTCCGCACACCACAATTCGGCCATGGGCATTCATCCGATCAAACACATGCTGCTGGATGGCGCCGCCCGTGTTTTCAAAATAAATATCGACCCCATTGGGTGCAAGCGCTTTGAGGCGAGCAGGAATGTCGTCCGTTTTGTAATTGATGGCGCCATCAAACCCCAATTCCTCAGTCAACCAATTGCATTTTTCCGGATCACCAGCCACACCGATCACCCGAAGCCCTTCGGCCTTCGCAAGTTGCCCAACAATCGATCCCACTGAGCCAGCGGCACCACTAACCACCAGCGTTTCACCGGCCTTCGGATCTCCAAAACCGAACAAGCCCTGAGTGGCGGTCAAGCCTGGCAGCGCGAACACGGCCAAAACAGTTTCAGCGTCCAATCCGGGAGGAAGTTTGCTGATGCCCTTGCCATCGCTCAGCAAATATTCAGTCCAACCCAGCATGCCCCGCACGGTGTCTCCCACGGCAAAATCCGGATGATTGCTCTTGACCACCTCACCGACGCCAGAAGAACGCATGACCTCCCCGAGTTGAACAGGAGGAATGTAACTTTCTTGATCAGGGCTCATCCAGCCGATCATGGCAGGGTCGAGCGACATGTGTGTTTGCTTGATCAGCACCTGCCCCTGTGCGGGTTCCGGAATCTCTTTGTGCTCAATCTTGAAAAGATCAGGTGTAATCGGCCCGGGCTTGGGGCGTGCAATCAAACTAATAGTCGTGTAAGTGCTCATACTTGTTCTCCTGTTGAAGCGGCTTGGTTCAAGCCAACTCTTTCAGCACATCCTCACAAAACGCCACATACAGGCGCTCGTATTCAATGCCCACTTCCAGAATGCGCCGTTGCAAGGCCACAGTTCTGGTTTCCTTTTTGCCCTCAAAATCTTTCTTGCGTATGGCTTTGTACAGCGCCAATTGCTTGCGATGGCTTTCAAGGCGCTCCTCGATGCCCTTGGTCAACCCCTTGGGGCCTACCACAGCGGCGGCGCGCACACGCACCATCATTTCATCGCGCAGGTTTTTGTGTTCCGAAGGCAAGGCGATCCAGCGCTTCAATTCAACTTTGCCCTCGGGCAGTACCTCGTAGGTGCGCTTGCGACCGCGCGCGCCCTCATTGGCTGTGGACTGCACCCAGCCGGCTTTTTCAAGCCGAACCAATTCACGGTAAATCTGCTGATGGGAAGCCTGCCAGAAATAGCCAATTGATTTGCTGAAGCGCTGGGCCAGCTCTAGGCCACTGCTGGGCTTTTCCAGCAATGAGGTCAACAAGGCATGGGGCAAAGACACGGTGCGTTACAAACCATCAAAAATAGAGCCCCTATCTTATGTGCAGGTGGCTGTTTATGCAACCAGTTGCACAAAACCAAAACCTGCGCTATAAATTGCAACCAGTTGCACAACAAGTCCGTCACTTTGCGGCACACATGGAGCAGACAACATGACCACCCCCGCAGCATCCAGCCTTCCCTACCCCCACCTGCTTGCCCCGCTAGACCTGGGCTTTGTTACCCTGAAAAACCGGGTACTGATGGGGTCTATGCACCTGGGCCTGGAAGAAGCGCCCAACGGCTTTCATCGCATGGCGGCCTTCTACGCCGAGCGCGCGCGGGGCGGTGTGGGCTTGATCGTGACGGGCGGCATCGCCCCCAACGACGATGGCGTGGTGTTCGCCGGCGGGGCCAAACTGACCAATGCCCATGAAGTGGCCGAGCACCGCATCATTACTGACGCTGTGCACGCCGAGGGTGGCCGCATTGCCATGCAGATTTTGCACACCGGCCGCTACAGCTATCAGCCCAACCAGGTGTCGGCCAGCGCCGTCAAAGCGCCCATCAACCCGTTCACCCCCAAACCACTGAGCCACGAAGACATTCTTCGCACCATCGGGGACTTTGCCAACTGCGTAAGCCTGGCCCAGCAGGCCGGCTACGACGGCGTGGAAGTGATGGGCTCGGAAGGCTATCTGTTAAACCAGTTCACCGCCGCGCGCACCAACCACCGCAACGACGAATGGGGCGGCAGCTTTGAAAAACGCATCCGCTTGCCGGTCGAGGTGGTTCGCGCCATTCGCGCCAAGGTTGGCCCCAATTTCATCATCATTTATCGCCTCTCCATGCTTGACCTGGTTGAGGGCGGCTCCACGCTTGATGAAGTGGTAAGGCTGGGCCAAGCCATTGAGGCAGCAGGTGCCACCATCATCAACACCGGCATTGGCTGGCACGAGGCGCGCATTCCCACCATCGCCACCAAAGTACCCCGCGCGGCCTTTGCCTGGGTCACCAAAAACCTGAAAGGCAAGGTGAATATTCCACTGGTCACCACCAACCGCATCAACACGCCAGAGGTGGCCGAACAAGTGCTGTCTGAGGGCTGCGCCGACATGGTGTCCATGGCCCGCCCGTTTCTGGCCGACGCCGAATTCGTCAAAAAAGCGGCTGAAAACCGAAGTGCCGACATCAACACCTGCATTGGTTGCAATCAGGCCTGTCTGGACCAAACCTTCCAGCTCAAAATCACATCGTGCCTGGTCAACCCACGCGCCTGCCATGAAACGGAAATCGTCATCAAGCCTGCGGCAACGCGCAAACGCATCGCTGTGGTCGGTGCTGGCCCCGCTGGCATGAGCCTGGCCGTTACCGCAGCAGAACGTGGCCACGAAGTTCACCTGTTTGACGAACACGGTCAGGTGGGCGGACAGTTCAACATCGCCAAAACCATTCCCGGCAAAGAGGAATTCCACGAAACGATTCGCTACTTCGAGCGTCAGCTTGAACACAAAAAAGTACACGTGCATTTGAACACCCGCGCCACCCCCGCCATGCTCAAAGAAGGCGGCTACGATGAAGTGGTGCTGGCCACCGGCGTGGTGCCCCGCAAGCTCGACATTCCTGGTGCCGACCATCCCAAAGTGCTGGGCTATCTGGACGTGCTGCGCGAACACAAACCCGTGGGCAAAACCGTGGCTGTGGTGGGCGCAGGCGGCATCGGCTTCGACACCTCGGAATACCTCACACACGAAGGCGTGTCCGCCAGTGTCGACCTCGACAAATTCAACCGCGAATGGGGCATCGACCCCACCTACAAAAACGTGGGTGGCTTAACCGCCGAGCATGTGGAAGAACCCCCACGCCAGATCTACCTGCTGCAACGCAAAACCAGCAAAGTGGGCAGCGGCCTTGGCAAAACCACCGGCTGGATACACCGCGAAGGGCTGATTAAAAAGAAGGTGCAAATGGTGCCCGGAGTGCAATACAAACGCGTAGACGATGAGGGCCTGCACGTTGAAATCGATGGCGAGCTGCAAACCTTGAAAGTGGACAATGTGGTGGTGTGCGCCGGGCAAGAGCCCCGCCGCGACCTGCAGGCCGACCTGGAAGCCATGGGTCTGAAGGTCACGCTGATTGGTGGCGCAGACGTGGCCGCCGAGCTGGACGCCCGCCGAGCCATCAACCAGGGCGTGCGGCTGGGCGCTGAAATTTAATACCTGCGGCCAGCGGTGCTTTGCACTTTGCTGGCCATCTCCTGTGCTTTGCCCTTCTGGGCCTCGGTCAAAGTCAGTGCAAGCCGCTTCACTGCTTTGTTCGCCTGTTCATTGCCACCCCGGTCACCCAACAGGTAAAACGCGTAGGCCTTGGTGAGGTCTTTTTTCACACCTGAACCACGCTCAAGGCACTGCGCATACCGGGCTTGAGCCTCGGTGTTGCCCTGCAAAGCAGACTGTTCATACAGCTGTGCCGCCGCCGCGGCATTGCGCTTGACCCCCCGCCCAAATTCCAACAAATACCCCAGGCGAACCTGCGCGCGGTCCTCACCCTGGTCTGCCGCCATGGCAAACCACTGTGCAGCCTGCGCCAAGTCTTTTTTCACGACATCGCCCTGCAAATACGCCATACCCATCTGGTACTGCGCATTCGCGTCACCCCCTTCTGCTGCCCGCTCAAAGCCTGCCAAGGGTGGCGTTGACTGTCCGCCCTTCAGAGCATCGGGTGTGATGATGGGTTGAACCTTGGTGACCCCACCGGGCGGCACAGACTGCGCCCAGACCGGTGAAGCCAAAACACAGAGCAAGGCTAAAAGGCATTTGTTCATGGTCAATCAGCGATAGGCAATAATTTCGACTTTGAATCAAAGTGAAGGGGAATACAAGCACAGCTTTGCGCTGCCCCCCCCAAACAAATTAATGTCGATATCGTTTGCAATTGTTGGCAAAGCAGAGGATAGTGTCCTCAGCGATCTTCAAGACCAGCTTTTGCTGCTGGGTTTTTTACCCGCCATGCGCGGTATCTTTCCTTTCATCCGTTTGTCTTTTTCTTGACTGTCGCCCCACCGGGGCATAACTCCCCATTTGTGTTTAATTTCAGGAGTGTCAAAAATGACAACAGGTACAGTAAAGTGGTTTAACGATTCAAAAGGTTTCGGCTTCATTTCTCCATCCGATGGCAGCAAAGATCTTTTCGCCCATTTCTCAGCCATTCAAAGCTCTGAATTCAAAAGCCTGTCCGAAGGACAGCAAGTGACATTCGACGTCACTCAGGGCGCCAAAGGCCCACAGGCATCCAACATTCGCAACGCGTAAAAGGCCAACACATGGCCAAAGAAGAATTGTTGGAAATGAACGGAATGGTGGATGAAATTCTGCCAGATTCACGTTTCAAGGTTACCCTTGAAAACGGTCACAAACTGATTGCATACAGCGCAGGCAAAATGCGCAAGAATCACATCCGCATCATTGCGGGTGACCGTGTGTCGCTCGAGCTGTCGCCGTATGACCTCAGCAAAGGCCGAATCACCTTCCGTCACCTCGATACGCCACGCAACAGCGGCCCAAACAATCGGGCTCGGCGTTACTGATTGATTCAGACAAATGGGCAGGGTTTGATGATTTGATAATCAAACCCTGACTTTTGTATTCAAATCTAAAGTGAAGAGTCAATTTCCTCTGCTTTGGTAAAACATTCCAGCTCAATTTTCTCCAAAAGAAACGCGGAATCGCGGGCCACGCCTGAAAAGCGTCCAGATCCCCATGTGTACATCCAAGGCAGGCCGAGAAAATACAAGCCGGACTCACAGCTAACACCCCGCGAATGAATCGGATACCCCCTGCCATCAAAAACAGGCAATTCGATCCAGTCAAATGAACTTTCAAAGCCGACCGACCAAACGATAGAGCAGACCTGCTCAGCCACGAGGTCGAGCGTAGAGCAGCCTGGATTGGGCTTCCAAAGCGGCAAGTAGCGATTTTCCAGTGGTGCATCCAGACGACGATCGGCAATGTATTGGTCAATCGTATTTTTGATGTTCTCGCTGCTTCGATCCGCATTGTCCAAATTGGCCGCCAGATCATCGGCAAAAAGCATTACTCCCTCGTTGCAGTCTTTCAAACGGCCATGCAGAGACATCCCTTCGAGAGCTCGTAATCGCAGATCGATGTCACGGCCGCCATCGCGACCAGTGACGTAATGGTTGGCCTTGGCACGTACCCCTTCTTTCAAAGGATGTTCGTCCACGGGCATGTCGTAATAACCCATGTCAGCCAGCCAATCCACAACGTCCCGACCCCGGTAACGACGCGCCACTCGCGGAGCGCTACCCACGCACAAATGCACCTTACGACCCGCCAAATGCAGGTCTTCGGCAATTTGACATCCACTCTGACCCGACCCGATCACCAACACTTTGCCATCGGGAAGTTGTTCAGGGCTTCGATATTCAGAAGAATGAATTTGTCGAATGTGCGCAGGCAACTTTTTCGCCAGACTCGGAATTCTAGGCTTGTGATATCCACCTATCGCCACAACAACCTGATTGGCAGAAATTGTGCCCGCTGTGCTTTCCAGTACAAACAGCCCGTCATCGCTTTTACGCAAGCGGGTGACTGACACCCCTTCAAAGACGGGCGCCCTGAATGACCTCGCATAGGACTCAATGTAGGCAACAATCTCATCTTTCTTCATGAAGCCATGGGGCTCGATGCCAGCGTAAGGAAATCCAGGCAAGTTACATTGCCAGTTCGGCGTCACCAGGCAAAACGTATCCCACCGTTGTTCCCGCCAACTGAAGCCAATCCTGGCTTTTTCCAGCACCACGTGGTCAATTTTCCGTTGCGTCAATTGATAGCTCATTGACAGACCTGCCTGCCCTCCACCAATTACCACCACCTTGTAATGCGCCTTTAACTTTGTTCCCTGAGCATTCATATTCAACCCCTCACTTGATTCTTAATATCTGCACCTTGGCCGCTGGCACAGCCTGATACCTATCGCTCTGAATGCGAATAAGATCCCATTGATCAGCCGCCATAGAGCAGGCAAATCCGTACTTCTCACGCACACGTTCACTGGCATGACCGAGTCCTTTTTCTGCACACTCCAGAAAGTCGGCCAGCGTGTACTCCTTGCCCACAACCAAATAATCCCGAATGATCGTTGAAGGAGAGTGGCATTTCATGACGGAACCATCAGGCCACTGAAGATCGAACTGCGTCATTGGCATTTGCGCACCCCCTGCATTTCGCCGGCAGAATTCAAAGCACTGCAACCCAACAAAGCCGTCGTTGAAAAATCCCACAGCAACTCGCGCTCGATTGAATTGGCAAGCCACACTTGGGAACCGGCGGTTACCTGGCCGACTACCAAGCATTGCAACTCTCTGGCGCCAAATAGATGTTTCATCTCCTCCACCCGTGAAGGAGACACACTGAAGACAAACCCATAACTGGGAAAGGTCTGCATCCAGCGTTCCAGTCCAATGTGCTTGGGACGCGGAAACGCTTCTGGATCAATTTCAGCCCCGCATCCAGAACATTCCAAAAGCATCAAAAGAGTTCCCAAAGGCCCCGCCATACTGATGTCCTTACAAGCGCTCGCCAAACCTGATTCTGCAATCAGCGGCAACAATTCAAGATCGCCTCGCAAGCGATCCGCAGGCGCGTCCGTGCTGGCATTCCAATTGTTTCCGAGGTTGCCGCGATACTCGCCACGCGTATCAATCACACACATCAAAGCGTCTCCGGGTTGCGCCTCAAAGCTGCTTAAGATTGATTTGGCCGAGCCCAAGATGGACACTGCAAGTTGATTTCTGTCAGTGCGGGCATTGGTGTGACCACCAACAATCGGCACTCGGTATCGGGCAGAGGCACATGCCATGCCTTGTAAAATAAGCGCCAATTGATCGGGCTTTGAGCACCACAGAGCATCCACCACAGCCGTGGCCCTTCCACCCATGGCCGCAATGTCGCTGACATTCACCATGACGCCGCAATAGCCTGCAAACCAGGGGTCCTCCTGAACAAATTCATTCATGAACCCCTCAATGGCGAACAAGAGATAACCCTCGCCCGAGGGAATCACAGCGCAATCATCACCGACTAAAACGGAGGTCTCGCAAGATTGCGTCTGTGCAATGGCTCGCATACCCAATTCGATGTCCCGCTTGTGGGCAATCCCTTTGCTTTGTCGCACCATCTCGACGATAGAGGCCAGCTCGTTCATGCTTTATTCCTGGACTTTTCAGGTGGCAATGCCTTGCTGAACAAATGAAAGCAGCCATGGTTTGGATCAGGCGCAGGGCTGTAAAGGTTCAGGTTGGCCTGCATGAACACATGATCCAAACCTTCAACAAGTACATGGCCGAGTACACACCAGCCAAGCCTCTCGAAGAACGCCTGATTTTGCAATTGGACATTGGCATAAAAAGACTCACATCCCAGCGTCAGCGCAGTACCAACCGCCATCTTGATCAAGTCTTTCCCGATACCGCTAGAGTGCCGATACATGGCGTCAACAGCCAATCTGGAACCCTGCCACTTTCCCCTGGCTGTCTGATTGATTCTGACGGTACCCACCACTGAATCAGGGATACCCAGCATGGAAGTGGTGGCGATCAGGGTGTAAGCGTCATGGTCCAGATGGTCAAAATCACTGATCCGGAACACTTGCTGCTCCTCCACAAACACACGCTTGCGAAGGGACTGAGCCTGCCTGAGCTCCCACTCACCGTCAGCAAGCTTGATTCTGCATTCACCGTGTTGAAACGGATCGGCTGGTACGGCGTCAAACATCATGAATCATGCCTCCCCGTGAACTCATTGCTCAAAAGATTTAAGCGTGGAACATGCACCGCATTTGGCACACCCCGCCTTCGTATCCGCTGACAACAGACCTTCATCCTTCAGCATTTGCCCGATAGGCTGTAACACGCGTTGCATAAACTCGGCATCGGGGACCGGATGACTTTCCAGAGGCGTGCCACTGATCGGTACAAAGGGAACCACAAAGGGATACACACCCCTATCAATCAACACGCGGCTCATTTCGACTATTTCTGATTCGGTGTCGCCCAAACCTGCAATGATGTAGGTGCTTACTTCCCCTCGGCCAAACACTGCTACAGCGGCATCGAACGCCGCCAGATATTCGTTGACAGTCACATTGGATTTGCCCGGCATCAACCACTTTCTCAATGGCTCGGACAAAACCTCCAAATGCATACCCAAACTGTCCGCGCCTGCTTGTTTCAATTTGACAAACCATTCAAAGGTGTCAGGTGGTTCAATCTGAACCTGAATGGGGATGTCCACTGCTGCTTTTACAGCAGCCACGCTCTCGACCATCAACGCAGCACCGCGATCAGGCGTTGGTGGCGTACCTGTGGTCATTACCATCTGCTTCACGCCATCCAATTCAACAGCAGCCCTGGCCACTTCAGCCAACTGCTCCGGGGTTTTGCGCTCGATGGTTCGGCCGGCGGCAAGTGACTGCCCGATCGAGCAAAATTTGCAGGTTTTTACACGGCTTTCATAGCGAATACAGGTTTGCAACACGGTGGTTGCCAACACGTCTTTACTATGCAGTGTTGCAATCTTGTCGTAGGCAATGCCATCCGCAGTTTTCAAGGAATAAAACCGTGGCTTTTGCGGAAATTCGATGACAGCAATCGGAATTCCATTTTTCAACAAGCGGCTTTTTCCGTTTTCATCCGGCTTGGCAGCGAGGTAAGGAGACTGCCAGGCCGAGTGAGTGTGAACTGGAATCATCACGGTCTCACCATCGATGGTTACGGCCTTGTGATCGGACGGCCCTGCACCGCCTCGCCTGCTTTGACTGCCCGCCAGCGGGTCTTCCAGGCGAAGCCCATGGGTTTGAAGTTCAGTACTGAGCATGGCAATCTCCTTTCACTGATTTCATGGGGCTGGTTGACTCCTCATGAACAAGCAGACTTAACAATTCGGGCCGGGCGTAATGCCCAACCGAGTCCATCATTCGCTTGCGTTTGGTTACCAAAGACATGTCCAGATCGGCGATCACCATGCCCTCACCTTCTCGCAAGGGCTCAGCCAGCAACTTGCCTTCCGGACTGACAATTGCTGTAAAGCAGCCGCCACGGAGCCCCTTTTGCAGGTCTGCATCCTGCGAAATACTATTGATCTGATCTTCAGTCAGCCATGCAGTGCTGTTGATCACAAAGCAACCCGCTTCGAGCGCGTGGTGTCGAATGGTGACCTCCATCTGGTCGGCAAAAATCTGCCCCACCAATGACCCTGGAAACTGCGCACAGTGAATTTCCTCGTGCTGCGCCATCAAACAATAGCGAGCCAGGGGGTTGTAATGTTCCCAGCAAGCGAGGGCGCCCACTCGGCCGATAGGTGTTTGCACCACTTTCAAACCAGAGCCATCGCCCTGCCCCCAAATCATTCGCTCGTGGTAGGTCGGCGTGATTTTTCGACGCTTCAGAAGTAACTGGCCCTCGCCGTCGAAAATCATTTGAGTGTTATACAAAGTGCCGTGATCACGTTCATTCACCCCCAGCACCACCGTCATATTGTGCTGGGCTGCAAGTGCAGCAACCATTTCCGTTTCCGCTCCCGGAATGGAAACTGAATACTCGTAGAGGCGCAGGTGATCCTTTCCCTGCTTTACTGGCGGTTCAACAAATGAAAAATAGGGGTAATACGGCACGAAAGTCTCCGGAAAGACAATGATTTGCACCCCCTTGGAAGCAGCCTCTGCCATGGTCTGACACACCTTTTCGATGGTTTTTTCCGGCTCCACCAGATTGGGCGCAATCTGCACGGCAGCTGCCCTAACCATTTTTGCCTGATTCATTGTCTAATCTCCAAGCGGCTTGAACCGGTCGCCCAAGGGCGACCAATTCCTAGTCTGCTTACAAAGTCCAGGTGTCGATAATCACTGCACCATCTCGCTTGTGGAGCAGAACCACGTCCAGAACATCCAATGGATTGATTGGGGTAATGCCTTCGATCAATGAGGGCTCTCCATGGCCGTAAAGGGCTTGCAGCGCAAAGCGGCAGGCATACACCTTCCCGCCCTCGCCCATGAATTTTTTAAGCTGGTTGTTGAAGTTTAAATGACCTGGAAACGCCTCACTACCCAGCGTGGGGAAGCCACGTTGCACACCCAAGGTGACTCCAGGGCCATACAACAAAATGGACGTATCGAAACCTTTACGCTGTAAGCGGGTGGCCTGCAACATATTGACAAACCCAATTGATCCCTCGAACGCAACCGTGTGAAAAGTCACCAGAGCCTTTTGTCCCGGCTCAGCCTTCACATCCTCAAAAACCTTCTCTTCGTAATCCACAAAATAATCGCCATCAACATGGGCGGGATGATTTACCTTAGGCATTGTCTGATCTCCTGATTCAACTAGAAATTGGCATCCTGACGTGATTTGCACTGTGTCGGAGCACAGGCAACAAGGTGCAATGGGCGTACCCATTCAGCGGAATCTCATCCAATCAAGATCCAATCAAGACGAATTCATGCCGCTTTGCAGCAAACGGCAGATCAAACTTGTCAGCGCCATTCCATTGATGACCGCAGAATTTTGCGCACCCGAAGTGGGCATTTGCTCAGGCGCGTTAGTTGCTTGCACCCATATGGAATGTAAAAGCACAGGTAACGCGCATGAAAAAGCATCCTGAAATACTGGAAGAATTGCAAAATGCCTTGGCGGATCGAAGCCAGCCTGCCTATTTGCTGATTGCCGAATTCATTGAAGAAAAAATTCGCGAAGGGATGCTCAAGCGAGATGATCAACTACCCACTCTACGAGACATGGCAGCCGCCCTGCACCTTGACTACACGACCGTCGCTCGCGCATATCACGAGCTGCAACATCGCGGCCTGATTGCTTCCAAATCGGGTGTAGGCAGTTACATCAAGGTAGAAAACACGGCCGACGCAGTTCCAAGTTCAGACCTTATTGAGATGACCATGAATGTGGCTCCCGAACCTCAGGAGCCTGAAATTCTCGGACGCATGCGCCATGGCATTCGCCATGTCACAGAACAAGGCAATTTCCACAGACTAACCCGCTATCAGGAATTGGGTGGAAATGAGGATGCTCGGGCTGCTGCCGCAACCTGGCTGGAAGGACTTTACCCGGCTCAGACTGGTCAAACTGTGTTGATTACCCCTGGCATTCAAGCCACCCTGAATAGCCTGATGCTGGCCTTGGTTGGTGTTGGCGGCACACTGTGCGCAGAGGGCACAACCTACCCGGGCGTTAAAACCATGGCTAGACACTTTGGTATCAAGACAATCGGACTGCGCTCAGACAATGAAGGCATTCTGCCAGACGATTTAGAGGCGCAATGCCGCATCCACACCGTCAAAGCCCTGTATTTAAACCCGACCATTCAAAACCCAACCACACGAACCATTTCCGAAAACAGGCGCTTTGAGATCGCTGCAGTTGCAAGGCAATTCGGACTGAAAATCATTGAAGACGACCCTTACAACAAGTTGATGAAAAGCCCGCCCCCAACATTTGCCAACATTGTGCCAGAGCTGACCTACTACGTCAGTGGACTCTCGAAAACAGTCGGAGCAGGGCTCCGTATCGGCTTTCTCGTTTGCCCCAATGCAAATGAAACCAACAGATTGGCTTCCACTTTGCGGGCCAGCGAAATCATGGCAAGCCCCTTGTGCATTGCAGTGGCCACACAATGGATTCTGGATGGCACTGCTCAACTGTGTCTGCAAAGTATTCAAACCATGAGCCAAAAAAGACAGCTTCTTGCAAAACGCACTCTGGGTGACTTCAACATCGAAACAAATCCGGAGGGGTTCCACCTGTGGCTCAACCTACCCTCTTATTGGACACATTCGGCATTTTGTTCACGCCTTTTAAGCCGTGGCATCACCACTGCCAGCGCAGAAATGTTCTGCCTGCAAGGGACCACGCCCAATTCAGTCAGGCTTTGCTTGGGTGGCAACCTGAATGAAGACCGTGTTGAACATGCACTGCAGATTATTGCTGAAACGGTAAGCCACATGCCCAGAAAATCTGAACAAGCGTAAGGGACAGGCTTGGGGTTGCAAGGCTTGCTTAAACCGGGTTGCGGGCAGAGCAACCACTATTGCGCACAATCGAAAATAAAAACGGCACCCCAAAAACAAAAAGGACCTAGCGGCAAATGCACGCTAAGTCCTTGAATTCTTGGGGCGAGGTATGGGGCTCGAACCCACGACCCACGGAATCACAATCCGTTGCTCTACCAACTGAGCTAACCCCGCCACTGGGGAAAATTTCTTGGCCTGCCCGAAGGGACTCGAACCCCTGACCCTCGGCTTAGAAGGCCGATGCTCTATCCAGCTGAGCTACGGGCAGAAATGTAGTCCCATTACAGGATGTCTTTGATGGTCGGGGCAGAAGGATTCGAACCCTCGACCCTCTGGTCCCAAACCAGATGCGCTACCAGACTGCGCTATGCCCCGACAAAGAAGCGAGATTTTAATGCCTCTCTCGCAGAAGGTCAACATCTAAATTGTCAAAATGCCACGGGTGTGAATGTCTCAGGCGGGCAGTCTGGCCAACACTCTGTCTACCAGCGTATTGGCCAGTTGTTTGTCTTCCGCTTCCACCATCACACGCAACAAGGGCTCAGTGCCAGAGGGGCGTATCAGCAAGCGCCCGGTGTTGCCCAACTCGTGGCGAACCTGCTCGCATTCAGCGGCCAAGCCCTTGTCTGCCTGCCAGTCGTAACCCTGCGGTGTACGGGCGTTTTTAAGCACCTGTGGCAGCATCGCCAAAGGGGCCAGCACCTCAGCCAGGGGCTTGCCCAGCGCGCGCACGGCACGCAGCACCTGCAAGGCGCTGATGATGCCATCACCGGTTGAATGCTGATCCAGCACCAGCAAATGACCCGAGCTTTCACCGCCCAGGTGCCAGCCTTTCTGCTGCAACTTTTCAAACACATAGCGGTCGCCCACCTTGGCACGCTCAAAAGGCACACTCAACGCCCCCAAGGCCCTTTCAAGGCCATAGTTGCTCATCAAGGTGCCCACCACGCCTGCCACAGTTTTGCCGTCGGCCATGCGCTCAGCAACCAAGGCGTACAACAGCTCGTCGCCGTTGAAAATACGCCCTGTTGAATCCACACAGATCAGTCGGTCGGCATCGCCGTCCAATGCAAAGCCGTAGTCGGCACGGTGTTCTTTCACAGCCGCAGCCACAAATTCAGGATGGGTCGCCCCCACACCAAGGTTGATGTTCAAACCATTGGGCTGATCAGCCAGTACCACCACCTCCGCACCCAATTCGCGAAACACCGCAGGCGCAATTTGATAGGCAGCGCCATTGGCGCAATCCAGCACCAGCTTTAAGCCGTGCAAGTCCAGTTCACGCGGGAAGGTGGCTTTGCAAAACTCAATGTAGCGACCCGCAGCGTCGGTTAAACGGCGTGCCTTGCCCAGGTTTTCGGACGACTTGCAATCGGCGCCGTGTTGAATCTGTTCTTCAATTTCCAGCTCCCAGGAATCGGGCAACTTGGTGCCTGCCCCCGAGAAAAACTTGATGCCATTGTCCTGAAACGGATTGTGGGATGCGCTGATCACCACCCCGGCAGACATCTTGAGCGCACGGGCCAAATAAGCCACACCGGCAGTTGGCATGGGCCCCACCATCACAACGTCTACGCCCACAGAGGTAAAGCCAGCCTCCAGGCAGCTTTCAAGCAAATAGCCACTCACGCGTGTGTCTTTACCAATCAACACGCGTGGCCTGCGCGCACCGGCCTCGTGACGAGCCAGCACTGTACCGGCTGCCTGCCCTAAACGCATAATGAAGTCAGGCGTCATGGGGGCCTGCCCCACTTCGCCGCGTATGCCGTCTGTGCCAAAATATTGTCTGCTCATGGATTCTTCTTTTCTACAATCAATCGACTAAGGCTTGCCACACCTTCAGTGCATCCAGGGTGGCCCGTACATCATGAACTCGCAGCACGGCTGCGCCCTGCCCCGCGGCATACAAAGCAGCAGCCACCGACCCACTGACCCGGTCTGCAGGGCTTTCCTGCCCGGTCAGTTCACCGATCATGCGCTTGCGCGACACGCCGATCAGCACGCCACTGGCCTGCCCTGCAAACCAGCTGGTCCGCTTCATCAACGCCAGGTTGTGCTGCAAATTCTTGCCAAACCCAAAACCGGGGTCTAGCAAAACACGGCTGGAAGGCACCCCGGCGTGCGCAAGCACATTCAACCTGGCGGCCAAAAAATCGCTTACCTCAGTGCACACATCGTCGTATTCAGGCCTGTTTTGCATGCTGCGCGGCTCACCCTGCATGTGCATAACCACTGCGCCAGCCTGGCTTTCAGCCAAAACTTGCACGGCATCCTTGTCACGAAACGCGTACACATCATTCAAAATGTCGACACCCAGCTCAATGGCTCTGCGCATAATCTCCGCTTTCATGGTGTCCACCGACACGGGCACATTCCAGCGCACCAGCTCTTGCAGCACGGGCTTCAACCGGGCCCACTCGGCTTCAAGCGCCACCGATTCAGCGCCGGGGCGGGTGGACTCTCCACCGATGTCCAGAATGTCAGCGCCCTCAGACAGCAGGCGCTGCGCATGGGCAATGGCTGACGAAGTGGAGTTGTGTTTGCCGCCATCAGAAAACGAATCGGGCGTGATGTTGACAATACCCATCAGCAATGGCTTTTGCGTTTGCCAGGTCAATTCAAACCGGCCTGCCTTCCACTGATTCTGCGTCAACATGTTGCTCCTGCACCAAGGTGCTGTGATTATAACGCTCCGGCGGCAGTGCAAAAAAAAACCGCTCATCAGAGCGGTTTTTCTTCAAAGCCAAAACAGGCATCAGGCCGTGGGTGCCGCAGGGGCGGGTTGAACCACAGGCGCCACCTTGTCGCCACTGCTGCTTGGGCTGTTGCCAGAAGGTGGCGTGCTGCCACCGGCTGAGGGTGGACGTGGGTCTTTGCCGTCCATGATGTCGTTGATCTGGTCCGCGTCGATCGTTTCCCATTCCAGCAGGGCCTTCGCCATCACGTGCACCTTGTCACGGTTCTGGTCCAGAATGTCCCAGGCGCGCTTGTACTGCTCATCAATGATGCGGCGAATTTCAGAATCAACCGTTTGCATGGTTTGCTCAGACACGTGGGTGGTCTTGGTCACTGAACGCCCGAGGAACACTTCGCCTTCGTTTTCTGCGTACACCATTGGGCCGAGCTTCTCGCTCATGCCGTAACGGGTCACCATGTCACGGGCAATGGCCGTGGCGCGTTCAAAGTCGTTTGACGCACCGGTGGTCATCTGGTCCATGAAAATTTCTTCGGCGATGCGGCCACCGAACAGCACACAGATGGTCGACAGCATGCGGATTTTGTCCATGCTGTAACGGTCACCTTCCGGCAACTGCATGGTAACGCCCAAGGCACGGCCACGTGGAATGATGGTGACCTTGTGCACGGGGTCGGTTTTGGGCAACAGCTTGGCCACAATGGCGTGACCCGACTCGTGGTAAGCCGTGTTGCGGCGTTCCTCTTCGGGCATGACCATGCTCTTGCGCTCGGCGCCCATGATGATCTTGTCTTTGGCTTTTTCAAAGTCAGACATTTCCACCACGCGGCCATTGCGACGTGCGGCAAACAAGGCCGCTTCGTTCACCAGGTTGGCCAGGTCTGCACCTGAGAAACCAGGCGTACCGCGGGCCAGAATGGATGCATCAACGTCCGGCGACATGGGCACCTTGCGCATGTGCACTTTCAGAATTTGTTCACGACCGCGAATGTCTGGCAAGCTGACCACCACTTGACGGTCAAAACGACCGGGGCGCAGCAGCGCAGGGTCCAGCACGTCTGGCCGGTTGGTGGCTGCAATCACGATAATGCCCTGGTTGGTCTCGAAACCGTCCATTTCAACCAGCATCTGGTTCAAGGTCTGTTCGCGTTCGTCGTTACCACCGCCCAGGCCAGCGCCACGCTGACGACCCACGGCATCAATTTCATCAATGAAGATAATGCAAGGGGCCTGCTTTTTGGCCTGCTCGAACATGTCGCGAACACGGGCTGCACCCACACCCACAAACATTTCAACGAAGTCAGAACCAGAGATCGCGAAAAACGGCACCTTGGCCTCGCCCGCGATGGCCTTGGCCAACAGGGTTTTACCAGTACCTGGTGAGCCCACCATCAACACACCACGGGGAATACGTCCGCCCAGCTTCTGGAATTTGGTGGGGTCGCGCAAGAACTCAACGAGTTCGGTCACGTCTTCCTTGGCTTCGTCGCAGCCCGCCACATCGGCGAAGGTAATGGGGTTGGTGTTTTCATCCAGCAGCTTCGCCTTGCTTTTGCCGAACGAGAACGCCCCGCCCTTGCCACCGCCCTGCATCTGCCGCATGAAAAAGACCCACACGCCAATCAGCAGAAGCATCGGGAACCAGGACACGAACACGTTCATCAACAGCGAAGGCTCTTCTTCGGCCTTGCCCTTGACCTGAACACCGTATTTCAGCAAGTCGCCCACCATCCACAAGTCGCCCGGTGAATAGATCACGCGCTGGCGGTCATCCGACATGGTCGCCTTGATGGTTCGCCCATCAACCAGCACGCTTTTGACCTGCCCGTTCTTGGCGTCCTGCATGAACTCGGAATAGCTCATCTCATTGGAACGCACCTGCCGGTTCTCGAACTGCTTGAACACGGTGAAAAGCACCAGCGCAACAACCAACCAAATGGCTGCCTTGGAAAACGAATTATTCAATGCTACTTCTCCTTGATGTGTGGCTAGGCCAACATCCAGTACATGAGGGCGAAAATTCCATTTTAAACCCAGTTCCGCAAATACGCCATCACACTAATTGATCGAATAAATAGAACAATCCAATCACTTCAGTCCTTTGGCCAGCATGAAGGTTTCTCTTGAACGGTCACGCGAGGCTTTCGGTTTACGAGGCGTTACCGATTTGAACACTTGCTTGGCGGTGTGTATCACGTTGCTGTACGACGAGCCGTGAAACATTTTCATGATCAGAACACCGTTTGGCTTGAGGTGATTAACCGCAAAGTCGATGGCCAGCTCGCAAACATGTTCCATTCGGGCAGCGTCGGCCGAAGCCACGCCCGACAAATTGGGCGCCATGTCAGACACCACCATGTCCAGCTTACTCCCCTCCAGCCGCTTTTGTAGCTCAGCAAGCACAGAGTCTTCCCGAAAATCGCCCTGAATGAATTCAACACCAGCAATCGGTTCCATTGGCAGGATATCCAGTGCGATAATACGTCCCTGGATGACGCCCTCCGGACCCACCATGGCGTCACGCAGCACTTGAGACCAGCTGCCCGGTGCGCTACCCAGATCGACCACCTTGATTCCAGGCCTGATCAAGCCTTCTGGTTCTGCGATCTCTATGAGCTTGTACGCAGCCCTGGCGCGATAACCCGCCTGATTGGCCATTTTGACGTACGGGTCGTTGATGTGATCATGCAACCAGTTTTTGTTTAATTTCTTCTTTTTAGCCACCGATTACCCAACCGAGTGAAATATCAATATGACGGACACCACCACAATAAACCTGACACCCGCCGAGAAAAAGGCCCTGAAAGCGCAAGCCCACGCCTTGAACCCTGTGGTGCTGATTGGCGACAAAGGCCTGACTGAACAGGTCATCAAGGAAGTGGACCACAGCCTGAACGCGCATGGATTGATCAAGGTTCGGGTGACGGGCGACGAGCGGGAAGCCAGAATTGAATGCGCGCAAATTCTTTGCGACACCCTGGGTGCCGCATTGGTGCAGCACATCGGCAAGCTGTTGGTGCTGTACCGCCCACAACCTGCTGAAATACTGGCCAAAAAAGCACCAAAACGCAAACCCAAACCACCACGCCAAACCAAACGCCAGTTTGCGTCCAAAGACTGATCAGTCGGCCGGCTTGACTGAGTATCGGCTAAGGCCCCAAGCCAGGCCGCCAATCATCTTGATGGCGTACAGCACACTGGAAATGGCGTGCATACGCCCAAAACGCGATTTCATGACTGGCACCATGTCGGGCGCTGCGTCGGCCATGGCCTGACGCATTTGCGACATGGTAGGGTGCATCCACAGCAGTTCAACCACAGCGAGCACCAGCAAGGCACCCATCAGAATATTCAATCTGACACTGGCTTGAACCGCACCCAGCCAGGTTGAAATGGCCAACAGAAATACCGACGTGATCACGGTGTACCAGCTCAGCATGTAAAAAAGCCGACCTGCCACCAAGCCCGCCTCTGGGCGTGGCAGCCACTTGAACAGACCAGGGGCAACCAGCACAGCCATCATCCACAATGAACCCAGCCAAATGGCCCAAATTGCCAGTTCAATGTGTTTTGCGCCGCGCCAGTTCATAAGCCGTACCTGTTAAATGTATTGAACTTCGAGTACTTCGTACTCCCTTTCGCCGCCAGGGGCCTGCACCACCGCCACATCGCCTTCGTATTTGCCAATCAGCGCGCGAGCAATCGGGCTGGACACTGACACCAGACCAAGCTTGATGTCCGCCTCGTCGTCGCCGACGATTTGATAGGTCACAGTGGCCCCGCTTTCCAGATCTTCAAGTTTGACGGTTGCACCAAACACCACGCGCCCCTCGGCGTCCAGTGATTTGGGGTCGATGATCTGTGCATTGGACAGCTTGCCTTCAACTTCTTTAATACGGCCTTCGATAAAACCCTGCTTTTCTTTGGCAGCGTCGTACTCGGCATTCTCAGAAAGATCACCCTGCGCGCGGGCCTCGGCAATTGCATTGATAACGGCTGGTCTTTCGACTGTCTTCAACTGGTGAAGTTCCGCCTTCAGTTTTTCGGCCCCGCGTACTGTCAAGGGAATTGTAGCCATGGTTCATGTTCCAACAAATGCAAAGCCGCCTGTTAGCAAGCGCTAATAGACGGCTTTTAAATCTAAAAAATCAGGCAGACAGCTCGGCGTGCAAACTTTGAACGCTGTACACATCCATGTTGTTGAGGTGCTTCATGCCCTCAACAGCAGCCAATGCGCCTGCCATCGTTGTGAAGATCGTAACACGAGAACTCAATGAGGTGGTGCGAATGTACCGGCTGTCATTGATCGCATTGCGACGCTCTTCCACAGTGTTGATCACCAGGCTGACTTCGCCGTTTTTCAGCATGTCTACGATGTTCGGGCGGCCCTCAAGCACCTTGTTGACCACGCCGCACTCAATGCCTGCCTCGCTGATGGCCGCCGCAGTGCCGCGGGTTGCAATCAGTTTGAAGCCCAGCTCTTTCAGACCGGCCGCCAGCTTGATGGCCCGCTTTTTGTCTTCGTTTTTGACGCTGATAAAGGCCACGCCGTCTTTGGGCAGCTTCACTGAGGCCGCAATCTGCGACTTCACAAAGGCTTCACCAAAGCTGCGGCCCACACCCATGACTTCACCCGTGGATTTCATCTCAGGGCCCAGAATGGTGTCTACGCCCGGGAATTTCACGAACGGGAACACAGCCTCTTTGACCGAGAAGTACTTGGGAACCACTTCATTGGTCACACCTTGCGATTCCAGACTTTGACCAGCCATGCAGCGTGCTGCCACCTTGGCCAACTGGACGCCAGTGGCCTTTGACACGTAAGGCACCGTGCGCGATGCGCGCGGGTTCACTTCCAAAACGTACACGTCGTTGTTCTGGATGGCGAACTGCACGTTCATCAGGCCAATCACATTCAGGGCCTTGGCCATGACTGCAGACTGGCGCTTTAACTCCTCCACCATTTCAGGCTTCAGCGAATACGGCGGCAGGCAACAGGCAGAGTCACCAGAGTGAACGCCCGCCTGCTCAATGTGTTCCATCACGCCACCAATCAGCACGCGGTCACCGTCGCACAGCGCATCCACGTCCACCTCAATGGCGTCATTCAGGAAGCGGTCAAGCAGCACAGGGCTGTCATTGCTGACCTTCACGGCCTCGCGCATGTAGCGTTCAAGGTCTTTCTGTTCATGCACGATTTCCATGGCGCGACCACCCAGCACGTAGCTGGGGCGAACCACCAAGGGGTATCCGATTTCCTGGGCCAGGGCAAGGGCTTCAGTTTCGGTGCGAGCGGTGCGGTTGGGTGGCTGACGCAAATTCAGCTTGGCCAGCAGCTTCTGGAAGCGCTCACGGTCTTCCGCGATGTCAATGCTTTCAGGGCTGGTGCCGATGATGGGCACGCCATTGGCTTCCAGGCTTTTCGCGAGCTTCAGGGGCGTTTGGCCACCGTATTGCACAATTACGCCGATCGGCTTTTCCAGCTGAACGATTTCCAGCACGTCTTCCAGCGTCAACGGCTCGAAGTACAGGCGGTCAGAGGTGTCGTAGTCAGTGGACACTGTTTCGGGGTTGCAGTTGACCATGATGGTCTCGTACCCGTCTTCGCGCAGGGCCATGGCCGCGTGCACACAGCAATAGTCAAATTCGATGCCCTGCCCGATGCGGTTTGGACCACCGCCCAGCACAATGATCTTTTTGCGATCAGTCGGCTCAGCCTCGCACTCGTCTTCATAGGTGGAGTACATGTAAGCCGTACCGGTCTTGAATTCGGCTGCGCAGGTGTCTACGCGTTTGTACACCGGGCGCACGTTGTGTTGGTGGCGCAGCTTGCGGATTTCAGCTTCAGAAGTGTCCAGCAGGTAGGCCAGACGGCGGTCCGAGAACCCTTTGCGCTTGAGCAGACGCAACACAGGCTCGGTCAGATCGGCCAGTGTTTTGGTTTCCAGTTCAAGCTCAGTGTCAACGATGTCTTGAATTTGCACCAGGAACCAGCGATCGATTTTGGTCAACTGGTGCACTTCTTCCAGGCTGAAGCCTTGGGCAAATGCGTCGCCGACGTAGAAAATGCGTTCAGGGCCAGGGGCACCCAGTTCACGCTCAATCACTTCGCGATCGGTTGTTTTCTCATTCAGTCCATCCACGCCCACTTCGAGGCCGCGCAGGGCCTTCTGGAAACTTTCCTGGAAAGTGCGACCAATGGCCATGACCTCACCCACAGACTTCATCTGCGTGGTCAAACGGTCGTCGGCAGTCGGGAACTTCTCGAACGCGAATCGTGGAATTTTCGTGACCACGTAGTCGATGGAAGGCTCGAATGAGGCGGGCGTCAAGCCACCTGTAATGTCGTTCTTGAGTTCGTCGAGTGTGTACCCCACAGACAGCTTGGCAGCCACCTTGGCAATCGGAAAACCGGTTGCCTTGGACGCCAGTGCAGAAGAACGGGACACCCGTGGGTTCATTTCAATGACGATCATGCGGCCGTTCTCGGGGTTGATCGAGAACTGCACGTTTGAGCCGCCCGTTTCAACGCCGATTTCGCGCAGAATGGCAATGGATGCATTGCGCATGATCTGATATTCGCGATCGGTCAGTGTTTGGGCAGGGGCCACTGTGATGGAGTCGCCCGTGTGCACACCCATCGGGTCCAGGTTTTCAATGGAGCAGATGATGATGCAATTGTCGGCGGTGTCGCGCACC
The DNA here is from genome assembly GCF_030160455.1 of Limnobacter litoralis. Classification (GTDB taxonomy): domain Bacteria; phylum Pseudomonadota; class Gammaproteobacteria; order Burkholderiales; family Burkholderiaceae_B; genus Limnobacter; species Limnobacter litoralis. The sequence goes on along the minus strand of NZ_BSOJ01000032.1, from coordinate 11,695 downwards.
ACTTCCATTTCATATTCTTTCCAACCGATCAGGCTTTCTTCAATCAAAAGCTCATTGGTGGGCGAGGCCTCCAGACCGCGGCGGCAAATGGTCTCGAACTCTTCGGCGTTGTAGGCAATACCGCCACCTGTGCCGCCCAGCGTGAAGCTGGGGCGAATGATGACCGGAAAACCATTAGTACCCAGTTGCTCACCGATGTTTTGTTGAATGGCCCAGGCTTCTTCCATGGAGTGGGCAACACCCGATTTGGCGGAGTCCAGTCCAATGCTGGTCATTGCATTTTTGAATTTCAGACGGTCTTCGGCCTTTTCGATAGCCGCCTCTTTGGCGCCAATCAGTTCAACACCGAACTTTTCGAGCACGCCATGGCGGGAGAGATCCAGCGCGCAGTTCAGCGCAGTTTGACCACCCATGGTGGGCAATACGGCGTCTGGACGCTCTTTCTCGATGATTCGCTCAACCACCTGCCAGGTGATGGGCTCGATGTAGGTGACATCGGCCATTTCCGGGTCGGTCATGATGGTGGCCGGGTTACTGTTAACCAGAATAACCCTGTAACCTTCTTCGCGCAGGGCCTTGCAAGCCTGAGCGCCCGAGTAGTCAAACTCACAGGCCTGGCCAATCACGATGGGGCCAGCGCCGATGATGAGGATGCTTTTTAGATCGTTACGCTTTGGCATAACTTCCCTTAATTGTCAAAATTCGTTTAAAAATCAGTTTCAAGACTTGGCGGCGTGCATGTCTGCCACAAAGCGATCGAACAGTTCAGCCAGGTCGTGCGGACCAGGGCTTGCTTCAGGGTGCCCCTGGAAACAGAATGCCGGACGGTCAGTGCGCTCAAGGCCCTGAATGGAGCCATCGAAGAGAGACACATGCGTAACACGCAAGTTGCCTGGCAAGGTGTCAGGATCCACTGCAAAGCCATGGTTTTGGCTGGTGATGGCCACACGGCCAGTTTTCAGGTCTTGAACGGGGTGATTGGCACCGTGGTGGCCGAACTTCATTTTCATGGTTTTGGCACCACTGGCCAGCGCCATCAACTGATGCCCCAAACAAATGCCAAACACTGGAATGGTGGTTTGATCGAGCACATGGGCAATGGCAGAAATGGCGTAGTCGCAGGGTTCGGGATCGCCAGGGCCGTTGGACAGGAAAACACCGTCCGGATTTTGAGCCAGCACCTGATCGATCGGTGTTTGCGCAGGCACCACGGTGACCTTGCAACCACGCTGCGCCAGCATGCGCAGAATGTTGCGCTTGGCACCAAAATCGTAAGCCACCACGTTCAGTGGGCGCGGGCCCATCTGGAAGTGGGGTTGCTCGGCGGCCACGCCCAATGCCCACTCACCTTCAACCCACTGGTACACCTTTTCAGTGGACACCACCTTTGCGAGGTCCATGCCTGCCAGGCCGGGGAAAGCACGTGCCAACTCAATGGCGCGCTCTGCCGTGAAGGTTTCGCCGCTGTCTTCAGTCAGAATACAGCCGTTTTGTGCGCCCTTTTCCCGCAGAATTCGTGTCAGCTTGCGCGTGTCAAGGTTGCAAATGCCGGGCACACCGTGCTTTTTCAGATAGTCTGACAAAGGCAAGGCCGAGCGGAAGTTTGAAACAAGGCTGGGCAGATCACGGATGACGAGGCCAGAGAGGTGAAGCGCACCTGATTCTTCGTCTTGGGAGTTGGTGCCCACGTTCCCAATGTGTGGGTATGTGAGGGTGACGATTTGACGGCAGTAAGACGGGTCGGTCGCGATTTCTTGATAACCGGTCAGCGAGGTGTTGAAAACCACTTCACCCACCTGCGTTGACGGGGCACCGAATGACACACCTTCAAACACGGTTCCGTCTGCGAGCGCGAGCAAGGCGCGCGGTAGTGCGCTTGCAACTAATTTCGACAAGGGAAACTCCAATTGATGACGGCGAAACGGCCCTGGGATGGCCGTTTGCCTTGAATTCTTCAGTTAACCGAGCATTATACCCGTGAAGTCACCCAAAATACAGACCCGACTTCAATGCGCGTGGGCTTTCTCTCGCTTGGCCTTGGCCCGAATGTTCAGGAATTCAACGAGCACCGAGAAGCCCATGGCGCTGTACAGGTAAGCCTTTGGCACGTGTGAGCCCAAACTTTCAGCCACCAACAGAAAGCCAACCATCAACAAAAAGGCCAGTGCCAAAACCTTCAGCGATGTGTGTTTTTCCACAAATTCGCCAATCGGTTTGGCCGCAAACATCATGACACCCACTGAAGCCATGACCGCGGCAATCATGACGGGCAGGTGATCAACCATGCCAACCGCCGTGATGACTGAATCCAGACTGAAGACGATGTCCAGAATGCCGATTTGAATCACCGAACCCCAAAAGAGCGCCTTCATGGATTTGCCCACCTTGGGACCAGACACCTCGGGGTCGTGATGATCTTGTTTGTACTCAACCTCCAGATAAATTTCCTGCGAGGCTTTCCAGATCAGGAAGGCTCCACCAAGCATCAGCACGAGATCGCGGCCAGAAAAGGCTTTTTCCAGGAGCGTAAACAGCGGCTCAGTCAGACCGACGATCCAGGACAGGGAGAACAACAGACCAATTCGGGTGATCATGGCAAATGCCAGACCAAACCGGCGCACCGTGTCCTGAATCTGCTTGGGCAGCTTCGACACCAGCACGGTGATGAAGATGATGTTGTCGATACCCAAAACGATTTCAAGCGCTGTCAGGATGAAAAAGCCGATCCAGGCATTCGGGTCTGTGAGAAATTCCATGTGCGAGCCACCTCAATGTCAAATTTTTGCCAATGATAACTGCTTAAGCAACATGAACCTTCAGATTAAACCGAACGGTTTGGCAAACCACCCGCTTTCGCGACAATCCAGATGATCAGCAATTGCAATGGCAGGCGCGCAACCAGCAGCACCACGGGAATGTTTGAAAAGTGATCGGGGTGCAAAGCCATGTTGAGATTGGCCGGAAACACGGCAATGCACAGGGCAATCAAACTCCAAGCTGCCCACTGGCGGGTGGCTGGAATCAGTATTCCCAACGCACCCATCAGCTCGAATACACCGCTGACTTGCACAAGCTCGCGGTGCCAGGGAAGATAAGCGGGCATGATGGCGATGAAATAATCGATCAACACAAAATGCAACACGCCGCCCGTCAGAAAAAACAGCGCTGTCAGCACCAGCGCCCAGCGCGACTGTTCAGGAGCGACCACCCAAGGCCTTTTCAATTTTTTTGTCGGTGTTGTACTGGCTTAAGGTATAAACAGCCCAAATTGCTGCAGGCAGCCAGCCGATCAGGGTGATTTGCAAGATCAAACAGAAAAGACCAGTCAATGGCCGGCCAATGGTGAAGAAAACGACGAACGGTAAAAAGATGGCCAATAACAAGCGCATTAAAAGGCTCCACGAATTGGTTAATAATCTGCCACGTCAGGCCCAACTTACAGAAAACCCCCGGCCAGCACAAGGCCGGGCGGGGGTTTCAAACAATCAGACCAATACAATTAGAAGTTGGCAACTGCCATTTCTGTGACTGCGTCGTAACCACTCAGGATGCTGTCGCGCAGGCCAGGCACTGTGCTCAGGCTGTGGTCTGCAAAGAAGCGGGCTGTCAGAATCTTGTCTTTGTAGAACGAGTCTGTTTCGCCTGCGTTCAGCTTGCCTTCGGCGGCCAGCAAAGCGCGAGCCATTTGCCAACCAGCAACGGTGACACCCGCCAGTTTGAGATAAGGCACTGATCCGGCAAACACAGCATTGGGGTTGCTCTTGAGGTTGTTGCACACAAACTCAGCCACTTCCAGCAAAGAAGTGCGGGCAGCATCCAGCCTTGTGGCCACTGCCTTGGCATGGGTGCTGGACGACTCGTTGAGTTGCGCCACGGTGCGTGCCATTTCAGCGGCCAATGCTTTCACAACTGCGCCGCCATCACGAGCGGTTTTGCGACCCACCAGGTCGTTGGCCTGAATGGCCGTGGTGCCTTCGTAGATGGTCAGGATCTTGGCGTCTCGGTAATATTGCGCAGCGCCGGTCTCTTCAATGAAGCCCATGCCACCGTGCACTTGCACACCTGTGGAGGCCACTTCAATGCTCATCTCGGTGGACCAACCTTTGACCAGTGGCACCAGGAATTCGTACACCGCCTGATTCTGCTTGCGCGTCGCCTCATCGGGATGGTTGTGCGCCGCATCGTAAGCAGCACCTGCCACGCACGCCATGGCGCGGGCGGCTTCCACCTGTGAGCGCATGCTCATCAACATGCGCTTCACGTCGGGGTGATGAATAATGGCCACGGCTTCGTTGGCTGAACCGTCTACTGGACGAGACTGCACGCGGTCGTTGGCATAGCGCACAGCGTGCTGATAAGCGCGTTCGGCCACGCCGATGCCCTGCACACCCACCTGGAAGCGGGCTGCGTTCATCATCACGAACATGTACTGCAGGCCTTTGTTCTCTTCGCCAACCAGATAACCAATGGCACCCTGACCCACTTCGCCTTTGTTGTCGCCGTACAGCAGAACAGCCGTGGGTGAAGCCTTGATGCCCAACTTGTGTTCGATGGAGGCACAGTACACGTCGTTGCGCTTGCCCAGTGAACCGTCTTCGTTAACCAGGAACTTGGGCACCACGAACAGGCTGATGCCTTTTACGCCTTCGGGCGCATCAGGCGTACGAGCCAACACGAGATGAACGATGTTCTCGGCCATGTCGTGCTCACCGTAAGTGATGTAAATCTTCTGACCGCTGATGCGGTAGGTGCCATCATTCTGGGGAACCGCCTTGGTGCGCACCAATGACAAATCGGAGCCTGCCTGTGGTTCAGTCAGGTTCATGGTGCCAGTCCATTCACCCGAAATCATCTTGGGAATATAGGTTTCCTGCTGTTCCTGACTGCCTGCCACCAACAGGGCCTCAATGGCGCCATCGGTCAGCAAGGGGCACAGTGCGAAGCTCAGGTTTGAGCCGTTGACCATTTCCATGCAAGGCGTTGCGACCAACTTGGGCAAACCCTGACCACCAAATTCAGTCGGGTGCTGCAGGCCTTGCCAACCCTGCTCACCGAAGGCCTTGAATGCCGCCTTGAAACCAGACGCCGTGGTTACAACGCCGTCTTTCCAGGTGGCGGCTTCGACGTCGCCAGACCAGTTCAGCGGCGCAACCACTTCACTGGTGAATTTGGCGTTCTCGGTCAGAACGGCTTCCACTGTTTCCTCGGTTGCGTCTTCGCAATTGGGAAGCTTGGAAACCGCCTCCAGACCTGCCAATTCCTTCAAGACGAACATCATGTCTTTGACTGGGGCGTTGTAACTCATTGTCTTGTCTCCTGATACAACCAAATATTTACAGTTTTTCGGTCAACTGGGGTACAACCTCAAACAGGTCGCCCACCAAACCATAGTCGGCCACGCCAAAAATGGGGGCTTCGGGGTCTTTGTTCACAGCCACAATCACCTTGCTGTCTTTCATGCCGGCCAAGTGCTGAATGGCACCTGAAATACCCAGTGCAATGTAAAGCTGTGGTGCCACGATCTTGCCGGTTTGACCAACCTGCCAGTCGTTGGGTGCGTAACCTGCATCCACGGCAGCGCGTGACGCGCCGATGGCCGCGTTCAGCTTGTCCGCCAGGGGATTCAAAATACTGAAGTTGTCTGCAGAACCCATGCCACGACCGCCAGACACGATGGTTGAAGCCGCTGTCAGCTCAGGGCGATCGCTCTTGGCGACTTCACGGTTCACAAAGGTGGACTTGCCTGAATCGGCAACGGCAGACACGTTTTCAACCGCGGCGGAGCCACCCTCGGCAGCCACTGGATCGAATGCCGTGGTACGCACGGTGATCACCTTGACGGCGTCGCTGGACTGCACGGTGGCAATCACGTTGCCTGCGTAAATGGGGCGTGTGAAGGTGTCTGCAGACTCAACAGAAATGATGTCGGAAATCTGGGCAACGTCCAGACGGGCTGCCACGCGGGGCAGAATGTTTTTTCCGATGCTGGTGGCGGGCGCCAGAATGTGGCTGTAACCCGAAGCCACTGCCAGCAACTGTTCTGCCACGTTTTCAGCCAGCTGGTCGCCCAGCGCGGCTGAGTCAGCCAGCAGCACTTTGGACACACCAGCAATTTTTGCAGCGGCATCGGCTGCAGCCTGGCAACCCTGCCCGGCCACAAACACATGGACGTCACCACCAATTTTGGCGGCCGCCGCTACTGTGTTCAGCGTAGCGGGCTTGATGGATTGATTGTCGTGTTCGGCAATTACGAGTACTGACATTGTCTTTCTCCTGTCCTGTTCGGCTTAGATCACTTTGGCTTCGTTCTTGAGCTTGTCGACCAGTGTGGCGACATCGGGCACGGTAATGCCGGCAGAACGAGTGGGTGGATCACTGACTTTCAGGGTTTTAATGCGGGGGGACACATCGATGCCCAGTTCTTCGGGCTTGATGGTGTCGATCGGCTTTTTCTTGGCCTTCATGATGTTGGGCAGTGTGACGTAACGTGGCTCATTCAAGCGCAGGTCGGTTGTCACCACAGCAGGCATGGTCAAAGACACGGTTTCAAGACCGCCGTCGACCTCACGGGTTACATTGACTTTGCCATCAGCAACCACCACTTTGGAGGCAAAGGTGCCTTGTGGCATGTTGCCCAGCGCAGCCAGCATCTGGCCGGTTTGGTTGCAGTCGTCGTCGATGGCCTGTTTGCCCATGATCACCAGGCTCACGCCTTCTTTTTCGACCAAAGCCTTCAAAATTTTGGCGACAGCCAGGGGCTGCAATTCCGCATCGGTTTCAACCAGAATGCCGCGATCAGCACCGATGGCAGCGGCAGTGCGCAATGTTTCCTGACATTGAGCCACGCCACATGACACGGCGATGACTTCAGTGGCCACGCCCGCTTCTTTCAAGCGCACGGCTTCTTCGACTGCAATTTCATCAAAGGGATTCATCGACATTTTGACGTTGGCGATGTCCACACCGGTGCCGTCGCTTTTGCAGCGAACCTTCACGTTGTAATCAACCACACGCTTGACGGGTACTAGGATTTTCATGCAGGTCATCCCTATGAGAATTAAGTAATGAATTCGATTATACGAAGCGGGAATCGAAAAATCGCACGATCGTTCGATTTTTTGTAGATTTTATACTCTAACGCCCGAAATGTCGATGCTAGCCGACCATGGCCTCGAGGTAGGCCTGCACCGATTCTGACAAGGCGTCCACCTCGTAGCCCCCTTCCAGGGTGCTGACCAAGCGGCCGTCACAATACTCATGCGCGACCTGAACCAGAAAGCGGCCCAACCAGCCGTAATCGGCTGTGGTGAAATTCAAATCGGCCAGCGGATCACTTTCATGGGCGTCAAAACCGGCAGACACCACGACCAGTTGCGGCCGAAATGCGTCGATCGCATCAATCCAGTGGTTTTCAATGGCCTGCTTAAGCTGCTCGCGCCCTGCACCCGCGTCCAGGGGCACGTTCACCATGTTGGGTGCGCCTTCCAGACCGCCGCTGTAGGGGTACAGGGGCGCCTGAAAGATGCCGCACATCAACACACGCGGGTCATTTGCAAAAATGTCTTCCGAGCCATTGCCGTGGTGCACGTCGAAATCCACCAACAAGACACGATCAAGTCGATAGGCGTCAATGGCGTGTTGCACGGCGATGGCGGCGTTGTTGAACACGCAAAACCCCATGGACTGCGCCCTTGTGGCGTGGTGCCCCGGCGGGCGCACGGCACAAAATGCGTTTTCGACCGCATTGGCCATCACCAGATTCACGGCGTGGGTATTGGCCCCGGCAGCCCTGCGGGCTGCGTCCAGCGAGAATTCGGACACCACCGTGTCTGAATCCAGCATGGCAGCGCGACGAAGCGGAAAAAGCGCCTGAACAGCGGCAATGTAGGCGGCGGAGTGCACAGCCTGAATACTGGACCAGCTGGCCACGGGTGCTTCGCAATGCACCAGCTGAGGCCAGAACTCCGCCTTTTCCAGGCGACTCTGAATGGCCTTCAGGCGATGAATGGACTCCGGATGCCCCAGCCCAGTGTTGTGCAACACGCAGTCATTGTGGGTGATGTAAGCAGTAACCATAGGCCCTACCCGGCAACGCACTGGCGTTTGTGCGCCAGGTCTTGCGCTATAGTGATCGCATTGATTCCGTATTGAACTATCACTGCCTTGTCCATGTTAAAGCCCATATTGCATCTTGCCCGCACGGCCAGCCTGATCGCGCTGCTGACTGCCTGCACCACCGCCACTTCGTTGGCTGGCAACGACTCGAAAACAGATTTTGCCAACAATCCAAAAGCCATTGAAATGGCAGAAAGCCTGTACGCCGAGCACGGCATTGCCGTGCAAGACACCTTGAACCTGTTGCATCAGGCCCAGTTCCAGCCCAGTGTGGTCAAGGCTGTTTTGCCCCCTGTGAATCCGACAGTCAAAAACTGGGACGTTTACCGATCCAGGTTTGTTGAACCTTATCGTATCAAGAAAGGCTTTGAATTTTGGCAAAAAAATGCCGACGTTCTGAAAATGGCAGAAGAAAAATACGGCGTGCCACAGTCAGTCATTGTGGCCATCATCGGGATTGAAACCATTTACGGAAGGCACACAGGCAACTATCGGGTCATCGACGCCCTGTCGACATTGGCGTTTGCCTACCCAGAGGGTCAACGTGACCGGTCCGACTTCTTCAAGGCAGAACTTGCCAAGTTTTTGGTGCTCTGCAAGCAAAGCAATCTGGACGCCACCGAGGTGAAGGGTTCGTATGCCGGTGCGATCGGTTTGGGCCAGTTCATGCCCAGCTCTTGGTTGAATTACGCGGTGGATGGCAATGGTGACAGCAAGATCGATCTGTTCCACACCCAAAGTGACGCCATTTTCAGTGTGGCCAACTTTTTAAAGGTGCATGGCTGGCAACCGGGTGCAGCCACGCTGGTGCCGGTCACCATTCGCCCCCACGCCGACCTTCAGACCTTGTTGAAGCCAGACATTCAACCCACCTTCACGGGTGAACAGATGAACCAGCTCGGGCTGACGCTTGAGCAGCCCGTCCAGCCGGACGAAAAGCTGGCCTTGGTGGAGTTGGTCAGGGGTGAAAAGCAGCCCAGCTATGTGGTGGGCGGGCAAAACTTCTACACGGTCACCCGCTACAACCGCTCGGCCTTTTACGCCACCTCTGTGCTGGAGCTGGCGCAGGCCATTGCATTGCACCGCAGGCTGGAGCTCAACCGGCTGAAAACACCGGTCAAGCAATAGTCAGGCGGGGAAGACGCCTGTTGACAGATAACGGTCGCCGCGGTCGCACACGATAAACACAATCGTGGCGTTTTCCACTTCTTCGGCAATTTTCAGGGCGATGTGCGCGGCCCCCGCTGCCGAGATGCCACAGAAAATACCCTCTTCAGCGGCCAGGCGGCGCGCCATGTTTTCAGCCTCGGCCTGAGTAACCTGCACCACGCGGTCTACGCCTTCGGGTTTGTATATTTTCGGCAGGTATTCTTTGGGCCATTTGCGAATGCCCGGAATCTGAGAACCTTCGCTCGGTTCAGCACCGACAATTTGAATCGCCGGATTTTGGGACTTCAAATAACGGGACACCCCCATGATGGAACCTGTGGTGCCCATGGCACTCACAAAGTGAGTCACCTCGCCGCCCGTGTCACGCCAAATTTCCGGGCCGGTGGTTTCAAAGTGAGCCAAGGGGTTGTCTTCATTGCCAAACTGATCAAGGATGACGCCCTTGCCTTGATCGCGCATTTGCTCGGCCAAGTCTCGTGCGTATTCCATCCCGCCTTTTTCAGGTGTCAGAATGATTTCGGCCCCGAACGCACGCATGGTCTGGCGGCGTTCAATGCTGAGGTGTTCCGGCATGATCAACACCATCTTGTAGCCGCGCAGTGCCGCCGCCATGGCCAAGGCAATACCGGTGTTGCCGGATGTGGCCTCTATCAATGTGTCGCCCGGCTTGATGGTGCCACGGGCTTCTGCACGGCGAATCATGGAAATGGCCGGGCGGTCTTTGACGGATCCAGCAGGATTATTGCCTTCGAGCTTGCCAAGAATGACGTTGCCCCGGTCGGCATTGGCCTTGCCAGGAATGCGCTGCAGTTGCACCAGCGGCGTGTTGCCGATGGTGTCTTCGATGGTGAGGTATTTCAAAATGGTACCGCTCTAGAATGAATTGAAAGAATCATCCCACCATTTTACTCCGGATGAATCACCCCATCGCGCAAAAGTGGTTTGTGCGCGATCCATTGCGGAATCAGGGAGCCCACGATCATGCCTGCGGCACTGAACAGCAGACCGACCAGTTGGGCTGGCCAGACTTCGCTGGGAATGAGGTAAGTGGACACCAACCAAGCGGATACGCCACACACAATGGACACAATGGCCCCCTGGGTGGTGGCGCGCTGCCAGTACAGTCCAAATGCCAGCGGCACAAATGCAGCAACCAGCGTGATTTGATAGGCGTTCTCAACCATTTCAAAGATGGACCACTGGCTGTTCAATGCGAAAGTCAGGGTCAAAATGGCAAAACCCAGCACTGAACCACGCATCAACAACAACTCGCCTTTGTCCGTCCAGTTCGGGAAAAACGCCTTGACGATGTCCTCAGCGAAAGACACAGAGGGTGCCAACAGGGTGGCACTGGCCGTACTCATAATGGCTGACAGCAAAGCCCCAAAAAACACGATTTGCGCAAACATGGGCGTGTGCTGAATCACCAGTGTGGGCAACACCAGTTGCGAATCTTCAGCCAGAATTTTGTTGAACAACGCAGGGTCGACCATGGTGGCGGCAAACGCAAGAAACACAGGAATGAAGGCAAAGCAGAAGTAAAGCGAACCGCCCAATACCGCGCCGCGCACAGCGGTTTTTTCGTCGCGTGCGGACGTAATGCGCTGAAAGACGTCCTGCTGGGGAATGGAGCCAAGCATCATCGTGATGCCTGCACCGATAAATGGGACCCATTGTTCGTATTTGAATTCAGCAGGAAAGAATTGAAGCTTGCCCGCGTCCCTGGCGTGTTCAATCACATTCCAGGCGCCGCCGGTCATGTTGCTGACCAGGTATGCAATGTAAAGCAGCCCCAAACCAATGATCGACATTTGAATGAAATCCAGAACAGCCACGGACAACATTCCGCCAAACAGGGTGTACACCAGCACAATGGTGGCACCGAACACCATGCCCCACTCTGTGGGAATGGTGCGGTTGGTGATGATGTCGAAAATCAGGCCCAACGCGGTAATTTGAGCGGCTACCCAACCCAGGTAGGACACGATGATGCAAATGGTGCAAAACACTTCGACCGTGCGGTTGTATCGAATTTTATAGTACGAACCGATTGTCAAAAGGTTCAAACGGTAGAGTTTCCGTGCAAAAAACAGACCCGCAAGGATCAGGCAAAGCGCTGCACCAAAGGGGTCGGCCACAATGCCGCGCAGCCCTTCATTGACGAAGGTCGACGAAATACCCAAAACGGTTTCGGAACCGAACCAGGTGGCAAACACCGTGCCGGTAACCACGGGCAGGGCGAGGTGCCTGCCCGCAACCGCATAGTCAGCCGTGGTGGACACGTTGCGTGCCACGTAAAGGCCAATGAACACAGACAACAGCAGATATCCGATAACCGAGGCTAGTGACCTTGCCCCTGAAAGATGGACTCGTTAACTGGAGTGTTTTTATACTTTGGTTCAAGGAGAAT
>NZ_BSOJ01000031.1 GCF_030160455.1 Limnobacter litoralis | reverse complement strand
TTTGAGCTGGAATGACTGTCCAGTTTCAGCCAGAATCACTGTCCAATTTGGTCAGAATAGGCAGCATGGCACCCGCACGAGCCAAGTAAGACCGACCATAGTTGAATAAGAGGTTGTTTTCCGATTGGGTAAGAACACCAGCAACGACTGGCTTTGTTGCGCCCGGCAGCCACACCCAAACAAACGCTCGTCGGCCCTGCTTAGAAGTCATCGTCTACCACCACCGACGATTTACGCACCGACTTTGGCAACAGCATCAATTTGTCATCGATACGGCCCTGCATGTCAGACAATCGGCTTTGCCCCGCATCAAACAAAGGCAACCCAAGCAATGCAGCGGTTTCAAAAACAATACCGATTTCCACTTTGGGGTCGCCCTTTTCAACCCGCTGAAGCGTGCTTCGGGATATGCCCGCACGCTCGGCCAGTTCAGCAGCCGTCATCTTTCTCTGCTTTCGGGCAAGCTTAATCAGCTTGCCCAACAACGACAGCGATTCCAGCGCAGTGGTTGAGTATGTTCTTTGATCAATTCGCATTAAAATGACTCATTAAAAGGCCATAAAAATACCTCAAGGCCTATCTATGAATCATATTACACCACCTTCGCCACCGCCGCCAACACCTGCACGCCCTTGCGGGCGATGGCCCACCAATCTGCGCCGGCTTCCTTGCCATTCAGGCAGGCTTGCAGCGCAAGCACATCAGGCTGAAGGGCTGCCAATGCGGCTTTGCTGCGCTCGCCCAAGTCGGCAAAGCGGCGGTTTTCAAGCGTCACCATGGCCAGGTAAGCGTCTGACAATTCTTTTTGATGCACCTGCCGCTGCGCCGGGCTTAATGCGTGCACGTCTTGCGCGTACAGCAGGTCAAACAAGGCACGTGCGGTGTTGTGCATGGCGTCGTAATCGGCCTGGGTCATGGTTTGGTTCATGGCTTCACCCTCTTCAATCGCTTTTCAACATCGGCCAGCTCGCCTTGCACCAGTGTGAAAGTGGCGCTGGCGTTTTCATCGCCACGCAGCAGCGCATGCCAGGCCTGCACCATGTGGTCGGTGGCGGTTTGAGCGTCGCGCAGCAGCATTTCCAGGTCAGGGGTTTTCAGGGTGTCGATCCAAGCCGTCTTCCAACTGGCGGGCAAGGTTTTGCCCTCCACGTAGGGGCCCTCAATTTTGCTTTGCCAATACGCCTGTTGATTGGCCAAGGCGTTGGCGCGCGTCCAGCCAATTTCCAAGGCCAGTTGGGCTTGCACCGCCTGCATAGCGGCGCTTACCGGGGCAGCGTCGCGCTGCAGCACCTTGGCCATTTGGCTTGAATGGTGGCCATTGGCAACCAGTCGGCCAATGCCATCGCCTACTGAGCTGCTGGCAATTTTAAAGCCACTGGCCAACTGCCCCAAGGCCTTGCCGGTGGCCACGGAATCGTCGCCGCTGGCCACTGCATTCAGCAATTCAAAGTAGCGGCTAAGTTGGTCCAGCTGCACCGCGACTGAATCGACCAGCGCCACCCGCTGGCGCATGGCATCCGTTTGGGCCTGCAGCACATCGGCCTGGCGCGGCAGTTGCGGCAGCAGGTTGGCGGTGAAGCCCAAGCTTTCGTCCAGCGCGAACTGGTTTAACTGTTTGACAGTGGTGGCGTATTGCCGCCCGGCCTGCGCGGCGTTGGTGGCCGTATTCACGGGCGCGGTGGTGCAGGCGCTGCAGGCCAGCACGGCGCTGGCCAGTAACAATTTGTGCATGGGGTTGGCCTTTTGTTCAAAGGCCTTACAGGCTAAGGCATGTGGGCGGCAGGGGCCATCACATGGTTGGGTCAGAAAAAGAGACTAAATTACTTTTCATGAATCAACCAATTTAATAAATCAAATTCATAGAATCTATTTGATTTTCATGCCACAATGACGCCTGCCACTAAATATGCAAATTTCATGAAAACTGTCAAATACAATCATTTTTCAGACAAACCAAGCATTTTTCATGAATTCCCACTGTTGCCGCAGGGTTCAACATTGGCAGGCTACAGCGCGTTAATTCAGGCCCATCAACTTAAAGTGGCCGCGCCCGATTTTTTGTGTGCAATTGGTCCCAAGCATCAACTGCTGACGCTGGGCACCTGGAAACTGTTCACCCCGCGACATCGGCCAGCTGACACCTTGTATGGTCACCTCACCTTTGCATTGAAATACGAAGGCATTGATCTACAGGTGCTGAGTGCCCTTTTTCGCACATTGCAAGCCGATTCAATCACAAAGTTGGTTTTGGCAGAACCCACAGGGTCTTACAGCCGTCGTATCTGGTTTCTCTACGAATGGCTTAGCGGTAAAATTTTGCCGATTTCAGATGCCGCAAGCGGCAACTTTGTCGATTTGATCAACAGCAAACTTCAATACCCTGGCCCTGCACGAGACTCTAAACGGCATCGGGTGCGAAATAACCTGCCAGGCAATCAAGCCTTCTGCCCGATCATTCGACGCACAGAAAAGCTTGATGAACTGATCAATCAAAACCTGTCTGCTCTGGCTGCTGAGCAAATTGGCAAAACCCACGCAGATTTAATGTCTCGGGCTGCTGCCTTTCTACTTTTGAAAGATTCAAAGGCGTCTTACAGCATCGAGGGTGAGTCACCCCCACACAACAGGCTTACGCGTTGGGGCAATGTGATTGCCCAGGCTGGTCAGCGAAAACTGAGCATTGACGAACTGGAATTTCTGCAAACTGAAGTCATTCCCGACCATCGTTTCATCATTCCAGGCCTGCGAATGGAGGGCGGATTTGTTGGTGAACATGACCGCGTGACAGGCATGCCACTGCCAGACCATATTTCCGCAAAAGCAGAAGATCTTGAATTTCTGATTGAAGGCATGCTCAAGACCTACTTCATGTTGTTAAGCAGTAACTACAACCCCGTTCTGATTGCAACCCTGCTTGCTTTTGGCTTTGTATTTATCCACCCCTTTGAGGATGGCAATGGCCGAATCCACCGCTATTTAATTCACCATGCCTTGGCGGAAACTGCGTTTGTACCGAAGGGATTGGTCTTTCCCGTTTCAGCCGTCATTCTTGACCGCATTGAACTGTACAAAAAAGTGCTGGAGCATTTTTCGAAACGCCGCCTAGGCCTGATCGAATGGCGCCCCACCGCCCAAAACAACATTGAAGTGTTGAATAACACCCTCGACCTGTACCGGTTTTTTGACGCCACGGAGCAGGCGGAGTTTCTGTTTGATTGCGTTGCAGAAACAGTCAAGACAACCTTGCCAGAAGAGGTGACTTACCTGGGCAAACATGATCAGCTGAACGCATTCATCAAGAACTACATTGACATGCCCGACAGAAAAGTAGACCTGTTGATCCGTTTTTTACATCAAAACGCGGGCAGTTTTTCAAAGCGGGCAATCAGCAAAGAGTTTGCGGCGTTAAGCGCTGAGGAACGTCAGGCCATAGAAAGCCGCTACCAAGCCATATTCGGACAGGTTACTTTTTAGACCATTATGGGCTATTATGGTGAAAATCAAAGGAGATTTGTATGGCCATCAATGTCAAATTGCCCGAAACACTGGTCGAAACCGCCAAACGTTACGGCACCATCGAACATCGTTCCGTACCCAAGCAAATTGAGTACTGGTCGCAGATCGGTAAAATTGCGTCTGAAAACCCCGACCTTCCATTCAGCGTTATCCGAGACATACTGGTCGGCGACCAGGAAGAGCCTACAGGCGAGTACCAATTCGGCTAATGCGCATACTTGTCACCCCAACCTTCGAAAGAGCCGTTAAAAAACTGCACAAACAGCAAAAAGCAGTGCTAGATGAGGCGGTTCGAACCATTGCCAGCCAACCCAACGCTGGAGAAGCCAAGGTCGGCGACCTTGCTGGTGTGCGTGTTTACAAATTCCGAATGAACAAGCTACTGTGCCTGCTGGCTTACCGCCTGTTGGACGACGATACGCTTAAGCTTTTGATGGTTGGCCCTCACGAGAATTTCTATCGCGACCTGAAGCGGGACACCACTTAAGAGGATTCTTCGTCTCACTTCAAGTAACTTAAGCATTGCCTGGCGACTGGCAACAGCTTCTCGTCCTTCACGGCTTTTACTGCCTTGGTGGATTTCAACAAATAGGCTTTGACGAAGGCATCTGTCGGTTCAATGAATGGCACACCACATACGTGATCAATTCCAAGACTTGACGCACCATTGGCCCCGCCAGCTTTCAAAGCAGACAACACCGCCACCGCGTTTTTGGGCAATGCAGTGGCCAATGCAATTTCAAGGTCATCTGAATCGCCCGCATCCGTGCCCATGTACAGTGCGGGGGCAAGTGCCACCCACTCTGCCTGGCCCTCGGCGATTCGCTTCAAAACTTGCTGATATTTGTTTTGCCGTTTGAGGTCTTTAATCACTGCTTCGGCGGGTTGGTGCTGAAGGTCATTTTTGACGCGCTGAGGATCGAGCTGTGCAGCCGAGCAGCCTACACAAACGAACAAAAGGAGGACGGCGAGTTGCCGTACATAGGTCATGGGGTAACCACCAGTGTTTTGTCGTGACTGTGATTCACTTTGAGACGAACAGCGTGACTCAAAATAATGCAGCCGTGGGATGCATCATGCCGTCGATTGTCTCCATGAATGCGGAATGCTGTTCGACCGAAGGTGTTGGTTCCATGAAGCGGGCTGAGCGGCAAAGTCAATGGGCCCGTGTGATGGCTATTGGTTGCTGCGCCAATTTGATAGCTGCCAACGGGAATTGGCCCTACGTTACGCACATTTTGCATGAGTGGATTGTTACGACCCCCACCAGTACCGGAATAGGCGTCGTCTGTGATCAGGTCGTTGTCTTTACTGAAGGTGTGATTCGATTGGCTGTAATACCAGGGCATCCGTTTAACTCCAAGTGCAGTGTAAAAAGGGAAACATCCATTTTTTGCTTGCGAGATGCTAGCAACTGCCCTTTGTGACATCAAACCTGCACTTGGTTCTGCTTCTTAACCCAATCTACAAAAATCAAGCCAACTCATCCCCTTGGCGTCTTTCTCACTTACGATTGGCTCGCCCTGCACGCCCCAGTCGATGTTTAAGTCGGGTTCGTTCCAGGCAATGCAGCGTTCGTGTTCAGGGCTGTAAAAGTCGGTGACCTGGTATTGAAACACGGTGTTGTCGGTCAGGGTTGCAAAGCCATGGGCAAAGCCAGGGGGGATCCACAACTGCAGTCTATTCTCGGCAGTTAGCTCAAGCACTTCATGGTGACCAAAAGTTGGCGAATCGGGGCGTGCGTCTAGCACCACATCACGCACGGCACCCTGCTGAACCCACACCAGTTTGCCTTGCGCTTTGGTTTTTAGCTGCAAGTGCAAACCGCGCACGGTGTTTTTGTGTGCAGAAGCACTTTCACAGGTTTGCACAAACCGTGGAGCTTCACCTGTTAGCTGTTCAAACTGCCGGGCGTTGAAACGCTCAAAAAACGCACCCCTGCTGTCGGCATGCACGGTGGGTTGGATCAGCCAAAGTCCGCGCAAGCCAGCTTGCCAAGCCTTCATCTTGAAAACGCCTTGCGCTGCAGCAGGTCGATTAAATAATGGCCATAGCCGCTCTTGCTCAAACTTTCACCCAGTGTGCGCAATTCAGCGTCGTTGACCCAACCGGCGCGCCATGCAATTTCCTCGGGGCAGGCAATTTTAAGCCCTTGCCGCTTCTCGATGGTTTGAATGAAGCTGGCGGCCTCTAGCATGCTGTCGTGGGTGCCGGTGTCTAGCCAAGCGTGGCCGCGGCCGATCAACTGCACGTCCAGCCTACCCTGCTGCTGGTAAGCCTTTATCACATCGGTAATTTCAAGCTCGCCACGGGCTGAGGGCTTTACCTGTTTGGCCACACTGGCCACATTCCCATCAAAAAAATACAGGCCGGTAAGCGCATATCTGCTTTTGGGCTGGGCGGGCTTTTCTTCGATGCTAAGCACTTTGCCATGCTCGTCAAATTCAACCACGCCGTAGCGCTGCGGGTCGTTTACCGGGTAGGCAAACACAGTGGCCCCATTCTGATTTTGCCCAGCCCTTTTCAGCTGCTTGGGCAGGCTGCTTCCGTAAAACAGGTTGTCGCCCAAAATAAGCGCGCATGGGCTGTTGTTGATGAATTGCTCGCCAATGATTAAGGCCTGCGCAAGGCCATCGGGGTTGTGTTGAACTGCATATTCAATGTGCATGCCCCACTGCTTGCCAGTGCCCAGCAGTTGCTCAAAGCGAGGGGTGTCTTGCGGGGTGGAAATAACCAGCACTTCACGAATACCCGCCAGCATTAGCGTACTAAGCGGGTAATAGATCATCGGCTTGTCGTAAACCGGCATAAGCTGCTTGCTAACGGCCAAGGTGGCTGGGTAAAGGCGCGTGCCATTGCCGCCGGCGAGGATGATTCCTTTCATGAAAGGCCTTGCGTGTTATTTAATCAATGTGGCTGATTGTACATTCACGCGTTATAAAAACTTCATGAAACAGTGGTTGACGAGGTGGTTAACCCCCATTAGCATTGTTCAAGTTTGAACAGAACACACACAAAACCGCCCCAGCGCCCTTGCGAGACCGCATGCAGAGTGCTGCGGTAGCCATTCCAATACCCGCAATTTCAAGCAATGACCAGCCGCCAAGCCAACCAGCAGGAAGACACTTACTTTCGTGTAATGCGCCTGCTGGAGGAACAGCCCGACCTTACCCAGCGCCAGCTTGCTGAGCAACTGGGCGTTAGCGTCAGCGGGGTTAATTATTGCTTGAAGGCGTTGATGGAGAAAGGCTGGTTGAAAATGAACAACTTTGCCCATTCCAAAAACAAGTTTGGGTATGTGTATGTTTTAACACCCCAAGGTATTGCTGAAAAAGCTGCGCTTACGGCCCGCTTTCTGAAACGAAAGATGGAAGAGTACGAAGCGCTAAAAATGGAAATTGAAGCACTCAAATCCGAAGGAAAAAAAATTTCTGGCAACAGGTTTAAGTGATTATGGCAACAATTACCTTAAGCTCAGGCCGCAGCTTTGAGACAACATCGGAAAAATCTATTTTGGACGCTGCAGCTCAAGCCAACGTCGCATTGCCTTACAGCTGCAGGACTGGCAGGTGTAGCACCTGCAGGTGCAAGGTGATTTCTGGCTTAACCACTGCGTTAAATCCTGAAACCGGGCTGACTGAATTAGAGAGAGCTGAGGGGTGGATTTTAAGCTGCACGCGTGCAGCGGAAACTGACTTGGTTCTGGATGTTGACGATCTTGGCGGCCTGATACTTCCAACACCCAAAACCTTGCCCTGCCGAATTAACGAAATTGTCCATTTGGCACCAGACGTCATTCAGGTTTTTCTGAGGCTTCCACCTACTGCGGACTTTGAGTTCACCCCGGGCCAATATGTCGATGTAATCGGCCCCAATGGAATTCATCGAAGTTATTCGCTCGCCAATGGCAGCTTTGCAGACAAGGTTCTTGAGTTGCACATTCGGTCTGTGGATGGGGGTGAATTCAGCGAATATTGGTTCAAACAGGCAAAACCAAACGATTTGCTACGCATACATGGTCCACTTGGCACCTTTTTCTTACGCAACACAGCAAATATCGACCTTGTTTTTTTGGCAACGGGAACAGGCATCGCGCCCGTCAAATCTATTCTCGAATCGCTGCCACGGCTAAAGCAAGATGAAAATCCTAAGTCAATCACTGTGTTATGGGGTGGTCGCAAACCGGCAGACTTGTATTTTGATGTTAGCCAGATCCCCGGTAACTTTACTTTTATTCCAGTTCTATCCCGACCTGACAGGAGCTGGAAAGGCCAAGCCGGATATGTCCATGATGTGTTACTCAAAACAATACCAAATCTGCAAAATGCTGCTGTTTATGCCTGCGGCTCAACTGCCATGATCCACAGCGCGAAGGCTAAACTTACCCAAGCTAGCTTGCCCAGCAGCCGTTTTTACTCCGACGCGTTTGTAAGCTCCGGAACAACATAATTAAAAAGGAACTTCTTGAATGAAAGCAGTAATTCTTGCAGGCGGTTTAGGCACACGCCTAAGCGAAGAGACGTCAGTGCGCCCTAAGCCGATGGTTGAAATTGGCGGCATGCCCATCTTGTGGCACATCTTGAAGATGTACTCACACCATGGCATTAATGATTTCATCATTTGCTGCGGCTACAAGGGTTATGTCATCAAAGAATACTTTGCCAACTATTTTCTGCACATGTCAGACGTTACTTTCGACATGCGCAGCAACACCATGGAAGTGCATCACAAGCGGGCCGAACCCTGGACCGTCACCTTGGTCGACACGGGCGACAACTCGATGACCGGCGGGCGCCTAAGGCGCGTGGCCAAGTATGTAGAAAACGAATCCGCGTTTTGCTTCACCTACGGAGATGGGGTGGGCGACATCAATATTACCGAGACA
>NZ_BSOJ01000030.1 GCF_030160455.1 Limnobacter litoralis | reverse complement strand
GCTTGCTCTGGAAACGGTGTCCAGTTTCAGCCAGAAACCGTGTCCAGTTTCGGCCAGAATACGCAGCCATGCCGCTTTATTTGCCAGAACTGCCGCTGCAAGAGGGCATTTTGCCGCTTCCGGAAGGCCTAAGCATGCCGGGGTGCTTGCGTGATGCCGCCCCAGACGCATGGGGACGCAGGGTCATTGTGAATCGGCTTTTCGGCGCAAAGCCCAGTCTTTCAGCGGGGCTGGATTTGACCGAGTTGGATTATCTCCTTGAGTCGGGCTCTGATCGAATTGGAGCGCTGGATTTTCAGGTCTCGGCAAGCACTTACACGCCACGAAATGTCACCCATGCAAGTCTGGACGAGTTGCTGAAAGCGGCTGAGCTGGTTGAGCTTGGCGTGCCCCTGTCGCCGCCACTGGAGCTTGCCCTTCATCACGGCACCGCAATTGGTGGTGCAAGACCCAAGGCACTCATTGAGGGCGATGGGTGTAAGTACATCGCCAAGTTTTCCTCATCAAACGACATCTACAGTGTGGTGAAAGCAGAGTTTGTTGCAATGCGTCTGGCGGCAATGGCTGGTTTGAATGTGGCGCCTGTGTCGCTTGTCAGGGCCGCAGGAAAAGACGTGTTGCTGGTAAAGCGTTTTGACCGACAATGGTCTGATACGGGTTGGTTGCGCAAACCAGTGGTGTCCGCTTTAACCATTCTTGGGCTCGATGAAATGCAAGCCCGATACGCCAGTTACTTTGACTTGGCGCAGATCATCCGTCAGCGCTTCAGCCAGCCCAAGGCGACCCTGAAGGAGGTGTTTGGTCGCTTGGTGTTCAATGTGTTGTGTGGCAACACCGATGACCATGCCCGCAACCACGCCGCATTTTGGGATGGGCAGCAGTTGACTTTAACACCTGCTTATGACGTCTGCCCGCAGGCGCGAACGGGGCAAGAGGCAAGTCAGGCCATGGTTATTCATGGTCGTGACAATCTTAGCCGCTTAAGCACCTGCTTGGCCGCGGTGGCTCAGTTCCATCTTTCAATTTCAGAGGGTGTTGAAATTATTGGTGCGCAGTTGCATACGATGGCCACACACTGGAAGGCAGTGTGCGACGAGGCAAAATTATCGGTGGTTGATCGTAACCGCCTGCTGAATGGTGCGTTTTTGAATCCGTTTGCCTTTACAGCCCTTCAAACGGAAGCACAGGGCTTAACTGGCCTGGCCGACAAGGCTAGAAGCATGATGGTTTAAGAAAATAGTATTTCTGCAAATTTCTTCAAGAAGTTACAACAGGCCTTTTTTCTCTTTCCAGATCTCTTTGATGAAGGGGTCAGTGATCTCGTACAAACCGTGCCCCCTGCGCATAATCAGGTTTGCCGCCATCAGGTCCATGGCAACGGGCTGAATTTCTTCAATTTTTACAGTCCGCCCAAGTGCTGTTGAATAATCTTCTGCTGCTTCTGCCGAGTAAATACCCTTGGAGCCCCCAGGTTTACTTGCAATGCGGTTGAATATGGCCATGGCCAGTGGGCCACGTGCTTCCACCTTTTCAAGTTCAATATCTGCTGCGGCATTTCTCAGGGTAAGTGCTATCGCGGGCAGCACTGTGTCTGGGTGTGTTGTTGGGTTGTTTGCATGACTTTGTAGGGCAAGTCGAAGGGCACGAAGCAGTTCTTCCGGACGGCTTCCCAGGGTTTTGAATGCCTCACTGGCAACTTTTTGCGATGGCAGCCCTGTGTATCCATCGTTACGAAGTTGTTGAAGCAAAAATTCCACGTATTCGCCGTTAAGCACAGGGTAGTCCGCCGAATAAGCACCTGCGAAGGCCTGGTTTTTTCGGGTGGCCAGTTCACCGATCAAGGCCCGGTTAGACCCCGTGCCAATAAAAATGAAGTGTCCTGGGGTGTCTGGCCGGGGGTTGATCGCGTCGCGGCAGGCTTTAAGCGCTAAAAGCAGGTTGCCGCCGTCGTCGCTGGCGAGGGCGTGTTGCACTTCATCGATAATCAAAACAACATCGGTTTGGGTTTTGTCGATCAATTCTTCAAAAACCTGCGCGAGTGTTACTCCATTCGCTTTTTCGACAGATTCGATTTTGACGCCCAATTTGACGCCTAACGCACCAATATCCAGCCCTTTGATTGCGCGCAATTTTTCCAGAAGCGCGGAGCCAGGGGTTGCCAAATCGCGCAGTGTATCCGCAACAGCGTGGTAGACGAGGTCTGCGGGACTGGCCTGCGGGTTGCTCCACAGGTCGACATAAACAACCACAGCCCCAAGCTTTTGTAGGGCAGGGATGAGGTCGTTTCTTAAAAAAGTGGTTTTTCCGATGCGCCGAATGCCAGATAGAAAAAGTCCTGATCGCAAGCCAGTGTCAAGACCGGTCGGCTTGATCAGCTGTGCAGCCATGGAATTGGCAAGTTCAGTTCTGGAATAAATTTTGGTCATGATTAGATAAAATTATTTTTTAGCCATAATTATTGATTTTTTATAATTTTATGTAAAGCCCCTTTTTGCGATGTGTGTGTCGTCTTCCAGTTAGAGCCTCGGATTATTGGCGTGGGTGCAGATTACTCGGCCAGCAATGCGAGCTGACTTCGAATTCGTGCGGTCATGGCGTTCGCTTGAATGCGCGCTAGAACATAAATGTGCTTGTGGGCTTTAGCGCCCACTGACTGCGTAAAATTGTCTAGTGTTTCTTCCGCCAGTGTTGCTGCAAGTCCGAATTTTTCGGCATCTGCCAACAGGTTTGATCGCGAAATCTCAAAATGCCCTGCGCACAGTTGCATCGAAAGACGCTTTGGCGCCTCATCGGGGTTGGGTACTACATCGAACAAGGGGCTTAAGCGCCAGCGTTTCTCGTTCGCCCGAAAAACAATCGCGTGGTTGCGTGGGTGATCGTCGTCGTTACCGATGATGGCATTGAAAATCATGCGTTTGAATAACTGGATGGTGTCTTCTTTGGGGCAGCCGCAGCGCCGCATTTGCTCTGCCAGCCGAGGGTAGCTCCAGCGATTTGTTTCGCCCGTCTTCACGGGTGGGTATTCTGTTTCAAGCAGACTTGCTCCACTAAGCACCATGTGGCGCTGGGGCCCGCTTCGGTCGAAGCGTTCAATCAGGAGGGTGTCGGTTTGTTGGCCGTGCCCGTGTAGCTGAATGGCGGGCACACTCAGGCCGCATGCCTCGCCCAGTGCCAATGCAAAAAATTCAAGCCTGGCGATATTGCAAGTGTCTGTGTTCTGGTTTGGTTTTGCTAGCCAGTATCGCAAACCGTCTTGAACCGTGGCCTTGGGCCTGGCGCCGCCCAGGCTCGGTGTGGCAAACAGTTTTTTGCGCAGTTGCGGGTGCTTGCTCGGCTGGTGTTCGGCAATGGTGTGTAGCTCATCAATGAGTTGATCAATCTGGCTCAATTTGGGCGTTTGAAGTGCCGCAACGGCGGGCCTCTTTGATTGTCCAAGTGCCAGCGCCCCCCAGCGGTCACTGTTACCGGCAAACATCAGAAACTCACGATCATGGCTGTTCATTGAAAGCCCATGTTGCCTGCTGATGAGCTGCTTTCCCCAGGCGTCAGGGGTGCAATCGCGCAGCGCATCGTGAAGGCCTTTGTATCGTGTAGTTGTGAACAATTGCCCGGGAATGAGTGGCAGATTGATGGGGTCTATGCTGATCGCGTCTTCCCGTTCGCAGTACAGCGGTGCATACAAAAATTCGCCGCTTTGTGTCTCTGGCAGCCAGATATATCGGCCTACGGTAAGCCACGCACCGCTGTAAGGGTGGTGCAGGTAGATGTAAACGGGTTTAGAAGAGGTCATCGTCTGCCCGGCTTTGCAAGCGAACACGTTTGTGCGCGGCATCAGAATTAAACAACGTGGTGGGTACGGGCGGCGCAACTTCATCCAGAACGCCCAGTATCAAAAGGGCCTGCAGGTAATGACACACGGCGGCGGCCGGGTCACCTTGTTCAAGACGGCGAAGGGTGGTGTGCGAGATGCCCAGGCGCTCGCAAAGGTCGGCGGCCTTTATTTTTTGCGTGTAGCGCAAGGTGCGTATGCAAAGGCCCCAGGTTTGAATGCGCTCGGCAACCAGGCTGTGCACCTGCTTTGGTGTAATGGATATTTTGGACATAATAAAATTGAACATGAATGCTCTTTTATAGCATTTAAAAGAGCATTTATGCAAATCAGATTTCTTTGATAAAAGGGTTGGTGGCGCAATTATGGCGCGATTTAATAAATTGCGCCATAATTGCGCCAATTCACTCTAGAACTGCGCCAATTTGATCATGCCAATTCAACAAGACTTTTTAAAAAGCATTCAGTCCGCAAGGCAGGGCCTTTCCCTGTCTGAACTTTTGGGCATGCACCCCGAGGTTTCGCGACGTACAGCGCAACGGCTGGTGGCGGCAATGATTGATGAGCACCTTATACGTGCAACAGGCATAGCGAGAGCTCGCCGGTATTTCCTGATTGAGCCTGAAATCGAAAGTCGGTTTCCAACTTACATTCCGCTGTCGGCTGACAGTCGCGATGTTCTTGCTTACATTGACCAGCCCCTGCCGGCGCGTAAGCCGATTGGCTATCAGACCGAATTTTTGAACGTCTATCAGCCAGGTAAAACCTGGTATTTATCGAGTTCCATTCGTCGGCAGTTACACGCCATGGGCAAAACTGCGAACGCTGAACAACCCGCTGGTACACACGGCCGGGCCATTTTGAATCGCCTGCTTATTGATTTGTCATGGGCTTCCAGTCACTTGGAGGGAAACACTTATTCACGCCTGGATACGCGGGAGCTGATTGAACAGGGGAGGGTCGCGGAAGGCAAGGCGACCATGGAAACCCAAATGATTTTGAACCACAAGTCGGCCATTGAGCTGTTGGTTGAAAACATGAATCAAGTCGGCATAAACCGTTACACCCTAATGAATTTGCACAGTGCATTGTCAGAAAACCTGCTTCCCAACCCGGCAGATGAGGGGCGCATTCGGCAGCATGCAGTGGACATAGGCAAAAGTGTGTATCAGCCATTGGCGACGCCACAGCAAATTGAGGCGGTGCTTGAATTGCTGCTTGACAAGGCCAATGTGATTTCGGACCCTTTTGAGCAATCTTTCTTTCTGATGGTGCATTTGCCATATTTGCAGCCATTTGCGGACATCAATAAAAGAACGTCGCGTATTTTGGCCAATTTGCCACTGTTTCGGGAAAATTTGTGCCCGCTTACTTTTTTGGGTGTGCCTGTGGAGGCATACAGCAGCGCAATGCTAGGCGTTTATGAAATGACCCGCATTGAACTGCTGCGTGATCTGTATGTATGGGCCTATGAAAGATCGACTCAGGAATACCTTGCAATTCAGCAAACCCTGGCCGAGCCCGACCCGCTGCGTTTGGCTTGGCGCGAGTTGATCAAGCAGACCATTCATGATGTTGTGCTTAATCGAGAAGCCAACCCCATGGGATTTATCAGTAAAGTTGTAAAGGCCAGCGTGCCGCCTGAGGCACAGCAGCCCGTTCAGGAGTTGATAATCGATGAATTGCGACGATTGCACGAAGGCGTTTTGGCCCGATATGGCCTTAAGCCGTCGGATTATTTGGCCTGGAGGCAACTTTAGGAATTCGCGTTCTAGCGGAACTCTTTTTTGCTGAAATTTTGCTGAATTTGCTTTCAGCCGACAACCATTATTTTGACAGTGCGGTAACCGCGCTTTGGCATTTAGGACGATCGCGCAGTTTGTCTGTCACCACCTGATGAAGTTCTTGCTCTGAGGCAATTTCAGAGTTCCAGGCACAGAAGTACATGCTGAGTTGATTGCTGTCGCAGGCACTAACAAATTCTTGAAGTTGATCTCGACTTAGCCCGCTGCGTATCGACAGTTCTTGCAAGCTCGCGTCACTTGCATAGGCTTGAACAGACAAGGCAACAAGCAAAAATATTGGTAGCTTGGATAATTTCATTTTTGTGTTGGTGCTGAAGGTTAACCAGCATGAATCAGGCGCGAGCCTGGTAGTGCAACCGCTTCGCATTTGGATTACCCTCCACATTGTTGAGGAATTTATTTTAAAAAATGCAATTGCGCCGCTTTATATCGTTGATTCTTTGTTTCTGCATCACCACGTTCCTGGTTTTTTCATCGGCATTCGCAAAAGGCCTGTCATACGATGAGGTGTTAAAGAGCTTGCACGGTCATTCAAAGTTACTGCGGTCCGAGATAGACTCAGGTGAGTTGCATGCCATGCTGAGTCAGAAAACAAGCCAGCAGGGTTGCGGTGATATCGAAAAATATTACGAACCTGAATATCAGGTTAAGTGGTTGGTACTACACAGAGACAGTAACCGAGTCGATTTCAGATTATGCCCAACCGATAATGTGTTTCATCTTCATGCCTATCAATACGATCGTGGGCGAACCCTGTATGTCATTGCTTTTGAAAGTGGTGTTGGTCATGACACCTGGTCATATGAGTTTTGGGTGTTAAACAAGGATGGAGAATTTGCGAAAGTCAACGCAGATGAAATCGGAATCGTAATTCCACGAAACATTGACTTTCTTTCGGCCGGTCAACATCTTGAAAATGGGTTTGACCATGAGGCGAAGCTGTATTTCGATGATGGCAGCGCGGTGTTTGTTGCGGAGCCCGATCTGACCCAGCCGGAGTGGCGTAGTTTGCAGCCAGCGTACCGGATCATTTATTACTGGAATGGAGAAAATTTTAAAATTACGAAGATCTTACTAAAAACTCAAAAAATTATTCGTTGAGAAATAGATATTTTCTTTGGGTCGACAACCGCCTGAGTAGGTCCGTTCTCCGCATGTGCACGTCGCCAGCGGGCATCCACAATTTACTGCGTTAAACTGGCAGCTTGATTCAACACCGCTTGTAAAGGGGAAAAAGCAATGCCAACCATGAAAACCCGTGCAGCTGTGGCCTGGGGCCCTGGCAAACCACTGTCCATCGAAGAAGTTGATCTGGAGCTGCCCAAAAAGGGCGAGGTGCTGGTTCGCATTGTGGCCACAGGCGTGTGTCACACCGACGCGTACACGCTGAGCGGCGACGACCCCGAGGGTGTGTTTCCCGCCATTTTGGGCCATGAGGGTGCTGGCATTGTAGAAGCCATTGGCGAGGGCGTTACCAGCCTGACCGTGGGCGACCACGTGATTCCCCTGTACACGGCCGAGTGCCGTGAATGCAAGTTCTGCAAAAGTGGCAAAACCAACCTGTGCCAGGCTGTGCGCGCCACACAGGGCAAGGGTTTGATGCCCGACGGCACCAGCCGTTTCAGCAAAGACGGCAAACCGATTTACCACTACATGGGTTGCTCCACCTTTGCCGAGCACACCGTTGTGCCCGAAATTTCCTTGGCCAAAATCGACCCCAAGGCCCCGCTTGAAAAAGTGTGCCTGCTGGGTTGTGGCGTGACCACCGGCATGGGCGCGGTGCACAACACCGCCAAAGTGAAGCAGGGCGACACTGTGGCCGTGTTTGGTTTGGGTGGCATCGGTTTGGCTGTGATTATCGGCGCGGTGCAGGCCAAGGCCGGGCGCATTATCGCCGTTGACCTGAATGAGGACAAATTTGCGATTGCCAAAAAGCTGGGTGCCACCGACTTTTTGAACCCGTCCAAGTTCGACAAGCCCATTCAAGAGGTGATTGTTGAAATGACGGACGGCGGTGTGGATTTCTCCTTCGAGTGCATTGGCAACGTGAAGGTAATGCGCGCTGCGCTGGAATGCTGCCACAAGGGCTGGGGCGAAAGCGTCATCATCGGTGTGGCCGGTGCCGGGCAGGAAATTTCAACCCGCCCATTCCAGTTGGTGACTGGCCGCGTGTGGCGTGGCAGTGCTTTTGGTGGTGTGCGTGGCCGCACGGAATTGCCGGGCTATGTCAACCGTTTCATGAACGACGAGTTCGAGCTGGACACCTTCATCACCCACACCATGCCGCTTGAGCAAATCAACGAGGCCTTTGATTTGATGCACGAGGGCAAGTCCATTCGCAGCGTGATTCATTATTAAAGCGGTGGTGCCATGAAAACATTAAGCAGCGTGAAATGTTTTGAAGGGCAGCAGTTGCAGTTGCAGCATGAGTCTGCCGCTTTAAGTTGCACCATGCAGTTCAGCGTGTACCTGCCGCCCGCTGCGGTGGCGGGTAAAAAGGTGCCTGTGGTGTATTGGTTGTCCGGTTTAACCTGCACCGACCAAAACTTCACCACCAAGGCCGGCGCGCAGCGCATTGCGGCCGATTTGGGCATTGCTTTGGTGATGCCCGACACCAGCCCCCGTGGCCCGCAAGTGCCTGTTGACCCCGACAATTCATGGGATTTCGGCCTGGGTGCGGGCTTTTACGTAAACGCCACCCAAGCCCCCTGGAAGACCCATTACCAGATGGAACGTTATGTGGTGGACGAGCTGCCAGAATTGGTGGAAGCCGAGTTCCCGCTGCAGCCGCGCCGCGCCATTTGCGGCCATTCAATGGGCGGGCACGGGGCGCTGACCATCGCCTTGAACCACCCCAACCGCTACGCCAGTGTGAGTGCATTTTCTCCGATTGTGGCCCCCAGCCAGTGCCCGTGGGGTCGCAAGGCCTTGGGTCATTATTTGGGTGAAAGTCGCGAAAGCTGGTTGCGTTACGACACGGTGGCGCTGATCCGTGCGGGCGCACGGCAATTGCCGATGCTGGTCGACCAAGGCACCGCCGACTCGTTTTTGGCGGAGCAGTTGAAAACCGACTTGTTGATTACCGCCTGTGCCGAAATGGGCTACAAGGCGCAGATCAACTACCGCGACGGGTACGACCACAGTTACTACTTCATCGCGAGCTTTATTGAAAACCATCTGAAATTTCACGCCCGCCACCTATGAACAACTGGTACGTGGTGTACACCAAGCCACGGCTGGAGGCGGTGGCCGTAGAGAATTTGCAGCGCCAGGGCTTCGGCGTGTTTTTTCCGCGTGCGCGCCAGAAAAAACGCAAGGCGGGCGGCATGCAATTGGTGGTAGAGCCGCTGTTTCCCCGCTATGTGTTTGTGCGGTTGCAGGCGGGTGTGCACGACTTCACCAAGCTGCGCTCAACCAAGGGTTGCATCGACCTGGTCCGCTTCGGCGGCAAGGCGACGCCGGTGCCCGACGACCTGATTACCCGGATTGCCAGCCAACTGGACGACGAGTCGGTGATGAACCTGGATGCCCGCGCCCCGGCCTTGGCCGAGGGGCAAGAGGTGCGTGTGGAAGCCGGGCCTTTTGAAGGCTTGGTGGGGCGCGTGGCTGCCCTGAAGAGTGCCGACCGCGTGCTGTTGCTGCTCAATGTGCTGGGTGCAGAACGCCCGGTGGAAATTCACACTGACAATTTGGGCAAATAGGCCAGACCCATCACTTGGGGCCGGCTTGGCTGTGAAGGGTGTGATGCCTGCATGGCGCCCGGCTGCTGGTAGATCCAGTACGGGTTCAGTGCCCCGCTGCAAATCAAATTTAAGTGGCTTTTGAACTGCGCAATCAGCAGGCCGTGCTGGCGACCATACGTGCGTATGGCCTCACAAGCCATGCTGAACAGGGCTTTTTGCGGCCCGCCCAGTAATTTTTCCCAGTCATGCCAGTGCAAGCCCATGCTGCAGTGCAGGTGTTCCGCACCCAGGCGTTGTTGGGTGGTGGGGTTGAAGTCGGGCCGTGGCAGCAGGCTGAGTGCCCCCACTTGGCGGTGGCCAGGCAAAGCGCGCAAGGCATCGGGCAAGGCAGGGTAGGCCAGCGTGTCTGCCGTGCCATAACGCCGATCGGTTTGCACCAGCAAGCCATGGTGCAATGGGGTCGGGTCGCCCACGCGGTTCAGCAATTCAGCAAAGGTCAGGGTTTGCAGTGTGCTTGTTGGCAAAATACGCCGTGGCCGCACCACGGGTGCATCGGGGTTGGCAAAACTGAGCGTGCCCAGCCACTGGTTGCTGCAAGCGGGCAGTTCAGCAAGGCTGCCCAAATGCGAAAACGCGGGAAATGCAGCGCTTTGAAGGTACAGTGTTTGGCTGGGCGGTGTTAGCAAGCTGAACCACGGCTGTGAAGGGTTGCGGCTGGTGTATTGAAACCAGTGTTGGAATTGCCCGCCAGTTCTTGCTGGCTTGCCCCAAGCCGATTGTGCCCCCAGCCAGCCGCTGGGCCGCCCCAGGTTGAACACCTGCACCAGTTGATTACTGTTGTGCATGCGTGTGCTGAAAATGCTGCGCGGCATTGCCCAAGGTGGGCCATTCAACTTGTGCCGCTTGCAGGCCAACTTCAAACACCCGTAACACCCGCAGTGCGGTGTCGAAAGACACGTCTTCGCCCCTTTCCATCCTGAAAATGGTGTCGCGGCTGAGCCCGGCCAGTTGCGCCAGTGTGTGCGCCGGCATTTTGCGTCCCTGTGGCCCGCCGTTTTGGCGAAGTGCCTTTAAAAGCATGGCCAGATCAGTGGTGTTTTTGATTGATTGCATGGTCGGTTTTATTCACCATAAATTAGAATTATAAAATTATGACGATGATATCCGACATTTATTTGATCAAACAGCTTATTCAGATGCCCAAGGCTGCGCTATTCTGGGCGCCTGTACCAATTTCATTTCAGGGTAAACCAGCATGAGCAAAGTGGCGTTGATCACCGGCGTAACCGGGCAAGACGGATCGTACCTGGCAGAATTTCTGCTTCAAAAAGGCTATGAAGTTCACGGTATTAAACGCCGCGCGTCGCAGTTCAACACCCAGCGCATCGACCACATTTACGAAGACCCGCACATCGAGAACCAGCGCTTCAAGCTGCATTACGGCGACCTCAGCGACACCTCCAACTTGACGCGCATTTTGCAAGAAGTGCGCCCCACCGAGGTGTACAACCTGGGTGCGCAAAGCCACGTGGCTGTGTCCTTTGAATCGCCGGAATACACCGCCGATGTAGACGCCATCGGCACCTTGCGCCTGCTGGAAGCAATCCGCTTTTCTGGCATGGAAAAGACCACCCGGTTTTACCAGGCCTCCACGTCCGAGTTGTATGGTCTGGTGCAGGAAATTCCACAAAAGGAAACCACACCCTTTTACCCGCGCAGCCCTTATGCAGTGGCCAAAATGTACGCCTACTGGATTACCGTGAACTACCGCGAAGCCTATGGCATGTACGCCTGCAATGGCATTTTGTTCAACCACGAAAGCCCGCGCCGCGGCGAAACCTTTGTGACCCGCAAAATTACCCGCGGCATGAGCAACATTGCAGTGGGCCTTGAAAGCTGCCTGTACATGGGCAACATGGACGCCCTGCGCGACTGGGGCCACGCCAAAGACTACGTGGAAATGCAATGGCTGATGTTGCAACAAGACCAGCCTGAAGACTTCGTGATTGCCACGGGCGTGCAGTATTCAGTGCGCCAGTTCATTGAAATGACAGCCGCCGAGCTGGGCGTCACACTGCGCTGGGAAGGTGCGGGTGTGGATGAAAAAGGCATTGTGGCCAAGGTGGAGGGCGACAAGGCCCCAGCCCTGAAAGTGGGCGATGTGGTGGTGCAGGTGGACCCGCGCTACTTCCGCCCCGCGGAGGTGGAAACCTTGCTGGGCGACCCTTCAAAAGCCAAGCAGAAGCTGGGTTGGACGCCACGCATTACCCTGGCAGAGATGGTGCAGGAAATGGTGGCCAGCGACCTGGAAGCCGCCCGCAAACAGGCCCTGTTGAAGCAGCACGGCTACAGCGTGGCCGTCAGCCGTGAATAAGCCAGCAGGTGCCAACAGCATGATCTCAACCGATTCAAAAATTTACGTGGCGGGCCACCGTGGCATGGTGGGCAGCGCCATTGTGCGCCAGTTGCAGGCGCGCGGTTTCACTCGCATTGTGACCCGCACCCACGCCGAGCTGAACCTGGTGGAGCAAGCTGCAGTGCGCCAGTTCATGGCCGCTGAAAAGCCTGACGCCGTGGTGCTGGCCGCTGCACGGGTGGGGGGCATACACGCCAACAACACCTACCCGGCCGACTTTATTTACGACAACCTGATGATGCAGGCCAACGTGATTGAGGCCGCTCACGCCAACGACTGCCAGCATCTGCTGTTTTTGGGGTCCAGCTGCATTTACCCCAAGTTGGCCGAGCAGCCCATGACTGAACACGCCTTGCTGACCGGCACGCTGGAAAGCACCAACGAGCCCTATGCAATTGCCAAAATTGCCGGCATCAAGCTGTGCGAAAGTTACAACCGCCAGCACGGGCGCGACTACCGCAGCGTGATGCCCACCAACCTGTATGGCGAGAACGACAACTTCCACCCGCTGAACAGCCACGTGATACCGGCCATGATGCGCCGCTTTCACGAAGCAAAGCAGCAAAGCCTG
The DNA here is from genome assembly GCF_030160455.1 of Limnobacter litoralis. Lineage (GTDB taxonomy): Bacteria > Pseudomonadota > Gammaproteobacteria > Burkholderiales > Burkholderiaceae_B > Limnobacter > Limnobacter litoralis. Next base: position 158,152 of record NZ_BSOJ01000030.1, on the reverse strand, counting down.
CCGCAGGTGGTGGTGTGGGGCACCGGCAAACCCATGCGTGAATTTTTGCATGTGGACGACATGGCGACGGCCAGCATTCACGTGCTGCTGCTGGACAACGCCACCTACCAGGCCAACACCGAACCGATGTTAAGCCACATCAATGTGGGCACCGGCGTAGATTGCACCATTGCCGAACTGGCGCACACCATGGCCCGTGTGGTGGGCTATACGGGTGAATTGGTGTTTGACGCCACCAAACCCGATGGCACCCCACGCAAGCTGATGAATGTCGACCGTTTAAAGGCTTTGGGCTGGCAGTACAGCATTGGCCTTGAAGAGGGCCTGGCCCGCACCTACGCGTGGTTTTTACAGCACGAAGAACAATTGAGGCAGGTATGAGCAACATGAACAACCCAGTCATTCCAGTCGTTCTATGTGGTGGCGCTGGCACGCGTTTGTGGCCCCTTTCCCGCAAAAACTTCCCCAAGCCATTTTTGAAGGTGGGCGGTGAAAGCCTGATTGCCCAAACCGTGAAGCGCGCGGCCAGTGTGCCGGGCTGTTCAGACCTGCTGTTGGTCAGCAACGAGGCCTACCAGTTTTTGCTGGCGGATGAATGCAATCCGGTGTTGCAGGGCAAAGGCGTGGTATTGAACCAGATTCTGGAGCCCGCCGGGCGCAACACAGCACCAGCCATTGCACTGGCCGCTTTGTGGGCAAAAGCGAAGTTTCCGAACGCCAACCCCGTGTTGTTGGTGCTGCCGGCAGACCACCTGATCAACCCTGTGGGTGCATTTGTAGACGCCGCAGCCTTGGCCATACAGGCTGGGCAACAGGGGCAATTGGCGTGTTTTGGCATTACGCCCACTGCACCTGAAACTGGTTTTGGCTACATTCAGCGTGACGCCGAATTGGCCACGGTGCCCGGCGTGTACAAGGTCAAGCGCTTTGTTGAAAAGCCCGATGCCAAAACCGCCATGGAATACCTGGCCAGCGGGCAGTACGTGTGGAACGGTGGCATGTTTGCTTTGGGTGCCGATGAATTGCTGGCGGGTTTGCAAAGCCATGCGCCTGCGGTTGCCGAAGCGGCCCAAACCGTTTGGCAGAGCGCCAGCACCAAACCTGCGCCCAAGGCGGGTGGCACGGTGTCCACGTTTCCAGCCGATCTGTTCAACACCCAGCCCGACATCAGCATCGACTATGCCCTTCTGGAAAAAGCCGACAATGTGGCGGTGGTGCCTGCCAGCTTTCAATGGAGTGACATTGGCAGCTGGGCCGCACTGGCCGAGCAATGCGCCGCCGATGCACAAGGCAACACTACGCAAACAGAAGGGGCGGGGCAGTGGATCAACATTGAAACCGCCAACACCCACGTTCGCTTGGGCAACCGCACGGTGGCCACGTTGGGTGTCGACAACCTGCTGGTGGTGGACACGCCCGATGCACTGTTGGTGGCCCACAAAAGCCGCCACCAGGACGTGAAGAAGGTGGTTGAAACCCTGAAAAAGCAGGGCAGTGAACTGGTGAACTTTCACCCCACGGTCCACAGGCCTTGGGGCACCTACACCGTGCTCGAAGACGCCGCGGGCTACAAGATCAAGCGCATTGAGGTGAAGCCCAATGCGTCACTCAGTTTGCAAATGCACCACCACCGCAGCGAACACTGGATCGTGGTGGAAGGTACGGCTGAAGTCACCAATGGTGAGGCTGTGTTTTTGGTGCGTAAAAACGAGTCCACCTACATTCCCGCAGGCAACCGCCACCGCTTGGTCAACCCCGGCAAGATGAACCTGGTGATGATCGAAGTGCAAAGTGGCGACTACCTTGAAGAAGACGACATTGTGCGGTTTGACGACGTGTATGGCCGGGCTTGAGGGCCCAGCCACACGGATACTGCTTTATTTGGTGCGGTTCCAGTCGTTCACGCAATTGACGTAAATCTGCGCCTTTTCAACCGGGCCTTGCTGGGTCAGGGTTCGGCTTTCACCCGGCTGAATGTATAGCTGAGTGGCCTGTGCACCAATGCGCACCTGGCATTTCTTGGGGTGTTCGGGGTGCTGGTTTTCAATGTAGATTTCAGTTTTTTCGCAGCTTTGGGTGATCAACACCTTGGTGGTGCCGTTGGAAAGATCTTGCTTGTCTTGACCTTCGATGTTGCACACGGTGGCTTGTGGCTGGGTGCCTGAAGCGCCACTGCCATTGTCAGTTTTGTTTTTGTCGTTGTTGCCCATGGGTACAACGGCCACACAGCCCGCACTGGCCAGTACCAGCGCCGCCATGCCCATCTTGGTAAACCATGCAGTTGTTGAAGTGTTCATGCCCCTGTCCTTGTAAATGAATAAATTTGAAATACACTGCCTGTTGTTTTGTCCCATGTTAAACGGTTTTTTTGACGCGAGTTAGGCAAAGATGACCATTCTTGTGACCGGTTCAGCCGGGTTTATCGGATCGTGCTTCGTGCGCCAGCATTTTGAAAACAGCACCGAACCCGTGGTGTCGCTGGACGCGCTGACCTACGCAGGGCATTTGTCGACCCTCTTGCCCGTGATGAACAACCCGGCCCACACCTTTGTGCACGCCAACATTGGTGACACACAGGTGGTGGCCGATATTTTGGCCACGCACAAGCCCCGCGCCATTGTGAATTTTGCGGCTGAAAGCCACGTCGATCGCTCTATCTTGGGCCCTGAGGCTTTTTTGCAAACCAACGTGATGGGCACGTTCCGCTTGCTGGAATGTGCACGGGCTTATTTTGAAACCCTGCAAGGCGAAGAACGTCCGCAGTTTCGTTTTTTGCACGTCAGCACCGACGAGGTGTACGGCACGCTGGGCAAAAACGACCCTCCTTTTGCTGAAACCAACGCCTATCAGCCCAACAGTCCGTATTCAGCCAGTAAAGCGGCCAGCGATCACCTGGTGCGTGCCTGGCACCACACCTACGGCTTGCCGGTGTTAACCACCAACTGCAGCAACAACTACGGGCCTTACCACTTTCCGGAAAAGCTGATCCCGCTGATGATCATGAACGCGCTGCAGGGCAAGCCCCTGCCAGTGTATGGCGACGGTCAGCAAATTCGCGATTGGCTGTTTGTGGAAGACCACACCCGCGCCATTGCCCGCGTGCTAGAGGCGGGCACTTTGGGCGAAACCTACAACATTGGCGGCTGGAACGAAAAAGCCAACCTGGACGTGGTGAACACCATTTGCGCCATTCTGGATGATTTGCAGCCCCGCGCAGATGGGCAGCCCTACGCCACGCAAATTGCGTTTGTGAAAGACCGGCCCGGCCACGATCGCCGCTATGCCATCGATGCCAGAAAGATTGAGAGGGAATTGGGCTGGAAACCGGCTGAAACCTTCGACACCGGCATTCGAAAAACGGTGCAGTGGTATTTGAACAATCAGGAGTGGGCCACCCAGGTAACCGAACAGGGTTACCGTGAGTGGCTAGAAAAGCAGTACGGTTAGAACGGATGCTTGTAGGTTGCGCTGAGGCTATAGGACGTCAAGTCTTTAAAGCCCAGCGTAGTTGCCAGCTGTAGGTTAATCAAACCACCATTTTGCAATTCCTTGATCGCAGCCAGTGACAGCAGCTCGTAGTTGCGGTCTGGTTGATCTCCCTTGGCGGTCTGAATTGGGCCGCCCGCGGCTTGACCCACACCAACCACAACGCCGTCATCGTTTAAGTCGTGTTCGAACGAGAATCGGGCAACCGGCCTCCAGCCGTGGGGGGTGCTGGGGGCTATGGTCGCAATTGCGCCAAGACTCACGCGTTGTGACTTGTATTTGGTCGGATTGTATCGAAGAAGCAGTGGCGACGTTCCGGTCTCTGAGTAGCCGTCCATTTTAAGCTGTTCTTCAGTGTACGAAATTTGAGGGTTTAGGGTAATTCCGTGGCTGAAGTTGTGGATGAAACCGCCGCCAATTCGTGCAGCCTGGTACAAGGCGGATGTGCTGCCGGTCGCTGTACCGGGAACAGATCCAATTCTGTTGATGTCGTAGTTCACCCGACCAAAATTGACCTGACCATTGACATACATACTCGGAGACAGTGCGATGGTGGTGAATACGGTGCCCAAAACCAGATCGTTGTCAAAAGAACCCCGTCCGTTTTCAAGGCTGGTATTGGCACTGTCTACACTGATCCCTAGCCCGACCAAAGCATTTCGGGTGACCATGCGGTCTCCTCCAAGGTTAAGTACTTGGGTGTGGGCTTTGAAGCCTGGCTTTATGCCTTCCTCTTTTAGCTTGTAACGGCCAGCTTCGGCGCTACCGTACAATTGCACGTCGCCCACGGGGCGCAGGTGTGGCTCACCCTTGGCATCTGGCTCTACCAGACCAAAGATCGACAATCGATTTTCAAGTGCCAGCGCATGTTGGCGAATGGCCCCAAGCGGTGTGGCAACCATGACGCCGTTCAGACCGCCAGCCTGTTGACCATCCAGTGTGGGATTGGGTGCAGCCTGTGCGGACAGGGTGGATAGAGCAAGCGAGAGTCCTACAAATACTGCATTTTTTGTCATAATTATTACCTATTGGTTGTCTCCGTGACATCTGATTGTAATACTCACCTTTCACCTGAATATTAGGGTTTCCCTGCCCCCCCCGAATGGGGGAGAGGCAATTTAACAATCAAAAGCTGGCTTTGTAGCTGGCGCTGAGTGACAGCGATTTCACCCCTTGTTGCCCCAGTGTGGAGGCCGCCTGCAAAATGACCTGCCCGGGCCCGACTGGCTTGGCAGCCCCCACTGACAGCAACTGAAAATTACCATCTGGACGTGGTGCGTACACGGTGGCCAAGGTGTTGGGGTTTGGGCCCATGCGAATGGCCACATCGTCTTTGTTTAAATCGGTTTCGATGGAAAAACGCAACAGTGGCCGCCAGCCGCTGGGGTTTGCGGGTGCTTTGGTAAGCGCAAAACCAGTGCTGACGCGCTGGGCTTTGTAGGTGCTGCTGCCAAAACTGAGGCTGGCTGCGCCGCTGCTCTCGTTGTAGCCATCCAGCTTGATTTGCTCATCGGTGTAGGCCAGTTGTGGGTTCAGTGTCCAGCCATTGCCGAAGTTGTGAATGTAGCCGCCACCGATGCGGGCAGACTGGTAGTCAGCGTTGGTGTTGGCGGTGTAGCGTTCCTGGCTGGGGCCCAGCATGAATTTGCGTTCAACGTCGTAACTGATGCGGCCATAAGCCAGTGCGGCATTGACGTAGACTGATTTTGACAAAGCCACCGTGGTGAACAGCGTGCCAATGGCCACGTCGTTTTTAAAGCCGCCGCCATTGTTGTCAAATTTGGTGTTGGCGCTGTCCAGGCTGACGCCCACGCCCACCAGTGCATTGCGGGCCACCATGCGGTCAGCGCCAACGTTCAGCACTTTGGTGTCGGCCTGCAACCCTTCCTGCACTTGTTGGGCCGACGAGGTGAATTGGCCCGCTTCGGCGCTGGCATACACCTGCACATCACCCACCGGGCGAAGTTTGACCTTGCCTTGCGGGTATTCTTCCACCAGGGCAAATGAAGACAATCGATTTTCCAGGCCAAGGGCATGCTGGCGAATGGGCGTCAGTGGCGACACCTGCAAAATGCCGTTGATGCCGGTGGCCTGTAGCCCTGCAAAACCCGCCTCGCCAAACAGGGCTTGCGCCGCGGCGGTGGGGTGCACGCCGTCGGCGAAGATGCGTCGTTGACTGTCGGCGCTGGCGTTGACGCCTTGAATACAGGTCAGGCTGCTGTTGTAGTAGTCGTTGGGGCCCGTGGCCGACGCGTTGACGCCACAGGCAGGTGTGGTGGGTGTGGGTGAGGTAAAGCCGTATTTGGCCGGATTGGCCAGAATGGCGTACAGCAGTTTGTTGGCGTCTACCACCACCGCACCCTTGGCTGCGGCGGCTGTTTCAAGAGTGTTGTTGAATTGATTGGTGAGTGTGGTCAGCAGGGTTTTACTGCCCGGCGAGCTGGCGTCCACCAGTGCGGCAAAGGGGGTCACGCCCAAATCAGGCATGGTGATGACCACAATGTTGCGCGCGCCGGCAGCCTTCAGCCTGTCAATTTGCTGAAGCTCTGCACCTGCTGCCACCGACATTTCAGACAGGGCGGTGGGAATGTACCCTGCGCCTGCGACTGCAATGGTTCCGAATTGGGTAAAGCCATCGTTTGCGCCAGCCCACAGTGCAACCAGGTCGTTGCGTTGAAAAGTGCCACCGACATCGGCCAGCAGGCGGTCCACCTGCTGCGTGACCGGAATGGTGGTGATGCCTTGGGCGAGGTTTTGACCAATGCCCGCTGGGTTGGCCACGCGTGAACCCCCCTGCGCGTAATTGCCGCCGTTGACATGGGTGGTCAGCACAGTGCTGGTGCCAGTGGGTATGTTCAACACATCCACATCAAGCGGAATGCCCAGTTTGGCGGCGAGTACATTGTCCCAAAGGGGTGAATTGTTGCTGTTGGTCGTGAATTTCAAGCGGTTGGGAATCAGCGCAGAAGGCACGCCGGCACCGGTAAGGCCCGCAGTGGCAGTGTTGGTGTAGGTGCCGCCGTCGCTCAGGCTGTCGCCAAGGATGTAAAGCCGGTCGACACGAAATTCGGCGGCCATGGCATGTTGGGCACAAGCCAGAGAAAGTGCCAGGCAGAGGGTTGTTTTTTTCATAATATTACCTAAAAATAGTAACTATTACAGGAATTTGTAATGGTCAGATTATACTTTTTAGTGAGTGTTTGCCCCAGTTGGTTCCGGTCACGATTTCCCGTCCGGTGATGCCCTACAATAGTCAGCGTTCATTGTCACAGTCACAGGAAGCGTCAAGTGGGAATTCGGGTTCTGGTATTGGGTGCGCAGGGGCAGCTGGGTTACGTGTTGGGGCAACACGCCAAACCCGCCCTGATGGAAACCATGAGCGATTGCGTGTGCTACGGGCGTGACAAAGTGGATTTCACTCAGCCCGAACAAATTGTGGCTGCCTTGAAAGACGTTCGCCCCGATGTGGTGATTAACGCTGCGGCTTACACCGCGGTGGAAAAAGCCGAGCAGGAGCCGCAACTGGCCAGCCAGATCAATGGCAAAGCTGTGGGTGTACTGGCCGAGCAATGTAAAAAGCAGGGCGCCGTGCTGGTGCACTACAGCACCGACTACGTGTTTGATGGCACCGCCAATCGCCCCTACCAAGAAAACGACCCCATCAACCCTTTGAGTGTGTACGGTCGAAGCAAGGCCGAAGGTGAGCAGTATTTACAGGAAGTCGGCGGCAATTGGCTGGTGTTTCGAACCGGGTGGGTGTACGCCCAACGGGGCGGCAATTTCTGCAAAACCATGATCAAGCTGGCCCAGCAGCGGCCTGAATTGAAGGTGGTCAATGACCAGCGCGGCGCACCCACACCCGCTGCATGGCTGGCCGAACTTGGCCTGACCGTGGCCGGCGTGGTTGCACAAAGCCGTTACCGGGCCTTGGGGAAACTGGCCCCGACCTTTTTACCCGACTACCCTGCTGAAGTGCCTGCAGGCGAGATTTTTCACGCCAGCGCGGCGGGCGAAACCACCTGGCATGAGTACGCCACACTGGCGCTTGAACTGGCCGTGAAGAAGGGCTTGGTGGCCAACATGCCCGCGGTTTTACCTGTGCCTACCAGTTCAATGAACTTTGCGGCAGCGAGGCCCGCTTATTCGGTGTTGGACAACGCCAAGTTGCGCGAAGCTTTCCGTGTGAATCCGCCGGACTGGGCCAAGGGAGTGCGGAATTTGCTGGCGACGCTGGAGGCGGGGCAGTTGTAGAAGCTGCTGTTGTGCAAAGGTCGCCGTCTATTCCGCCTGTGCGGGGGCGTCTTATCCGGCTGTGCGGGGGCGTTTTATTCGGCTGTGCAGAGGTTGCGGTCTATTCCGGCTGTGCAGCCACTGGCGCTTGGTCTGCCCGAAAAGACGCTGCTTCAGCCTCTGGCTTTGGAAGCCCGAGCGACAACTCGCCCCAGAAACTGGGGCTCAGACAAGTCGCAGGTCGGGCATGTTCCAAAGCTGCGAGCCTTTCGCAGCGGGCAGACCTTGAATCGCGCTGCATGGCATACCCAACCGGAAAGACTCAACTGATCGCACATCGCACATCGCACATCGCACATCGCACAGGGCTGTTGCTTCGCCCAGGCCTAAAGCGCCACCCGCTGATCGGCACTCGCGGAAATGGATTGCCTGCGCAAGCAGGCCCGGAAGACGCCATTGCGTTTCCGGATTCCATTTCAAGAGGGCTTAAGATCAGCTGTCAGGGGTGGTGCAGCCGGGCGAAGAAACTGACTTGGGCGATGTTTAGTGTGGCTGCAGCCGGGCGAAGAAACTGACTTGGGCGATGTTTAGAAGCGCAGTAGCGGAGTGAAGAAACTGACCTGAGCGATGTTTAGGAATAATGCAGCCGGGTGATGTTAAGCATGATGATCTAAACAAGCTTGAGCATTAAGGTCATTGGATCGATCGGCGAAACCTGAAATCAGTAATTCAAGTAAAAGGCCTTTGCGGATTCATCAATTGCGTGAACCAACATGGCTCGGACGCCGACGTTTTGAGCGACCGATTTGCAACGCAAAACAGCATCCTGAAGCATGGCTGCACCGAGTTTCTGACCTTTGAAATTCAGATCGACCGCCAGCCTGCCAAGTACCATGACCGGGATCGGATCAGGCATGTTGCGACGTATATTGGAAGTGCTCGCCGAGTGCGAAACGGCGCCAGCAGCGAGTGCATAGTAAGCGCAAACAACACTCTCACCATCAAGCAATACAAAAGTTCGACTTGCGCCTGATTTTTGATTCTGAAGCGCCTTGCGACGCAGCCATTCATCGAGTGAAGAAACCCCGCATGCGAAATTCGAGGTTTGATGTAATTCAGTGAGGGGCAGGGGCGGCCGAAAACCCGCTTTCAAGATCTATTGACCTTCCATGGGGGTTGAACCGTGAGCAATTTTTCCAGACCTGGATTGTATTCGGTCGCAGTGTCTAGCAGTTCCAGAAATTGAGTGAACTGCCCTTCGTTGATTTGAAAGTACACCTGATCAAGCAAAATAGATTGAGCGCGTTCGCAGGCCGCTTCCAGCATGAAATCGGATCGATTTTTACCGAGCAATTTCGCGGCTTGATCGATCAAATCCCGCTGGTTTGGCTCAGCACGTATATTGATGGCTGCGTCGCGCATTTGGTTCATGTGTATCTGGTAGATATACAACAATATCGGGTCGTCATGCGGTTGTCAAATGAATCATGACGTAACTTCAGCGACGGTAATCGGTAAGTTTGGCCGCATCTAGTCAAGAATCGCACACCGCACATCGCACAGGGCGGTTGCTTCGCCCAGGCCTAAAGCGCCACCCGCTGATCGGCACTCGCGGAAATGGATTGCCTGAGCAAGCAGGCCCGGAAGACGCCATTGCGTTTCCGGATTCCATTTCAAGAGGGCTTAAGATCAGCTGTCAGGGGTGGTGCAGCCGGGCGAAGAAACTGACTTGGGCGATGCTAAAGCTCGGTTGCAGTTGCGTTCAATGAATCCGCAATACTGTCACTTTCACCGACGCCCACGCCCCACCCATCACCAACGCCAACCACACCGAAAACAACCCCAGCGCGGTCAATCCCGCTGGCTGCTGAAACCCGAATTGCTTGTCGAACTGGCGAATGAACTGACCCACTGCGTCGTCGGCCAAGCCCATGGCGCTGCTGACGAAAAAGTACGCCAGTGCGAAGGCCACCACAGCCAGGCTGACTGACCACCACAGGGTGGGGCGGCCCACTTCGGTGTCTGTGGCACCCAGCGATTTAAGCACGTGCACCTCCGCCTGATTGCGGATCAATTGAAGCCGCACGGTGTTGAAAGTGACAATGAGCACCATGCCGGCAATCAGGATGCCCAATGCCATGGCGATGAGGCGTGCACCACTGAGTACCGATTGCAACCTGCGTACCCACTGCGCGTCGTATTGCACGTGTTCAACACCCTTGAATTTTTGCCACTGCGCAATTTTGTTTTCGATGGCTTGCGTGTCGGTTTTGCTACCTACGTCCAGCACGACAACCACGGTGTAGGGCAGGGGGTTTTCGGGCAGGCTGGCGGCCAGGTCGGGCGTTTGGCTTTGCGTGCGCAATTTGGCCAAGGCTTCTTCGGGCGTGACCACGGTGACGCTGCTGAGGTCAAAGTCGCGCTTCAAGCGGGTGGCGGCTTCGTCCACGGATTCTTTGGTGGCGTCGGGCTTGAAGTACAGGCTGATCTCGGGGTCGCCAACCCAGCGGTCCATGGAGGGGATGATGGCGCTCAGGCCCTGTGCCACGCTCCAGGGCATGGCCAGTGCAACCGCCAGTACAAGCGCGTTGAAGAAATGTCCGAATGGTTCGTCCAGCCAGAGTTTCAGCCCGGCGGTCATTGAAAACCATTGCAATCGTAACCAGCGCATTGTGTTTAAGCTCCGTAAGCCTTGTTGATGAATTCTTGCGAGAACGCCTGAACGCCCGGCTCGGCGCGTGTGCCGTCTTCTGTGAGGGTGGGCAGAACCTCCCCTTCGGCCAGGCGAAGGCGGTGGGTCACGCGGTTGAATCGCGCGGCCTCGTGGGTGGCCACAATCACGGTGACGCCAGCGTGGTTGAACTCCTCCAGCAGGCCGACCACACGGGCGGCCGATTCGTCGTCCAGCTGTGCGGTGGGCTCGTCGGCCAGCACCAGTGAGGGGCGGTTGACCACTGCACGCGCAATCTGCAGGCGGAGCTGTTGCCCCCCAGACAATTCACTGGGCAGCATGCGGTCAGTGTGTGACAAACCGACACGCGCCAGCGCAGCCTTTACACGGCTTTGTACATCGTCTTCAGACAAACCTGCGATGCGCAGTGGCAGGGCCACGTTGTCAAAACAATTGCGGTTTTCAAGCAGATCGACGTCACCCCCGGTGTAACCGACTGAACGCCGGTAGTGCGCCCGTTCGCGCCGTGAAAGACGTGCGATGGAGCTACGGCCAATCAGGATGTCGCCGCTGGTGGGTTGCTCGAAGGTGGCCAGCAGCCGCAAAATTGAGCTTTTGCCGGCGCCAGAGTGGCCTTCCAACAGGGTGAAAGACCCTTTGGGAAGCTGAAAGTTGACGCGTTTTAAGGCGTGGTGTTCACCAAAGCTGAGCGTGACGTTTTTGAACTGGATCATGGGTTGGACTCGATGCCGACCAGGGCGTTTGCAAATTCACGGGGGTTGAAGGGGCGCAGGTCTTCCAGCTTTTCGCCCACGCCGATGAAGGCCACGGGCACGCGGGTGCTCATGCTCATGGCGGCCAGAATGCCGCCTTTGGCGGTGCCGTCCAGCTTGGTGACCACCAGTGCGGTCAGGCCGAGGGCGTCGTTGAAGGCCTTGATCTGCTGCAGGGCGTTTTGTCCGTTGGTGGCGTCGACCACCAGCACGATTTCATGCGGCGCGTCGGTTTTGGCCTTGCCCACCACTTTTTTGACCTTTTTCAGTTCTTCCATCAGGTGGAGTTGCGTAGGCAGGCGGCCTGCGGTGTCGACGATGATGATGTGCGAGTGCCGCGCAATGGCCGATTGAACAGAATCAAACGCCACAGCGGCCGGGTCGGCGCCTTTGGCGGAAATGACATCCACATTGCTGCGCTGACCCCACACGTCCAGCTGTTCACGTGCGGCAGCGCGGAATGTGTCGCCCGCGGCCAGCAGCACGTTGTAGCCGATGTCGGCGTAATAGTTGGCAAGTTTGCCGATGCTGGTGGTTTTGCCGGCGCCATTGACGCCGACCACCATCATGACCAGGGGGCGGGCGCGGTCGACGCCCATGCTGGTTTCCAGCGGGCGAAGCAAATCAAAAATGGCGTCGCGCAGCGCAAGCTGCACGCCCTCGGCGGTGGTGATGCTTTTTTGGTAAACGGCGTCGCGCACTTTTTGCATCAACAGCTCGGTGGCGGGCAGGCCGCAGTCGGCCAGCAGAAGGCGCTCTTCGAGTTCTTCAAACAGGCTTTCATCGACCTTGCGGCCGGTAAAAATAGAGGTGAAGCCGGAACGGGTCTTGGTGAGGCCTGATTTCAGGCGGCCCAGCCAGTCCTGTCTTTGCCCTGGGATCTGCATTGAAAAAACTCCGAGTAGAAATGCTTGGGTGAACCAAAATGCAAGAATGGTGGTCACACGCCTTGACCGAACGCCAAAGCATTCTACCATTGGCGAGGTCCCAAATTTTCGCAGCACATAGGTGGTTTAAGGCAATGAAAAACACGAATCGACGTCTTTCTGGTCCCGGTGTGTGGTCGCGCTGCGTGCGTGGCGTGCAAGTGGTGGCAATGGTGGCTGTGTGTGCACTGGGTGCAACGCAGGTGCAGGCCGCCGATGGCGACATCACACAGTACAAGTTGTCAAACGGTTTGCGTTTGGTGGTGAAGGAAGACCACCGCGCACCCACCGTGGCCCACATGGTGTGGTACAAAATCGGCGCCATTGATGAATTCAACGGCACCACCGGGGTGTCGCACGCGCTGGAACACATGATGTTCAAGGGCACCAAGAAGCTGAAGCCCGGCGATTTTTCCAAAATTGTGGCGGGCTTGGGCGGCCAGGAAAACGCGTTCACCAGCCGCGATTACACCGCCTATTTTCAACAGATTCAGGCCAAAAACCTCAAGCGCATGATGGAGCTGGAAGCCGACCGCATGCACAATCTGCAGGTGTTGCCCGCTGAGTTCAAGAAAGAAATTCAGGTGGTGATGGAAGAGCGCCGCATGCGCACCGAAGACCAGGCTCAGGCCAAGCTGTACGAGGCTTTTTTGGCCACTGCCTTTGAAGCCAACCCGGCCCGTCGGCCTGTGATAGGCTGGATGAACGACCTTGAACACATGACCGCCAGCGACGTGGCCAACTGGTACCACACCTGGTACGAGCCCAACAACGCCGTCGTAGTGGTTGCCGGTGACGTCAACCCCGCGCAGGTCAAAAAGTGGGCTGACGAAACCTATGGGCAGATCAAGGCGGGCACGCTGCCAGACCGCAAGCCCCAAGTGGAGCCAAAGCAGGAAGGCGTACGCCGAGTGGAAGTGCGTGCGCCCGCCGAAAACCCCTACGTGTTGATCGGGTTCAAAGTGCCCAAGCTGGAAGATGTTGCCAAAGACCGCGACCCTTACGCCTTGGACGTGCTGGCGGCGGTGCTCGATGGCTACTCTGGCGCACGCCTGAACAAAAGCCTGGTGCAGGGCACACAGGAAGCGGTCAGTGTGGGTGCCAGTTACGACATGACAGGCCGAGGCCCTTCGCTGTTTTACCTCGAAGGCACGCCCGCCAAGGGCAAAACCGTGGATCAGCTTGAGAAAGACCTGTTGGCCCAAGTCAAGAAAGTGGCAGACGACGGCATTTCAGAGCAAGAGCTGGAGCGCGTAAAAAGCCAGCTGATGGCTGGCCAAGTGTACAAGCGCGATTCTGTATTCGGCCAGGCCATGGAAATCGGCCAGACGCTGACACTGGGTTTCAAGGTTGAAGACATTGACCGCATGATCGACCAGATGAAAACCGTGACCCGCGCCGAGGTGCAAGACGTTGCCAAGCGGTACTTTGACACCGCCCAAATGACAGTGGGCACTTTGTACCCCTTGCCAATTGACCCCAACAAAAAGCAGGCACCCGCACCCAGCGGCATGTTGCATTGATTGTCAGCAGTAACAAGAGATGGTGAAGACAATGTTGAAACAAAGAAATACAGTGGTGACCGCGCTGTTCGGGCTTGCCCTGATGGCCTTTGCCGGGGCTGCCAACGCCACCCTGCCCATTCAAACCTGGAAAACCGACAGTGGTGCCAAGGTGATGTTCATGCGCACCGAGGCCTTGCCCATGCTCGACGTGCGCGTTGATTTTCCGGCCGGTAGCCGCAACGACCCCGCTGGCAAGGAGGGTTTGGCCTCAGTCGTGAGTGACATGCTGGGCCGTGGTGCCAAGGGCATGAGCGAAGACCAGATTGCCGACGGTTTTGCCGACACCGGTGCCAATTTCGGCAGCGACGCCGGCGTGGATTACGCAGGCTTTCAGCTTCGCACACTGACCGCACAGCCGCAGTTTGACAAGTCGATTGCGTTGTTTGAAAAGGTCATGCAGCAACCTGAATTCAAAGACGACATCCTTAAGCGCGAGTTGTCGCGTTCCGTGTCGGACTTGAAGGAAGAATTGACCAAGCCTGGGCCACTGGCGTCTCGCGCCTTCATGCAGGCGATGTACCCCAAGCACCCATACGGCACGCCAGTGACCGAAGCCAGCCTGAATGCCATCACCTTGAAGGACGTGCAGGACTTTTACCAAAACCGCTACCTCGTGAAATACGCGGTGGTGTCGATGGTGGGCAACCTGACCCGCGAACAGGCCGAGAAACTGGCCAACCAGCTGACGGCCAATTTGCCGCAAGGCACCTTGACCAGCAACCCGCTGGGCGGCGAAGACTACGAGGCCCTGCAGGCGCAAGAACAGGGCAAGCTGATCCACATTGACCACCCGGCCGAACAAAGCCACATTTTGGTTGGGTTGCCTGCCATGCGCCGGGGTACGCCCGATTACTTCGACCTGCTGGTGGCCAACCATGTGATCGGTGGCGGTGGTTTTGTGTCTCGGCTGATGAACGAAATTCGCGAAAAGCGCGGCCTGGCCTACAGCGTGTACAGCTACTTCATGCCGCTGGGCGACGCGGGCCCTTACCAGGTGGGCATGCAGACCCGTCGCGACAAAACCCATGAAGCGCTGGGCCTTTTGAACAGCACGCTGGACAATTTCATTCAGAACGGACCCACGCAGGCCGAGCTGGACGCCGCCAAGAAAAACCTGATTGGCGGATTCCCGCTGCGCATCGACAGCAATTCCGACCTGGTGGCGAATTTGTCCATGATGGGCATCTACAACATGCCTTTGAACTTTTTGGACACCTGGACCAGCAACATCCAGAAGGTGACAGTGCAAAGCGCCCGCGAGGCTTTTGCTCGCCACGTGAAGAAAGACAAGCTGGTGACCGTGGTGGTGGGCGGGCAGCCTTGAGCAAAGCTTCTGGTGGCCCGAGTGGACAACTCCGGATTGTCGGCGGGGCCTGGCGGCGCAATGTGCTGCCTGTGGCCCCTGTAGAGGGCCTGCGGCCCACGCCCGACCGGGTGCGTGAGACCCTGTTCAACTGGCTGGGGCAAGACTGCACCGGCTGGCGTGTGCTGGATGCCTTTGCCGGCACGGGTGCGCTTGGGTTTGAAGCGGCTTCGCGTGGGGCCGCTGAGGTGCTGTTTGTCGAGCAAAACCGCAAGGCAATCGATTTTTTAAACAGCAACCGCAGCACCCTGCTTGGCCGCTGGCAGGGCGACTGGGGCCCCAAGCCTGTGTTGACTGTGCGGCAGGGCGAGGCCTGCGCCACCCTGGGCGCATTAAAGCCTGCTGCGCCTTTCGACCTGATTGCCCTTGATCCGCCATTTGGCACTGACCTGTTGCACCGCTGTTTGCCGGCCTTGGGCAGCTTGGCCGGCCCTTCAACCCTGATTTACATCGAGTGGGGCGAAAGCCTGACTGGTTTTGAGTCAGATTTGGGCAATAAGGCTGCACTACACAATATTGCCCTGTTGCGGCAATTAAAAGCCGGTAAGGTGCACGCGCATTTGTTCGGTTCGGCCACAGTGTGATACAACTCGGGTTATTGAAAACAGGCATCAAGAACCGGAGAACCACCATGAAAATCGCCGTGTACCCTGGCACATTCGACCCGCTGACTCGTGGCCACGAGGACCTGGTTCGCCGCGGCGCAAAAATTTTCGACAAACTGGTTGTAGGCGTGGCTGACAGCCCCAACAAAAAGCCGTTTTTCAAGATGGATGAGCGCGTCAAGATCGCCAGCGAAGTGCTTTCCCATTACCCTAACGTTGAAGTCAAAGGTTTCAAGGGCTTGCTGAAAGACTTTGTACGCGCCAACGAGGCCAGCGTCATCATCCGCGGCCTTCGTGCCGTCAGCGACTTTGAATACGAGTTTCAAATGGCAGGCATGAACCGCTATTTGCTGCCCGACGTTGAAACCATGTTCTTGACCCCATCTGACCAATACCAGTTCATCTCCGGCACAATCGTGCGTGAAATTGCCTCCTTGGGCGGCGATGTCAGCAAATTTGTGTTTCCGTCGGTTGAGCAGTGGTTGCACGACCGCTTGGGTACGCCCCTGTCGAAAGACAGCAACGCAGCCTGAATACGCCATGGCACTGATCATCACCGACGAATGCATCAACTGTGATGTCTGTGAGCCGGAATGCCCCAACGGCGCGATCGCCATGGGCGAAGAGATTTACGAGATCGACCCGGGCAAATGCACCGAGTGCGTTGGGCATTTTGATGAACCTCAGTGCGTGGTGGTCTGCCCGGTGGAGTGCATTCCCAAAGACCCAGCCCATCCTGAAAACAACGACCAGCTTCTGGCCAAGTTTTTCAGGTTGCACCCCGACAAAACCCCCTACAAACCCGGCGATGCCCCCACGGCTTGAACGGCAGGCAAACCAGCCTTGACCGGGCACAGCACCAAGGGGCTGCCTGCGGCATCTTCCACGTGGTTTACCACTTCAAACCAACTGCCGTTCCAGGCCCATACGGGTTTGTCATGTCGATATTGCGTGTCACCCGCTTTGCAATTCAGGCTGCGCACCTGCGCCTCTGCAGGTTGAGAATCCACGGTTTGAGGCGCTGCCGGGGTGATTAGCACCAGTTTTTGCTCAGGTTCGTACTTCAGGTTGAAGGCCCAGGCGCTGGCCTGGTCGGCGGTGTAGGTCCACTCCGCCTGATGCACATCCCAAGCCTGATTGGGCAGTCCACCCTCCGCCTTGGCAATGGCCAGGGCTGCCTGATGTGAATCAGGCGCGTCGTCACGTCGAAGGTAGGATTTGAAGTCTTGCAGCCGCACTTTCACAATCGGATACCCCTCCAGGGCCAACAGTTGGCTGGTCAGGTTGCCGCTCCAGGGAAAGCCCGCCCACTGACCGTTGGCTTGAATCGCCACTTGGTCGAGTTCAAGCCCAGTGCCACCTGTCTGGCCGCCGATCCGTGGATAGGCCTTCAAGGTGATATACAAAGCCCGCCCGCTGGCCTTGTTGCCCAGCAAGCGCAGGGCGGCATTCAATTCGGCGGGGTGACTTGGGTTGCCGGGTTGCAGGTTCAGCGAAAATTGATCGATGAAGGCTTGCATGCTGCTTGCCTCATCCGGTTTGTTCAGTTCCAGACTGGCTTGTTGCACCCGTATGGCGGGCACCACTGCAGCCACGTCGCTGCCATGGGTGTTTATCCAGCGGCTCAGCAGACCAAGCGCGGCAAAGGGGGTGCGTGGTACGCAGTCGCGCGGGTTGAGTGTGCAATCCGCCTGTCGGCCTGTTTGCAGGGTGAGGCGCTTCAATGTGATTTCTTCGGGCACCCATTGCCACTGGGTCAGGCTTTTCCAGCCGTTGATGCTGGCGCTGAGCAAATCGACACGGGTGGATTCATCGAACTGATCGGCTTTGACAGACAGACCTGTCACCATCAGTTTGGGGTGCAAATTCAGCGCGAGAACCACGTGTTCTGCGTTGAGGTGCAGGTCAGGGTGTTCAGCCTGGATGGCGTCCAGGCGGGGTTGCCAGATGAACCGTGGTACCACCACACCGTGGCTGGCAATGGCCCCCAGCACCACAAGTACCAGAATCGTGAGGCAAACTCGGCTTGTTTTTGAAGTCATGCATCCGAGTTTGCCGCAATTTTGGCTGTGTGGCTACACGTTGAACAGGAAGTTCATGACGTCGCCGTCCTGAACCACGTATTCCTTGCCTTCAGCGCGCATTTTTCCGGCCTCTTTGGCGCCGTTTTCGCCTTTGAATTTCACATAGTCTTCATAGGCGATGGTTTGTGCGCGAATAAAGCCGCGTTCAAAGTCGGTGTGGATGACACCAGCCGCTTTGGGGGCGGTGTCGCCGATGTGAATGGTCCACGCCCGCACTTCTTTCACGCCCGCGGTGAAGTAGGTCTGCAGGCCCAGCAGCTTGAAGCCGGCTCGGATCACGCGATTCAAGCCGGGTTCTGTCATGCCAATGCTTTCCAGAAATTCCATCTTGTCGGCGTCATCAAGGTCGGCAATTTCCGCCTCAATAGCGGCGCAAACTGCCACAACAGGGGCATTTTGCTTGTTGGCGTACTCGGTTAGGCGCTCAACCAGCGGGTTGTTCTCAAACCCGTCTTCAGCCACGTTGGCCACATACATGGCGGGCTTGGCAGTGATCAGGCCAAAGCTTTTGATCGCAAACAGGTCTTCTTCGCTCAGGCCGAGCGCACGCACGGGTTTGGCTTCGTTCAGGTGGGCCTCGCATTGCTGCAGAATGCCCAGCAGCTTTGCCGCTTCTTTGTCATTGCCTGCACGCGCTTGTTTGGCATAGCGATGCACTGCTTTTTCAACCGTGCCCAGGTCAGCCAGGCACAGCTCGGTTTCGATGGTTTCAATGTCGGCGATGGGATCGACCTTGCCGTTGACGTGCACCACATTGTCGTCTTCAAAACAGCGCACCACGTTCACGATGGCGTCGGTTTCCCGAATGTGTGACAAAAACTGGTTGCCCAAGCCCTCGCCCTTGGAGGCCCCGGCCACCAGACCCGCTATGTCCACAAACTCAACGGTGGCGGGCATGATGCGCTCGGGCTTTACGATTTCAGCCAGCTTGTCCAAACGGTCGTCGGGTACTTCCACGATGCCCACGTTGGGTTCGATGGTGCAGAAGGGATAGTTTTCAGCCGCAATACCCGCCTTGGTGAGCGCGTTGAACAGGGTGGATTTACCGACGTTGGGAAGGCCAACGATGCCGCATTTGAGTGTCATAGGAAGAAAGTGCTTGTGAATTCAACGAAATAGGCTGAATTGTAACCCTTCTGCGCTTGTCGCTAGACGT
Source organism: Limnobacter litoralis (assembly GCF_030160455.1). Classification (GTDB taxonomy): domain Bacteria; phylum Pseudomonadota; class Gammaproteobacteria; order Burkholderiales; family Burkholderiaceae_B; genus Limnobacter; species Limnobacter litoralis. The sequence continues at coordinate 139,293 of NZ_BSOJ01000030.1, read as the reverse complement.
CAAAGTGTGGATGCTTTAGCCAATTCTCAAATTCTTCAGCCAAGGCATTGCTCCGCTGGATGGCTTCTCGCCAGTGTTGAATGCGCAGGTCGTGATTCTCACCATACCGCTTGAAGTCGCTGCGGTCTGGAATTTTTCGACCGGGCAAACTGTTCACGAATTCGGCACTGGGGCACAGCAGAACAACATTGCTCATCCAGTCCGGGTTGGCTTTGCGCGTTTTCAGGAATTTGTCGAGCCAGCCAGGGGTTACGGTGTTTGAGAAATGCGGGTACAGCACCAGGCCATTGACGCGATGATAGGGAAGGGCAAGGTGATAGTCCGTCAAGCCTCCGTCCCAGAAAGGACCTTCCAGTGCGGGTTGGTCAGGCTGCGCAGCGGGAATGGTCTGCACCGGGTTAAGCACAAATGGAATGCTTCCAGAGGCCAGCAGGCTTGCTTGCAGGTTGCCTTCATTGAGCGCATGCATTTGCAGTGGAATGCGGTCAAAGGGCTTGGTCAGCCAACCGAGTTCGTCGGGCTGTGTGGCCAATACATGGCGCTCAAAATAGTGGGCAAGTGTGTTGCGGCCGATGCTGTTTGCCACCACTGCGGCGGCAAAGCCCCGCTTTCTGGCCAAAGGGGGCCTTGTGGGGTGTGGGTGCGGTTTGTGGAGCGGTTGCAAACCCTTGTTGACCCACACCACCAGGTTCTTGTGCGTCGGTTTGCCCATGCTGCTCAAGTGCGGCGCAGTCAGGTTCTCAACCATGCGCATGCAGGTTTCAGTGATCGAATCCCGATCGACCCCTTTGGGATAGCGCTGCGCTTCACAGTACTGGTTTGCCAGTTCGTTCAAGGCATTGGATGGGTTTGAACTGGCTGCTGCAGCCATGCGCCACGCGCCAATGGAAGCGCCAATCAACTGCAGGGCTGGAAGGCCATTTTTCACCCTTTCAGCCAGGGTGTCATTTGTCAACCAATGGTTGAATAGAAAGTGATCAAGTCCTTGCAGGATCAGGCCTTTGGGCCCGCCTGCTGCGCCTGGTATGGCAGCAATGTCGGCTGCTTTCAATCCGTTGGCTCGAATGTGCGCCTTGGCCTTGGGGCCGGCAATAATCCTGAGGTGCTTAAGCGGCATTGCCCGCCTCACCTTTGGCTGGGGTCTGCCGCGCTTTCCAGGCCTTGTCGACTTCAGTGTGTACGCGGGTGGTCGCCATGGCGATATTGCCCTGAAGCATCAGTGGTGTGTTTTTCAACAGAATTTCGATGCAGTCTGCGATCTGGTTTTGATGGTCTGCGCTGGGCCGGTGCAGCACAAAATCGGCCACGCCCTGATTCAATCCCAGCGAGCGCGGATGCCCTATTCCGATACGAGCCCGCCAAAAATCAGGCGTTCCGAGTTTGGCCGAAATGTCTTTCAGACCATTGTGGCCAGCGTTGCCACCGCCTTTCTTGATTTTCAGTTGGCCGGGAAGGACATCCAGTTCGTCGTGGGCCACCAGAATTTCATCGGGCAAGATTTTGAAGAAGCTGGCCACGGCCAGCACGGCCTGCCCCGACCGGTTCATGTAGGTCGTTGGCATCAGTATCCACAAGTCTTCGCCTTGAACCTTGACCCGTGCAAGATCGCCAAAAAAGCGGCTTTCGTGTTTGAACTGTGCGCCCAAATCCTGCGCCAGCGCCTCGGTGTACCAAGCCCCCGCATTGTGACGGGTGTCTACATATTCAGGGCCGGGGTTGCACAAGCCAACAATCAGGCGGATCGGTTTTTGGGCGGGCATAAGGTGTTGCGACTGCTGGGTAAAACGGCATTTTAGCCCGACAAGGGCGCAGGACATAAAAAAAGCCGCTCGGTGTGAGCGGCTTTTTGAGTTGCTGAACGAGCAGTTGCTTAGTCGTTGGCAGCTTCGGCAGCCTTGGCGGCTGCATTTTTGATTTTAACGGTAACCAGTGAGGCGTCTTGCTGGCCGTGTTCAGGAATTGAAACACCTTCAGGCAGCGCAACGTCTGACACGTGGATAGAACGCTTGGTGATGTCGAGAATGCCACAATCCACTTTGACGAATTCAGGCAGGTCTTTGGGCAAGCAGACCAATTCGATCTGGTTGGCCACGAAGGTGACCTGACCACCGTGCAGTTTCACGGCGGGTGATTCCTGGTGTCCGAAGTAGTGCAGAGGCACTGCCATGTGGATCGGTACGTTTTCGTCAACGCGCTGGAAGTCGATGTGCAGGATTTGTTGCTTGTAAGGGTGGGCCTGTACGTCACGCAACAGCACTTTTTCGGCTTTGCCGTCAATTTCCAGTGTAAGCACTGAAGAATGGAACAGTTCCTTTTTCAGTGAGTGCCACAGCGGGTTGTGCTCGATGCTGATAGCCTGGGCTTCTTTGTCGAAACCATACACAATGCCAGGTACCTGACCGGCACGACGCAGGCGGCGGCTCGCTCCGGAACCCTGCTCTGTGCGGGATGTTGCTACTACTTTCATAAAAATCTCCTTGTTTGGGCTTACCGCGACCAGCTTGCCCGGCTGTGTGACACTTAAGGGTGGCCACACGCGACCCGAAAAATTCGATCAGTCGATAAACAGCGAGCTGACAGAGTCTGAACGCACAATGCGGCGAATGGTTTCGGCCAGCAGTTCGGCCACGCTGAGAACGCGCACGGTTTTGCTGTTCAGGCCTTCTTCGCTCAGCGGAATGGTGTCGGTGACGACCAGTTCATCAAGCGCGGATTCTTCAACACGCTGGATGGCGCCGCCGGACAGCACGGGGTGGGTACAGTAGGCCACCACTTTTTTGGCGCCGTTTTCTTTCAGTGCGGCAGCCGCTTTGCACAGCGTGTTGGCGGTGTCGACCATGTCGTCCATGATGACGCAGGTGCGGTCTTTGACATCGCCGATGATGTTCATGACTTCAGCCACGTTGGCGCGGGGGCGACGCTTGTCGATGATGGCCAGGTCGCAATCAAGGCGCTTGGCCAGGGCACGGGCGCGAACCACGCCGCCTACGTCGGGTGATACCACCATCAGGTTTTCAAAGTTCTGTTTCCAGACGTCGCTGAGCAAAACAGGCGACGCGTAGATGTTGTCCACAGGAATGTCGAAGAAACCCTGAATTTGATCGGCGTGAAGATCCATGGTCAGCACGCGGTCTACGCCGACCACTTGCAGCATGTTGGCAACCACTTTGGCGGTAATGGCCACGCGGGAAGAACGCACGCGACGGTCTTGGCGGGCATAACCGAAGTAAGGAATGGCGGCTGTGATGCGTCCGGCTGAAGCGCGCTTCAGGGCGTCAATCATGACCATCATTTCCATCAGGTTGTCATTGGTGGGGGCGCAGGTGGACTGAAGAACGAACACGTCTTTGCCGCGCACGTTTTCATTGATCTCAACCATGACTTCGCCATCGGAGAATCGGCCAACGGTGGCCTTGCCCAATGGAATGTTCAGGTGTTTGGCAACGGCTTCACCGAGTGCTGGAATTGCATTGCCGGTGAAGACCATCAAGCTGTCGTGTGCCATCGTCTGCCTCGAAGTGCTGATTTGCGTAGATCAATAAAAAAAAGGGCCAACCTGTGGCTGGCCCTTTGGTATTTGGCAGGGGAGGAAGGACTCGAACCCTCGCATGCCGGAATCAAAATCCGGTGCCTTAACCAACTTGGCGACTCCCCTAAAACTTGGGCTAGGTGTACTACCCACTCGACATGATCTGGCAGACAAACAATTGACCTGAGAGCACACCCGTTTGGGCAGCTGCGGCCTGTTTGGCTAAGGTGGCTGAATCTTGGGATTCAAACACGGCAAACATTGCGGAGCCAGACCCGGACATTCTGACCAGTGGTGAGCCAACGGTTCTACAGGTTTGTGAAAACACTGCAAACTGCTGTTTCCATTCAGGTAGAAGCTTTTCAACCACTGCCTGCATGGCGTTGCGGGTGTGGCTGTTTAGCCAGTTCCACAACTCACCTTCAACCGAACGCCTCGAATCGAAGACCGCCATTTTGACGCTAGTCGCGTTTCGTGTCAATTCTGAATCTGAAAATATTTTGGCAGTGGGGCACGATTGTGGGGGTTTGTAGACCAAAAGCCACAGGGCAGGCACTTGCAGGGGGGTGATTTCTTCGCCAATGCCTTCGACGAACGCAGGCATGCCATTCAGAAAAAAGGGCACATCCGCCCCAAGTGCCAAGGCCAGGTCAGCCAGCATTTGATCGTTCAGCGGATTGCCGAAGTGTGCTTGCAGTAGCTTAAGTACAGTGGCTGCGTCGCTGCTGCCCCCACCCAGGCCCGCCTGCTCGGGAATGCGTTTGGTGACTTTCAGCATCACCCGCCAGTTGGACGGCTCTCCCAAAGCGGCGAAAAATGCACGCACTGCACGCGCTGTCAGGTCGATGTGTTCAGGCAGGGCGGCCAGCGGCCCTTCACGTTCAATCAGCAATCCGTCAGGGCTGGGGCTCAGTTCAATTTCAACCTCGTCACACAGGCCGATGGGGCAGAACAGGCTTTCCAGCAGATGATAACCGTCGGCTCGCCGGCCTGTGATGTGCAAAAACAGATTGATTTTGGCTGGGGCCGATGCCCGCAGCCGGGTTGTCGCCGTGGTCACGGGTTTTGTGGAATCAGGTCGATGCGGCCTGTGGTGTCTTTTTCAACAAACACCACGCGGTAGCGGCCATTGTTGACCTCCCAGGTCCAATTGGGTGGAAGCTGGGGCAGGTTGATGGCGTTGGGGTTGTTCATCCATTGAATGAGTGCATCGGCTGGCAGTTTGACCGGAAACATCAGGTCAAACAGGGATTGCCAGTCTTGTGCAAGGTAAACACGCCCGTCAGCCGCACGAACTTCGTAAAAGTCGCCGGTGCGTTTGGCCGTGCCCAAAGTGGGGCCAAGGGTTGAATTGACTTCCAGAAACGCCAGTTCCTGATTGTGCGTGTTGGCCGCTGGCAAGGCACGCCATTCGTAAGTGCCCGAAATGGAGTCGCCTTCTTCTTTGCCGTTGTGGTCGATTGTTTTCCAGACCAGTCCGAAGCGGCCTTTGTGGCAACTGGCCAGCTTGGATGTGCAATCAATGCTGTCTGCCGCGTTTTTGCTGAACGTGCTGCAGGCTGATAGCACCAGCAACAGACCGCTGCAGGCGATCAGGGCAAAAAGTCTAAAAAATGGCGTGTGCCTTGCATTCATGAGTGGATGTAAGCTGTTCAGAGTGATTGTTTTGCCGGAAACTGCGTTTTCAGTTTGTCAGCCAATTGTTGCGCTTCTGCCTTTTTACCCGATTTCAGCAGAACCTGAACCAGGTGTGTGCCAATTTCTTGATCGGAGCGAATACTCAATGCCTTTTTCAGGGTCTCCTCCGCCTCGGCGTTGCGACCCAACTTGAAATAGACCCAACCCAAGGAGTCCAGAATAAAAGGGTCATTGGGCGACAGCGAATTGGCTTTCTGGATCAGTTCAAGCGCTTCGTCCAGCCGGATGCCATGGTCTGCAAAGGTGTAACCCAGGGCGTTGTAACCATTGGCACTGTCCGGCTTGACGGCGATCAGGCGACGCAGGTATTTCTCAACCGCAACAAGATCGTCCTGACGCTCTGCCACCATGGAACGTTCGTACAAAAGGTCGGGCTGGTCGGGGTAGGTGCTCAGGCCCTTGTCCAGAATGGTTTCCGAGGTTTTGGGTTGCTTCTGTTTTTCGGCCAGTTGTGATCGGGCCAGAATGATCCGCACCCCTTCGTCGTCGTCTTGGGGCTGGTAGTCGTCCAGCACCTTCATGGCTTGTGGCATCTTGCCCGATTGCTCAAGAATCAGTGACTTGCGCAGCTGAAGATCAATGTTTTCAGCAGCGTCTGGGGCTTTGTCGATCCAGCGCAGCGCGCCTTTGTAATCCTTGTCGTCCAGGGCCAGCCCGGACAAGGTGAGGTATATCAGCGGCTCATTCTGGATTTGATCAGCCGGCATTTTCTTGAGATAGGTCTGGAAGTATTTTTCAGCCCCACGACGTTCATGCAATTTGGACAGCACAAAGCCTTGGCTGGAATACAGGGCGTAGTTGTCGGGTTGCATCTGTATGAGTTGGTCAAACACGGTTTTTGCATTCGGCCAGTCGGCCGCCTGCGTGTAGGTGCGTGCCAGATAAAGACGGGCGGCAAACCACTTGGGGTGCTGCGCAGTTTGTGCGGTTAGCAAGGCAATGGCCGCGTTGGAATTGCCGTCGCGCTTTTCAAGGTACTGAGCCAGCAGCACATAGTAGTTTTCAGCGGGTTTGACCTTGATGGCCTGCTCGATGTGTGCGACCGCTTGAGGATAGTGGTCCGTTGAATAAGCCAGTTGTGACAGCAGGTTTTGGTTGTTGTCGTTGGTGGGGTCGTCCCCCAGCAACTTCAGGCCCGTGTTGTAAGCCTTGTCTTTGTCTGGAATGCGCAAAAGCAGTTCAAGCGTCACTTTGTCTGGTGTGACACCGGAAATGCCGGGGTGCTGTTCTTCCAGTTTGCGCAAGTCAGCCACATAGTCTTTCAGCGCGGGCATGGCTTCGTCCACCCGGTTGGTGCTGAGTTGAAGCAAAAGCACGGAACGTTTGGCCTGCGGGTCTGTGGGCGCGAGGGTGTACCAGGTTTGTGCCGCGCTCAGAGACAATTCCGGGTCGTTGTCATTCAGGCTCAGTTCGACTGCCCGCTTGGCGAGATCGGCTCTTTTCAGGGCTTTGGCCGCTTCGGTGTAGGCAATGACAGCAGAATAATTGTCACCGCGTTGGGCGGCCAGTTCTGCCGCCAGCAGTGCAAACATGGGGTCTTTGGCCACCATGGACTGAATTTGGGCTTTGTATTCGCCCTGGGTGACGGGTTTCTTGGCGCTGGATTGCCCGGGGGGTGGCTGGGCTGACTCGGGCTTTTTGCCCTGTGTGCTGGCACAGCCAGACAGCGCCACGGTGATGGCCAGGCCCAGAAGTGCTGCACTGCGATTGCTTGAAAAATTCATTGTTGTAAAACCCAAAGAGAATGCGGCAGACTGCTCAAGTTATTTCTATCATATTAAAGTACCGCGTGCGCGCTTGACGCACCCCGTCCACAATTCGCCTTTACTATGCCTGAATTACCTGAAGTTGAGATCACCAGAAGAGGCGTTGAACAGCGTTTTCTGGGCAGCCGCCTGATGACTTGCACTGTGCGGCAACCTGCCTTGAGATGGCCCGTTCCGCCAGAAGTTCAACGGTGCGAGGGGCAGATATTGAAGAAGGTCTGGCGACGGTCCAAGTACTTGATCGCGGAGTTCGGACGTGATGCCTTGGTGATTCACCTGGGCATGTCCGGGTCGCTGAAAATCGTAGACCCTGCCGAGCCTTGGGCCACGCACGATCACATCGAGTGGCGTTTTGAAAATGCCTGTCTGCGCTACAACGACCCGCGTCGCTTCGGCAGTGTGGAATGGGTGGATACGCAGCAGGGTGATCGGTGGATCGGGGTCTACACCCGATTTGCGAAACTCGGCCCGGAGCCCTTTTCAGAAGCATTCACGGTGGACAGCTTTTACCGGGACACGCGCGGAAAATCATTGAGCATCAAGGCCTTGTTGCTTTCGGGCGCAGCCGTCGTGGGTGTGGGCAATATCTACGCCTGTGAGGCGCTGTTTCGCAGCCGGATTCGACCAGGCAAAGCGGCTGGTCGTTTGACCCGAAATGACGTGACCCGTCTGCATCAGGCCGTGCGTGAGGTGCTGGGCGAAGCCATCTCCAGAGGTGGGTCCACTTTGCGAAACTTTCAGGCCATTGATGGTGAATTGGGGCACTTTCAATTGCATTGCGACGTGTATGGCCGTGAGGGTGAGCCCTGCAAGCAATGCGGGCAGGCCGTTCGCAGGCGTGTCATGGCTCAAAGAAGCACTTTCTATTGTTTGAATTGTCAACGATGAGCAGTCCGGAATCTCAAAGCGTGGCCGACACGCTGGTGCAGTGGCAAAAGGTGGCGGGGCGCCAGCATTTGCCTTGGCAAAACACGGGTGATGCCTATCGAGTGTGGCTCAGCGAGGTGATGCTTCAGCAAACTCAGGTGACCACCGTGCTGGGCTACTATGACCGCTTTTTGAAAGCCTTCTCAACGGTGACTGCACTGGCCCAGGCCTCTGAAGAGGAGGTCATGCAATTGTGGGCGGGTCTGGGGTATTACACGCGTGCCCGCAACCTGCACGCGTGTGCCCGTCAGGTGCTGACGCGTTTTGGGGGTGAGTTTCCCCGCGATGTGGCTGCCCTGGAAAGTTTGCCTGGCATTGGTCGATCGACAGCGGGTGCGATTGCCTCTTTGTCATGGGGGCTTGCCGCCCCCATCCTGGATGGCAATGTAAAGCGTGTGTATTGCCGCTTGTTTGGGGTGGAAGGCTACCCCGAGCAGACTGCCGTGAAACGCGAGCTGTGGGCCATTGCAGAGCGTGAGCTTGGCCGGCAGGCGCCGGGTGTGTACAACCAAGCTTTGATGGATTTGGGGGCCACGGTGTGCACGCCCAAAAACCCGAATTGCGCGAAGTGCCCCCTGATGAAGCGGTGCGTGGCTTTGAAGAAAGGCATGGTGGGCCAATTGCCTCAACCCAAGCCGAAAAAGCCCAGGCCAAGTCAATATTTCGTGGCATTGGCGGTGCGCAGCAAGCACGGCGAGGTGGGTTTGACTGCGCGGCAAGGCAAGGGAGTTTGGCGCGGGCTGTGGATGTGGCCGCATTTGAGTTTGGAGGGGGTTGACCAGGTGGTCGACTGGCCTGAATTGGCACCCTTGCTGCAGGAAATCGGTTTGCAAGCCGATGAGCGGCAGCAGGCTGAACTTGTTCGTCAGTTAAAGGCATTGAACCGGCAGGATTGGCTGGTCCACGAGTTGACGCACCGAAAGATGCATTTCAAGGTGCTGGCGCTTGATGGGGTGTCCGGGGGCGATCTGGTGGCTTTGTCTGACCGTGCTGTGCCTCGACTAGTCCACAAAATAATGGAGCAATTGGGCTGGACGTGAGCCAGGCTTTAATGGATGTTGCGGTGCCTGACCAGCACGCTTTCCACCTCGTCGATCGGGAAAAGCGAGAATCGTTCGGCCAGCATTTCAGCAATGTAGACGGAGCGGTGTTGGCCGCCTGTGCAGCCAATGGCAATGGTGACGTAGCTGCGCTGTTCGTTCAGATAGGAAGGAAGCCATTTGCGCAGGTACTTTTCAATGTCTGAAAGCAGTTCGTTGCTGCGCTCGTCCTCGCGAATGAAGGCTTGAACTTCGTAATCAATGCCCGTTTTGTCGCGCAATTCTTTCACGTAGTGCGGGTTGCTCAGGCAGCGCACGTCGAACACCAGGTCTGCATCCATGGGCAGGCCTTTCTTGTAGCCAAAGGTCTCGAAAATCAAGGTGAGTCGGGACGGACGTTCTTCCACCGCTTCAAGCACCCACCTGCGCAGCGTGTTGGGCAGCAGGGCGGTGGTGTCAATGACATCGGCAAATCCACGCAGGCCTTGCATGGTCTCGCGCTCCGCGGCCACGCACTCGGCCACGGTGGCTTTTTCACCCCGTTTTACGCTGAAAGGGTGCCTGCGACGTGTTTCGGAGTAGCGGGTGCTCAGCGTGTCGTCGTCGGCTTCGAGGAAGAGCACACGCACATCGTAACCCTCCTCTTTGAGCTGTGTAATCAGGCTGGGCAGGTCGATCAGGTCGCGGCCCGAACGGGAGTCGACCGCAATGGCCATGTTGGAGACGCCCGCCAGGTGCAGGTGATTGACCACTTTGGGAATGAAGGGTGTGGGCAGGTTGTCGACGCAGTAAAACTGGGCATCTTCAAGTGCGCGGATCGCAATGGATTTGCCTGAACCTGAAAGCCCTGTGACCAGAATGATTTTGAGCGCGTCCTGGCCGCTCATTCGTGGATGTCCTCGTGGTGGCTGTCCAGCAGGGGTTTGTCATCCGATTCGAAGTTTTCAAGTTCATTGAGCATGGCCTTTTGTTGCCGAACCATGAACTCGTCCAGGGTGTTGATGCCGCGCATCTGCAAAATGAAGTTGCGGACCGCGGCTTCCAGCAGAACGGCCAGGTTTCGGCCGGCCGCCACTGGCAGCATGACTTTGCGCATGGGCAGGCCCAGCACTTCCTGATATTGGGGTTCGGTGACCAGTCTTTCCTGGTGCAGTTCAAGCGAGGCGCGACGCACCAGGTGAACGATCAGCTTGAGCCGCATTTTGCGACGCACCGCGGTTTCGCCGAAGATGGCTTTGATGTCGAGCAGGCCCACGCCGCGCACTTCCATGAGGTTGCGGATCAATTCAGGGCAGCGTCCTTCAATGAGGTTGGGGGCGACACGGGCGAATTCGACCACGTCATCGGCCACCAGGCCGTGACCTCGTGAAATCAGCTCCAGCCCCAATTCGCTTTTGCCCAGGCCCGATTCGCCACAAATAAGAACGCCCATGCCCAGCACGTCCATGAAGACCCCGTGCATCATGGTGGTGGGTGCCAGCCATTTGTTGATGTAGATGCGAAGGAAATCGATGATTTCAGCGGCGGACAGCGGTGTGGCCAACAAGGGCACTTTGGCGTTGTCGCAGGCCTGAACCATGAGGGGGTGCGCCTGAAACGATTCAGCCACCACAATGGCGGGTGGATCACCAGCGATCAGCTTGTTGATGACGTGCTGTTTGCGGTTGTCGTCGATTCTTGAGAAGTATTCGATTTCCTGACGGCCAAACACTTGGATGCGGCCAGGGTGGATCAGGTTGAGGTGACCGACCAGGTCAGAGGAGGCAAAACATTGAAGGTCAATAGCGGTGTCTCCGCCTTCACGGCCAGCAATCCAGCTGAATTTCAGCTTTTCAAGGTTGGCTTCGATCAGTTCTTTGAGTTGCTTCAATGATTCAGCTCGCTGGTTGGTAGGGCTCCCAAGAAGAAATCAGGTCGTGCATCTTGCTTGGGTCGGTCTCCTGGAGCAGCTGTTCACGGAAGTCCCGATCGGAAAGCATCTGCGCCAATTCAGAGAGTATATCAAGATGATGCTGATTTGCACTTTCTGGCACAAGCAGAAACATCAGTAGTTTCACGGGGTGGCCGTCGGGTGCGTCAAATGGAATGGGGTCTTGAACACGGACCAGCGCGGCAATGGGGTCGCGCAGGCCTTTGATGCGACCGTGCGGCACAGCCACTTGTTGACCCAAGCCGGTGGAACCAAGACGTTCACGCGCAAAAAGGCTGTCGAACACTTTGGAACGAGCAATGCCCTGGTTGTTTTCAAACACCAGCCCGGCTTGTTCGAACACGCGCTTTTTGCTGGTGACCTGGGTGTCCAGCAAAATATTGGATGGTGGGAGAAGATTGGCGATCAAGTTCATCGCGTTGATTCCTGATACCGACTTTTAAACTGAGCGCCGATTATACGCTGATAAAACGGCAAAAGGCGGAGGATTCTCCGCCTTTTGGATTTGCTGAGTCTATTCAAGCACTTATTCGGTGGCAGCCTCAGCAGGCTGGTGTTTTACGGGCACGTGATTGTGGTTGGTTACCTTGTCTTTGTGACGCAGCACCTGCCGGTCGATTTTGTCAGCCAGCGCATCAATGGCGGCGTAAAGATTGTCGTGGTGTGCCTCGGCGTGTATGTCGCGGCCCCGAACGTGAAGGGTGATTTCTGCCCTTTGAACCAGTTTGATCACTGACAGAGTGACCGACGCATCAATGACATGGTCGAAATGCCTTTTGATTCGATCGAGTTTTTCGATCACATAACTCCGAATGGCAGGCGTAACTTCCAGATGATGACCATTGATATTCAGGTTCATAAGCTATCTCCTTTTGCTTGGCTGCAAAAGTGCCCTTGATTTGGGTTAGAGCGACTTTCGCATATTCACCGGGGGAATCTTTAAGGATTCCCGGTACTTGGCCACCGTGCGCCTTGCGACGACGATGCCCTGCTGGCCGAGAAGTTCGGCAATCTGGCTGTCAGATATCGGTTGCTTTGAGTCCTCCGCTGCGATCAGTTGTTTAATCAAAGCCCGAATGGCGGTGCTGGAAGCCTGACCCCCTGAGTCGGTGGAAACATGGCTTCCGAAGAAATACTTTAGCTCAACTAGCCCATGGGGCGTCAACATATATTTTTGGGTGGTGACCCTTGACACGGTCGATTCATGCAGCCCCAGAAGGTCGGCAATTTCGCGCAGAACCAGGGGTTGCATGGCAATTTCACCGTGGTTGAAATAGCCGATTTGCCGTTCAACAATGGCCTGTGACACGCGAAGGATGGTGTCGAAGCGTTGCTGAACATTTTTCAGCAGCCAGCGGGCTTCTTGCAATTGGGCATTGAGCTGGGCGCTTTGCCCACGGTTCGACCGCAGGATGGAGGCGTACACTTCATTGATGCGGATTTTCGGCATCACTTCCGAGTTCAGTTGCACCAGCCATTGGTCGTTCTGTTTGCGGACAATGACGTCAGGAATGATGTGGTCTTCTTCGGTGTTGCGAAAGCGTGCACCCGGAAAAGGTTCCAGCGAGCGAATGAGGTCGTGGCATCGTTTCAGAACCTCGTCGTCGACGCCGATGAGACGTTTCAGCTTGACGAAATCTCGTTGTGCCAGCAGACCAAGATGTTCCTCCACCAAGGCCCTGCAGGCGGTGTAGAGGCCACTGTTCTCGAGTTCGGCGCGGCGCTGGTTGAGTTGCAGCAACAGGCATTCGGATGCGCTGCGCGCGCCAACGCCTATCGGGTCAAAGCTCTGTAAAAGCTTCAGTGCTGCGCCCAACTCTTCGAATTCGAGGTCGGGTGCATCCTGCAGGGTTTCCCACAGGTCTTCCAGTTCGACGGTGAGGTAACCGTCTTCATTGAGGTAGTCGATCAGCCACAGCACCAGGTTGTGATCACGCTCTGACACATTGGTCAGGCGCAGTTGCTCGATCAGATGCGTTTGAAGGGTGCTGTCGGGCGCGGCCAGCTGGAGTGCCGGCTTTTCTTCGTCGCCGTCCATGTTGCCGCCGGAGTTGTCGCGCCAGTCGCCTTCCCAGTTGTCGTGAATGGATTCGATGCTTTCACGCAGCACCTGGGTGTCGTCCGGCTTGCGCTCGTCGGGGCTGTATTCTTCGCCTGCGTGGTCGTTCAGGGTGCCGTCAGCACCCACGCTGACATTGTTGGAGGCACTCTCTGATTCTTCGTCCTCTGCCGCTTCCAGCATGGGGTTCTCGGCCAGTGCCTGCTGAATTTCCTGTTGAAGTTCGAGCGTGGACAGCTGCAGCAGACGGATGGACTGCTGCAGCTGCGGGGTCAGGGTCAGGCTTTGCGAGACTTTAAGCTGAAGGGATTGTTTCATGGGTCAATCAGCTTACCTTACATTCTGAAATTTTCGCCGAGATACACTCGGCGTACATCGTCGTTCTGAATGATTTGTTCGGGCGAGCCCGAGGCAAGCACGTGGCCTGCACTGATAATGTAGGCTCGATCACAAATGCCGAGTGTTTCGCGCACGTTGTGGTCGGTGATCAACACGCCGATGCCTTTGGATTTTAAAAAGCCCACAATGCGCTGAATTTCGAGTACGGCAATCGGATCAACCCCTGCAAAAGGCTCATCCAGTAGCACGAAGCGGGGCTGGCTGGCCAAGGCGCGGGCGATTTCAAGGCGGCGGCGTTCGCCGCCGGACAGGCTGGCCGCCAGTGAGGTGCGAATGTGCGTGATCTGCAGGTCTTCCAGCAGTGCGTCAACAGCCTGTGCGACGGTCTTGTCGGTGGGCGGGTTGATTTCAAGCACCGCCTGAATGTTTTCCTCGACCGTCAGCTTTTTGAAGACAGACGCTTCCTGGGGAAGGTAGGACAAACCTGCCCGGGATCGCAGGTGAATTGGGTCTAGCGTGATGTCTCGGCCTTCGAGGCAGATGCTGCCCTCGTCGGCAGCCACCAGGCCGACGATCATGTAGAAGCAGGTGGTTTTGCCAGCGCCGTTGGGGCCCAGCAGACCCACCACTTCGCCCGTGTCCACGTGCAGTGAGACGTCTTCGATGACGCGCTTGTTGCGGTAGGCCTTGCGCAGACTCAGTGCCTGAAGCCGACCTTGGCCTGTCAGCGTTTTTGGGGTGTGCATTTCCATAGGGGCTTTATTCCTTGCGCGGCTTGATGACCGCCTGAACGCGCGGCGTGTTGCTGCCATTGTCGGCAGTCGAGCCCGTTACGCTGAGAAACTCGGTGTTTTGTTCGTAAACGATTTTGCTGCCGGAAATTTCTTCGGTCAGGTCGCCATTTGTGGTTTTCTGGATATTGGCTTTGCCGCTGAAGGTCACTGTGGCAGTTTTGCCGTCAAATTCAATGGTGTTGCCAGACCCATTGATCATGAGAACGTCGCTGTTGCCAGAGTCGCGCTGCTGGCGGAATTTGGCGGGGCTGCCTTCAACCTTGGCGAACTGGGTGCCATCTGGCCGTTGGGTCAAAGTCAGTTTGTCGCCACGAATGATCAGTGAGCCGCGAGTCAGCAGCACGTTGCCCGAGAAGACATTGATGCTGTTCTTCTCGCTGTAGGTCATTTTGTTGGCGTCAATCGTGATGGACGCCTTGCTGTCAGACTGAAGGGCGTAAGCTGCACCGGACACTGCCAGCAGCAGGGCAAACAAGCCCGAGCTTGAGAGTCGCAGAGGTTTCAAATGCTTCATGGTTTGGCCTCTATTCGGATGTTGGTGTTGCCCTGCGTTTCGATTTCGCCCGTGGTTTGATTCATCACAACACCATTGGCCGTGAAGGTTTGACCTGGTCGTGAGCCTTTGACTGGAAAGCGGGTGCTGACCGTGTTTTTGGATTGATCAATTTCCAGGTGCGCAGTCTCGATGTCGGTGGGTACACCACCGCTGACACTGTGTATGCGCACATTCTGATTCAGGTCGATGCGATCGGTTTTGGGCATGTAAAGCGCCTGGTCAGCCTGGCCGGTCAACAAGCCGCCGTCGGCTTGCACACGCTGAATACGGGGGGTGCTGATGACCCAGGTGTCGTTGGCCGGGTGGTGCTCGGCACGCTGCCCTTGCAACATGGACACCGTGTTGTTCTTGAAATCTTTGCTTTGCAGGTTGAACTGGTTGATGTAGCTGTCGATGGTGGTGCTGTCGGCTTTTTTCGAGAGACCAAAAAGATCAATTTCGCTCTGTGCGGCCAGCCAGTAGGACGCACCCGCCAACACGAAGGTGACAATCAGTGGCACGAATTGTGAAATGAGGGAAAAGAATGCCCGCATGGTGTTAGTCGCACTCCCAGGGGTTCTTGTAGTCGGGCTTGCACGACAGAATGAAGTCACACAACTCGCGCACCGCGCCGTTGCCCACAGGTCGCTGGTTGGTCCAGTTTGCGACGGCCTTCATGCATTCCGGAGAATGGGTGGTTGTGGCGGCAAGACCCACATGCTTGATCACCGGGTAATCGGGCCAGTCGTCGCCGAAGAAACCACATTCTTCCCAGCTCAGTGCAAGCGACTGTCGAATGTCATCAAACACCTGCAGCTTGGTTTTGCAACCCTGCACCAGCTGATAAATACCCAGGTCGCGTGCACGCTTTTCGACAATCGCGCTCGATCTGGCGGTGATCCAGACCACTTTAACGCCGTGATCGATCAACAAGCGCAGGCCTTGGCCGTCGAGCACACTGAAGCGCTTCATGACTTCGCCGTCTGCGCCGAAATACAAACCGCCGTCTGTGAGGGTGCCGTCTACGTCAAAGCCCATCAATTTGATTTGACGGGCTGCTGTTTTCGGATCCATGTTGTTCATTAAACCACCTTGGCGTCGATCAGATCGTGAAAATTGAGGGCACCCACGACCTGATTGTGTTCATTGGTGACCAGCACTTGGTTGATGTGGGTCACTTCCATCATTCGGACGGCTTCAACCGCCAGCTTTTCAGGAGCCATGCATTTGGGGCTTCTGTTCATCACTTCCGAGACCAGCAAGCCACGCAGGTCTTGCCCTTGCTCGATCAGCCTGCGAAGGTCGCCATCGGTGAAAATACCCAGCAAGCGCTGCTCGTCATCGACAATGGCTGTCATGCCGAGGCCTTTGCGGGTGATTTCAAGAATGGCCTGCGACAGGGACACCGTGGGGGCCACCTTTGGAATGCGATCGCCAGTGCGCATGATGTCGTGCACATGGGTCAACAGTTTGCGACCGAGGCTGCCGCCTGGGTGAGACATTGCAAAGTCTTCTTCGGAAAACCCGCGCGCCTTCAAGACCACCACAGCCAGCGCGTCACCTAGCGCAAGTGCTGCGGTTGTGCTAGCCGTAGGCGCCAGGTTCAGCGGGCAGGCTTCTTTTGCAACAGAGCCGTCGAGCACGAAATCGGACTGCAGGGCCAGTGCCGACTGCAGGTTGCCAGTGATGGACACAATTTTTGCACCCCGGCGACGGATGGCCGGCAGAATTTCCACCAGTTCTTCGGTTTGACCCGAGTTGGACAGTGCAAGCACGACGTCGTCTGCCGTGATCATGCCGAGGTCCCCGTGGGAAGCCTCGGTGGCGTGCACGAAAAAAGAGGGTGTGCCAGTGCTGGCGAAGGTGGCCGCAATTTTTTTGGCGATCAAGCCCGATTTGCCAACGCCCACGAGGATGACCCTGCCCTTGCAATCCAGAATGGATTGGGCGGCTTTTTCGAATTGGTCGTTCAGCTTTGCACTGAGCGAACGCACGGCGTCCGCTTCAATTTGCAAGGCTTCCCGAGCCATCTCAATATAATTGTGGTCTGGTTCGGCGTTGGGTTTTTGTGGCATGGCAGGCCCTGATAAACTGTATCTGCAACTGCTTGAGGCAGATGTATTTTCAGGGCAGTATATCAAAGCGTTAACCCATCCTCTCACTTTTCAAGCATTAAACGTGCCTAACGCGCTAGAGCTTTCGCTGATTCTGTTGTTGGTCGCTGTGCTGGTGGTTTCCCTGTTTCGACACTGGAAGCTGCCTGCCATGCTGGGCTATTTGTGCGCAGGCATCGTCATCGGCCCCTATTCCTTGGGCATTGTGCCCGACATTCCGCAAACGCGTTATCTGGCTGAGTTCGGCGTGGTTTTCCTGATGTTCTCAATCGGCCTGGAGTTCAGCCTGCCGAAGCTGCACGCCATGCGAAAAGTGGTGTTTGGCCTGGGCATGGCGCAGGTGGGGCTGACCGTGGTGGGCGTGGTGGCGCTGGGCTACCTCATCCAGTTCTTTTTTCCGGTTTCCCTGAAAACTGCATTTGTGCTGGCCGGTGCGGCCGCCATGTCCTCCACTGCCATCGTCAGCAAGTTGTTGTCTGAGCGGCTTGAGCTGGATTCACCACATGGCCGCCAGATCATGGGCATTCTGCTGTTTCAAGACCTTGCGGTGGTGCCTTTGCTGATTGTCATCCCGGCGCTGTCTGAGCACGCGGGTCATTTGACAATGACCTTGAGTCTCGCCGTTGTGAAGGCCGCCTTGGTGTTGGGGGTCATGCTGGTGTTTGGGCAACGCATGATGAACCGATGGATGACCTTCGTGGCCCGAAGCCGCTCTCAAGAACTGTTCGTACTCAACGTTCTGTTGATTACGCTGGGGCTGGCGTGGCTGACCGAACTTGCGCAGTTGTCTTTGGCATTGGGTGCTTTTGTGGCGGGTATTTTGATTGCAGAAACCCAATACCGCCATCAGGTTGAAGAAGACATCAAGCCATTCCGTGATGTTTTATTGGGTTTGTTTTTCGTCACCACGGGCATGTTGCTGAATCCGAGGGTGGTTGTTGACCACTGGGCTTGGGTGATCGCGCTGACGGTGTTGCCGGTGCTGGCCAAGCTGGTGTTAATCACGGGCCTGGCCCGGCTTTACGGTGCCACAACCGGCACTGCGATGCGCACTGGCCTGTATCTTGCCCAGGCGGGTGAGTTCGGTTTTGTGTTGCTGGCCAATGCGGGCGATGGCGGGTACGGTTTGGTGCCTGACCCGTGGTTGCAAACCATCACGGCCAGCATGCTGCTGTCGATGCTGGCGGCGCCCTTCCTGATTCAATATTCCAACCGGATCGTGCTGCGTTTTTCCAGTCAGGAGTGGATGCAGAAGTCCCTGGAACTTCATCAAGTTGCGCAACGCAGCCTGGCCTCGGCCAAGCATGTGCTCATCTGTGGATTTGGTCGAAGCGGTCAGCACCTGGCCCGTATTCTGGACCGCGAGAACCTGCATTATGTGGCGCTCGATCTCGACCCTGATCGAATTCGCGAAGCCACTGCCGCGGGTGATTCCGTGGTGTTTGGCGATGCGGCCAAGCGCGAAACCTTGATTGCGGCAGGTCTTTTAAGGGCGTCTTGCGTGGTGGTGACGTTTGCCGAATTCAAGGCTGCGGAAAAGGTGCTGATGGCCGTTCGTCAGTTGGCCCCGAATGTGCCGGTGATTGTGCGGACCTACGACGAAAGCGATCTGGAAAGGCTGACAGCTGCCGGGGCCACCGAGGTGGTGCCCGAAATACTGGAGGGCAGTTTGATGTTGGGCTCCCAAGCGCTGATGATTTTAGGGGTGCCCGTTTCAAGAGTGGTCAAGCAAATCCGGAACATTCGTGAATCACGCTATCAAATGTTTCGGGGTGTTTTCAAAGGGATAGACGACGAGCAGGGCACCCCGGAAAACCAGTTGGTTCGCCTGCATTCTCTGTTGGTGGAGCCAGGCGCCAATGGCGTTGGGCGCTCATTGGCGGAACTGGGTGTGCTTGAGCGCGGTGTTGAAGTCAATGCCATTCGCCGGCGTGGCATTCGTGGGGGTGACCCCTCACCGGAAACCCGCCTTGAAGCGGGTGATGTGCTGGTGTTGAAAGGCACCCCGGATGCCCTTGCGGCAGCAGAGTCGATCATCCTCTCCAAGCGCGGGGGGGCATCGTCGCTTTAACGCAGGGTGTACACCGCATGGCAAAGGGGATTGTTGGCCTCATCCCAATGCTTGGTGTCTGTGACACACAGCGTGGCGTCGTCGTTTTCCACCTGTATGCTGCCGTTCAGTGGATTTCCATCGTCCAGTTTTCTGTCCAGTTCAGCCAGTTGGCTAGCGCTGATGTGGTTGCCCAAACCAATCGTTAATGCGCCGGGCTGCGTGTTAATGCCTGCCACGGTGTTGGTGACCAGGTAGGTTCCGCCGAATGGTGTGCTCAGGCAGGCTGACTTGGGGCAATCACCCTGATCCAGGTCAGTGGCCTCGAAAGTACCCTGTATAAAGCCCGACAAGGCCAGTTGACTGAATACGTGGCCTGCTTCGTTGTTGTCGATCAATCCATTCCCGTTGCCCGCTGTGTCACCCAGCCCTGCGGCATTGGCGGCCTCAAAGTCGCCAGGCAATCCGGAATATCGGCTCTCAAAGCCGGAAATGGCTGTCTCTATGGCATTCAAGTCGCTGGACAGAGCCTGAACCTTGGCACTTTTGATCATTTCCCGCCCTTTCAGGATGCCGCCCGACAAAAGCGCAAGGATGGCCAGTGAGATCGCCAGTTCCAGCAGTGAAAAGCCGCGTTGTGAATGCATGTTCATGTAAGTCCTTTGTTGATTAAAGTGAGGGAAGGGCGCCCGCTTGCATCCACAACCAGACCAGGCGTTCGTAGGACAGCCAGACCGGGTTGTGAAGCGGGGTATTGGGTTGAATGACAAACTGGTAACTGCTGGGTGTTGCGTCGGTCGGGTAGATCACAAGCACTGCCGAAGTTGTCTGTGTCAGCAAGCCCTGACACCCCGGCTGCAAAGGGTTGGGCCGGGTTTGATTGCCCGATTGGATGCACACATGCATGGCGGGCAAAGCGCCGTTGTTCAGGGTTCTGTAGCTGTTGACGGGCGTGTTGATGATGTCCGTCAATGTGTTCAGGTTGATGGCTTGAAGTGGAAAGTTGGCGGTGAGCGCGTTGGCCGCAGGTGGGCCGGCACTTTGAAGTGTGGCCACGCTCATTCGCCAGGGTTTGGCCTGCATGCCAAGGCCGAGGCTTTGCACAGGCAACCAGCCGCTGGCTTGCTCGCATTGCCCGTTGTTCCAGCTTTCGGTGCTGCCGGGGGCGGTGGCGGGGCATGGCAAACGCCTGTGCGTCAGCACAAACCCTTCCACGCTTTGCAGCATCAGGTCTTTGGTTTGCAGCACGCTGGCCGTCTCGCTGGCTTTTCTCTGGGCTTTCAGCAAGCGTGAAATGGGCAGGCTGAGTACGGCCAACACTGCCAAGGCGATGGCCAGTTCAATCAGTGAGAATCCGCGCAGTGATTTCATGATGGGCTCAACGCATCCGTGGGCCATGCAAAGGTGCAATCGCAAGACTTGCCAGCGGGCGCAAGCGGGCAGGTGAATGGATTGGCGGGTCGACAGCCGCTGCCCGGCATGGGGCTGGGGCTGTAATGGCTGATTGGCCATTGAGAGGTCAGCCTTGCTGGTCCGGCAATCAAGGTGGTGTCTGTGCCGTCGCTATAGAACGGCGTGGCAGGGTTGCTGTCTGTTTGCCATTGTGCAGCCTGATTGCAGCCACATTGGCAGCGTGTGCTGGTGCAATGGCACTGGCATTGACTGTCAACGGGAATCAGGTCGCCTGCGACCGCTTGAAGATTTTCTGTGGGTTTGGGTTCAGTTTGGTGGTTGATCGCAAGCCAGGTGGCGATGGTCTGTTGAATCTGAAAATGCCGCCGCTTGGCAATTGCCTGCAGCAAGTCGGCCTTGCTTAATAAGGCGGAGTGCCCCGTGGCTTGTAGCACGTCGTTGCCAAGCGGTGTCAACTGCGCGGCAACCACGGCAACCACGTCTTTGTAAGTGGTCTGATCAACGATGACTGTCAAGCCGGGCAAGGAGAAATCGACCCACTGGCTCCACCCCAGTGCATTGGCCTGTAACACCTGGGGTGACACCGCATACGCCCAGCTTTTTTGATGGCCCAATTGTTCGCTGTTCCAGAGCATGGGCACTGTGTTGCGGGTGTAATTGGTTTTAATCACGCTGATTTCAGGCAGGTAACCCACGTGGACGTTCAGGCAAGTGGTTTGCGGAGCCCCCTCGGGGCTTAGGCTGGGGCAGGGCAGATTCCCCGGTTGGCTCAGGCTGTTGTCACCCTGTGACACGGCAAACGCCAGCAGTGCAGTTCGTATGCGAGCCAAGGCCTGTGATTGCGATGCCTTGGCCGAATCACGAAGCGATTTTCTGGCCGAGTACCCGTCACCAAGCTGGTGAATTAGAACAGTGGCCAACACAACAGCCACAGCAGTGAGCAAGAGGGCGTAGCCTGCTGACGGGCGCTTTAGCGGGCTGGTTTTGAGATCCATGTGTTTTGCAGGGGGTCAAAGTGCAGGGTATTGCCTTCGTCAGTGATGAACCAGCCCTCGGCATGCGGCGTGATTTTGGGCTTTGCGTTGGCGTGATCAGGCTTGGGCGACGCGTGTGTGATGGCTGACATCACTTTGAGGGCTTGCCATTCTGGTGCTTTCTCAAGGGTGTTTGAACCCGATTTTCCTTTCAGTCCAGTGCACAACAGGGTCCAGTTTGATGTGGGGTCGGCCGTGGGGCGCACAACGCAGCGGCCTTGATTCGGTGCTTCGGTGTGCAGCCAATCCTGAAGACCCTTCCAAAGTGCTGGCTCGTCTGGCGAATTCAGAAGGAGCGGTTTGACCGCCAGTTCGGCACTGACCAAGCTAGCAGGGCTGGCGGCACGGGTCAGCGCCTGGCTGGTTTGCTGTGTCAAGTTGGCGTCAATCGCTTCGGTCTCTTGTCCGTAAAGCATTGCACTAAGCCACCCGACGCTGCACAAGGCCAGGAATTCAAGGGCCCAGTTCAAACGCCTCGCCCTGATGACAATCTGTTCAAGGTTCATTTGTGAAACCTCGGATTCATTGCAGCTTCGGCCACACAGAAAGCAGCTTGTGAGGTGATGGGTTGGCAGCCTTTGGGCAGGCGTTTTCGCGGTCGAGCCAATGTGACTGTGGATTGCACCGGGTCATTTAACCGCCACTGGAATTGAAGGCTTGCAAGATTGGCCCGGTTGTTCTGGCCAAATTTGGCAATCTGTTGCTGCCAGTCTGCCCACGGCACGTCTGATTTTGGGCGGCTGGATGCGCTGTGCAGCATAGATTGGAAGGTGCTTTGAACCTGCGCGCGAATTTGCTGAGACTGCAAGGCCTGAACGGCCACAGACAGGGCGATAGCCACGGCAAGACCGGCGAGTCGCAGTGTTTGCCGCGTGCGCCCGGGCCTCAGTGTGAGCAGGCCAATGGCTTGCACATACTTTTTGGCGCTGAACGCCTGAATGTCTTGCACCCACAGGGTTAGCGTGTCCAATTCGCTGCCCGACACGCGGGTTAAAGGCACCGATCGCACGGCTTGCGACACTGATTCGGCAATGCACACGGATAGGCTAGCCGCCAAGTCTTGAAATTCTGCGCTCACCCAGTCGTGCCAGGGGCAGTGCGCTGTGTTGATGAGGCGAGGCGGCGAGTCTGCCAAACCAGCCCAGACACGGTCTTCCGGCTGTGGGTGCACGGCTTCGCAGGGTGGCAATGCCAGAATCAGTTGGGTTTCCGGCAAGCTGAGGCTGCTCAATGCCTGCTGGCTTCCCCTGAAGTCCTGCCAGTCCAGTGTTTCCTGGGTGTGCCAATTCAAACCATCGTGCGCGATGGCGTGGACAAGCAACTCGTCTCGCCGCTGGGGGTCGATCCAGACCGACTTCGGCATCAAGATCCAAATGTCATTGCCCGTTGGCGTCATCACATGTGCCCCAGTTGTGAATACAAAGGTGCGATGCTGTGTTGGTAGGCCAGCGCCAGTGTAAGCCCCGCCAATGCCAGCAATACGGGGCCGGCAACCGCTTGAAGTTTCTTGAGTTGTATCAGGGCCTGCGCCTCGCACACCTTGGCGGTGAGGTGAAAGGCCTGCGCAAGTTGCCCGGTGTGTTGCGCCACGTTGATTTGCTGGCTCAGCAGGTCGGGTGCGCCCGCATTGAGGCAGGACTGATGCAGCCCCTGGCCACGCTGAATGCTGCGCACTAGCCGGGTTGCAAGCCGATTGAGCGATTGCCACTGTCTGCTTGAACCCAGCAATTGGACCTTGTGTTGAAGTGGGCGGGTACGCAGACTGTGAATGAGATCCACCCCGGCTTCCAGTTCGCAGGCAATCAGAAAAAAATATTGGGCACTGGCGAGTGCCTTGATGGGCAACCAATGACCAAACAGGGGCAGAGATTTACTGTGTATGGCGTGTCGCTTGTTGAACCAGAGGGGCATCAGGCACAACAGCGAAAGCAGGCCCACCCCGCTCAGAACCGAGCTTGCGCTGTAGAGGTCAGTCGGCTGACTTTCAGGCGTGGCTGACGCCAGCAAGGGTTGATTGTGCAAAAACCAGCTGCACAACAAGGCACAGAGACAGACAAAGAGTGGATAGCTGAGGCTGTTGAGCAAGGCTTTGCGCGCCGCTAGCCAACGCTGCCACCGGTCGCAATGCGCCCGAAGCTGACCGGCAAAGTCACCTGTGTTTTGCGCGCACATCAGGGCGATGCAAATTTCGGGGGGTACACGCCTGCCGTGGTCAGCAAAGGCTGAACAGAGATTGACACCCGCCTGAAGGTCGACAACGGAACTGCGCAATGCATTGACCATCGCCCCACGGCTGTGCAAACCCGATTGCATCGTAATACTCAGTTCGAGCGAATCCACCAAGGGCAAGCCAGCATTCAGCAATGCGATCCACTGGTCGAACCATTGAATCCAGACACCGACAGGGGTGGGCCATTTGGACATTAGTCGCTGAATCATGCCTCAACCCGCTTTTGGTCGAATGGATTAAAGCAGCTCGAATTGACGAGGCTGTGCAACTGCACCAGGCTGTCGCAGGCTAGCAATTCAGCCTTGTTCAGGCTTTGCATTTGAAGAATTTCTGTGACCGGCTTTCTGCCGGATTGGCTTCGAACAAGTCGCTGGACCACAACGCCATTCAGGCTGTTGAGCAAGGCCGGAAGTTGCACGCCCAATTCCAGCAGGCGTCCAAGTGCGCCAAAGGCGTCAGGCGCATGCAGCGATGCAAGCACCCGATGCCCGGTGAGTGCAGCCTGAAGTGCCAGAAGGGCCGTTTCCGAGTCGCGAATTTCACCGATCAGCAGGGTGTCTGGGTCTTGCCGCAACAATGAACGAAGTCCCGAGGCAAATGACAGATGCGGAAGATTGGACAAGTCGGTCTGCAGGGCTTGCGGATGCACGATTTCCACTGGGTCCTCCAGCGTAGCGACCCGGCCAGCCTGATCGCCGAGTGTGTTCAGGAGTGCATGCAAGGTGGTCGTTTTGCCGCTGCCTGTTGCGCCACACACCAGTGTCATGCCCTGTTCCGGTGAGACCAGTTCGATCATGGATTGGATGGTGTGGGCGTCAAAGCCCAGCGCATTCAGGGTTCTGCTGAGTTGGCCGCTCTGCAGTCGAACCACCAGCGATTCGCCATGCATGCCGGGGTGCGTCGCCAATCGACATTCAAGGGGACCGGCAGTCAACCTCGCGTCTTGTGGTTGACGCGTTTCAGCCAGGTTCATTTTGCCAATGGCTTTCAGGGTTTGAATCAGTGTTTTGCCGCGCCAGTGTTCCAGTGTGCACACGGTGTGCAGGCAACCATGCAGCCGAGCGGTAACAACAAATGACTCATTCAGTGGATTGAAGTGCACATCTGAGCAGCCCAAGGTGAGTGCGGCCTGCAGCAGGGGCATTGGACCCAGGCGCAAAGCATTCAGCATGGGTTCAAACTGCACGTCGTTTGAATTCATGGCTGAGCAGGCCCCAGAAGTGCATCAAGCAGTTGGGTTGAAAAATGACATCGCACCTTCTCGCAACGCGCGCGGGTCTCCTGTAGCATGGCTTGCGCCTGCATATTTTCGCCATTGAGTGCGCTCAGGACCGCCCTGTTGAAGGTGGGTTCCGGGGCGTTGGGGTATTGTTCAGCCAGTGCCTGTTGAAGTCGATCGGCCGCATTGCGTTGATTGCTTTGCAACAATCTGAGGCCATCCGCGAGACCCTCGTTGAGCAGTCGATTCGGTTGGGTTTCGCCGGTGTGGTGTGGGTAAGAATCAGCCAGATTCGCCGTGTGCGCACGCAATAGGATCACCAGTTCAATTTGTCGTGTGCTGTCCTTTTCGCTGTCACTCAAACTGGCAAGTGACTCTGGTCGGCCTGGAATGCCTCGGTTCAACGTCTGGGTGTCTTGTTGCTTCAGGCCCCCCAGCATCGCCAGTTCCCCGTTGCGCAGTCGCAAAATGGATTCCAGTTCTCGGGTCTGGATTTCCGGAATTTGACTGACAATGTCGAGCTGTTTGAGTGCCGGGTTAGGGTCTGCCACGAAGCCCACAATCCGGCTCAAGGTGGGGCGCACCCTGAGTTGTATCTGCCCGTCGTCCGAAATTTGTGGCGTGACGGTCATCAAAAAGCCGACAGGTACGGTCTGTATGTGTGTGGTAAACGTAGAAAATGCGGGGCTATTCTGGGTGGGGGCACTGGTTTGAACGTCCGTGGTGAAATACACCCGGTTGTCGATCACTTTCAGCACCGCCGGTTGCTGGTTCATGGTGGCCACGCGGGGTGAAGAGATCACCGACGTTTGCCCGAATTCTTGAAGCAATGACAGCATGGATGCCACGGACACAGAGGTGCCGTTGCGTGCAGCCTGAACAATCAGGCCGGGGTCAGTCAGACCCAGCCCCTGCACCCGAAAGCCCGCAGACAGAGACCCCTGCCGAAGCACATTCCAGTCAATGCCGCGCTCGTATCGCCTGTTCAGGGTAATTTCGGCGATGGAGGCCTCAATCACGATTTGCCGGTCAAGGCGGCCTTGAATGGCGTCGAGCCATTGCTGCACCCTGCGATGCCCCGTGGCGTTGGCCACCACGGCCACAGTGCCGGATTCCGGGCTGACAATCACATTGCCAGAGTGTTGCTCCTTTCGGACGACGGTGACATCGGTCTTGGCCTTGCTGCTGTTGCTCAGACCTTGGGAATGCTGGCGTCTGACCGGGCTTGTCCGGCTGGTTTTTGTGTCTGCGCTTTCATCAATCGATCGAAAACGGGTAGACACCACGCTGCTCTTGGGCTTGTCGGCGATCAATTGTTCCAGTTGCTCACCAATTCGATGCCAGACGTCATTGGTCTGGCTGCTGTTGAGCACCAGCTCCGAGCGGTTTTTGGGTCGAATTCCCGGGTTGCTGGCGGCTTCTGCGCTGCTGAGGTCTGAATTCAGGGTGGAGGTGTCAGACATCTCGCGATTGATGGCCAGGTAGTCCAGACTGTAGGTGCGCAGGTATGGGGTTTCGCAGCGAAGGCGCAGCGTGTTGTCTTTGAATGTGACTTGGGCTTCAGCTTGCTGCGCGATGCTGTCAAGAATTCCCTGAACAGAGAGTTGGTTGCCGTCCAGGCTTACCGGGTTTTCTCCGCATTCGTCCAGGTCGTAGCTTGTCTTGAGTTCACCTGCCAGCAGTTCGAGCAATTGGCTTGCAGGCAACTGATTGACGCGAAAAGAAAACTTCCGTTGAAGCTCGGGTGGTGGCTGTTGCTCATGAGCAACATGCGCAATCCAGAACGAGGGTCCAACCGTTATTCTTCCCGAGGGCGCATCGGGATGCGCCTTGGCCTGGATTGGGCTTTCCGTTGAGCAGGCAGTCAGGATTGTGAGGCCTAGGGCACACATCAACGTGTTCAATGTCCGCATAAGCTGGGCTGATCGTGGATCGGGCTGAGGCAAGAAGGACTGGCAGTTTAGGAAAGTTCCCCTCGTATCCCCCCTGAACGTCACTCTGAATAGGGTTGTGGCGGTATTGATCGGGTGATCGGCAAATCAGTCCGTGTCACATAACTGAACGGTTATTCAGGGTACAATCACGGTTAATTTGTCCCATATTTTCAAAGGAGCCCAAATGGGCTTGGCAGCACAACTGAAAAACGTCAACTTTGGCTACGGTGACAGGCTGATTCTGGAAAATCTGTCGGTCGACATACCGCAGGGCAAGGTGGTGTCCATCATGGGCGGATCGGGTTCGGGCAAAACGACCCTGCTTCGTTTGATGTGCGGGCAGTATCCAGTCAGCGCCGGTGAAGTCAATGTGCTCGGCCAAAACATTGTTTCCGCCAGCACCCCCGAGCTTTACGCCTTTCGCAAGCGAATTGGCGTCTTGTTCCAGTTTGGCGCGCTGTTTACCGATTTGAACGTGTTTGACAACGTCGCTTTTCCGCTTCGCGAGCACACTGCATTGCCTGAAACCGTTGTTCGTGATTTGGTCATGTTGAAGCTGCATGCGGTCGGCTTAAGAGGCGCGAGCAAACTGTTTCCCTCTGAAATTTCGGGTGGCATGAGTCGGCGTGTTGCCTTGGCCCGTGCGGTGGCGCTCGACCCCGAACTGATTTTTTATGATGAACCTTTTGCGGGCCTGGATCCGATCTCTCTGGGTATCACAGCGCGATTGATCAAGACCCTGAATGACGCACTGGGGGCAACCTCCGTGGTGGTCACGCACGACATCCACGAGTCATTCGCCATCAGCGATTACGCCGTGGTGATTTCCAACGGCAGCGTGCTGGCCAAGGGCACGCCCGCCGAGGTTGAGGCCAATCAGGATCCTTACGTGCAGCAGTTCATCCAGGGCCTGCCGGAAGGGCCCGTCAAGTTTCATTATCCGGCCGTCGATTTGCGGGAGGATTTTGCATGAACCCGGTTGTCTGGATCTCATCCATCGGCGCGGCTGCACAGGCTGTGATCACGGGGTTGGGTGTTTTCGCCCGGTTCTTCGTGAACCTCTTGGTGCTGTTGCCAAAAACCCTGCGTCGTCCACGCCTCATCATTGAGCAGATTCATTTCATCGGCAATTACTCGCTCATCATCATTTTGGTGTCGGGCCTGTTTGTGGGGTTTGTACTGGGCTTGCAGGGCTATTACACCCTGCAGCGGTATGGTGCCGAACAGGCTTTGGGTTTGCTGGTGGCGCTTTCCCTGGTTCGCGAGTTGGGCCCGGTGGTGTCTGCATTGTTGTTTGCCGGTCGGGCGGGCACTTCGCTGACTGCTGAAATTGGCCTGATGAAGGCTGGCGAGCAGCTGACCGCCATGGAAATGATGGCCGTTGACCCCAAGGCGCGCATTGTGGCGCCCCGATGGGTGGCTGGTCTGATTTCAATGCCCATTCTGGCGGCCCTGTTCAGTGCCATCGGTATCTTTGGTGGTTACGTCGTGGGCGTTTGGTTAATCGGCGTGGACTCCGGCGCTTTCTGGTCGCAAATGCAGGCCGGTGTGGATGTTCGCAGCGACGTGCTCAACGGCGTCATCAAAAGCATTGTGTTCGGCTTTGCCGTAAACACGATTGCCTTGTTTCAGGGATATTTTTGCCAGGCCACGCCCGAGGGAGTTTCCCGGGCGACCACCCGAACGGTCGTGATTGCCTCATTGACCATTTTGGGATTGGATTTTGTACTAACCGCACTGATGTTCAGTGTTTGACGGGTTGGAATTATGAAGAATAAAGCGGTTGATTTCTGGGTGGGTCTTTTTGTGTTGCTGGGTGCCGTTGCGCTCGTCTTTTTGGCCTTGAAGGCCGGAAACCTCAGTTCATTCTCGACGGGGGCGCAATACACCGTGTCGGGCAGTTTCGACAACATCGGTGGCCTGAAGGTGCGAGCACCTGTAAAAAGTGCCGGCGTGGTTGTAGGTCGGGTGGCCAGCATTAATCTGGATCCGGTGACCTTCCGGGCCGTGGTCACCATGGCTCTGGACGAGCAATACAAGTTTCCAAAGGATTCATCTGCCCGCATCCTGACCTCTGGTTTGCTGGGTGAGCAATACATCGGGATTGAGCCGGGCGGCGATGTGGACAATCTGGCCAGTGGCGGCAAATTTGCGCGCACGCAGTCTGCCGTGGTCCTTGAAAACCTGATCAGTCAGTTCCTGTTCAACCAGGCATCCAAACCCGCAGCGCCTGCCGCTGATTCCAAGCAGTAAAGGAAACGAGTCATGCACATCACTCAATTTGGACGATTGGTCCTGTTTAGCGGGTTTTTGGCCCTGGCTGCAGGCTGCACCTCGGTGCGTGCGCCCTCGGACGCTGACCCTTTTGAGGGTTTTAACCGCGGTGTCGATTCCTTCAACCAGACCGTGGACAAGGTGGCCTTGAAGCCTGTCGCTCAGGGTTATGACAAGTACGTGCCTGGCGCAGTCAAAAGCTGCGTTGGAAACTTCTTTTCAAACCTCAATGACATCAGCATCGCGGTCAATAACCTGTTGCAGGCCAAATTCAAAAAGGCAGGCTCTGACATCTGCCGGTTTGCCATCAACACCACCGTCGGCGTGTTGGGGCTCACCGACCCAGCCAGTGGCATGGGCTTTCAAAAGCACGACGAAGATTTTGGTCAAACCCTGGGCTACTGGGGTGTCGGATCGGGGCCTTATCTTGTATTGCCCCTGCTGGGTCCCAGCACAATTCGTGACACTGCGGGCCGTGTAGTTGACAGCCCCCTGGATCCGCTGGCACAACACACGCCCGTGGATGAGCGCAACAGCGCCATTGCTGTCAAGGCGGTCGACAAGCGTGCAGAATTGTTGCCTGCCACCAACCTGGTTGATCGCGTGGCGCTCGACAAATACTCGTTTGTGCGTGACGCCTACCTGGCAAGCCGTGCCAGCAAAATTCGGGATGGCAAGCCTGCCCCTGAGGATGAAGAACTCAAACCAGACGATTCTGACAAGAAGCCTGCAGAGTCCAGCGATGCGCAAGCGCAGCCAGCAAGCCTGAGTTTTGCGGTGAAATAAAACAAGCGGCGGTGGTCAACCCCCAGGGCGAGATTGCCGTTTTAGAAGTGTATTTTTGATTTGTAGTGAGAACAACATGTCTTTCAGAATTCCAAAATTCCAGTCTTTCGTCTCCAGTTTGGGCCTAGCACTGGGTTTGTTTGCCGGTCTGGCTCATGCCGAGGCCGTTGCCCCCGACACCTTCGTCAAAAACTTCAGCAATGAGGTTCTGACCGAGATCAAAGCCAACAAGAAAGACCTGATCGCCAACCCATCCAAGCTGGAAGCCCTGGTCGACAAGAAAGTCATGCCCAATGTGGATTTTTTCCGCATGACTGGCCTTGTGGTGGGCTTGCCATGGCGCTCCGCAACGCCTGATCAGCGCAATGAAGTGGCCAAGCAGTTCCGCGAGTTGTTGGTGAAAACCTATTCAGGCGCGCTTTCTCAGGTAGGCGATCAAACTGTGGTCGTCGACAAGCCGCGCATGCGTCCGGATGACACCGAAGTCATCGTCACCAGCAAGGTGATGCAGACCAACGGCGCGCCACCCATCGACCTGGCATATCGCGTCGAGAAGAAAGCCGACAAATGGCAGATCTACGACTTCAGTGTGCTGGGTCTCTGGTTGGTTGATTCTTACAAACAGCAGTTCAAGCCCGTGCTGGACAACGGCGGTATTGACGGCCTGATTGCTGCCCTGAAAGCCAAAAACAGCCAGTAAGATGCAGATCAAAGCCACTGAAATTACAGTCAGAACCGGCGTTCAGGTCATCGCCGAGATCACGCAGGCCGTCAAGGCCGGTGACTCGGTGCTCGACTTTTCTTCGGTCAAGCACATCGACTCCACCGCACTTGCGGCCATTCTTGCTGCCAAAAGAGTGCTTAAATCCGACAAAAAGCTCGAACTCCTTCATGCACCCGCACAACTGGACAGTTTGATAGAGGCCTACGGGGTACAATCCCTCTTCTCGTAGATTGAATGGCGCCCGATGTAGTTCAGGGCGTTGAATGTCATGACTCTTGCACTCGAATTGACCTCTGTGTCCAAATATTTTGGACAATTCCGGTCGCTGAACTCCGTCTCGCTGTCTGTGGAAGAGGGCGAGTTTTTTGCGCTGCTTGGCCCCAATGGTGCCGGTAAAACCACACTAATCAACATCATTGCCGGTTTAAGCCGTGCCAGTGAGGGCACAGCCCGCGTGATGGGTTATGACGTGGTGTCTGATTTCCGCCAGGCGCGCCGCAACATCGGTATCGTTCCACAAGAGCTCGTGTTTGATCCGTTTTTCAGTGTGCGCGAAACCCTGAAATTCCAGTCGGGCTATTTCGGCATTAAAAACAACGACGACTGGATTGATGAGTTATTGCATTCGCTCTCGTTGTCTGACAAGGCCGACAACAACATGCGCACCTTGTCCGGTGGCATGAAGCGGCGCGTCATGGTGGCCCAGGCCTTGGTGCACAAACCCCCGGTGATCGTGCTGGATGAACCCACAGCGGGGGTGGATGTTGAATTGCGTCAAACCCTCTGGAAGTTTATTGCGGGCTTGAACAAAAAAGGCCACACCATCTTGCTGACCACCCACTATCTGGAAGAGGCTGAAACCCTGTGCAATCGCATTGCGATGCTTAAGCGTGGCCATGTGGTCACAGTGGACACCACGCCGAACTTGTTAAAGAAGCATGCCAGTCAGACTTTAAGTCTGCAAGTCAATGGGGTGCTGCCAGAGTCGCTGACAAGATTGGTCACCAAGTCAGACGTGGTGCAGGGGCGATACACGCTCAAGCTGGTTTCTCCATCTGACATCGAGTCCATCTTGAGGCGCTGCCGCGAGGACGGCCTGGACATCCAGGACTGTTCCATCGAAAAGCCCGACCTTGAAGAGGTTTTTGTAGAGATCATGGCGGGGGACACACAATGACCGGCTGGCAAACCCTGTTCAAAAAAGAAATTCTCCGCTTCTGGAAAGTGGGCATGCAAACCGTGCTGGCCCCGGTGGTCACTGCATTGTTGTACTTGATGATCTTTTCGCATGTGTTGGACGGCAAGGTGGAGCCTTATCCGGGCGTCAGTTATGCCTCGTTTCTGGTGCCTGGCCTGGTCATGATGTCTGTGCTTCAAAACGCGTTTGCCAACTCCTCGTCCAGCCTGATTCAGTCCAAGATCACCGGCAATCTGGTGTTTGTGTTGTTGCCCCCCTTGTCGCACATCGAGTTCTTTACTGCCTATGTGCTGGCGGCCATGGCCCGCGGCATTGTGGTCGGCTTGGGGGTGTTGGTTGTCACTGTGGCCTTCGTGGGCTTGCATTTGCAAAACCCATTGTGGGTGCTGGCCTTTGCATTGGCGGGGTCTGCCATCTTGGGCACCATGGGCGTGATCGCAGGCATCTGGGCTGAAAAATTTGATCAATTGGCGGCGTTTCAGAATTTCCTGATTGTGCCCGCTACTTTTCTGTCTGGCGTGTTTTATTCCATTCATTCACTGCCATCTGTGTGGCAGGCGGTTTCTCATTTCAACCCATTTTTCTACCTCATTGATGGCTTTCGCTATGGCTTTTTTGGTGTCAGCGACATCAGCCCGTGGTTCAGTCTGGCCATGGCGGGCATCGCCCTGCTTGTGCTGGTCGCAATTGCGATGCGCATGGTGGTCAGCGGCTACAAATTGAGGGGATAATAGAGCCTTGAATCGAAAGGACAATTAATGGACAACCTGTTGCCTGACACCGTCAGGGCTTACATACAAAGCGGTCTTGAGTGCGCGCACCTTCAGGTGACGGGCGACGGCCGCCATTTTGAAGCAATCATTGTGTCTGCCGCATTCAACGGGCTGCGTTCCGTGCAGCGGCATCAAAAAGTCTATGCAGTATTGGGTGACAGAATGCGGGAAGAAATTCACGCGCTGTCCATGAAAACCTACACGCCCGATGAGTGGGCAGCCCAACAAGCCTAAGGACCAGCATGGATTCTTTTTTGATCAAGGGCGGTCGCCCATTGAAGGGTACAGTGTCGATTTCCGGGGCCAAGAATGCCGCATTGCCGATTCTGTGCGCCAGTCTGCTGACGGCTGACCCTCTGAAAATTTCAAATGTGCCGCGGCTACGTGACATCAACACCTGCCTGCGTTTGCTGGGCTCTTTGGGTGTGCAGTGTTTCTGGCATGGCGATAACGAACTTGCCCTGCGCGCTGAAGAAGTCAACGAGCCCGTGGCGTCTTATGACCTGGTAAAAACCATGCGCGCCAGCATTTTGGTGCTGGGGCCTTTGTTGGCCCGCTTTGGCGAGGCCATTGTGTCTTTACCCGGTGGCTGTGCCATTGGTCAGCGCCCTGTAGATCAGCACATCAAGGGCCTGCAGGCCATGGGTGCCGACATTCGCATTGAGAAGGGCTACATTCACGCCAAAGCCACGCGCTTGAAAGGCGCGCGTCTGGTCACCGACATGGTCACAGTGACCGGCACAGAAAACCTCATGATGGCCGCTTGTCTTGCTGATGGCCAAACCATCATTGAAAATGCCGCACGCGAACCGGAGGTGGTTGATCTGGCCAACATGCTGGTCAAAATGGGCGCAAAAATTCAGGGTATCGGCACCGACACCTTGGTGATTGATGGCGTAGAACGCCTGCACGGCTGTGAACACACCGTCATGCCCGACCGAATTGAGGCGGGCACCTTTTTGTGCGCCGTGGCGGCGTGTGGTGGCGACATCACACTGAACAACGCTGACGCCGACAGCATGGAGGCCACCATTGAAAAGCTTCGCACGGCCGGCTTGACCGTCCAGTCAGAAGGCAGCACCATCCGCGCCAGCATGAATGCTCGGCCCAAGGCGGTTGGTTTTCGCACTGCACCGTTTCCCGGTTTTGCCACCGACATGCAGGCCCAGCTCATGGCGGTGAATTGCATTGCAGAAGGCACGGCGGTCATCAGCGAAACCATTTTTGAGAACCGCTTCATGCATGTTCAAGAGCTGGTTCGCCTGGGTGCCAACATTGAAATTGATGGTCACACTGCTGTGGTGAAAGGCGTTGCTGCGCTGGAAGGGGCGCCCGTGATGGCCACGGATCTGCGTGCCTCAGCGGGCTTGGTGATTGCGGGTTTGGTCAGCGCGGGTGAAACCCGGATTGACCGGATTTATCACCTCGACCGGGGCTATGACAAAATGGAAGAAAAACTGCGCCTGCTGGGCGCCGACGTAAAGCGAGTGTCTGAATGATTACCTTAGCCTTGTCCAAAGGCCGAATTTTCGAAGAAACAATGCCATTGCTCGAGAAGGCAGGCATTGTGCCGTCAGAGGACCCGGAAAAGTCACGCAAACTGATCATTGGGACCAACCAGCCTGATGTGCGCATCATTATTGTGCGTGCCACCGATGTGCCCACCTACGTGCAGCACGGCGCAGCCGACCTTGGTGTGGCTGGCAAGGACGTGCTCATCGAACATTCAGGCGCAGGCCTGTATCAACCGCTGGATTTGAACATAGCCCGCTGCCGTCTGTGTGTAGCCGCCGCTGAAAGCTTCGATTACGCCAGTGCCATCAAGCAGGGCGCGCGCTTGCGGATTGCCACCAAATACGTCAACAGTGCACGCGAGCACTTTGCCAAACGCGGTGTGCACGTGGACCTGATCAAACTGTACGGGTCCATGGAACTGGCACCTTTGGTCGGCCTTGCTGATGCCATTGTTGACTTGGTCAGCACCGGTTCAACACTGCGCGCCAACAAGCTGGTTGAAGTTGAAGAAATTTGCGACATTTCTTCCCGTCTGGTGGTCAATCAGGCCGCCTTGAAAATGAAATACGAGCAGCTCTCGCCGATTTTGGCGGTGTTCGCAGAAGCCGTGGGGGCTGGCACTCAGGCCCCCGTTTAACATGATTTCAATTAAGTAGCAGGTTCATCATGTCATCCCAGATTCGCAGACTTTCAAGCGCCCAAAGTGATTTCAAAGCCCAGTTCAGGGCTTTGCTGGCCTATGAAGAACAACGTGATCCCCACGTTGAAAGCGCAGTGGCTGACATCATCCATGCTGTTCGCACCAAGGGTGACGAGGCTTTGCTGGAATACACCAAGCGCTTTGACCGGGTGGATGTGTCTGACGCGGCTGCACTTGAAATTCCCAAGGACGAGCTGAAAAGGGCTTTTGACTCACTGGACGATTCACTGCGCGCTTCGCTGGAGACAGCGGCTCAGCGCGTCAGGGCGTTTCACGAACGTCAAGTGGCCGAAAGCTGGGAATACACAGAGGCCGACGGCACACGCCTGGGGCAGCGCGTCACACCGCTCGACCGGGCGGGCTTGTATGTGCCCGGCGGCAAGGCCGCTTATCCTTCTTCTGTCTTGATGAATGCCGTGCCCGCCAAAGTGGCGGGCGTTCAGGAAGTGATCATGGTGGTGCCCACCCCCAGTGGCGTGCGCAACCCGATCGTACTGGCGGCAGCCTGGCTGGCCGGTGTTGACCGGGTTTTCACCGTGGGTGGTGCGCAAGCCGTGGCGGCGCTGGCTTACGGCACAGACACCATTCCGCGAGTGGACAAAATTGTCGGCCCCGGCAACGCCTATGTGGCAGAAGCCAAACGGCGCGTGTTTGGCGCTGTGGGCATTGACATGATTGCCGGTCCTTCTGAAATTCTGATTATTTGCGATGGAAAGACCGACGCCGACTGGATCGCGATGGACCTGTTTTCACAGGCCGAGCACGATGAGATGGCGCAATCCATTTTGCTGTGTCCAGACGCAGCCTTTCTGGATCAGGTTCAGGCCAGCATCAAGCGCCTGATGGACACCATGCCGCGTGCCACCGTGATTGCCACTTCCCTGAAAAACAGGGGTGCGCTGATTCAGGTTAAAGACCTGGACGAGGCCTGTGCCTTGAGCAACGAGATTGCACCCGAGCATCTGGAACTGTCTGTACAAGACCCGGACGCCTGGGTGGGCAAACTGCGCCACGCAGGGGCCATTTTCATGGGGCCCTACAGTTCAGAATCGCTGGGCGACTACTGCGCTGGCCCTAACCATGTGTTGCCCACAGCGGGCACCGCGCGCTTTTCGTCCCCTTTGGGCGTGTACGACTTCCAAAAACGGTCCAGCCTTATTTTTGCCAGCCGCGACGGCGCCCGTGTGTTGGGTGAAGTGGCGGCCGAGCTTGCCTACGGTGAAGGCTTGCCCGCGCACGCGCGTTCGGCTGAATACCGTGTGGGCCCCAAGTTCAGGAAAAACCAGGAATGAGTGCCCTGCAAAACACCGTGCGTGCGGACGTGCAGGCCACGCAAGCCTATGTGGTCGCCAATGCGACGGGCATGGTCAAGCTGGACGCCATGGAAAATCCGCACGAGCTGCCACTGGCCCTGCGCGAAGAACTGGCCGAGCGACTGAAGCACGCCGCCCTGAACCGTTACCCTGAGCCCCAAATGCCAGCGCTTGAATCTGCGCTTAGGCAAGCCTTTGACATTCCCGAAGACGCAGCGGTGTTGTTCGGAAATGGCTCTGACGAGCTGATCGACATCGTGATTCGCACCTGTTGCATGCCCGGTGACGTGGTGCTCTCGCCCGTGCCCACCTTTGTGATGTATGCGGTGTCAAGCCAATGGGCGCATGCGCGTTTTGTGGGGGTGGACTTCAACGCCGATTTGTCGCTCAACCTGCCTGCCCTGTTGCAAGCAATTGATGCGCACAAGCCCAAGGTGGTTTTTCTGGCGTATCCCAACAACCCCACGGGTGTGGCCATGCGCAAGGCCGACATTGAAGCCGTGATTCAGGCTGCACCAGGCCTGGTGGTGGTGGACGAGGCCTACGAAGCCTTTGCCGATGAGTCGTTCATGCCGGATGTGCTGAAGCACCCCAATGTGCTGGTGCTTCGAACCTTGTCCAAGCTGGGTCTTGCCGGCATTCGACTGGGCTACGCCGTTGCCAGCAAAGACTGGATTTCGCAGATCGACAAGGTGCGCCCACCGTACAATGTGAATATTTTGACGCGCATTGCCGCCGAATTTGCACTGCGTCACCACGGCGTGCTGGATGATCAGGCTGCGCGTCTGCGTGAGAACCGGGCGAAATTGTCTGCGGCCTTGAAACGGCTTGCCGCACCACGCAAGGGCATGGAAGTGTTTGATTCTCACGCCAATTTTTTGCTCTTCCGCGTACCCCAGGCCCAGCAGGTCTTTGAGTTACTGAAAAATGAAGGTATCTTGATCAAGTACGTGGGCAAGATGCACCCCTTGTTGCAGGATTGCCTGCGGGTGACCGTCAGCACCGACGCCGAAAACCAGTCTTTTTTAACCGCCCTTGAAGTGGCTCTGAACCAATTATCATGAGATCAGCAGAAGTCAGTCGTGACACCCTGGAAACCCAAATCACCGTGCGCATCAATCTGGACGGCACGGGCCAAAAAAACCTGAACACCGGGGTTCCCTTTCTCGATCACATGCTCGATCAAATCGCCCGCCACGGTCTGTTTGATCTGGACATTCAGGCCAAGGGTGATCTGCACATCGACGCACACCACACCGTTGAAGATGTGGGCATTACGCTCGGCATGGCGTTTTCGAAGGCTTTGGGTGACAAAAAGGGCATTGTTCGTTACGGGCACGCGTATGTACCCCTGGATGAAGCGCTGTCACGGGTGGTCATTGATCTGTCTGGTCGACCCGGTCTGGAAATGGACGTGGAGTTCACTCGCGCCATGATCGGTCAGTACGACGTTGATTTGACCTACGAGTTCTTCCAGGGTTTTGTGAACCACGCCCTGGTCACTTTGCACATCGACAATCTGAAGGGGCGCAATGCCCACCACCAATGTGAAACCATATTCAAGGCCTTTGGCCGTGCGCTTCGCATGGCGGTGGCGTTGGATGAGCGTCAATTGGGGGCGATACCGAGCACCAAAGGTGCGCTGTGACACTGGTTGCCATTGTTGATTACGGCATGGGTAATCTGCGCTCCGTGGCGCAGGCTTTAAGCCATGTGAAGCAGGAAAACCAAGACATCGTCATTACATCCGAGCCTGAGGTCATCGACCGCGCTGAACGCGTGGTGCTGCCCGGGCAAGGGGCCATGCCAGACTGCATGAAGGCCATACGGGAATCTGGATTGTTGGAGTCCGTGTATCGGGCTGCCCGCGACAAACCCATGTTTGGTGTTTGTGTGGGGGAACAAATGCTGTTTGAAACCAGCGAAGAGGGGCCAGCGGATTGTCTGAGCCTGTTCCCGGGCAAAGTGGTGCGTTTCAATGCGGCGGACACGACCGAGCAAGGTTTGAAGGTGCCGCACATGGGCTGGAACCAGGTCGAACAGGTGCGCCAACACCCCTTGTGGGAAGGTATTGCCGACAAGGCCTGGTTTTATTTTGTACACAGCTACCACGTGCGCCCGGCGGTGGCTGACCACATTGCGGGTCAGTCTGTCCATGGTGAACGCTTTACCTGTGCCGTGGCTCGGGATAACATCTTTGCTACACAGTTCCACCCCGAAAAGAGCGCGCAGGATGGCTTACGCCTGTACCGCAATTTTCTGCGCTGGCACCCCTGAATCCATTTTGACTTTTTTAACCTGAATCGTAAAACAAAGACAGTCTCATGTTACTCATACCAGCAATCGACCTGAAAGACGGTCAGTGTGTGCGCCTGAAGCAAGGCAATATGGATGACGCAACCATTTTCTCGGCCGATCCTGTGGAAATGGCCATGAAATGGGTTGAGAGTGGGGCACGTCGCCTGCACTTGGTCGATCTGAATGGCGCAGTGGCGGGCAAGCCTGTCAATGAAGGCGTGATTCTGGATATTCTGGACGCCGTGGGCGGCGCAATTCCCGTGCAGTTGGGTGGCGGCATTCGTGACCTGGACACCATCGGGCGTTACCTCGACGATGGGTTGAGCTATGTCATCATCGGCACTGCAGCGGTTAAAAGCCCCGGTTTTCTGCACGATGCATGCGGTGCCTTTCCAGGGCAAATCATTGTCGGGCTGGACGCCAAGGACGGCAAAGTGGCCACCGACGGCTGGAGCAAAATTTCTGGTCACGACGTGGTTGATCTGGCCATCAAATACGAAAACTATGGCGTAGAAGCCATTATTTACACCGACATCGGCCGCGACGGCATGCTCAACGGCGTCAACATTGAAGCCACGGTCCGCTTGGCCAATGCGCTCACCATTCCGGTGATCGCCTCGGGTGGCGTTGCCAACCTCGACGACATTCG
Source organism: Limnobacter litoralis (assembly GCF_030160455.1). Classification (GTDB taxonomy): domain Bacteria; phylum Pseudomonadota; class Gammaproteobacteria; order Burkholderiales; family Burkholderiaceae_B; genus Limnobacter; species Limnobacter litoralis. The sequence goes on along the minus strand of NZ_BSOJ01000030.1, from coordinate 100,452 downwards.
AAAACTCTGCGAGGTGGAAGACGAGGGTGTGATGGGTGCCATCTGCGGTCGTTCCATCTACGAAGGCACCCTTGACTTCGCCAAGGCCCAAACCTTGGCCGATGAGCTGAACGGAACCACCTACTGATGCTCGCCAGTCGAATCATTCCCTGTCTGGATGTGACTGCGGGCAGGGTGGTCAAGGGGGTCAATTTTCTGGAGCTTCGGGATGCCGGAGACCCCGTTGAGATTGCAAAGCGTTACGACGATCAGGGTGCCGACGAACTGACTTTTCTGGACATCACGGCCTCCAGCGACGACCGCGACATCATTTTGCACGTCATTGAAGCCGTGGCCAGTCAGGTGTTCATTCCACTGACGGTCGGGGGTGGTGTGCGCAAGGTCGAGGACATCCGCAGGTTGCTCAATGCCGGGGCTGACAAAATTTCCATCAACACCTCGGCGGTAACCAACCCGGGCCTCATCAAGGCCTCGGCGGACAAATACGGCTCGCAATGCATCGTGGTGGCCATTGATGCCAAAGCCAAATCGGATGGTTCGCCCGGCTGGGAGGTGTTTACCCATGGCGGACGCAACCCCACCGGGCTGGATGTGATTGAATGGGCCCAACAGATGCAGGCCGATGGCGCCGGCGAGCTCTTGCTGACCAGCATGAATCGCGATGGCACCAAAATCGGATTTGATCTTGAACTGACACGGGCTGTGGCCGATGCCGTTGACATTCCGGTGATTGCCAGTGGTGGCGTCGGCAATCTGGATCACCTGGTGGATGGCGTGACCAAAGGCCACGCGAGCGCCGTGCTGGCCGCCAGCATTTTCCATTACGGTGAATACACCGTGGCGCAAGCCAAAGACCACATGGCGGCCGCCGGCGTGTGCGTGCGCAGGTGAACCCATGAGCAAAGACGTCGTCATCACTGACAATTGGCTGGACAGCGTTTCCTTTGATGACAAAGGGCTGGTCAATGTGGTTGCGCAAGACCATGTGACCAAACGCGTCTTGATGGTGGCCTGGATGAACCGGGAAGCCCTTGAGCTGACAGTGCAATCGGGTTATGCCACCTACTTCTCGCGATCGCGCAACAAGCTGTGGTTCAAGGGTGAAGAGTCTGGCAATCGCCAGAAGGTCAAGGAAATCCGCTTGGACTGTGATGGCGATGTGATCATTCTCATGATTGAGCAGGAAGGCGGCATAGCCTGCCACACAGGGCGAGAAAGTTGTTTTTATTACGTGCTGGATGACACCCGCCACTGGCAGGCCGCCGACCCGGTGTTGAAAGACCCGGCTGAACTTTATAAAAACCGATAGGAAACTTCACGCATGGCCGAGATGTCCAAAGACACGTTGGCAGAACTGACCGAAGTGCTTGCCCAAAGGCGTGCAGCAGACCCTGACAAGTCCTACGTGGCCAAGCTGTACAGCAAGGGGCAGGACGCCATCCTGAAAAAGGTGGGTGAAGAGGCCACCGAGGTGGTGATGGCCTCTAAAGACCAGATGCCCGACCAAGTGGTCTATGAGGTGGCTGACCTGTGGTTTCATTCCATGGTGCTTTTGGCCTGGCACGGCAAGTCGTCACAAGACGTGCTTGCAGAGCTGCAGCGCAGGTTTGGCTTGTCGGGTCTCGAAGAAAAAGCCAGTCGAAAATCTTGAAAGCAGGGTGACTAATGAGTGATTGCATTTTCTGCAAGATCGTTGCTGGGGAAATCCCTAGCAGAAAAGTGTATGAGGACGAGGATATCCTCGCGTTTCACGACATTCGTCCGTCGGCGCCGGTGCATTTTCTGATAATTCCGAAAAAGCACATCGCCACCCTGGCTGATGCCAGGCCCGAGGACAGTGCCGTACTGGGAAAAATGATGGTGATGGCAGGCGAATTGGCTCGCCAGCAAGGCTGCAGCGACGGTTTCCGAACCATCATCAACACAGGTCGCGTCGGTTGTCAGGAGGTGTATCATCTACACATGCATGTGTTGGGTGGTGACAAGCCCTTGGGGCCTATCGTGGTCAAGTCTTGAATTCATGAGGAGCAGTAACAATGGGATCGTTTAGTATTTGGCACTGGCTGATTGTGCTGGTCATCGTCATGATGGTGTTTGGCACCAAGAAGCTGCGCAACATCGGCTCAGACTTGGGCGGTGCGGTGAAGGGTTTCAAGGAAGGCATGAAAGAAGGTTCTTCCGATGAATCGCCACGCGTTGAAAACAGTGACGCCAAAAAGACCGCCGACGTCATCGACGTTGAGTCCAAAGAAAAGTCTTCAAGCTAATTCACACTCAGGCAGGCGGCACCCATCATGTTTGACATTGGCTTTTCTGAATTGCTGATGATTGGCGTCGTCGCACTGGTGGTCATAGGCCCAGAGCGCCTGCCCAAAGTGGCCCGTACTGTGGGGCATTTGTTGGGCAAAGCACAGCGGTATGTCAACGACGTCAAGGCAGAGATCAATCGGGAAATGGAGCTTGACGAGCTTCGCAAGCTGAAGGCAGAAATGCAGGACGCCGCCCGTAAAATGGAGTCTGATGTTCAGACCAAGCTGCGTGACGTTGAAAACACAGTGCATCAAGAAGCCAAGGCCATCGAAAAAGAAATAGACCAACCACCCCAGGCGGGGCCAAAGGCCGATGCGCCCGAATCGGTCAAGTCGACCGAAATCAAATAAATCAGGGCGAGCCCAATGAGTATCGAAGAAAACTTTGTCAGCCATTTGATGGAGTTGCGTGACCGGCTGATCCGTTCCATGGCGGCTTTCATCGTGGTTTTTCTGGTGCTGATGGTGTACCCCGGTGCCGGTCATATTTTCGATTTTCTGTCTGAGCCCATTCAGCTGGCTTTGCCGCATGGCACCAAGATGATTGCCACCGGCGTGACCACGCCATTCATGGTGCCCGTCAAACTGACAGCCATGGTGGCTTTTGTGTTGTCTCTGCCGGTTACGCTTTATCAGATGTGGGCGTTTATCGCGCCAGGCCTGTATCAGCATGAAAAGCGCCTGGCCTTGCCCATTGTGTTTTCCAGCACCATCCTGTTTTTGCTGGGCATTGCGTTTTGCCAATACATCGTGTTTGGTCGGGTGTTTGCCTTCATCAATGAGTTTGCACCCAGCAGCATTACCCCGGCGCCTGACATTGAAGCTTACATGAGCTTCGTGTTGTCCATGTTCATGGCTTTCGGTTTGACCTTTGAGGTGCCGATTGTTGTGGTGGTGCTGGTTTACACCGGAATGATCACCGTCGAGAAGCTGGTGGAAATCAGGGGTTATGTCATTGTGACTGCTTTTATTCTGGCCGCCATTTTTACGCCGCCTGACGTGATGAGCCAGCTGTTTCTGGCTGTGCCCATCTGCCTGCTTTACGAGCTTGGCGTGTTGGTAGCCAAGCTGGTGGGGCGACGCAAGCAGGATTTGCTGGAAAAAGCCTGACCTGTGCTGACCAGCGGGTTTGCCCCGTGAATCAGTGCTTCAAGAAGTCTTTGGGTTTTGGTCGCACACCAATTTCAATCTGCAAGGTTTTCTGTTTGCCCTCGCGCAGCAGCTTAACGGTTTTGCGTTCCCTGGGCTGCATGCCTGCAATCATGTTCAACATCTCTGTGGTGTCGGTGACTTCTTTGCCGTCGATTGACAACAGGATGTCGCCTACCTTCAGACCTGCCTTGTCGGCGGGCGCGTCTTTCACGATGCCAGCAATAATGACGCCTTGCTTGCGTGGCAGGTTGAATGCGCTGACGAGTTCATCCGTGATGTTTTGCTGTTCAACGCCGATATAGCCGCGAGTGACCGTGCCGTTGCGAACGATCTGATCCAGCACGTTTTTGACAATGGGTGCAGGAATGGCAAATCCAATGCCCAAAGAGCCACCCGATCTGCTGTAGATGGCGGTGTTGATGCCGATCAGGTTGCCGTTGGTGTCAACCAGTGCGCCACCCGAATTGCCCGGGTTGATGGCGGCATCCGTTTGAATGAAGTTTTCGAATGTGTTGATGCCCACGTGGTTACGACCCAAGGCGCTGATGATGCCCATGGTGACTGTTTGCCCGACGCCAAACGGGTTGCCCATGGCCAGCACCACGTCGCCCACCTGCGCCGAACCGTCCTTGGCAAACTGAAGGCTGGGCAGGCGGTCCATTTTGATCCGGATGACTGCAAGATCGGTTTCGGGGTCGCTGCCAACCAGCGTGGCCTTGGTCGACCTGCCATCGTTCAGGCTGACTTCAATGTCATCGGCCGCGTCCACCACGTGCTGGTTCGTGACGATTAAACCATCGGGGCTGACGATCACGCCCGAGCCCAGGCTGGATGCATCGTCGGCCCCATCGTTATTGGGGTTGTCCTGACCGCCATTGCCAAAAAACTTCTTGATTTCAGGGTCGTCGAAAAAGGGGTGCTTCGGCGACATGGTGATGGATTTGGTGGTGTACACATTCACCACAGCCGGCATGGCTTTCTGGACTGCCTTGCGATAGCCCACCTCGGCCTGTCGGCCCCGTGCAACCTCAGCGACCGGCTTTTGCAGCAGGCTGGGAACCCAGTTGGGGCGCAGCACCTCGGTCATGAAATAAAACGCAGCCAATATGGCCAATGTCTGAGAAAATACAAGCCAGAGTTTTTTGATCATTGTGTTTTTAAAAAAGAGGTGAGTGCCCTTGAAGACTGTGCATCGCGACGTGCTGGAGCAGGATCTTCGTGAACTGCTTGACCCAACCGAGACATCCGATTATTGCCCAAACGGTCTTCAGGTGGAAGGTGTTTGCAACATTCACAAGATTGTAACGGGTGTCACTGCTTCGCTGGATTTGATTGAGCTTGCGATTGAGCGTGGCGCACAGGCCATCGTGGTGCATCACGGGCTGATGTGGAAGGGCGATCCACAGGTGATCCGTGGTTTTCGTCGTGAGCGGCTGTCCAAGGCGCTTGCCGCTGGCCTGAACGTGTTTGCGTACCATCTGCCTTTGGATCGGCACCCCGAGCTTGGCAACAATGTGCAGTTGGGCCGCCTGTTTGGCTGGCCAGCGGGCACTGCAGTGGATCGCAAGGGACTTGTTAATGTGGCGCAATTGCCCCAGCCACAGCGATTGGGTGAGCTGGTTGCACAGGTTGAACAGGTGCTGGGTGCGCCTTGCCTGGTGGAAGGCAACCGGGCGCTGGATCGATTGATTGGCAAGGTGGCCTGGTGCACCGGGGGTGCGCCCGGTTATGTGGAGGAGGCCGCTGGCCACGGCGCGGATCTTTATCTGACCGGTGAGTTGTCGGAACCGGCTGTGCACATTGCCCGTGAGTTGGGTGTCAGTTTGCTGGGTGCAGGTCACCATGCCACTGAGCGCTGCGGTGTGCAGGCGTTGGGGGGTTGGTTGCAGGCCCGCTATGGCGTGGAGGTGGAGTTTCACGATTTGTTCGTGACCGTCTGAAAATGCCAGATCGGCGTGCCGTATTCAAATCTTGCTTTTTGCGCATCGGCTGACTTCAAGTGCCACTTGAACTGGGTTAAACTCAAAAGTTATATGGGGTATGGCGGTACGCTGCCAGAATTCCAGCCAAAAATAATCAGTAAAAGAAGCACATGTGAATAGGAACAAAGGGGGAGCAATGTGGTGTTCGCAGGACATCCATGTTGATCAGTTGCAGTCAGTGAATGAATAACAAGGTTTTTTAAACGGGGTTATTTTGAATGAGCAATAGTCAACCTGTAGACAAAGAACGCCGCGTCTGGATGATCGCGTGCGGCGCAACAGGCGCAGTGGCGGCGGGCGCAACCGGAGTGACACTTCTTAGCACCATGGCCCCTTCCGAGCGGGCCAAAGCAGCGGGTGCTCCAGTGGAAGTCGATATTTCCAGCCTGGCACCCGGTGAAATGAAAACCGTGGAGTGGCGCGGCAAACCCGTCTGGATTGTTCGCCGAACCAAAGAAGAAGTGGCCGCACTGGCCAAGCACGACAATGAGCTGGCTGACCCCAATTCGGAACGCAAGCCTGACGAACTGACCCCCCCTTACGCACGCAACACCCATCGGTCCATCAAGCCCGAGTACTTCATTGCGGTTGGCATTTGCACCCACCTCGGTTGTTCGCCCTCCGCACGATTTACCCCTGGTCCTCAACCCAGCCTGCCTGAAGACTGGCCCGGCGGGTGGTTGTGCCCTTGCCATGGTTCCACTTTCGATCTGGCCGGCCGTGTGTTTAAAAACAAGCCGGCGCCAGACAATCTGGAAATTCCCCCCCACGAGTATTTGTCGGACGCCAAAGTCATCATTGGTGTGGACAAAGACCACAAGGCTTAAGGCTTGAGAGAGAGGAACTGAAATGGCAGCAGAGCACAAGGTAGAAACAAAAGGTTTGCTGGGCTGGATCGACGCGCGTTTTCCGCTGTCGGCCACGTACAAGGCACACTTGTCCGAGTATTACGCCCCCAAGAATTTCAACTTCTGGTATTTCTTCGGGTCACTGGCGCTGTTGGTGCTGGTCATCCAGATCGTGACAGGTATTTTCCTGGTCATGCACTACAAGCCGGACGCCGCCAAGGCGTTCCAGTCTGTTGAATACATCATGCGCGATGTACCTTGGGGCTGGCTGGTGCGGTACATGCATTCCACGGGCGCTTCCATGTTCTTCGTGGTGGTGTACATGCACATGATGCGTGGCCTGATGTACGGGTCCTATCGCAAACCGCGCGAACTGATCTGGATTTTTGGCGTCGCCATTTTCTTGTGTTTGATGGCGGAAGCCTTTTTTGGCTATTTGCTGCCTTGGGGGCAAATGAGCTACTGGGGTGCGCAGGTGATTGTGAATCTGTTCAGCGCCATTCCGCTGGTCGGGCCTGATCTGGCCATCTGGATTCGTGGTGATTATGTGGTGTCCGACGCCACATTGAACCGGTTCTTCTCGTTCCACGTGATCGCCATTCCGCTGGTGCTGCTGGGTCTCGTGGTTGCTCACCTGGTCGCCTTGCACGAGGTGGGATCAAACAACCCCGATGGTGTGGAAATCAAGGCCAAGAAAGACGCCAACGGCATTCCTCTGGATGGCATTCCCTTCCACCCTTACTACACCGTGCATGACATCATGGGTGTGGGTGTGTTCCTGATGGTGTTTTCAGCCATCGTGTTCTTCGCGCCTGAAATGGGTGGCTACTTCCTGGAGCACAACAACTTCATTCCGGCTGACCCGCTGAAGACACCGCCGCACATTGCGCCGGTTTGGTACTTCACGCCGTTCTATTCCATTCTGCGCGCCAACACCATTCCGTTTTTCGGCGTGGATGCGAAACTGTGGGGTGTAATCTTCATGGGTGGTGCGGTGGTCATTCTGTTCTTCCTGCCCTGGCTGGATCGCAGCCCGGTCAAATCCATCCGGTATCGCCCCGGCTTCCACAAAATTCTGTACGCCGTGTTCGTGGTGGCCTTCCTGATTCTGGGTTATTTGGGTATTCAGCCGCCATCACCGATTCGTCAGGTGGTCTCACAAATCTGTACGCTGATCTATTTTGCGTTCTTCCTGGGCATGCCCTGGTGGTCCAAGATGGGAACGTTCAAGCCCGTGCCTGAGCGCGTGGTTTTTCAAGCGCACTGAGCAAGGAGAGCACACATGATGAAGAAGATGCTGGTTCTTTTGGCCCTGTTGCCCAGTCTGGCGTTTGCCAGTGGCGAGGGTATCCCGCTGGACCGGGCCCCGGACCTGACCAATGACATGGCGGCGCTGCAGCGTGGAGCCAAGCTGTTTACGAATTACTGTCTGAACTGCCACAGTGCAGAAAGCATGCGGTACAACCGTCTGCAAGACATTGGCTTGACCGACAAGGAGATCAAGGACAACCTGATGTTTGCCTCTGACAAAGTGGGCAGCCTGATGACCGTGGCCATGAATCACGACGACGCCAAGAAGTGGTTTGGCGCCGTGCCGCCTGACTTGTCGGTGATTGCCCGTTCTCGCGCGTCAGAGCGTGGCAGCGGTGCCGATTACATTTACACCTACCTGCGCACCTATTACCGCGATCCAAGCCGCCCGACCGGCTGGAACAACCTCGCTTTCCCGAACGTGGGTATGCCCAACCCCCTGTGGCAACTGCAGGGCCAGCGCATGGCCAAGTTTGAGGAAGAAAAAGACCCCGAGAACAATGGTGAGGTGATCCACAAGTTTGTGGGCTACCAGCAATTGACGCCGGGCACCATGAGTGAGGCGCAATTTGACGAGGCCGTGGCCGATTTAACCAACTACCTGGTGTTCATGGGTGAGCCTGCCCGCCAGACCCGATTCAAGTTGGGTGTCATCGTACTGCTGTTCTTTGGTGTGTTTACCCTGTTTGCCTGGCGGCTGAATGCGGCTTACTGGAAAGACATCAAGTAAACATCGAGTAAAATAGCGTTTAACCGGCTGGAACGAAATGGTCGTTCCAGCCCTTTTTGTTTGGGAAGATTGAAAAATGATGGTGCTTTATTCAGGGACAACCTGTCCCTTTTCTCAGCGTTGCCGCTTTGTTCTGCATGAGAAGGGCATGGATTTCGAGATCAAGGACATTGATCTTTTCAACCGTCCTGATGACATCAGTGTCATGAATCCTTATGGTCAGGTGCCCATTCTTGTTGAGCGCGACCTCATTCTGTATGAATCCAACATCATCAATGAATACATTGACGAGCGTTTTCCGCACCCACAGTTGATGCCGGCAGACCCGGTTCAGCGTGCACGCACACGTTTGTTCCTGTTCAATTTTGAGCGTGAGCTGTTTGTGCACGTCAGTGTGCTTGAGCGCGCCGGCAATCCGAAAGCCATGGACAAGGCACGGCAGGCCATTCGTGACCAGCTGACCCAAATTGCACCCGTGTTCATCAAGAACAAGTACATGCTGGGCGAAGAGTTCAGCATGCTGGACGTGGCCCTGGCCCCGTTGTTGTGGCGCTTGGAGCACTACGGCATTGAACTGCCCAAGTCGGCTGCGCCGATCATGAAGTACGCGCAACGCATTTTCCAGAAGCAGGCGTTTATCGACGCGCTGACGCCTTCTGAAAAAGTAATGCGCCGTTGATGCAGTGTTTACTGCAAGGAATTGAGTTGTGAGTGAAGTTTCTACCAAGCCTTACCTGATTCGGGCCATCCACGAGTGGTGTGTGGACAACGGGTACACGCCTTATTTGGCTGTGTCCGTGAATTCACAAACCCTGGTGCCGCCCGAGCATGTGAAGGCTGGGGAGATCGTGTTGAACGTGTCTCCCCTGGCGTCCAACAAGCTCGAGATGGGCAACGAATGGATTCAGTTTCAGGCCCGTTTCAGTGGGCGGGTTCAGGACATCATGGTGCCAGTGGCACAGGTGTCGGCCATTTATGCCCGTGAAAATGGGCACGGCATGGCTTTTGATGTGCCCAAGCCGATGGCCAATCCGGAGCTTGAGCCCGTGCAAGGCGCTCAAGAAAATACCGCGTTGAAACCGGTGGTGGATAAAAGCGACAGTCCGGATGAAAAAACGCCCAAAAAACCCGCTTCTGGCAAGAAAAGCCATTTGACTAGGGTAAAATAGCGATCTCTTAAGTTGCCGCTTTAGCTCAGTTGGTAGAGCAACCGCCTTGTAAGCGGTAGGTCGTCAGTTCGAATCCGACAAGCGGCACCACTTTCCCCTCTTTCTCTCGTGGCCTTCTCGGTCCATTTTCCCTGCTTATTCTGGTTGTTTGCCAAGCCCTGGCCATTGCTTTCGTTCGGCCTGCTGAAGGCCCAGCAATTCGATTGCGTGTTGGGCGGTGTCGGTCACCAGTTCGTCAATGGTGGCTGGGCGGTGGTACAGCGCAGGCACGGGCGGCATGATGATGCCTCCCATTTCAGTCACGCTGGTCATGTTGCGCAGGTGAGCAAGGTTCAGCGGCGTTTCACGCGGCAGCAACACCAATCGGCGGCGCTCTTTCAGGGTGACGTCTGCCGCCCGGGCGATCAGATTGTCTGAAAAGCCCATGGCTACGCTGGCCAGGGTGTGCATGGAACAGGGCGCGATGACCATGCCTGCGGATGGGTAGGAACCGCTGGCAATGCAGTTGCCCACAGCCTTGGGGGCATGCACCACGTGGGCTTTGGCTTCAATTTCTTCACGCGTCAGATCGCATTCACTGTGGATGGTCAACCACCCGGAGGGCGACACGACGAGATGAACTTCAGTGTCTTGCCGTTGTTGCAGCAAATCCAGAATTTTCAGGCCATACAAGGCGCCACTGGCCCCTGTGATGGCAACGGTAACGGCTTGCTTGAACTGCGGCGACAACGGCATCTTGTGATTTCTCAGGAGGCCTTCAGGCTTTCATTGGCTTTGGTCACCAGGGGCTGTAGCTCGCCGTTTTGGAACATTTCGATCATGATGTCGCAGCCGCCCACAAACTCGCCATTGATGTACAGCTGTGGAATGGTTGGCCAATTGGAGTAGTCTTTGATGCCTTGGCGAATCTCGGGGTCGTCCAACACGTTCACTGTGACTACTTTCTCAGCATTGCAAGCTTTCAGGATTTGAATGGCGCGCCCTGAGAAGCCGCACATGGGAAACTGCCCCGTGCCTTTCATGAACAGGACGATGGGGTTGCTGGTGACTGTTTCCTTGATGGAGTCGTGAATGCTCATGCTACTTCCTTCGGCAATGATGTTTGTGTGACAAGAATGTGTTCAGTTTAATGGATATGGCACTAAAACGCTTGTTTTCAAGGGCCTGCATGGTGCCAATGGTCGCATTATTGCAGCGCCAGCACCATACGAGGCTGCCCTGCGAGGTCCGTGAATCCTTCCACGGCGGCAAATCCTGCTTGCCTGAACAAAGCCAGCACGTCGCCTTGTTGCGTGTATCCATGCTCCATCAGCACGGCCCCGGTGGGCCTGAGGTGTTGCGCCGCGTGTTGCGCAAGCTGGCGGTAAAAAAACAAACCGTCCTGATGGTCGGTGAGGGCGCTGAGTGGTTCAAATCGAAGATCACCCTGTTTCAGGTGCTCGTCCCCACTGGCGATGTAAGGGGGGTTGCTGACAATCAGGTCGAACTGTTGGGGCTGACCCTCGGGTGCAAAGGCCTCAAACAGGTTGCTGTGCACACACTGCACATTCTTGGCGGCGAGCTTTTTGGCATTGGCCTGGGCCACTTGAAGCGCTGCCTCAGAGACATCGCTCAGTGTGACTTCCAGTATTGGGTTTTCCAAGGCCAGGGTGAGCCCGATGGCGCCGCTGCCACAGCCCATGTCCAGTACCTTGGTCAACAGGTTTTCACGAGATCGCTTTTCCAGCCATTGCAACGCCTTTTCAACCAGTTCCTCGGTCTCAGGTCGGGGGATCAGTACATCGGGCGTCACCATGAACTCGCGAGAGAAAAATTCGCGAACGCCCGTGAGATAAGCCACCGGTTCGCCTTGCGCGCGGCGCTTGACCAGACTTTCAAATTGCGAGAATTGATCAGCTGAGAGCATCATCGTGTTGTGGGTGATCAAACCCACCCGATTGAGGCCAGTGACGTGGCTCATGAGAATGCGCAGCTCGGACAGGGGAAGCCCTGTGTTGTGTTGACTGGCCTGCAGTGCCGCATCAATGTGAAGGCCTGGCTGTCTGTTCGTCATGGGGCGAGTCATTCGTTGGCGGTCATTTCTGCCAAAAGTTCGGCTTCGTGATAGGCCGTCAATGCCGCGAAAAGTTCCGTCAGGTCGCCGTCCATGATGTACTCCAGCTTGTACAGCGTGAGGTTGATTCGATGATCGGTCATGCGCCCTTGGGGGAAATTGTAGGTGCGAATTCGCTCTGAGCGGTCACCCGAACCCACGAGGCTTTTGCGCTGTGAAGCCTCTTGGGCGTGGCGCTCGCGTTCCTGTTTGTCTTGCAGGCGCGCTGCCAGCACCTTCATGGCTTTGTCTTTGTTGCGGTGTTGGCTTCGTTCGTCCTGGCACTCCACCACAAGCCCCGTGGGCAAGTGGGTAATACGCACGGCCGAGTCTGTTTTGTTGATGTGTTGCCCGCCCGCGCCGCTGGCCCTGAATGTGTCGATGCGCAAATCACTGGGGTTGATTTCAATGGCGGCCATTTCGTCAGGTTCTGCCAGCACTGCAACTGTGCAGGCAGACGTATGTATGCGCCCCTGTGATTCTGTGACAGGGACGCGTTGCACGCGGTGGCCACCTGACTCGAATTTCAGGGTTTTGTAGACGTTTTCGCCTGCAAGCCGAACGATGACTTCTTTGTAGCCACCCAGTTCGGACTCGCTGGCGTTCATGAGTTCGATTTGCCAGCCCTGGCGCTCTGCATAGCGGGTGTACATGCGAAACAAATCGCCTGCGAACAGGGCTGATTCATCGCCACCCGTGCCCGCCCGAATTTCAAGCAACACGTTGCGGTGGTCATTGGGGTCTTTGGGCAGCATCAGCCTTTGCAAATCGGCTTCAATGTCGGCCATGCGCGCTTCATTGCTTGCGATTTCCTCTTTGGCCATGTCGCGCATGTCAGGGTCTGAAAGCCACTCTTGGGCGGTGGCGAGGTCACTTTCTGCCTCCAGGTATTCGGCGAAACGTGTGGTCACCGGCAGCAGGTCGGAGCGTTCACGCGTGACCGCGCGAAATTGGGCCATGTCGTTGGCCGCATTTTGGCTGGAAAGGAATTCGTCAAGATCGGCGAGGCGCTGGGACAAGCGCGTCAGCCTGCTTCTCATGCTGTCTTTCATCTATTTGTGGTCGCGGTTTTTGAGGTCGAACAGCTGCGGGAGCCATTTCATGAGTGTATCCCGATCGGAGGCGGGCGCATTGTGCAGCGCTTGCATGGGACCGTGCGCGAATTTGGCGGATAGCCGGTGTGCCATGAGCTGCAGCACTTCATCAATGTCGGTGCCCTTGGCCAGCAGCCTGCGGGCATGGTCAAGTTCAAGTTGCGCGATGTCGTCGGCTTGCTGGTGAATGTGCTGGATCGCGGGCACCATGGAGCGTTCGCTGACCCAGCGCATGAACCCTTGCACTTGCGTTTCAATGATGGCTTCGGCCTGCTCAACGGCGGCGGCCCGATGTTCGCGTCCTTCTTGAACGATCAGGCTGAGGTCGTCGACTGTGTATAGAAACACGTCGTCCAGTCGACTGACCTGAGCCTCAATATCACGGGGCACGGCGAGATCGAGCATGAAAATGGGTTCGTGTTTGCGCACTCGGCATGCATTTTCAACGGTGCCCAACCCAATGATGGGCAGTGTGCTGGCGGTGCATGAAATCACGATGTCGGATTTGCCGAGTTGGTCGGGCACCGCGGACAGGGGGATGACATTGGCTTGATGGACACTGGCCAACAGTTGTGCACGTTCTTGGCTGCGGTTGGCGATGGTGATGCTTTTTGGGTTTTGTGCCGCAAAGTGGGTGGCGCACAGCTGGATCATCTCGCCAGCGCCAATGAACAACACATGCCGCTTGGAGAGGTCGCCGAAAATGCGATTGGCGAGCTTGACTGCAGCGGAGGCCATGGACACGGAGTGCGCGCCAATTTCAGTGTGAGAGCGCACCTCTTTGGCCACCGAGAAGGTGCGTTGAAACAATTGGTGAAGCATTTGGCCCAAGGTGCCCGCTTCTTCGGCGCTGCGGGCGGCCTGCTTCATTTGCCCCAGAATTTGCGCCTCGCCCAGCACCATGGAGTCCAGGCCGCTGGCCACGCGGAAGGCGTGCCGCACAACTTCGTGCTGGGGCAGGATGTAGAGGTGCGAGAGCAGGTCTTCAGGCGCCACGTTTCTTTCTTGAGCCAGCCACTGGAGCAGCAGGGGTTTGATTTCCTCGCTGTTGTCGGTGGCGCAATAGACTTCGGTGCGGTTGCAGGTGGACAGTATGGCGGCTTCAGCCACGGATTTTTTTGCAAGTCCAGAGATTCGGCCTGCCAAAGTTTGCAGGCTGTAAGGCAGTTCCTCGGCCGGAAACGCCAAGCGCTCGCGCAGTGCGAGCGGGGCGGATTGATAATTCAGGCCGACGGCGAGGAGCTCCATGATCTTCTTTTTACAGGCAACCCGGTATTATACCGCCCCTGCCTCTGATTGCATTTGTCGTTTTACTGATCTGACAGTCTGCTTGCATTTTGTGAGGATTGTGCAACCGGGTTGTTGGTCTCCTCCAGCTTGTATCCATAGCCATAAACCGGCGTCAGTCTGAAGCCGTTCTCGGGGCGCAGCGCAAGCTTCGAGCGAACGCGTGAGACATGCGTGTCCAATGTGCGAGAGGGCAGGTCGGTGTCTTTGCTCCAAACGCTTTCCTGGATGTGTGACCGGGACAAGGGTTTGCCGAGATTCCGGAAAAAAAGCAGACACAGGTCAAATTCTTTCTGGGTCAGAACGACCCGTTTGCCATAGCGAAGCACGGTCGTGAATTTGGGGTGAAACTCAAGTCCGGAGATTTCGAATACCTCGGGGGCTGTCAGTTCCGGGTAGGCCCGGCGCAACAGGGCATTGACGCGCGCGACCAGTTCATTGCGGCGGATGGGTTTCATCATGTAGTCATCGGCACCGGCTTCAAGTGCCTGCACGATGTTTTCTTCATCCATTTTGCTGGTGATAAACAGCACGGGCACTTTGAGCTGAAGTGTTTCGCGAACCCACTGAAGAACTGAGGGCCCCGAGCTGTCCGGCAAAACCCAGTCCAGAACGATCAGGTCAAAACTTTCCCGATACAGGGCGGTTTGAAAGATTTTGAAGTTGCCAAACGTGTGGCATTTGTGGCCGGCTGCTTCAAGTACCCAGCGCAACATTTCACTTTGACTTAGATCGTCTTCGAGTATGACGATTCGCATGGTTTTACTCCCGTGAGCAATCATTGTTTACAGCATCATAGTAAACAAATTGTTAAATGATTGCTTTAATACAGGGTGTAAAATTCCTTTAAATTCAGCGTTGAGTGTTAAATGTTGTAAAAACGCAGATGTCTTGATACGTTACACAGATGAACTCTCCCCCGTTTGGAGGGCGAGAATGGCATGGGCGCCTGTGAAGAAAACGCCGACGATGCGCAAGGCCTTGGCATACAGCGCGTCGCGCTGTTCTGGGTGTTCGACGTAGTCCACGGCCATGAACAGGATGTTCTGGGCCAACACCTCAAGCAGTTCAATCATTTCTTCGGCTGGCAGGGCGGGTAAAAGGCTGTAAATGCGCGGGTCGCCATAGATGTCTTCGCTGATGCGGCGCAGGGTGATTTTGAGCCCTTCACGCATGCGGGACAGCGCGCCAAAGGCCTCGGAGGCGCCCACAATGATGTGCTTCGGGTTGTCGGCCGCCCAGTCAAAAAAACGCTTGAGCAGCATGGGGCGAATGTCGAGGTCGTCTTCCCCAGCGGTGCTGAGGCGCACTTCTGTGAATGCCTTGATGACCGCCTTTTCCACTTCGATGATGACCGCCGTGCCGAGGTCTTCAAGATCGGTGAAGTGACGGTAGAACGCGGGCGCAGACAGTTTGGCCTCGCGCGTGATTTCGCGGATACCGAGGCTGGAGAAGTTTCGGCGCTGATAACTGAGGTTCAGGGCTGCATCGATGAGGCGCTGGCGGCCGTGGCTGCTGTTGGTGGCTTGTGTCATAGGGCTTGAATTATAACGAAAACTTCTGCATTTGTTTTAAAAACATGCGCTTGCCGAATTTAGAGGGCCACTTCTTGACAGGCATGTTTACAATCGTTAACATCCGAATCATGAAACGCTGGGTTGTCAATAAAGCGTCTGATCCATTGGGAGACCTCCATGATTCACTATTTGAAATTCACCGCCTTTCCGGTTATCGCGTTTGGCATTCTTCACGTCATGTTTTCAGGTGGCGGCGCCTGGATGTATTCAGGTATCGCAGCCCTGGTGTTGGTTGTGGTTGCCGGCGACGCTGTGCTGCCGGACGATCGTTCTGAACCCCGATTGAAGCATGAGTGGTTTTTCAACTTGATGCTGTGGTTGACCCTGCCCATTCTGTTCTGGCTGAGTTTTCTGTTCAGCTGGGCCTTGGCGCCGACCGATGTGCTGGGCGCAGACCATTTCATGCAATCGGTGTTTGGGTACGACCGCCTTGCATTGCAGGCTGGAACGACCTGGTATCAGTGGTTCGCAGGAGCGGTGGCGGGTGCCTTCTTGTTTGGTGCGGGGGGTACGAATGTGGGTCACGAGCTGACACACCGCACTTACAGCCTGCGCGACATGATTCTTGGGCGCTGGATGTTGGCTTTCACGTTTGATGCGTCTTTTGCAATTGAGCATGTGTATGGCCATCACAAGAACCTGGGTACGCCTGCTGACCCTGCTACAGCGCAGCGCGGTGACAATGTGTACACCTTCGTAATCAAGAGCTGGTTGGGGGGTTACCGCTCTGCCTGGCGCCTCGAGAAGGCGCGTCTTGCCAAGTTTGGCTACAGCGTTTGGGACCCAGTTCACAGCCGCATGATGCGTGGCAACTTGATGACCTTGAGCTTGTACACCGGTGCCTTTTTGATTGGTGGTTGGTGGGCTTTGGCGGTGTTCTGGGTGATGAGTGCCGGTGGAAAAACGCTGTTGGAAATTGTCAACTACATGGAGCATTACGGCATTGTGCGCAGGCCTGAAGACAAAGTGGAGCCACGCCACAGCTGGAACACCAACAAAGCAGCGTCTACTGCGCTGTTGTACGCGCTGACGCGCCATTCTCACCATCACGCTGAAGCGGATCAGGAGTATTGGAATTTGCGGTGCTATCAGCATGCCCCCATGCTGCCTTATGGGTATCTGACCACTATTTTGTTGGCCTTGGTGCCACCGCTTTACAAAAAGGTGATGACTCCGATCCTGAACCACTGGGATGAACATTTCGCCACGCCTGAAGAGAAAAAGCTGGCCATCGAAGCCAGTGTGAAATCGGGCATGAACGGCTTGAAGTCGGCCCAGTTGTCCACCGAGCAAGCCCGCTTTGACAGCGTTGCAGCTTGACGCCACACATCAGGAGAAAATGTCATGAAACTGCTCGAATGGTTTGGTTTACAAGGTTCTAAAGCCCAGAAGCATCAGTCGCACTATGAGGTGCAGGTTGCGCCCGGTGGAGATTCATTTCAGGTGGAACGCGGCCGCAAGGTAATTTTGAACGCGGCGCTGTCTGCTGGCCTCGGTTTTCCGCACAACTGCCGCGTGGGAAGTTGCACCCAATGCAAGTGCAAGCTGAAGTCTGGCAAGGTGCGCGCCTTGACCGATGCCAGTTATGTATTGAGTGCCGAAGATTTGAAGGCCGGGATGATTCTGGCTTGCCAGTCCATTCCGGAAAGTGATCTGGAAATTGAGGTTGAATTGACCTCTCACGGCGACAGGCTGGTTGAAACCCGTGGAACCATTGTTGGTCAGCGTGACTTGACCCATGACATCGTCGAATTGCGCGTCAAGCTGGACGATCCAATGATGTTCAAGGCGGGTCAATACGCCGAGTTGCGTCTTGAGGAACTGAGCCTGCCGCGCAATTACAGTTTTGCAATTGCGCCCAAGGGCAATGCGCTGGATGAGCTGGTTTTTCACATCCGCAAGGTGCCAGGCGGCCGATTTACTGAATGGTTGTTTGCCGCCAACCGACAGGAAACGCGTTTGAGTGTGGCCGGGCCTTTCGGCGATTTCTATCTGCGACCGTCCGAGGGTGAACAGCACAATCCGATTGTGTGTGTGGCCGGTGGTAGCGGCATGGCGCCTATTTTGAGTTTGCTGGAACAGGCTGCCTGGGCAGGTGAGGTCAGGGATGTGGTGTACCTGTTTGGTGCGCGTATGCAGCGGGATCTTTATGCTCAGGCTGAAATTGAAAAATTGCAGAAAGCTTGGCGCGGTTCGATGACCTTTATTCAGGTGTTGTCTGAAGAACCCGCCAACAGCGGATGGACTGGGCGTCGTGGTTACGTCACCGATGCTTTGCAGGATTTGAATCTGGATTGGGCGTCAACGCAAGCCTATTTGTGTGGCCCACCAGCGATGATCGACGCCGCCATTCAAAAATTCGGTGCGCTGGGCGTGAAAGCAGACAATGTCAGGTTTGACAAGTTTGAGTGATTGGCTTTACACCCCGGCTTGCCGGGGTTTTTTTTGCCCGTTACTTTTGCTTGAGCGCTTCCAAGTCGCTTTTGAGAATTTGATCAAGCTGGTTTCCGGCTTTTACAGACTTTTCAGTTTGCTCCAGGCGTTTGACCAAATCTTTCCTGCGTTCCTCCCATTGGAGTTTGGCACTTTTGAATGTGGGGTTGATCATGGATGAGTACATGGTTGACATCTTCCTGTGAGGCGACACCTTAGATGTAACATCGATTGTCTAGGTCAGAAAGTGCAACTCGACACTTAAGAGGTGTGAAAATGCCTGTGGACATGAAAAAAGCCTCCCGAAGGAGGCTTTTTTCATCGTCACGACCCAAATTACAGTGGGTTGTTCGGAATCGGCAGCATGTGCGCCAGCGTACCCAGTTGTTGTGCGCCAGAGGAGATCTGGCTGGTGACTGGTTCGCTCATCGGAATGGCGCTCAATGCGCTGGCCAGCTGTTCACCACCGGTTGTAATCAGACCGCCACCGGTGCTTCCACCCGTTCCCATCATCGCAGAGTGCAATGCATCGTTGATTGGGTTGATGGCCATGTCCAGCGGTGTACCGGTTGTGGGCAGAGGCCCACCATCGGTGCCGCCAGGCATTGGCAGTCCGCCGTTGATTGCATCGTTAACAGGTGTAAAGACCATGTCCAGCGGTGTACCGGTAGTGGGCAGGGGTCCACCGTCGGTGCCGCCTGGCATTGGCAGTCCGCCGTTGATTGCATCGTTAACAGGTGTGAAGACCATGTCCAGCGGTGTGCCGGTAGTGGGCAGGGGTCCACCGTCGGTGCCGCCAGGCATTGGCAGTCCGCCGTTGATTGCATCGTTGATAGGTGTGAAGACCATGTCTAGCGGTGTACCTGTTGTGGGCAGAGGTCCACCGTCGGTGCCGCCTGGCATTGGCAGTCCGCCAGCCAGCGCGCCTACCAGTTGCTGGAAGGGTGCTTCCAGTGGTGTATTGGCCAGTGCGTCTGAAATGGGGTTAATCAACAAATCAAGCGGTGTGCCTGTGGGTTGCGTGCTGCCGGGCGCTGCAGTCAGGGCATCGACCAAGGGGTTGATGACCATGTCGAGCGGTGTAGGTGGCAGACCTGTGCCACCGCCTGTGCCCGGGGTTGGCAAGCCGCTACCCAGTGCGTCATTGATGGGTGTGAACACCATGTCAATTGGCGTGCCCGTTGTGGGCAGTGGACCACCAGTGCTTCCGCCAGTACCGCCGCCACCTGTGCTTGGGGTGTCGCCGCCCAGCAGGTTACCAATGGTGTCAACCAGTGGCGCGCCTGGCCCTGCGGCCGCAGCGTTGTTCGAGAACTGTTGACCAATCATCTCCACTGCGCCAGCAAGTTGGCCGATAACCTGATTTGAAAGTGCATCGGTCACCGGTGACAGTGGGTTCAGTGCACTGCCGCTTGCAGTCAGGTCGGTCAATCCGGAGCCTGCATCCAACAGAGTGCCAGGCACGCCGTTGTTGCTTGCATTTTGGTTGGCCATGTCGGTGCCAACGATCGCTGCCAGCAGTCCAGCCGTCAAAGGCGACAATGGGCTCTTGTCGGCTGCCAGAACATTGCCAATTCGTGCCAAGCCCAAGGCCACACCGTTGGTTTGGTAGCCATTGGCACCAAGCGTTTTGGACAGTGGATTAACCAGTGGGGCCAGAGGTCCGCCTTGTGTGCCGCTGTTCAATCCGATTGCCAGGTTGGATACTACACCCACCAGGCCTGCCTGGTTGTTGGTGTATCCGGGCTGTGGCTGACCAAGCGCCTGTGCCAATAAGCCGGTAACCGGTGCAAGCTGAGACGGGCTGAGCTGGCCACCTGACGCGGAGGCCAATGCATTGGTCAAAGGATCAAGTGGTGATGCTGCTGCGGTTTGAACTGTGCCTGCACTGGCGGTGGATGAACCTGAGATGCCATTGATGCCGTTCGACAGTGTAGAGACTGCATCAGCCAGTGGTGAAGTGACAGCGTTCAAGGGTGACAGCGGTGTTTGATCCAGGCTTTGGCTCAAAGAGTTTACAGCCCCTACCACACCAGCGGGATCGCCAGTGCTGGTGCCTGTCGTGGTGTTGGTGCTCGTGTCAGTTCCTGTACCTGTGCCGGTACTTGTACCAGTGCCAGTTCCTGTACCCGTGCCGGTTCCCGTGCCAGTGCCGGTTCCTGTGCCAGTGCCGGTTCCTGTGCCAGTGCCAGTACCTGTACCAGTGCCTGTTCCTGTACCGGTTCCTGTACCAGTGCCTGTTCCTGTTCCTGTGCCAGTACCGGTTCCGGTGGTTGTGTTCGTATTCGAATTGGGGCCAACGTTGGTGTCTGTGCCAGTGCCACTGCCATTGTCGCTACCACCGGCAGCAAGCAGGGCCACGCCTGCGGCACCCAGCCCAGCCAGTGCGGCGCCGCCGCCACCTGCAGCGCCAGCCAGCAGTCCGGCGCCAACCAGTCCAGACATGGCGCCGTCGTGTTGTGTCAGGGTGGCAGAGCTGATTTTGTCATCAACGTCATACAGCTCAACGCCTTCATTCAGCGCGATCACCTCGGTTCTTGCAACACCATCGGGCAGTGGAGAGGTGACTTCATGTAGCTTGGCTGAGCCGTGCGCAGTCAGCTCCAGCAATGTATCGCCTTGACCAGCGGACTGCGCGGGCATCAATACTTCGACTGTCTGGTTTCCGTTGTTCGTCACAACATCGCCCCATTTCAGGGTGTCGCCTTGTGACAGGTGTAGAATTTTCCCATCCCTTTCGACAACAAGGTTGGTTGTGGGGGTTTTGATGACGCCCACTGGGGGGTGAGTTTGGGCCATGATCAATTCGTCCTAATAGATTTAAAGTTGAGCAGGAGACTTCTTGATACGTTTTTTACCCACAGATTTTCGGATTGGATTCAAAAAAGCAGAAAAAACATCAAACTCGTCTGAATCAGCTACAGTCCTGATTTGAATCGGTTTTTTGAATATTACATTTAACAATTTTTATACTTTTCCGGCTAGAAACATTACCTAACCTTTACTGAGGCATGCATGGGCCAGTGTGAGTCACTGCAAACAATTGAAGAGATCAAGCGGTACGCCGCAAAAGCGCCGGCTGAAGAGCGGTTGATACGCCGTGCTTTTGAAACGCTGCTTGAGCAAAATCAGCAGGATGTCAAGGTATGGCTGGCCTATGCCGAGTACTTGATTTCCACCGGGGTTCATGGCCGCGCCTTGCATTGCCTGATGAATGCCTTGAAGCAAGCGGGTGAGAGTTTCGAAATTTATTTTTATCTGGGCGTTTGCTACAAGTCCCTGGAAAAGACCCTCGAAGCGTTGGGCGCCTGGGACAAGGCGCTTTCGCTCAACCCTGACAATTCTGTGTGTCTGAATAACCTGGGTTGGACGCTGGTGCAGGAGGGGCAAGTTCAAAAAGGTTTGTCGCTGCTGGAGAGGGCGGTTGAGTTGTCACCTGGCTATTTGTCAGCCCTGCATAATTTGATCGAGGCCTTGCGCCGCTCTAAAAATCTGGATAGTGCCGTACAAAGACAGTTGGAACTGATACGTCTTGAGGAAAACGCTGCCAACTACGTGAGGTTGGCGAATCTGTTTATGGAGCAGGCGCAGCTCGAAAAAGCACGTCAAATTTTACTGACTGTCTTGCCCAACTTTGCATCTGACGCCCTCGTGCACAATGCATTGGGTGGGGTGTATTACAAGTACGGAGAACTGGATTCGGCGCGTCAGTGTTTTCAGAAGGCGGCGGAGCTGAACTCGGGGTTTGCGTCGGCCATCGGCAATTACTTGCTGTGTTTGAATTACAGCGAATTGCCGCCCGAGCAGGTTTTTCAAGCGCACACAAAATACGGTGGTGCGCTGGGTGATGCAGATTTCCCGGGGAATGCGGATGCCCCCAATGCACCAAAGGCCTTGAGGGTTGGCATTGTTAGCCCGGACTTTTATCAACACCCGGTGGGCCAGCTTTTTGAACCTGTATTGCTTCAATTGGCTGACAGTTCAAAGGTAGACGTAACCTTGTATCACGTGTCCGCCGAGAACGACGACATCACCCGGCGTTTGAAAACGGCTTATGGTGATCGATTTGAATTCTGTTCAGCGCTCTCAGACGAGCTGCTTTTGAAGAAAATCAGATCCGATCAGCAGGATGTACTGATTGATTTGACGGGTCACACTTCAGGACACCGTTTGCCTGTTTTTGCCCGCCGTGCCGCGCCGATTCAGGCCTCTTATCTGGGGTATCCCAACACGACCGGGGTGAGGGCAATGGATTTCCGCATCGTGGATGAATTCACCGATCCAGCCCCTGAGGCAGATGGGCTGGCCAGTGAGCGTTTGATTCGCATGCCCGCGCCGTTTTTGAATCTGACTGCGCCCAGGTTGAAGGTGGATGTGACGCCGTTGCCTTCACTCAACTCGGATGGATTCGTGTTCGGTTGTTTCAATAATCTTGCCAAACTTTCTGATTCGACGATCCAGACTTGGGCTGCTGTTTTGCTGGGCTTGCCACACGCTCGATTGATTTTGAAGGCGGGATCTTTCGCCGATGGGGAGATCAAGCGGTATCAGCTGGCGCGAATTGCGCGTTTGGGTTTGCCTGTCGATCGCGTTGAATTGCATGCGCGAATGGGGTTTGCCGATCATCTGGCTTTGTATGGGCAGGTCGATTTGTGCCTTGATCCTTTCCCTTACAACGGCACTGCCACCAGCATAGAGGCGTTGTGGATGGGGGTGCCATTTGTAACTTTGACCGGGCAATCCCATGTGGCCCGGGTCGGCACCAGCTTGTGTAAAAGCCTCGGGTTGGATGATTTTGTAGCCACTGACAGGGTTCAATATGTTCAGCGTTGCCTGTGGTGGGCAAGTCACAAGCGATTGCTGAATCAAGTGCGTTTGGGCATGCGGGATCGAATTGTCGAGTCTGGCGCAGGCGATGCCAAACTGAGTGCCCGCAAGTTTGAAGATGCGATGGTTCAGATGGTGGATGTGAAGCGAGGCTTGAATTGAGGTTGCTGATCGGCTTGATCTGTTGCCTTTGGACGGCGTGCGCATTCGCGCAGGCCTCCGACATTGTGCGTTACAAAGGTGATGTGCCTTCGGGTTTGAAGGATTTGATCCAGACTGCCACTCAGCCAATCCTGCAAACTGCCCGTGTCGATGATGAAGGTGATGTGTGGCAGTTGTTTCGGCGTTTGCGGCCTGTCATTCGGGACACGCTGGGCACTGAGGGGTATTTCGCGCCAACCATCAACCGAGAAGTGCCCACAGCACTGCCCGAAGGTGCCCCATTCAAGCCAGAGCTGACCATCGTACTTCAGACGGGGCCTGCCTTTAAGGTGGCTGGGCTGGATCTCAAGTTTGAAGGAGATATTCAACAACCTGAGTTTGACGCGCGAAGGCGGTCATTGATTGACCAATGGAGCCTTACCCAGGGCAAAGTGTTCAGGCAGGCCGATTGGAGTGCAGACAAAGACGCAATCCTGCGGCAGTTGTTGGCCAAAGATTTCGCAGACGCGACCATTTCGGAAAGTCTGGCCGATGTTGATCCGGAGACCCAATCCGTTTATTTGCATGTGGTGTACGACAGCGGGCCTGTGTTTACTTTCGGTCAGCTTCAGGTCACCGGTTTGAAGCGGTACAAGAAAGAGCTTGTTGAGCGGTACAACACCATTCGCCCAGGCGACAGATACGAGCAGGAAAGGTTGTTGACTCTGTTGTCCGATTTGCAAAACACCAGCTATTTCTCGTCCGTGGACGTGAAAATCAATCGGGATGCTGAAAACCCCATAGAGGTGCCCATCGAGGTCACGCTTGCCGAGAGCAAAGCCAAAAGGTTGGGGCTGGGTGCGGGTTACAGTTCCAACACCGGCTTTCGGACCGAGGCCAGCTATCAATTCAATGACCTGTTTAACCGGGCTTATTCACTGCTCAGCGGCGTGCGGCTGGAGCAGAAGCGTCAATCGGCCTACACCGATCTGTTTTTTCCGCCCACACGGCGAGGGGTTGTGGACTCATTGGGTGTCGCTGTGGACCATCAAAACCTGACTGACCTCGATATTCAACGCACCTCGCTTGGAGCCCTGCGTGAATACACACTGGGTGTGACGAACATTCGCTTGGGTCTGAATTATCAGCTCGAGCACAGAACCACGCCCTTGCTCGACTTGGGCAACACCAAGGCGCTGGTGGCCAGTGCGTCGTGGAACAAGTCCATGGTGGATGACCGGCTAAACCCCAGCAAAGGTTACGTGTTGTTTGCGCAGACGGCGGTGGCCTCTCGCCGTGTGTTGTCCGACCAGGATTTTTTCAAGATCAATGGCCGGGTGCAGAAGTTCTGGTCGCCCACGCGCAAAGACCTGTTTTCTGCCCGGTTTGAGCTGGGTACGGTGGTGGCAGGGTCTGCGCAGGACATTCCGCAGGATTACCTCTTTCGCGCAGGTGGCACCAACAGTATTCGCGGTTTCAAGTTTCAGGATGTTGGGGTCTATGACAACGGCGTGCTTGTGGGCGGGCGGCGCATTGCCGTGGGTAGCCTGGAGTACACCCGATGGTTGCGTGGTCCGTTTGGTGCCTCGGTTTTTACCGATTTTGGTGATGTGGCCAATACCTGGGGAGAATTAAAGCCGGTGCCAGCCATCGGGTTCGGCGCGCGCTATCGGACACCCGCCGGGCCGATTGCACTGGACGTGGCCAAGGCGCAAGGCCAAAAGAACATCCGTATTCACTTCGCGCTGGGGGTGGCGTTTTGAGAGCGCAGAATTGGTCACGTACCCTGACAAAAGGCGTACTTTTTTTCGTTTTGATTGCGCTCATGGGGTCTGGGTTGACACTGGCCTGGCTCGTTAAAACCGAAGCGGGCATGAATTGGGTGTTTGATGTATTGCACACCCGTCTTGATCGAAACCTGCAACAAGATTTCAAAATCGAAGGGGCCACTGGCAATTTTTGGGACGGCTTCAAGGCTGGCCATTTGCGATGGAGCGATGGCAAAACGACGGTCGACATCGACAAACTGACACTCAAAATCAATTGGCCCGCCCTGCAGGGGCCCACTTTGGACATTCGAGAGTTACACGTTGAAACGCTGAGGGTCAAAACGACGCCCGACCCGGATTCGCCCCCGCTCGTGTTGCCCAAGTCGATTGACTTGCCTTTCAATATTGAGCTGGCTGGTCTGTTGATCGACACGCTGCAAATTGACCCGGTGGTGATGACCCAGGTTTCTGGTCAGGCCAGTGTAAAAGGACACCAACTTGATTTGACCCGGCTTGCCTTGGAGGTTCAACACGCCAAGGTTCAGGCTTTGGCGAAGGCCACCCTCAGCCAGCCCTACAAAGTGGACGGGGTGGTGTCTTTCAGTCGTGATTTCGACAATGTGATGGCGGACGCCAAGCTGGATGTGGCGGGAGATCTCCAGGCCCTGCAGCTCAAGCTGGATGCTTTGGGTCAGGACAAGCGACAGCGCAAAGTCACCCAGTCTGTGCAAGCCACAGCCGTGGTTTCACCCTTTGCAAAACTGAAGGTTCGGCAATTGCAGGCCCAAACCCAGAAATTCAATCCGCATGAATGGCTGGACGATGCGCCTTCGGCTTCACTCGACATGCAATTGAATGTTCAACCGAATGCAGACTTCAGTCGAGTCGATGGAGACTTGACCCTTCAGAATCACGCGCCTGGCGGCTTGCAGCATAGCCGGCTGCCGGTTCGCAAGCTGTATGCAGAATTTGTGCTGCTGCTTAAGGACCAGTTGCCGAAATCAGCACGGGTGAACATCAAAACTTTGCAGTTTGCCGATGGCAAGCAAGCGGCCGGCGCTGCCAATGGACGCATGGATTGGCAGGCCACTGAATCTGGAGTGGATGACACACTGGGTACAGCCAGTGCAACGCTGAATCTGAATGCGTTGAATTTGGGTGTATTCGCAGAACTGCCAAAACCTGTTGCAATCGATGGGCGGGTCAGTGTTCAACAGCTTGGCCAGGTTTTAAAACTGGATTCGCTGGATCTGAAAGATGGGGCTGCCAGGCTTGCCGCCACTGGGCAAGTCACACTCAAGCCCACTTATCCGGTGGTGTTGAATGCCAATTTTGATCATGTGAACCCAGCGGCTTATGTGCCAAGGTCAGCCAGTCAACGGGCCTTGAAGGGTGATTTGAATGGTCGCGTTGAACTAAGTGGGGTCTTGAAGCCTGCCGGCAAAGCACGACATGGGCTGCCTGAGGGCTCGGTGTTTCTGAAGGTGGATCGGTCCAGTCTTGCTGGCAGCCCGCTGTTGATTCAGCTGCAGGCTCAAGCGGCCGACCAGCGCGTCGCCGTCAAGCAGTTGGATGTGAATGCGGTAGGCAATACACTGACCGCGACGGGGGCCTATGGCGGGCAGGGTGATTCATTGAACCTGCAAGTCAGCATGCATCACCTGCCGGAACTGGGGCGTGCCCTTGGGCAAAGTTTGGCGGGTACGGCGGATTTGAGTGCCAAGGTCACCGGCCGGGGCACAGATCTGCAGGCCGATTGGACGGTCAATGCCAGTCAGATGCGTTGGCAGTCGCGTTTTAGTTTGGCCAAGGCGCAAGGCCAGTTTCAAATGGGCTTGAGCCCCAATGCCGTGTGGGCGGGGCAATTGGTCGTCGCCGATCTTCGTGTTCAAGCTGCGCAGGGGGATGCCCAGCAGTGGGTGGACAACTTGACTTTGAAATTGAACGGCACGCGTGCTGCGCACCAACTCGTTGGCAGCTTTTCCAGCGGTGTGCGCCCCTTCACCAGGCGGGCTACCTTGGAAGGGGACTTTGCACTGAGAGGCGGCATTCGGACCGACAAGCGCGGTGAGATGGCGTGGCAAGGCACATTGAATAGACTTCAAGTCAAAGGGCTTTGGCGGCCTGTGGGCGCATTGACCCTGACAGAACCAGTCGACATGACTTTGAAATCAGGCGAATTTGAACTTGGCCAATTGAATTTGAAGGGTGAGGACGACACGCTCATTCACAGCGAGGTCTTGAGCATTCGGGGACGCAGTGTGGTCAGCCGAGGAAGCATTGACGCCATTACGCTGCCACGCATCTCCCCGATTCTGCGCAAGCAAATGTCGCTTGAACCCAAGGCATTGAAGCTCAAAGCGGCGTGGTCGTACCAGGCGAACCCCGGCAAAGTGGACGGACATGTGCAGGTGGAGCACTTGTCCGGAGGACTGCAAGTGCTGGCGGATTCGGAAATTGAGGTGGCCATTCGGACATTAAAGGCCAACCTCGATTTTGATCGACAGGGTGTGCGACTTGCGCTGGACTTTAACGCGGATCAGTTTGGCGTGCTACAAGCCAATTTGTTTGTGCCCGTTGTAAAGGATGGGAAATCGGCTGGTTGGCACGTGGCGGGCAACAAACCCATGCAGGGCAGTGTTGCTGCCAGTTTGAGCCAGTTGGGCTGGCTAGGCCCCCTCATCAGCACGGGTGTCAGAACAAGTGGATATGGGCAAATTGCCTTGGCGATTGCGGGTACGGCAGACGCTCCCCAGGTTCAGGGGCGTCTGTTTGCAAGGGATCTGGATATTTTTCAGCTGGACCAAGGCACCCGGCTGGAGGATGGCACCATTACTGTTGATTTGAACAATGATAGGGCGAAAATCGAAGAGGCCAACTTTACGGTGTACAACCGCCAGGCACCGCGCGGTCGAATCGAGGAGTTGGGCGCACTGATTCAGGGTGTCGGCAAGATTACTGCGAGTGGTCAATGGAACCTGTCTGGTCAGGGCGGCGGACTGGACATTCAGGTCGATCGAGCGGCGCTGCTTCAGCGACCCGACCGGTGGATGATGGTCAATGCGGCAGTGGCTGTAAGGCAACCCATTCAGCCGGGGGGCGCACTTAAAGTCACGGGAATAGTGGACACCCTCGGCGCTTACATTGAGTCGCCGGCGCAGAGTGTGCAAACGCTTGGAGACGATGTGGTGGTGCGCGGCCAGAATGGCTCGTCGGGCAGATCGGGCGCTTTGGACGTGAATGTCAGAATCAATCTGGGCAAGTTGTTTTTCCTGAATGCACAAGGCTTGAAAACCCGGTTGGACGGTGGTTTGCAACTGACCTTGCAGGATGGTTTGCTGATTGGCAACCGCCGCACGGGCAGGCGTTTGCAAGCCAATGGCACCATTCAGGCGGTGGATGGCACCTACCGTGCGTATGGCCAAGACCTCACCATCGTAAGGGGTGTTGTTAACTTTCAGGGCCCATTGGACAACCCGGGTCTGAACGTGCGTGCTGTGCGCAAAGGTGTGGCGGTGGAAGCAGGTGTGGAAATCACAGGCAGTGCTCAGCGGCCCCGCGTGACCTTGGTCAGTGACCCAGCCGTGCCCGATTCAGAGAAGTTGTCCTGGATGATCATTGGCAGAGGCAGCAATTCGAGCGATCGGGATTCAACCATCTTGCTGACGGCGGCGGCTGCCATTTTCGGCGACAGCGACGACAGCACGACACGGAAAATCGCGAAATCCTTGGGTATTGATGATTTCACCTTGAGTTCAGGGTCGCTGACCGCAGCCGATTCGCGCGCAGTGGGCAGCAAGGTTGCCATTGCACCGGGTGCGGATGAATCTGCCGTGGTGACAGGTGCGGACGATCCCCTGCTGTCCCAGCGTATCGTGTCTTTGGGTAAACGGCTCAGTGACAAGGTGTACATCAGCTTTGATGAATCGCTCACGACAGCAGCCAACATTCTGAAACTGAATTATCAGTACTCAAGACGCTTGAGCCTGATTGCACGTACAGGTGCTGACAATGCAGTGGATGTTTTGTATCAGTTTTCTTTTGATTGAGGCTTTGATTGCGAGTGAATGGAGAAATTTTTGTCAGTGTGGCGTCGTTTTGTGACCCAGAACTTCAATTCACCTTGCGCAGTCTGTTTGGGCAAGCAAGCCAGCCTGAGCGTCTGCACGTGGCTGTCATCGATCAGTCCGCAGATGACAACCGCAGCTGGATTGCCGCGCAACCCTTTGCCGCGCAAATACGCTATGTGCAACTGAATCCGGTTGATTCGCGTGGTGTCAGTTGGGCCAGAAGTCTCGCGTTTTCCTTGTATCAAAATGAACAGTGGTTGCTGCAGATTGACTCCCACACTTTGTTCGAGCCGGGTTGGGATGAGCGCCTGATCGGGCAATGCCAAACCTTGTGCGAACGGGTGGCAAGGCCAATTATTAGCACCTACCCGCCGCCTTTTCGGTTCGATGAGGCAGGCAAGCCATTCCTGCCTTACGAGAAAAGCCAGTCCATTTATGCGTTGCGTCCCAAGGAAGACGCCAAAATGGACGCCCATTCACCCAAGATGCCTTTTGCGGTCACCCACCATGCCATTGATCAAGACTTCGAGGTGGGGCACCACATTGCAGGGGGCTTTTTGTTTACGCTGGGGCGCTTCACGCAGGACGTGCCCTACGACCCCTACATGTACTTTCATGGGGAAGAACAGAACATGGCGCTGCGGGCTTACACCGCGGGTTACACCATTTTTCATCCCCGTCATGCGCTGATACCGCTGGCGCATCTGTACAAGGCCGCCGGTCAAGAACACAAAGGCCAGCATTGGCGGGCGGATCTGGAGCGTCAACGGACTTTTTCCTACAGTGAGCTGATGCGTCAGTCCGATCAACGCCTGGCCAAGCTCATTCGTGGCGATGAATCACTGGGTGCCTTTCGGCCAGGTTTTGCAAGGCCTTTGCAGGCGTTTTGTGATGAAAGTGGATTTGACTACGCCAATTTCAAAATTCAGGCCCCTGGCCCCGTCGTTCGGCCAGACTTTCTGACCTTGTGCAACACCCGGCACGGCCCCATGATGGTCGCCAATCAAGATCGGTCGATTGGTCGAAGTCTTCGCCTCTGTGGGCATTGGGCTGCTGATCTGCTTGATTTGGCTTTGGCCGAAATTCAACCCGGTAACACAGTCATAGAGGTGGGCAGCTGTTACGGCGAGCACGCCATACCCATCCAGAACAAACTCGGTCTGAATGGCAAGTTGGTGGCGATCGAGCCTAACCCAGTGCTTTTCAGATTGCTCTCGGCCAATCTGGTTGTGAATCAGTATCTGGACACGCTGCCGATTCAAGCCGCTGTGGCGGATCAATCCTGTACAGTGGCGGTGTTGACCGCCAATTTGACCGTGCCTTGTTATTTGTCTCGCATCTCGCTGGCCCACAGCAAAGATCAGCTGGCTGCACCCGTGAAGGCCTTGACCATTGATGAATTGGGTCTGAATCACTTGCATGTGTTGAAAATCAACACCAACGGTTTTGATGCCCAGGTGTTGAAGGGGGCTTTGGAAACCTGTCGGCGTTTAAAGCCAGTCGTGCTGGTGGCTGGCGAGTTGTTGAACTTGCCCGCCTTGAACCAGTGGGCCAGCGAGGCTGGGTATGAGTCAACGGAATACCGTCTGAGATGTCACAGCGCTGCCGAGATGGATCGACATCCTGAACTGTGGAATCCGGAGTTGCACTGTCTTTTGATGAGGCCACGATCATGATGTCAATGCTGAGCCAACTCACCTGGCTAGACGCAGTCGCGCTGTTTTTCTTTGCCCTGTGCTGGCGGGGTTATGGTTATGTCACCGACCGCAATGAGGGCCTGGGTGGCCGTGGCCTGATCCAGAAAACCCATCAATACCGTGTGCTGTGGGCCAAAGAGCTGATCAAGCGATCCAACCGCGTGCCAGACACGGCCTTGATTGGTTACCTGGTGCGCAGCGTCTCGTTTTACGCCAACACCACGATTTACATTATTGCTGGCGTGTTTGCGCTGTTGGGCACCATGGACCGCTTGATTAACGTCACGGAGGGCTTGCCATTCAGCCGTGATGTCAGCCCCGGTTTGCTGGAAATCAAGGTGTTGCTGATCTTGACCGTGTTCGTGATTGCCTACTTTAAATTCACCTGGAGCTTGCGACAGTTCAGCCTGCTCAGCATTATGGTGGGTGGGGCGCCGGAAGCGGGCAAAGACGAAGAGTCGCATGTGCAGGATTACACTCAAAAACTGGCCAAAATCAGCACCCTTGCAGGCGATGAGTTCAACCGTGGATTGCGCGCGTATTATTTTGGCATTGCATCGGTCACCTGGACCATTCATCCCGGTTTGTTGATGGCCTTCAGTGCCATGATCGTGCTGGTTCTGGCCCAGCGCGATTTCAACTCGGCGGCGGTGCGGGCGCTGTCAGACTAGGCGCCGCACAACCGCCATTTGCAGCCTGATTTACCAGCTGGTCTCGCGTTCCGGGCTGGCACTGACCCTGTGAATACTGAGGTCGGCGCCATTGAATTCTTCTTCTTCGCTTAGGCGAATTCCCACTGTTTTCTTCAAAAGGCCGTACACCAACAAGCCGCCGGCAAAGGCAATGGCTACACCTACAAGGGTACCCACCAGTTGGGACATGAAGCTGACGCCGCCGATGCCACCCAGAGCCTTTTGACCCAATACACCGGCAGCAATGCCACCGAAGGAGCCGCACAAGCCATGCAGCGGCCAAACGCCCAGTACGTCGTCAATTTTGAGCTTGTTTTGCGTCAGTGTGAACATGTACACAAACAGAAAGCCGGCCGCGCCACCAGTAAACAGGGCGCCAAGGGGGTGCATGATGTCGCTGCCTGCACACACTGCCACCAGGCCAGCCAAAGGGCCGTTGTAGACGAAGCCGGGGTCATTGCGCCCGGCAACCAAGGCCGCCAGCGTGCCACCCACCATGGCCATCAGGCTGTTGACAGCCACCAGTCCGGAAATGCCATCGATTTTCTGGGCGCTCATGACGTTAAAGCCAAACCAGCCCACCGCAAGAATCCAGCTTCCGAGTGCAAGAAAGGGGATGGATGAGGGCGGGTGTGAGCTGATGCGACCGTCTTTGGTGTATCGCCCGCGGCGTGCGCCCAGCAGTAACACAGCTGCAAGGCCGATCCAGCCACCCACAGCGTGCACGACCACGCTACCTGCAAAGTCGTGAAAGGGCTGTCCAAACAGACTTTTGAGCAGGTCCTGAAAGCCCAGGTTGTCGTTCCAGGTCATGCCTTCAAAAAACGGATAAACCAGACCAACCAGCACGGCCGTGGCCACCAATTGGGGCATAAAGCGCGCGCGTTCCGCGATTCCCCCGGACACGATGGCTGGAATGGCTGCGGCAAAGGTGAGCAGGAAGAAGAACTTCGTCAGGGCATAGCCGTTGTTCATGTTCAATTCAGCGGCGTTGGCGTAAAAATGCGTGCCATAGGCAATGCCGTACCCCACGAAAAAATACATGATGGTGCTGACCGAAAAGTCGGTCAGAATTTTGACGAGGGCGTTGACCTGGTTTTTGGACCGCACGGTGCCCACTTCCAGAAACGCAAACCCGGCGTGCATGGCAAGCACCATAATGGCGCCTAAAAGCACGAACAAGGTGTCGAGAGAGAGTTTAATTTGATCCATTTTGGTGAATTTTCAGGTGAAATGTTATGTAATGGGGCATTTCTAGCAAACACTGTGCCTGAAAATTGCACCTTAATAGTGCATTAAGAATTGCCAATTGGCTTAGGTTAGGGTGTCAAGCCGCTTGCGTTTGCGTTTTTCATCGTCGGTCAATGGCGTGGGTGCCAATTGAAACGTCAGGCTGGCTGCGTATTTGTCCGGATGAAAGCGGTTGTCACCTGCATGCCGCTGATTGAATGCTTGTCTGTTTTTGAGATGTGACAGTGATTCGATGGTTTTCTGCAGGGGTTCGGTGGGCCGTTGTTCGCTCACGCTGCTTGTTAGGTTCAGTTTGAGTTCACCCATGGCTGAAATGACGGCAGACTGAATTGCAGCGGGCGATTTCAGTTTGAACTGACCGAAATCCTCGGACGTTTCAATGATGTCATGCAGGTTCAGCGATGTGCCGCATTCTGCTTGAAGTACAGTGGCCAGCGTGTCGATTGACTTGTCGCTGTAGGGCAACCACTGCCCCGTGGGCGAGGGCAGATTCATTCGCAAGGTTTCGTGCAAATTGTTGGCAATCAGTGTCGCTATGCTTTGCGGCGTCACGGTTTTTGCAAGCAGGGCATGCGCCACGGGGCTTACCCCGTCCTGAAAGTAGGCTGCGATGTTGGCGTCTTCTCGGGCAACCAGCCCCCAGGTGTCGGCCACTGCATTTTTCAGGCCCTGAACATGATGAATTTCCATGACTTTCGCATTTGAAAACCCTTTGCTTTCGTGTTGAACCAACGCCAGCAAATGCTGATCGATCAGCTGGTTTTTGGCCAGCAGTATTTTAGAGGCTAGCCCCTGTCCCCTTGATTGAAGGGCCTCTATTGCGTTTTGAATGTTCAGTGCTTCGCCTTCACCGCAAACACCCAGCGAACCAAACACCTCCGCTGCGATGCTGCTTCGTTCTTCAATCGGGATGTGATCGCTTTTCAGCAGGGTGCAGAGATGGCGAAGGTTGGTGCGGATGAGGCCAAAAGTAATGGGTTTTAAATGGGGGCCAGCTGCTTTGATCTTGCCTTTCTCGAAAACTTGCAAGCCATCCAGGGCGCGCTGTCGACCTTTGCCGGGCTGTGCGTGGATCAGCAAAAACTGGCGAGCCTGGGCCGTCAGGTTCAGCATGTCCTGTTGATAGGCCAGCAGGGCGGGGCCTTTTCGA
The DNA here is from genome assembly GCF_030160455.1 of Limnobacter litoralis. Classification (GTDB taxonomy): domain Bacteria; phylum Pseudomonadota; class Gammaproteobacteria; order Burkholderiales; family Burkholderiaceae_B; genus Limnobacter; species Limnobacter litoralis. The sequence goes on along the minus strand of NZ_BSOJ01000030.1, from coordinate 66,871 downwards.
AACTGTTCCCAGTCCGCCCTGTTGCTGGGTATGGGTGGCAGGCTGTCTTGGGTTTGCGGGGTGTGGGCAGCCGACCGGTTGTATTCGGATTGGAGTGCAACCAGGCTTTCTGCAAAGTGGTTGGCTTGAATGGATGAAGGGGTGGGCATACGTTTCCACGGCTTAGAGGCAGTCGTTACCCCATTGAGTGGTCGTGGATTCCCTGTGGTTCCGAATAAGGGTCGATCAGCTTGGTGCCGCCAGTGCACCCCACACAATCTGAAACAGGGCATCAAACTGATCAGTCAGTCGTTCGCTTTCATTGCGCAGGAAGTGCATCTGTACGACTCGCCCAAAGATACCCATGAACACATCCAGCAGTATCTTGGAGGATACATTGTTGTTCAGCACGCCCACCTTTTGACCGTCTTTGAACAGGCCCAAAAAAGCGTTCATCAGGTCTGGGCTTTCATACACGGGCAGGTTTTGATAGCGGCTGGCCGGTATTGAAACTGTCAGCAACAAGATGACACGCGGGTGTCTGTCAAAATAATCCAGCATCACCCACAGGGTTTTGCGCAGCCGCTCCCGGAAGTTTTCAATGCCGTTGAGGTGATCAATCATCCGTTGAGCCAGGCGTGTCAGCGTGCTGTCGAGCACATAGGCCACCAGTTGCTCTTTGCTGCCGAAGTATTTGTAAATGGTTTGCAGCGAGACGTGCGCAGCCTGAGCCACTTCAATCAACGACACGTTGTTGAAGTCACGCGCAGTGAACAACTCAAGTACCGCATTTTCCAGGCGGTCCAGTGTTGACTTGCGCATGTTTTGAGGTGCCTGAGGCGCTTGGCGTTGGGTCATTGAATCAGGAAAGATCGATTCGAAAGCGCCATTTATATCAGCTTTTTACTCAGATTTTGGGTCTTCGGTAACCGCCCGTATGCCCGTTGGGTGACAAAACCAGTTGCCAAAGCTGGTTGTCGCGCGCGCGAAAGGTGCCGGCACACACCAACAGGTAATAGCGCCACATGCGGTAAAAGCGTTCGTCGTAGTGTTGCTGCAGCCTGGGCCAGGCCTTTTCAAACCGGTCCTGCCAGGCCATCAGTGTTTTGTCGTAATCGGCACCGAAGTTGTGCCAGTCTTCCAGTATGAACCAGGGTTCGCTCGCCTGAATCAACTCGCTGGCCGAGGGCAAAGCGCCATTCGGAAATATGTGCCTTTCGATCCAGGGGTCAATGGCCCGCCCCGGGTCGTTTTTGCCAATGGTGTGTAGCAACATGAGCCCATCTGCTTTCAGGCTGCGCTTGGCCATCTGGAAGTAGGTGCTGTAATTTTTATGTCCCACGTGTTCAAACATGCCAATGGACGCGATCCGGTCAAACCGTTGTCTGCCTTCTGGATTAAACAGGCGATAGTCCGTGAATTCAAATTTCACAGGCAGATTGCCGCAGTGATTCATGCCCCAGTGGGCCTGCTCCTTCGAGACGGTCAGCCCGGTGCACTGCACCCCATAATGTTCAGCCGCAAAGCGCATCAGGCTGCCCCAGCCGCAACCGATGTCCAGCAGGGTCATGCCTGGCTTCAGCTGCAACTTTTGGCACACCAGGTCGAGCTTGTCCTGCTGGGCTTGTTCCAGCGTTTCTGCCTTGCGCCAATACCCGCAGCTGTAAGCCATGTAAGGGTCAAGCATGGCCTCGAACAGGTCGTTGCCGAGATCATAATGCTGTCGCCCAACTTGCCAGGCTCGTCGAACCGACTGCAGGTTGATCACCTTGGCTTTCAGAATCGAAATCAACAGACCTGGGCGTGCCACCGATTCGTCGAGTCTTGCACGCAGGGCTCGGCAAACCATTTCATCCAGTTGCTCGCAGTCCCACCAGCCTTCCACATGGCTTTCGCCCAAACCCAGGCTGCCCTCGGAAAGGATGCGTTCAATGGCGTGGGGGTTGTGGATTTGAATGTCCCAAGGGCGGCTGCCGTTGGGCACAATGTCTGCGCGGGCCAACAGCTCGCAAAACGAATCGTGCAAAGGGTGTTCAAGAAGGAATTCGCTTGCTGCGTGAGACTGTGGGTGGGCGGACATGCTGCCTCCTGCGTTGGCTCAACTTCAACCTTTTCATTGTAAGGCTGTGAGGCAGCCCGGGGAAATTGATTTTTTCAATGCCCCCGGTGTTTCATGTCTTTGATTTAAATGGCGTTTACGCCGGCCAATTTGGCGCTTTCGAGGTACAGGCGCTCAATCATGGCTTCGTCTTTGGCGCGCTTTGAGATGGGCAGTGGACCGTGCGCCGATTTGAATTCGCCGGTGCGCCCCTTCCAGTCATCGCCCACGGCCATGTTGACCAGGTATGCACCGGCCCGGTCGGTTGAAATGAGGAACAATTTGAAGATCTTGTGCACCAGGCTTGGAAATTCACGGTAGATGTCTGAATCCACGCCGCCAGGGTGAACGGCGTTGCTGGTGACGTGTGCAGGCAGGCGTTTGGCCAGTGCACTGCTGAACAGGGCGTTGGCCAGCTTGGATTGCCCATAGGCTGTGGTGCCCGAATATTTGGCACGGCCGCGGAAGGTGTCAAAGTCGATCTTGCCCAGGTTGTGCATGATCGAAGACACATGAATGATGCGTGCCTCGGGCGCTTTGGTGATCACTGGCAGCAGCAATTGGGTCAACAGATAGTGGCCCAGGTAATTCACGCCGAACTGCAGCTCGAAGCCTTCCTCCGTAAATTGCTGTTTGACCGGGTAGGCCCCGGCGTTGTTGATCAGTACGTCAATCATCGGGAAGTCTGCGCTGATTTTGGCTGAGAACTGTCGGATGCTGTCGAATGAGGCCAGGTCGAGCGGATAAACCCGCACATCGGCATCGGCCTTCCTTTGTTTGATCTGGCTGGCGGCCTGCTTGGCCTTCTCCTGGTTTCTGCAGGCCAGAATGACGGTGTGCCCGGCAATGGCCAGTTGTGTGGCGGTGGCCAGGCCAATGCCTGTGTTGCCACCAGTGATCAGGATTGTTTTTGGGTGTTGCATGGTGCGCCTTGTTGCGAATGGTCAAAAGGTAATTATTATTACCAAATTCGTAGAATTTATGCTCTAAAGTAACATATTGCCTTGCATGTGCATTTGCACATTGCCATTCTTGAAGATCAGAACTAAAAACCCAAGCGGTAATTTGGATTACCGAACGGATTTTCATTGGAGGCAATACATGCCATCGGCACTGATTTTTGACGCTGTAAGAACCCCACGGGGCAAAGGTAAAAAAGACGGCAGCCTGCACCAGGCCACGCCTGTGTGGCTGTTGAACAACCTGCTGACTGCATTGCAGCAACGCAACAACCTCGACACCAGTTTGGTGGACGACGTTGTTTTGGGTTGCGTCACACCCGTCGGTGAGCAAGGCGCTGACATTGCGCGCACGGCAGTGCTGGACGCAGGTTGGGCCGAAAGTGTGGCAGGCGTTACGCAGAGCCGTTTTTGCGCGTCGGGTCTGGAGTCGGTCAACCTGGCCGCAGCCAAGGTGGGCAGCGGCATTGAAGACATGGTGGTTGCTGGCGGTGTTGAGAGCATGAGCCGCTGGGCCATGGGCAGCGACGGAGGTGCCTGGTTCATGGACCCCCGCATCAACAACAAGCTGGGCTTTATCCCGCAGGGCATTTCCGCGGACTTGATTGCCACACTGGAAGGTTTCAGCCGCCAGGACGTCGACGCCTACGCCGTTGAAAGCCAGCGTCGGGCTGCCAAGGCACAGGCCGAAGGTCGTTTCAACAAAGGCCGAGTGCCTGTGAAAGACCTGAACGGTTTGACCATGCTGGACCACGACGAATTCATTCGTGGCGGCGCCACACTGGAAAGTCTGGCCAGCCTGCAGCCCTCGTTCGCCATGATGGGTCAAATGGGCTTTGACGCCACAGCCCTGCGCAAATACACCACGATTGAAAGCATCAACCACGTGCACCACGCGGGCAACAGCTCGGGCATCGTGGATGGTGCTGCATTGGTGTTGGTGGGTTCTGAAGCTGCGGGCAAAGCCGCTGGTCTGAAGCCGCGTGCCCGCATTCGTGCGGCCGCGGTGATTGGTTCAGAGCCAACCATCATGCTGACTGGCCCAACACCTGCCTGCCAAAAGGCACTGCGCAAGGCGGGTCTTCAAGCGTCTGACATCGATTTGTGGGAAATCAACGAAGCATTCGCCGTGGTACCCATGCAGACTGCCCGCAACCTGGGCGTCAGCCTGGACCGTGTGAACGTCAACGGCGGTTCGATCGCCATGGGCCACCCACTTGGGGCCACTGGTGCAATCATTCTCGGCACTCTGCTGGATGAGCTGGAGCGGCAAGACAAAACCCTGGGTTGTGCCACGCTGTGCGTGGGCGGCGGCATGGGCATTGCCACCATTATTGAACGCATCTGAGACGCAGGGAGGAATTGAACATGACTGCAGTGAAATTTGAATTGGGTGCCGACGGTATTGCGGTGGTGACCCTGGACATGCCCGGCCGTTCCATGAACGTGCTGAACGACGAACTGATGGGCCCTTACGCCGAGGTGCTGTCCAAAATTGAAACAGACCCAGCCGTGAAGGGTGTGGTTTTGACCTCTGGCAAAAAAGAGTTTTTGGCCGGGGCCGATCTTGAAAATGTGTACAAGATCACCGACCCACAGGTTGCATTTGATTTGGCGGAAGCCTTCAAAGGCCTGTTGCGTCGCATGGAAAAGTGCACCAAGCCCTTTGTGGCCGCATTGAACGGCACTGCCTTGGGCGGCGGTCTTGAACTGGCTTTGGCTTGTAACCATCGCATCGCGCTGAACAACCCCAAGGCCAAGTTTGGCTTGCCCGAGGTGAAATTGGGTCTGCTGCCTGGCGGCGGTGGTACGCAGCGCCTGCCACGCATCGTGGGCATTCAGGAAAGCTTGCAACTGATGACGCAGGGCACCGAGCTGCGCGTTGAACAGGCCTTGAAGAAGGGCATTCTGAACGACACTGCCGACACACTGGAAGAGCTGATCAGCAAGGCCCGCGCCTGGTGCGTGGCCAACCAGGTGGCCCAGCAGCCTTGGGATGTCAAAGGATTCAAGTTCCCCGGCGGCGATTCAAAGCACCCCGCCATTGCGCAATTGTGGGCGATTGCCCCTTCCATGGCCAACGCCAAGGCTTATGGCAACTACCCAGCGCTGAACCACATCGCGAGTTGTGTGTTTGAGGGTGGCATCACCGACATCGACACCGGTTTGAAGGTGGAAAGCCGTTACTTTGCTGCCTGCGTGCTCTCGCAGGAAAGCAAGAACATGATGAATACGCTGTGGTTCCAGCTGAACGCCATCAAGAAAGGCCAAAGCCGACCCAGCGCACCTGCAAAATCGCAAGTGAAGAAGCTGGGTATTTTGGGCGCAGGCATGATGGGTGCCGGCATTGCCTACGTGTCGGCCAAAGTGGGCATTGAAGTGGTGTTGATCGACGCCACGCAGGAAGCCGCTGACAAGGGCAAGGCCTACAGCACCAATTTGCTGGACAAGGCGATTGCGAAAAAGCGCAGCACGCCCGAAAAGAAAGACGCTTTGCTGAGCCTGATTACCGCCTCCACCGATTATTCCAAACTGGAAGGCGCTGACTTGGTGATTGAAGCGGTGTTTGAAGACCGTGGCGTAAAGGCCGAAGTAACGGCCAAGGCCGAGGCGGTGATTCCCGCCAGTGCGGTGTTTGCGTCCAACACGTCAACCCTGCCAATCACAGGCTTGGCCCAGGCTTCCAAGCGACCCAAGCAGTTTATTGGTCTGCACTTTTTCAGCCCAGTGGACAAAATGCCGCTGGTTGAAATCATCTGCGGCAAAGACACCGACGATGAAACCCTGGCCAAAGGCTTTGACTATGTTCAGCAAATCGGCAAAACACCGATTGTGGTCAATGACAGCCGCGGCTTTTTCACCAGCCGCGTGTTTGGCACTTACCTGATGGAAGGCGCAGCCATGGTGGGCGAGGGTGTGCACCCACGCAGCATCGAAATGGCCGGTCTGGAGGCAGGCATGCCGATGCCACCGCTGGCCATTCACGACGAGGTCAGTTTGAGCCTGTCCATCCTGATTGAAAACCAGACCCGCAAGGACATGGAAGCTGCAGGTCAAACTTTCCCTGAGCACCCGGGTTCCAAAGTGATGCGCGCCATTGCTGAAAAGCACGGTCGCATTGGCAAAAAGGCCGGCAAAGGGTATTACGACTACACCCCGACCGGCAAAACCCTGTGGCCCGGCATCAATCAGGAATTTCCTTTGGCCAAAGAGCAACCCTCCAGCCAGGAAATTCAGGATCGCCTGATGTACATCCAGGCCAACGAGGCCGCCAAGTGCCTGCAGGAAAAAGTGCTGCGCACCGTCGCTGACGGCAACATCGGGTCGATTTTCGGCCTTGGTTTTGCGCCGTTTACCGGCGGCATGCTGCAGTTTATCAATGCCAAAGGTTTGCCCCAGTTCGTGAAGCGTTGCGAAGAGCTGGCTGCCAAGTATGGCGAGCGTTTCAAGCCAGCCAGCATGCTGGTTGAACTGGCCGCCCAAGGCAAACAACTTGAAGACGTCTTGAACTAAAGACACAAGGAGCAATGACAATGGTTTTTAAAGCAATCATGAATGGCCTGATCAAGGCCAAGGCCATGCCGCAAATTTCCCCCACTGAGCGCCAGGCGCTGGAAGCGGGCACGGTGTGGATCGACGGGCAGGTGTTCTCGGGCAAGCCCGATTTTGCAAAAATGTTCAGCGAGCCCTACGCCAAACTGAACAAACGCGAGCGCGATTTCATCGATGGCCCGGTCAAGAACCTGTGCGACATGGTCGACAGCTATGAACTGGCCCGCACGCGCATTGTGCCCAAGCAAGCCATCGACTACATGAAGTCTCAGGGCTTTTTCAGCTTCCTGATTCCGCAGTCCTATGGCGGCCAAGAGTTTTCGGTGAACGCCATTTCAACCATCATGGCCATGTTGAGTGCGCACAGCCCCTTGCTGTCCACTTTTGTGGTGATTCCCAACAGCCTGGGCGCGGCCGAACTGCTGAAACACTACGGCAAGCAAAGCCAGAAGGACCACTATTTGCCACGCCTGGCCAGTGGTGAATACCTGCCTTGTTTCGGCTTGACCGAGCCAACGGCTGGTTCAGACGCTGCGTCCATTCTGGCCCGTGGCGTGCTGTTCAAAAACGCCGAAGGCAAGCTGCAGATCAAGCTGAACTTCCGCAAGCGCTACATCACACTGGCCCCGGTGGCCAACCTGATCTCGCTGGCCTTCAAACTGCAAGACCCCGACAATCTGCTGGGCAAAGGCAGCGATGTTGGCATCACGGTTGCACTGGTGCACCGCGGTACGCCTGGTCTTGAAATGGGCAAGCACCATCAACCGATTGGTGATGCCTTCTACAACGGCCCCATTGTGGGCAAAGACGTGGTCATCGACGCCGACGAAATCATCGGTGGTGTGGAGTGCGCCGGTCAAGGTTGGCGCATGTTGATGGAGCAGCTGGCTGGTGGTCGTGCCGTTTCATTGCCAGCGGGTGCTGTCGGTGGTGTGCGTGCTGCTGCTGCCGCAGCGGGTGCTTACGCCCGTGTGCGGCAACAGTTCGGCATGCCCATTGCTGAAATGGAAGGCATTCAGGAAAAGCTGGCTGAAATTGCAGCCATGGCTTACCTGGCCGAAGGGGCGCGTGTGTACGCGGTCAGCGCGCTGGACAATGACGAGCAGCCTCCGGTGGTGTCTGCGGTCTGGAAAGCCTATTTGACTGAGTTGTCGCGCGTGCAGGCCACCAACGCCATGGACGTGATGGCTGGTGCCGGCGTGATGCAAGGCCCCAACAACATCATCGGTCGCGGTTATTGTTCAGCCCCGGTGGCCATCACCGTGGAAGGTGCGAACATCATGACCCGCAGTCTGATCACCTTTGGTCAGGGTGCTGTGCGTTGCCACCCCTACGCGTTCAAAATTGCCAACGCGCTGGAAGCCAATGATCTGCCCACATTCAGCAGCGCGCTGAAAGGCTGGATCGGCCACATGGTGGTCAACACCGGCCGCCTGATTGGCCTGACCGCCACACGTGGTTACCTGGCCAGTGTGCCCAAGATTGACGGCGTGACACCTTACCTGCGCAAGCTGGCTTGGACTTCTTCACGCTACGCTTATCTCACCGACATGGCTTTGCTGACCGTGGGCGGCAAGTTGAAGGCCCGCCAACAACTGACCGGTCACTTTGCTGATGCATTGGGCTGGCAATTGCTCGCCATTTCAACCGTTCGCCGCTATGTGGCGGAAGGCGAGCAGCGCGAAGACTTGCCACTGGTGCAGTACGCCTGTGAATACGCGCTGGAGAAAATCCAGAAGGCGTTTGAGTCCATTTACGCCAACTTCGGCAAGAACCCCTTGGGCTTGTGGATGCGCACCGTGGGTTATTTGGGTCTGCGCCTGAATCCGCTGGTGGGTTCAACCCGCGACCGATTGGTTCCTGTTGTGGCCAAAACCATCACCAAGTCGGGCGCGCAAATGGATCGCATTGCGGGCGACTTGTACCTGCCCAAGGTCAACCTGGCTGAGTTGGACAACGACGAAGTACTGGCCAACACCACAGGTGTGAAGCGTCTGCTGGCTGCTTTTGAAGCAGTGCAGGCCGCAGAGGGTGTTCAGCGCAAGATCATGGCTGCACGCCGTGCCAAGCAGCTTGAAAAGGGATCTGTGCAGGAACTGGCCGACGCAGCACTGGCCAAAGGCATTATCACTGCAGACGACAAGAAGCTGCTGGACCGTGCCAACCGCATCAGCCTGGAGGCCATCATGGTGGACGAATTCACACCGCAGGAATTCTTCGGTGACGATTCAATCACCTACGCACCTGGCTTTGACAGCGCCAACTTGCCCAACGTACCGCATGGTGCAGTGGCTCAGCCAGTTGAGCGTTTGAAGGTGGTGAACTCCTGAAAAGGCATTGCTAAGTTTGAGTTGGCGCGCTCAGTTTGAGCCGCCATCACCTTCTGCCTTGGCAAGTCTTTTTCCCCGGCTTGCTGGTTCTGGCTTGGGGCATGCGAAATGCAATGGCGTCTTCGCATCGATTGCCTGAAGTCGGCAGAACGCAGTGACGACTCAAACTTCGCTTGATGCTGATGCTGATGCTGATGCTGATGCTGATGCTGATTCGGCGATCGTCAGGGGCGCTGGTGCCGCCTTCAAGAAAGCCTGCCCGTTTGAATACAATTGTTGCGCACGACCTGGGGTCGTCGCGGAGGCCCGGCGATTACTTTTGCCGGGCGAGGCGAGCAAGAATTGACATTCAATGAGGGGGCAGTCAGGCTTTCAGGCGGCCCGGTGATCCTGAGATTCGCCGATTCAGGTCAGCGATTCGCCGATTCAGGTCAGCGATTTATTACGACAACAATTCATCACGAGGTAATCCCGCATGGCGCCCATCCAAGACCCAACCCTGCTTGCTGGCATCACAGTGCTTGACCTGTCGCGCAACTTGCCAGGGCCAGCCACTTCACTGGTACTGCAGCAAATGGGTGCGACCGTCATCAAGCTGGAGCCACCGCATGGGGACGATGCCAAAAGCATGCCGATGCTGTACGAGGCCCTGAACAGCGAAAAGGCCATCGTAACGGCAGACTTTCGCACGCCAGAGGGAATCCAGATCCTGAAAGACCACGCGGCCAAAGCCGATGTGTTGATCGACGGATTCAGACCGGGTGTGATGGCTGACATGGGCTGCGGATACGACACCCTGAAAGCCCTGAACCCTCGCTTGGTGATGTGCTGCATCACAGGCTATGGTCAGCAGGGCAACCTTGCTGAAAAGGCTGGGCACGACATCAATTACATGGCGCTAAGCGGTGTACTGCATGGTTTGCAAACGGCCAGCGGTGACTTGCCTGTGCCTGCTGTGCAGTTTGGCGATTTGTTTGGCGGCACTGCATACGCCGTGCAGGGCATTCTGGCTGCGCTGTTGAAAGCCCAGCGCACCGGGCAGGGCAGTTTTGTCGACATCTCGATGACCCACAATCTGCACAAGCAAAACATCATGCCTGACAGCATGGAACAGATGTGGATTGCCATGACGGGTGCGCCGAAGGCGCATCAGGACGATTTGCTTTCTGGGGGGCTTGCCTGTTACAACGTGTACCGCACCCAAGACGACCGCTTTCTGGCGGTGGGCTCGCTGGAGCACCGTTTCTGGAAGGTGGCCTGCGAGGCCATGGGCAAGCCGGAGTGGGCAGACATTCACTGGAGCAAAGGCGTGTTTCCGGGCACACCTGCGGCGGTCAAAATTCGCGACGACGTGAAAGCGTTAATCGCTTCTCAGCCGCTTTCCCATTGGGAAATGGTATTCGGCAGGGTCGACGCCTGTGTCACCCCGGTGCTTAGCCGACAGGAAATTCGGGAACGCGGCATTCTGGCTTGAAGTGCGGCGATCGGCTGGTATTGGCACTCTAATTTCGCCAGAAAATCCCCCAATTTCCGGTAACAGTGGTATCGTTGGCATACAACAAGTCTTATACAACACTATAAAAACAATCGAGTGAAAAAGCTCGGCCGGGGAGACAGTCGGCACCAGTGCAGCAATGCTCTCCATCGGCCAATTCATTTGATTCAATGGAGATCAATACATGTCTGCCCGTCCAGAAGACGCGGGGCTTGAGCAAGCCCCCAAGGTAAGCCCCGACCAGTTCGGTGGTTTTGTCAGCAAAGAAGCCCAGGAACTCTTCGAGTCGCGTTACTGGACCAAATCCTACCCGCCTCGTGTACCCATTGACACGCCCCCGCTGCGCTATGCCAGTCTGCTGGAAATGGTGCAGGCCTCGCTGAAAAAATACGCCAACAACGTGGCATTTGTGTCGGCTGGCACGGAATTCACCTATCGGCAAGTGGACGAACTGTCTGACCAGTTTGCGGGTTACCTGCATTCCATCGGCATCAAGGCGGGCGACGTGGTCGCCATCATGATGCCCAACGCCGTGCAGTTTCCGGTGTGCTTTGTGGGTGCCATGAAGCTTGGTTGCACCCTGACCAACGTGAACCCGCTGTACACCGTGCGCGAATTGAACCACCAGTTGAAAGACAGTGGCGCGCAAACCATCGTGGTGTTCGAGAACTTTGCCAAGACCCTGCAAGATGCGCTGGAAGGCACACAGGTCAAGCAAATCGTGATTACGCAGCTTGGTGACCTGTTTGGCGGTTTGAAAGGCCCGCTGGTGAACTTTGTGATGCGCAAAGTCAAGAAAATGGTGCCCGAATACAGCCTGCCAGGTGCGATCAACATCAAGGCGGCTTTGGCCAAGGGCAAGGGCGTGAATTTTCCGAAGCCTGCCCCCAAGCTCGACGACGTGGCCCTGTTGCAGTACACCGGCGGCACCACAGGTGTCAGCAAGGGCGCCATGCTGACCCAACGCAATCTGCTGAGTAACCTTGAGCAGGGCCTGGCCTGGATGAGCGAAGCGATCGGCACCGAGCCCATTACTGTGGTCACCATGCTCCCGCTGTATCACATCTATGCGCTGGCTGTGAACTGTATGCTGTTCATGACTTTTGGTGCGCGCAATATTCTGGTGGCCAACCCGCGCGACGTTGGCATGGTGATGAAGGTACTGCGCAAAGAGAAGTTCCATGTCATCACAGCGGTCAATACCTTGTTCAATGCGTTCCTGAACAACGAAGAGTTCGTCAAGCGTGACTTTTCTGACATGAAATTCGCACTGAGTGGCGGTATGGCCCTCCAGCAACCGATTGCTGAGCGTTGGTACCAGGTCACAGGGTGCGCCATTTCCGAAGGCTTCGGCATGACCGAGACCTCACCCGTGGTTAGTGTGCCGCCTTTGCACGGTAGCGAACGCCCACCCTTTGCGGGCAATGTGGGTCTGCCCATCGTGGGAACAGACGTCCGTTTGCGCCGCGACGATGGTTTGTGGGGTGGCATCAACGAGCCTGGTGAAATCTGCGTGAAAGGCCCGCAAGTGATGCTGGGTTATTTGAATCGCCCAGAAGAAACCGCCAAAACCATCGACAAGGATGGTTGGCTGGCCACGGGCGACATTGGCGTGATGGACGAAAACGGCTTCCTGAAAATTGTGGACCGCAAGAAAGACATGATCATCGTGTCTGGCTTTAACGTGTTCCCCAATGAAATTGAGGACGTGGTTGCACAGCACCCCGGCGTACTTGAATGTGGTGTGGTCGGTGTTCCCGATCCGGTGTCTGGCGAAAAGGTCAAGCTGGTCGTGGTCAAAAAAGATCCAGCGCTGACCAAAGACGATCTGATCGCGCATTGCCGCAAGAACCTGACTGGCTACAAGATTCCGTCCTTTGTGGAATTCCGTAGCGACCTGCCCAAAACACCGGTCGGCAAGATTCTTCGCCGTGAGCTGCGTGACAAGCCGAAAGAGTAAACTATCGGTGTATTGAAGGCCTACAAAAAAACCCGTCCTCGGACGGGTTTTTTTTGTGGCTGATGGTTCAAATCATTTATCGGCGAACGTACATTTCAACCCTGCGGTTTTGTGTGCGACCACTTTCGGTGCTGTTGGAAGCCACTGGGAAGCGTTCGCCCAGACCTGCCGCAGTCAGGCGATTGCCCTCGATGCCTTTGCGTTCAAGAAATTCACGCACAGATTCGGCGCGACGAACAGACAGGTTGGCGTTGTAGCTGCTGCTGCCGGTGCTGTCGGTGTAGCCAATGATGCACACGATGGTGCCCGGGTTGTCGCGCAGTGTGGCACTGATCTGGTCCAGTGTGCTGGCAAATTTGGGTTTGATCGCGGTTTTGTCGGTGTCAAAAAGTGCAGCACCTGGAATGTCCAGCATGACAGAGCCGTCACGTTGCTCACGCACAGCGATTTCGCTACCAACCAGGTAACCGAACAAGCCGCCAAGACCAGCGCCGATCACGGTGTTTTTACCGCCTGTGGCGTTGCCGATCAGTGCGCCGGCAACGGCACCCACGCCAGCACCAATCGCTTTCTTGCTGTTGTCAACAGGGCGCTCGGGCGCAAGCGGGCAGCCCGCTTCAGCCACAGGCGAACCGGGTGCAGGCACAGGTTGGGGCGCGGGTTGGGTTTGAATTGATGAGCAGCCAGCCGCCAGCAGTGCGGCGGCCAGCGTGGTCGCTGTGAGCTTTTTCATGTTCAGTCCTTTTGCGTCTTTGAATCGTGAATCATTGTAACGCGATTAAACGGACAGGGTTGACCCTACTTTTTGAAAAGCAATTGCGCCGTTTTACCCATTAAATACCTTGGAAGCAGGCGTGAAGCAAGTGGAATGGCTTTGTTGCTCAGGCCGGTGACGATGCTGGCCCGACCGGCCCGCACTGCTTTCAGGCTGAGTTGAACCACTTTTTTGGGACTGTCCATCAGCTGAACAGCGCGCAAATGGCTGGTGCCTGCGATGTTGTGGAAATTGGTGTCGGTGGAACCTGGGCACACCGCTGTCACCTTGATGCCAGCGTCAGCAAGTTCAATGTTCAGGGCCTCACTGAAGCTGAGCACATAGGCTTTGCTGGCCGCATACACTGCGAAATTGGGGCAGGGCTGGAAGCTTGCCACTGAGGCGATGTTGATGATTTCACCTCGCATGGCTTGCATCATGTGAGGCAGGCAGAGGTAAGTCAGCTCGGTCAGCGTGTTCATGTTCAGTTGCATCATCTGTGCAATGCCTTCCATCGGCAGCTCGTGAAACCGGCCGTGCAGGCCAAAACCCGCGTTGTTTACGAGCAGTTCAACACGTCTCAAGCCTGCGCCCAGATCGGTTGCCAGTGCTTGCGCCGCGTTGGGTTTGGCCAGGTCGCGGGCATACACCTCGACGTTCACCCCGGTCTCCGAGTGAATTTGAGCGGCCAGTTCGTTCAGCGCGGCTTCGTTGCGCGCCACCAGGATCAGGTTGTACCCGCCCCGGGCCAGTTGCCATGCGAATTCAAGACCGATGCCGCTGGATGCGCCGGTGACCAGTGCGTAATGCTGTTTTGTGCTCATTTCGGTGTTTGCCTGTGGGTGTTTTGCGCCCTAGTGTAGGCAGAAATGGCCAGAGTGGCTATGCCAAAGCCCTTGTTTCAAGTGGGGGCTTCATTCTACTTTTTTAAAAAACTACGGAATAACCAGTATGTTGCTGTTCATTCGGCACGCGCTACACTGCTGTGCATGATCCGATCACTCACCGTTCTGCTTGCTTTTCAAGCCTTGGGCGAATTGCTCAGCAAAGGCTTGTTGCCTTCGATTCCCGGCCCTGTGTTTGGGCTGGTGTGTCTGCTCGCCTATTTTGTGATCCGCAAAGGGGTGCCCGACGATGTGGCCACCACGGCCAATGTTCTGGCCGCCAATCTGGGTTTGTTGTTTGTGCCTGCCGCAGTGGGCGTCGTTGTATTCTGGCCGGTTATTTCAGAGTACGGATTCACCATCTTTGTGACGCTGCTGATCAGCGTGGTGTGCACCATGGCGGCGACCGCCTGGGTTTTGAACAAACTGGCTGACAGGATCACGAAATGACACCGATCGCACACGGCAAAATGAATCTGCCCGAAATTTGGGTTTATCTGACGGGCAATCCGCTCACTGCGCTGTTTTTGACCCTGCTGGCCTATCAAATCGGCGTGTGGTGTTACAAAAAGTCAGGCATGCATCCGTTTGCCAACCCGGTGTTGATTGCGGTGTTGTTGCTGGCTGGCTTTTTGAAGATCAGCGGTTTGAGTTATCAGCAGTATTTCGCAGGTGCCCAGTTTGTTCACTTCATGCTGGGTACAGCCACGGTGGCTCTTGCAGTGCCCATTTATCAGGGTTTGGCGGCTTTGAAGGGCAATCTGGCGAGGTCACTGAGCATGCTGGTTGCGGCATTGTGCGTAGGGTCCACTGTGGCCATTTCCAGCGCTTTGACTGTTGCGAAGTTGATGCACGCCAATCTCGACATTACCCACAGCCTGTGGGCCAAATCGGTGACTGCACCCATTGGTATGGGCATCAGTGAGAACATCGGCGCTTCCCCCACGCTGACCGCCATTTTTGCCGTGGTCACCGGTATTTTTGGTGCGGCAACTGGCACTTACCTGTTCAATGCCATGGGCTTAAAGCGCTGGTGGGTGCGTGGCTTTGCCATGGGCCTGAGTGCACATGGCATCGGCACGGCGCGCGCCTTTGCCGTTCATCCGGAAGCAGGGCAATACGCAAGCCTCGGCATGGGTTTACACGGCATTTTTGGCGCGGTGTTCATTCCGCTGGCCTTTCATTGGCTGGTGGGCAGCTAATCTTCAAAAGCAGGCCGACCAGGCGGTGGCAAATACAGCCCGCATGTCGGGGCTGAAGTAGCTTGCCATGGTCAGTGCGATCACCAGCAGCAAGATCACCTGCAACCAAGTTGGCATCATGCTTTTGCACCCGCCAATTCGGGATAGGCCGGTTTTTCCTGCACTGGCCAGCTGACTGATGCGGCTACAATACTAAGGCCGATGCAGATCCACCACACGACGGTGTAACTGCCGGTCAAATCAAACAGAAGACCGCCCAGCCAACCACCCAGAAATGCGCCAATTTGATGAAACGTAAACACCAGGCCACCCAGCATCGCCAGGTCTTTCACGCCAAACATGGAAGCCACGGTGCCGGTCGTTAACGAAACCGTGGACAGCCAGATAAAACCCATGACTGCACCGAATACATAAACCGCCGTTGCGCTGGGCGGCACACTGATGAACACCAGAATGGCCAGGGCGCGCAAACTGTAAATGACAGTCAGCAGCATGGGTTTGCGCAATTTGCCACCCAGCCAGCCTGCGGTGTAGCTGCCGAAAATGTTGAACAGGCCGATCAGCGCAAGTGCAGTGCTGCCTGCATTGGCTGAGACGCCTTTGTCTTGCAGATAGCTGGGCAGGTGCGTGCTGATGAACACCACCTGAAACCCACAAACAAAGTAGCCCAATGCCAGCAAGCCGAATTCCTTGTGCTTCAGCGCGGCTTTCAGGGTTTGCATCATGTTGCGCTCGGTGTTCACCAGTTCTTTAACAGGGTGTATGGCCGCCGCGTTGTTGCGCTTGATAAACAGCGGTCGGGAAAGGGGGATCATCACAACCGCAAAGGTTGCCAGTATCAACAGGGCCGAGCTCCAGCCTGTGTGATTGATCATGAACAGGCCTGTGGGTAAAAACGTGAACTGCCCCATCGAACCCAAGGCCATGCAAATCCCCATCGCCATGCTTTGACGCTGCGCGGGCATCACCCGGCTGATGGCCCCAAACACCACCGGGTAGGTGGTGCAACTCAGGCCCAGCCCGATCAGTACCCCCGCGCTGGCGATCAGAATGCCCTGCGAATGCGCCGTCGACATCAAAGCCAGACCGAGCGCATAAAGCAGGCCGCCAACCAGAATGACTGGCCCCGATCCGAGTTTGTCAGCCAGCCTGCCGATGAACGGTTGTGACAGGCCCCAAATCAGGTTTTGCAGGGCGATTGCCAGTGCAAACACCTCTCGCCCCCAGTGGTTGTCGAGGCTCATGGGCTGCAAAAACAAACCAAATGCATGGCGGATGCCAAGGGACAGGGTCATGACCAGTGCGCCGCACCACAGTATGGTCATGGGCGAATTGATTTTTGGCTGCTTCAAAGTCGTGTTCATGGCGTGGCAGATTGGTCAAATGGCTGCCCACCAGATGGGTGGGGTTGCCCGTGGTTACTCGTTCGAGGGATGCGTCGGGTGATGTTCTTACCAATACTTGGTGATGAAAACCACCCATGGCAAAGGCAATGTATGAACACTTTCTCGAACTATAGCACCAGCACAGGCAGTGCCCCAATGGGGATTTACGCGGTGCTTTTGTGCCTGTTGTCAGCGTGTTCACCCTTGCGGCCATTTACGCAGCAGGACGAGGCTCGAGCCACTATTCATAAGCCTGACGTGACTGTTCCTCCGATTCAGAAAGCGGAGCAGATGCTGCCTATCGACAGTGTGCCCGATGATTCATTTTGGGTGAGACCGACAGTCAGTCACGGGCAACTTCCGGAGGTTCAGGTCCATGGCCTCTCGGTCACGGAAAGCGGCTTGTTTGACGTGTTGCAGCTGATCCTGGCCAACACCAACATGCCTCTGAGTTTCGAAGGGGGCCCCGAAACAGCGTCGCGATATGGCGTTGTGACTTTGAATAACCTGAGCGGGCCATTTGACCAGGTTATGAATAAGCTGGGTGAAATCATGGGGTTTTTCTGGAGCGTGTCGGAATCCGGCGTGTTGCGGATCATGCCAGAGCAGCAGTTTGTGGTGACCATGCCCCCCTCGCTGGCGGAAGACAGTATGGCGGGGGTGACCAACACGCTGCAGTATCTGGGCGCGCAGGATGTGTATCTGGACCGGATCAATCGCTCATTGGTGTTTCGCGCCAATCGAAAAGCCTTGAAAAACATTGAGTCCTACATGGCCCGCATGCGCGCCACCCGTTCCTTGATTGTGTATGACGTCGATGTGTTGCAGGTGGATTTGAATGATTCATCCAACATGGGTATTCGTTGGGAGCTGTTTCAGTCGGGCCAGGGTTTGAATGCGGGGCTGGACGCACCGATTCGCGGCGCAAGTAGCACGGCCACTACGCTGGGGCAGGTGGCCAGAACATCCACCGGACTGGAGTCCCTGATCTTCGGACGGAATTTTTCAACCGATGTGCTGATCGATTTTTTGAAGACTCAGGGTGATGTTCGCACCCTCAGCCAACCCAAACTGGGTTTGATGAATGGCACCAATGGCATGATCCGTGTGGGGCAGTCCACGACATTTGTGTCCCGCGTGGGTTCGCAGATCATCAATGGGGTTTCACAATCCACAGCAGACACACAGGCATTGAGAACGGGTCTGGAGGTGTCGCTGACCGGTGAGGTGAACGAGGCGACCATCTACACCCGCATTGGTATTTCAATCACCGAGCTGCTGGCTTTGAGGCCATTTACTGCCTTGGGCGTGAATTTGAATTTGCCAGAAGTTGCAGACCGTGAGTTGAATACCCAGGTGCGCTGTCGTCCAGGTGACACCATTTTGCTGGGGGGAATCACGGTGGCTCGCACACAAGATGATTATTCATCAGGTGCAGCCATCAACAGCAAATCGAAAGTCACCAAGCAAACCGAATTGGTGATCACCATCCGACCACGCTTGCTGACTTTCGGTCGTCCCGAGGTAACGGCGACACAGTCGGCCAAACCTGCAGACAGGCCAGTGACAAAAGGGGATACGTTCTCAGCACCCGTGCATTTGAAAATGAGTCAAAGCTTCTCTTCCTTGAAGCAGACGCCCGTATCTGCTCGGTTTTGATTTGCCACAACACCGAGTGGAACAGTTGGTGGGTCAGCCCCTTCGAAGCATTCCTCAAGCCATATTGGGTGTGTCGGAACGAGTAGGCAGGGCTGTGTTTTGGGGGGCACTGAGTACGCTTGCTCTTTCATTGACGGTGTTCATTGCGGTGCAGGTTCTTCAGGTTTACACAGTGGCTCGGGACGAGGGGCAGACCAATGCCCGCGCCATTGAGTCCGATCTGAATGCAACCATCGGTAAGTTGAATGTGCAGCAACCTCTTGCCCGTCAAATCTCGCGGGTACAAAGGGTGTCCGCTACCGTGATCCGGTCTGGAGGCTGGATTGAAAGGTATTCCTTGAAAGGTGAAAACCAGGAATCGTTTGAATTGGTTCTTCCCAGCTGGGTCAGCCAGGATTACCTGGACTCTTTGGGGCGAGATGTGGTCACCGATCTCAGGGATACGGAGGGTTTGTTAACCGTCCGTAAAACAGAGAAGGGGAAGAAAAAATCATGAAGCTCGATTTTAAAAACGATTCAACGATGATTTTCAATGAGATGGGGCGATTGCTTGGTCTGGCCCCGGTTCTCTTGATGATGGTTGCCACCATCAGTCTGGTGGCGACTGTGGTAAAGGTCGGCGATTTTCTCAGCCAGAGAAGCAAGGTGTCCCAGCTGGCCGAGTTGCCGAAGTTTCAAATCAATGTCAACCCGGTTGATCAGAGTCTGTACGAAAGCTATGCAAGGGTTCTTTCCCGCCTGAGTAGTCAAGTTGAGGTGACTGGGTCGGCCAGGGGATTGGTGATTCGCATCGCGAAGGCAACGGATTATCCCGAGTTCATGTACGTACTCAACAGCGTGCAGGGCATTTCCAAGGACGTGGTGTGGAAGGCAGACGAGATCTGTCTGGCCAAATGCACAGAAGGTGCTTCGGTCGCGATCATCAAAGGTGTGCGTGAAACAGTGAGTGTCAAATTGAAGGGGCAGGTGTCATGAGTATTGATGAACATTCCGCGAAATCAGCGGCACCCTTGGCGGAAGGGGGCAAGGCCATTTGGCCATCCAGACGCCTGATGGGCTTGGGTGTTGGCGCTGTGGTGGCTGGTGCAATGGCTTGGACCGTTTGGTCTGTGATTCAACCTTCAACCAGCGCACAGGCAGAACTGATTTCAAGTGCGCACGCCAGTGATGGCATCGTGGACAAGAAAGACTCGGTGGTGGCCACGGTCAACGGAGACACTGTGACCGAGTCTGAAATAGCAGGTCTGTTACGAACCGGTGTGGACAAAGCAATTGTGGTGGATCGGTACATCAACAAAGTACTCGCAGCCGAGCAGGCTCAAACGCTTTATGCGGATCAGGCAAAAGCCGCCGTTCGCGCCGCTCAGCGCGAGGTGCTTGCCACTTTGTACACCACCAAACGCATGCAGGCCTTGCGCGCACAGGTGACGGATGCCGAGATCAAATCGTTTTATGACCACAATGTTCTGGATGACAACTACAAGCGATGGAAGGTCTCGTATTACCTCTCCACCGATGCAAACGATGTGCGCAAGACATTGGAGGATCTCAAACAGGGCGACAAAAAAGCGCTAAGCCAACTGAAGCCCTTGGTGGGCAATGGGGACGGGTATGCGAATGCAGCGCAATTGCCATACAACCTCGGCCGCATTGTGTCCCACCTGAAAAAGGATGAATTCAGTGAGCCGTTGCCGCTTCGAAATGGATTTCTCGTATTGCGCGTAGATGAAATAAGGCAGGACAAAAAGCCCACCCTGGAGGATGTAAAGCAAGACATTATTGAACGTTTGGCCACACAAAAGTTTAATCAAGAACTGGAGCAGGCTCGTCGCCATGCAAAAGTGGAATTGGGTTGATCAGGGCATTGCCCAACAAGTTCGTAAGGAGTTCTCACGATGACATTCAAATTAGACACATTGCCCCAGCGCCGGGCTGGCAAGCAGCAGGGCTTTATACAAGCCATTTTGCTGTTTGGAATTGCGCTGATGGCCGCCATTCTGGGTGGTTTTGCATTGGCCAATCGTTCGCCCACTTCCCAAACCGACACTGAGCAGGCCAAGGTCAATGCATCGGTCGCGCTGAAACAGGGCAGCGACCTGCAAACCGGGGTGCTGCGCTTTGGCAACGACTTTGGCTCGTCCGCCATCACCAACACCATGGATTTCAGCAGCACGACCAATCAAGGTCTGTTCGACCCTGCCGCGCGCTACGCCTCACCGCAGGTGATGCCAGCTTCGGCCTTTGCCAGTCCATCAGACCCTGCAATTGCGGCGCCCTCCACTTATGAAGCGGGTCACTGGTATTTGAACAAGGCCACCGCTGCCAATGCCATTGGAACTGCAGCGGTCGATCCCATGGCAGTGTTGCCTGACCTGCGTTCAGATGTGTGTGCCCGAATAGACAACATGCTTTATGGCGCCTCTGCCATTCCGGTTTCCACGGGTGCGTTAAGCGACTGGGCCAATGCCACCACCCCTGCCGACGGCGGCATTTCAGCGGTGGCTGCCGTTGCTGGCTGGGCCGAGGGGTGTGTTCAAACTTCAGACGCGAAGTACGTCTACTTCAAAGTGGTTCAGGAAAACTGAATCCGAAGGCCCTTGCGAAAATGCGGCGCTTTTCATCCATGTCCGATCAGCACGGTTTCATTCTGGCTTATGTGCTGTATGGCATCGCGCTGATTGCCCTGGTAAGCGCCGCTTATGCGCAAATGCGCAACACCGATGAGCAGAGCCAAAGCATTGAGGAAACAGTCAATACCGTGATGGCTCAATTGGAGGTGCTCAAGACGAAGATTTTCCTGTGTGGTGCCATTTATCCCGATGGCGACCACGGTCAATTTCCTGCGAGACGAGCTTACCCCGCACCTGCCACCACCGGAAACCGCGACCTTGCAACCTCGGTGGTCTGTCCGGGGGCACCCGCCGGGGCGAACGGTCTGGCCAACATGAGTGACGGTCAACCCATTCCGATTCCCCCCGCCGATTTTAAACCCTGGGAGTATCAGCACACCGAGGCGGATGGGGTTGTGCTGCACCTGCTCCCCCGGGTGGCCGGGGGCGCAGCACAGGCGCGCACCCGTTTGCTGCGTCAGTTGGGTGCGTCTGCGTCGCAAAGTGGCGATGACATCGCCATTCAGGTTTTGAAGTGAGCCACACCTGCATGAAACATCGCACCAATCCCCCCAACGTCACTTTTAAGCGCAATGCACTGGCTATGGCCGTGCGTCAGGCCATCCCATGGCTGGTTGGCGGTGGCATCTCCCTGGCAGCGTTGGGCACTGCGCAGGCCAGCAATGCCGAAATCAATGCGGCTTTTGTGGCCAACCAGTTGGTTAGGCAGTTCACGCTGAAAAACACGGTTTCGCAGGTTAACCTAGGTTTGCAATCCAGGGTGAACAACACCACAGGCACGCCGATAGCACCGCCGATGGGTGCCACCATTTCCGGCTATTTGCCCGGGGACATGGGCACTGTGCCCTCGTCAATCAGTCTGCCTCAGCGCGATGGTGCCGGCAGACCTCTGGGTTATTGCGCCTGGGACAACAGCAGTGGCACCTCCAGCAGTAGCTACCTCGCTGGATTGGGAGCGGGCACTCCCGTGTTGTATGCCGTGGTGTCCGCAGGTCTGAATGGCACGATGGAAACCTCATGTGCCTACATTTTGTCACAGGCGGGTTCTGGGGGACCGGTTGCGTCGGGCGACGATTACGTGGAGTTTCGAACTCCTTACAACGTGGCCTCTGCAGAATTCAAGGCCTCTGTGCCCAATTATGCAGCACTGACCGCTGTCACCAATCCAGATGTTGGCGAGGTGCGCCTGGTGCGAGACACCAACCGTCTTTATGCCTATCACCAAACAGGCGCAAGCAGTTATGCGTGGCAACCGGTGAGTCTTTTTTCTGATGATTCAACCGCCAACGGTCCAAATGCAGTGAAATATCTAGACGGCAAGGTGAGTGTTGCAGATTTTGCGGCCGCCTCGGCTACGTTGAGTGGTGCTTTGGCGGGCACCACGGCGAGTTTCACGGGCGATGTTTCTGCGAACACGTTCACCGGCAATGCCAGTGGCTTGACTGACCTCAATGCCAGTCATATCAATTCCGGTGTGTTGGCATCCGCCTTTGGGGGCACTGGAGTCGATGGCTCCTCGGCCGCACCAGGCACGCTGTTGATTGGCAACGGTTCAGGTTTTAGCCTGGGTACTTTGACTGCTGGCAGCGGTGTGGCCGTGCTCAATTCGGCAGGGGGCATTACGATTTCCAACACCGGGGTACTCAGCCTGGCGGGAACAGCTGATCAAGTGATTGTCAGTGGAACAACAGGCGATATCACACTCAGCCTGCCACAAAGCATCGCTACGACAAGTACACCAACATTTGCCGGGATGGTTTTGAACGGCACTCTAAATGCCAGTTCAGCCTCTTTCAGTGGCAATGTAAATCTTGGAAGCGTGAGTCAGGGTGGGGTACCTGCCTTGTTGGGATTTGAATACGCGGGTGACACCGGTAGTCTCGCTTTCGACAACCAAATCAATTTTGCAATCGGTACAGGTGCCCTTGCTGGCGCAAAGCGTGGTGGTAACTTCGCAATTGGCAGGGAAGTGCTTGGCCAGCTGGCACAAGATGCGACCCCTTCAAATGGCAGTGTGAATTTTGGAATAGGCTACAGGGCGCTTTACAGTAACACCACCGGTTCAAAAAACGTGGCTGTAGGTAATTCTGCTTTGCTGTCTAACACGACTGGCGACTATAACCTCGCAATTGGTCCGTCTGCCCTCTACTACAACACCTCGGGCAATAACAACATTGCGATAGGCACCAAAGCACTGTATGCAAACATCAGTGGTACCAAGAGCGTTGCCATTGGAAGACGGTCTTTGTTTGCAAACACCACCGGTCAGCAAAATACTGCAGTCGGCTACTATGCGTTGAATTCGAATACCACCGCTTATTACAACGTAGCGATTG
Organism: Limnobacter litoralis; assembly: GCF_030160455.1. GTDB lineage: Bacteria > Pseudomonadota > Gammaproteobacteria > Burkholderiales > Burkholderiaceae_B > Limnobacter > Limnobacter litoralis. The sequence goes on along the minus strand of NZ_BSOJ01000030.1, from coordinate 43,648 downwards.
GATCAAGCGCATTACAAGCAAACACAACCGGGGAGCACAACACCGCAGTTGGCGATTCTTCAATGTTCTCCAATTCAACAGGCTATTGGAATACAGCAGTGGGTCGCTCTGCGATGCATGATCTGACCACGGGTTATTGGAATTCCAGCTTGGGTGAAGGTTCTCTAACTAACGGTACATCAGCATTTAAAAATACTGCAATTGGGGTCAGGTCCTTGCAGTTTTTGATTGATGGCGACGATAACAGCGCCTTGGGCTTGTATTCGGGTAAATCTTTGACGACCGGAGCCTACAACACCTTCATAGGCGCGAGAGCTGACGTTGCTGTTGACGCATTGAGTTATGCCACGGCCGTGGGGGCCTATTCGGCGGTCTCGACTTCAAACACTGTTGTTTTGGGTCGAACTACGGACACCACAGTGATAGGGGCAACCGGAATTGCCAGCAGCGGCATTTTGCAAAACAAAATTCTCCAGGTTACAGGTGATGCCGGAATCAGCGGTAGCCTTATCATTGGCGGGACATTGAACGCAACGGGTTTTAGCGGGGATGGTAGCGGCTTAACCCATTTGAATGGCAGCAATGTATCAAGCGGCACGGTGGGTGTGGCTTATGGTGGCACAGGCGTAGACGGCAGTGCAGCTGGCAATGGGCAATTGCTGATAGGTAACGGTAGTGGTTACACCTTGGCCAATATTGCTGGCACGACTAATCAGATAAATGTTACAAACGGTGCGGGCAGCATCACACTAAGTCTGCCTCAAGACATAGCCCCCGTCAGCACACCGACCTTTGCCGGATTAGGCCTAAACGGCACTTTGAACGGTATCGACGCTAATTTTTCAGGTGTATTGTCTGCCAAACGGCTGGTTTTGGGTGACAGCGATGGCCCCGTGACCTTTCCGAATATTGTGATTGGTGCAGGCGCAATGACACAGCCCGCCAGCGGAGAGGGTGCCAATGTGGCCATTGGCACTGCAGCGCTGGCCAGCAACACATCGGGCGAACACAACATCGCGATGGGTTATCAGGCGTTGACCGCCAACAGCACTGGAATGGACAACGCGGCCATTGGCTTTTATGCGATGGCCGCCAATACAACGGGTCAGAACAACACGGCCATCGGTTGGCGAAGCTTGAGCAGCAACCTGGATGGCAGCGACAACACTGCCATCGGAAACGATTCACTGACCGTTGCCACAAGCGCCTACGCCAACACATCCGTTGGCTCTCACTCGCTGAGCAACACCACCACCGGTGGTTACAACGTGGCCCTGGGCCAATACAGCCTGTACTACAACACCACGGGTTATAACAACGTGGCGCAGGGCCCAGATTCACTGTATTACAACACATCGGGCAGCTGGAACGTTGCGTCAGGATCGGCAGCCCTTTACTACAACAGCACAGGTCACGACAACGTGGGTCTGGGCTGGTATTCCTTGGGTTCCAACACCACGGGTTACTACAATGCAGCGGTCGGTTCCGGATCCATGGATCGGACTACCACGGGTTATTACAACGCGGGTGTGGGTGGCTTTGTGTTGTTCAGCAACACCACTGGCCACAACAACAGTGGGGTGGGGTACGACGCCAATGTCGCCAGCGGGGACTTGTTTTACGCCACTGCGATCGGATCCGAATCGGTTGTCAGCACCTCCAACACCGTGGTGCTTGGCCGAAGCACAGACACCACGGTCATCGGCGACACTGCAGCCATTCCGTCTGCCTATCGCTTGCAGGTTCACGGCGGTTTGACCACAGATCGTGTGGGCTTTTTCAATTCCAACGTGGCCGTGGGCAATGGCTCACTGGCGGTTAACACGGGTAGCAGCAATGTGGCCGTGGGCGACAATGCGCTGGCTGGCAATGCAAGTGGGCAAATGCTCATCGCAATTGGTTCGGGTGCGATGTCGGGCTCCTCCTCGTCCGAGAGTATTGGCATCGGTATTGATGCCCTGAGTGCCAGTTCTGGATCCTACAACGTGGCATTGGGTAATCTTTCGCTGGGCGCACTCTCAACCGGCTCGGCCAACACCGCGCTTGGCCACTACGCCTTGAATGCCTTGTCCAGCGGTGGCACCAACATCGGCATCGGACATCGTTCTGGCAATGATCTGACCTCGGGTTCACGCAATATTTTCATTGGTGAATTGTCGGGTACTGGTGCGGCCAGTGGTGACAGCAATCTGGCCATCGGCAATTCATCCTTGGTGGCCAATGGCCTCAGTCACGCCACTGTCATTGGCAATGACGCATCCGTGACCACCTCCAACACGGTGGTTTTGGGCCGAGTGGGCGACAACACCGTCATCGGTGCAACCGGCACTGCGTCCACGGGTGATCTGGCTGGCAAAGCCCTGCAGGTGACGGGTGGCTTGGGAGTCAGAGGCAATGTGGCGCTGAACCTTAATCCGGGGGAGTACACTCAACTTCGAGACCTGCGGGTGTTCACTTCCACTGACAACGCCTTGTGGGATCACATGCAGGTCATTGTTCATGCACGCACCACCAACGTCAATGTGGGCGGTGCCGAGGACGGCTTGGTGTTCAGCGTGGGTCAGGGTAATTCAGGTTCTGTGGGTGACCAAACCTACAACAAGGTGCTGACTCTCTTTCCAGATCAGTCCGCCACATTTGAAGGTCGGGTGAATGCACAGTCACTCTATGTGGCGGGTGAACAGGTTGTTCCTGTGAACAAGGCCAACATTGACAATGCGCTGACATTTGCCAGTGACACGGGGGGGGCCTCAACCCCGGAAAGCAATCTTGCGCTTGGCCAGTCTGCCTTGGCGGGTGCGAAACGCGCCGGCAATATTGCCTTGGGCGCAGGCGTGATGAACAATCTGACTGCCAGTGGGACCGAGACCGACGGCACCTTGAACACCGGCGTTGGTTACAACGCCCTTTACAGCAATTCAACAGGATCCAACAACACGGCTGTGGGCGCTTATGCGCTGAACGCGAACACCACCGGCTACAGCAATACGGCCTTGGGCACCAAAACGTTAACTAAAAACACGACTGGCTATGCGAACGTGGCTGTGGGACATTACGCCTTGCTGAACAACACGTCGGGTTACTACAACGTCGGTGTTGGACAGAATGCCCTGATTAACAACAGTACGGGTTACAGCAACGTTGCAGTTGGCTTCAACGCTCTGAATGAAAACACATCCGGATCGAACAACGTTGCAATTGGTCTGAATTCCTTGCTTCACAATCAGACAGGCGAGTCAAACACAGCACTCGGCCTGAATGCACTTTTGACCAACGTCAGTGGTTATGGAAACACCGCAACGGGTACCAATACACTCCAGAGCAACACATCTGGTTTTTACAACGTGGCAATTGGCAAAAATGCAATGCAAAATAATGCAACGGGCTACTCCACGGTTGCCATCGGTGTCAACGCGCTTCAGGCCAATCAAGGCGGCTACGAAAACGTTGCCATCGGCTTGAACGCAATTCAGCTGAACAGCAGCGGCTATGCAAACTCAGCCCTTGGAATCAATAGTTTGCAGGCCAATTCCTCAGGATATTACAACACTGCAATCGGCAAAAATGCCATGCAAAACAATCAGACTGGCAATCAGAATGTGGCAATCGGAAACAATGCCTTGCATGACAATGTCGCGGCGGTTTACGACACCGCGATTGGCGTGTCTGCTTTGCAGCAAACGACAGGTGGGTTTAATTCTGCCTTGGGTGCCTACGCCATGTTTAGCAACACCACCGGCGAGAATAATGTAGCCGTTGGTACGCAGGCTTTGTATTCCAACACCACCGGTTATCACAACACCGCCGTGGGGGATCTTGCCCTGTACACCAACACCGGTGGTTACTACAACACGGCAGTCGGGCGATACGCCCTGTATTCCGCCCAAAACGGATGGTGGAACACCGGCCTTGGCGAGGGTGCGCTCGGCAATTTGACCGCTGGCTACGACAACAACGGCGTTGGTGTTCGCTCCTTGTACGGCACCACTTCCGGCATCGGCAACAACGCTTTGGGTGTCAACGCAGGCGCGACAAACGTAGGCGGCAATTTCAATGTGCTTGTTGGTGATTACTCGGACGTTGGCTCTGCATCGCTTTCTCACGCTGCTGCGTTTGGTGCGTTTGCCAGAGTGTCGAGCAGCAACACTGTGGTGATTGGTGCATTGAGCACCAATAAAACCGATGGCGCTGCAGACGATCAGGTTGTCATCGGTGACGTCGTTCGTGACGACAGTTATGCATCCACCAAGCTTTATGTGAATGGCACCACTAAAATCAATGGTGCGTTGTACGCCACGTCAGTGACGCAAACTTCAGACCGACGACTGAAAACCAATATCCAAAGCCAGGACACAGACTTCGTTCTTGAACGTCTGGCTCACCTTTCCACCTACACCTACGATTACATCAATCACCCGGGCTTGGGCCGGAAGATCGGCGTGATCGCCCAAGAGGTGAAACCTTACTTTCCAGAGGCTGTCGTGACCTCTCGCAACGGCTTTTATTCGGTGGACTACAACGCCTTGGGGGCAATGGCAGCGGTCGGGGTTGGCAGATTGAATGTCAAATACAATCAGTTAAATACGGAACTTCAAAAGCAGGACGGCAGGATCAACACCCTGCAGATCCAGGTAGATGCGCAAGACACCCGCATCGGCGATCTGGAGCAGTGGAAAACGGGAACGGTTCGACGTTTGGACGACATGCAAACTGCAATCGAGACCAATGTGGCTGACATTGCAGCCCATGCACTGAAAATTGCCGACAACACTGGGCGAATCACGCGACTTGAGCAAGTAACCACTGCGTTGGACAAGCAGGTTGTGCAGAATGCCCAGGGTCTTGCTGAGGTCAAGGGGGTCTGGAATGACACCTTTGAAAAGCAGGATGATGGGCAGACCTTGGCGCTCAAACTGCCCAACTTGAAAGTGAGCAATTTCAGTGCGCAACAGGTCAAAGCCAATGCCTTGTACACCCAGCGTCTTGATGCCGAGGTTGGCAAAATAAAAGCACTTCAAGTGGATGACTTGTACGCTCGCAATGCCAGTGCACTCACAGTGCATGCAGAGGAACTGAACACCGGCAGTACCGACACCTATGCCGGGGTGGGCAATCCCGCCTTCTTGTTTGCTGCGAAGGCGGATGGCCATTACACCGTCAACACCAGTTCCCCGGATGGCAGTTACGCCACAGCCACAGTGATTGTGTATGGCGGCGTCGCAAAAGTGGTGCCCGTGGCGCAGCAGGGTATTGAGTTGTTCGCTGTGGGCAATCAAATCAAAGCCAATGCGGCAGGCAAAGCCATTAAAGCCAGCTGGTTGAAGATGGGTTAATTCGCAGGGGGTGCCTCTTGCGGGTGGCGCTTTCAACCCGCCATTTGCGTAACCTGAATGCATTCAATTGAATCCAGGGGTGCCCATGAGCCAGACACAGTCGAATCAGCTTGCACACACGCAGGTGGTGTGTACCCGCGCTTGGGAAAACCTTCAGCGTGATCTCGGATTCAGTCTGGTCATGGGCACTCGTGCCACGGGTGATCTTCACCTTGTCAGCGTAAAAAAAGACAGTGGTATACATCTGCACATTCAGAAATTTCCATTGTGCATGGGCATTGCAACTTGGCGGAATCAATTGTGGGTGGCCTGCGCGAATGACGTTCGCCAGTACACCGATATTCTTCAACATCCGGGGGTCAACAGCATCGAATTCGAGCGATGTTATGTGCCCCGGTCGCTCCACTTCACCGGGCCTCTGGACGCGCATGAAATTGCCGTAGATCGCCATGGACAACTTCTGATCGTCAGTTCGCAATATTCCGCCGTGGTCCGTCTGAGTAACACTCACAGCGCTGGCGTCATCTGGCAACCGGCATTCATTTCAGCGTTAAAACCCGAAGACCGCTGTCACCTCAATGGTTTGTGCCTGCAGGACGGTGAACTAAAATACGTCACACTGTTTGCAAGAAGCGATGCACCTTCCGGGTGGCGGAAGTTGTCATTTGAGCAGGGGGAGATTCTGGATGTCTCAACTGGGGATGCCGTGTGCGAGGGGCTTGTTCAACCCCACAGTCCGCGTCTGTATCGAGGGCAACTGTATGTATTGAATTCCGGCGCAGGCGAGTTTGGCCTTGTCGACCAGAAGACCGGTCGATTTGAATGCATCGCTTATGTTGCAGGTTATGGTCGTGGTCTAAGTTTTGTGGGCGATTACGCCATTTTCGGTGTCAGCCGCCCCAAAACCGACGCCTACATTCCCGGGTTGAAACTTCATGACCGATTGCGTGCAATGCAGGCACAGGATCGCTGCGCGCTGATCGCAGTTCACTTGGCAACAGGTGACGTCATCGAGGGCATCCAATTTCATGGCGCTGTCCGAGAGTTGTTCGACACCCACGTGATCGAAGATTGCCGCAGTGTCAGCATGATGGACATGGATCAAGCTCAAAACCCCGGCCTGGTCGTGATAGACCCAGTCCGGAATCGGGAGACCAGTGATGCTTGACAGCCTGGAACGCACTCATGCGGTGGAGTCTTCTCTCAAATGGGCGGCAAACGGCCACTTGCCTTGTGTGGTCTGGTTCACAGGACTGAGCGGGGCGGGCAAGACCACCCTGGCCAATGCGCTGGATCAGGCACTTTTTAAAATGGGAGCGAAGAGCACGGTCCTTGACGGTGATATTCTGCGACGCGATTTGACCGCGGATCTGGGTTTCAGCGATGTAGACCGAATTCGAAACGCCCAGCGGGTCGGGCAGGTTGCAAGCTTGATGGCCGAGGCTGGACTCATTTCATTGGTGGCACTTGTTTCTCCGCTTGAGGCAGCGCGACTCGCAGCTCGGCAGGCTGTGCCAGCAGGGCTTTTCCTGGAGGTTTATGTCAGCACGACCTTGGCGGTTTGCGAGCAGCGTGACGTCAAGGGTCTGTACAAGCAAGCCCGAAAGGGAGGGTTGGCTGGTTTCACTGGAGTGGATGCGCCTTACGAGCCGCCTTTTGATCCGGATTTGCGACTGGATACCGGGCAAATGTCTGTTGCGGATTGCGTCAATGCCTTGCTGATGTTGCTCGCCACGCGAGGTGCGTTGCCGAAGGCTGCTGCAACGGGTTTGCATGTGCCAGTGTCGGCTTTCACCGCCTGATTTTCAGCAACTTTCTTCCGCGCAGCTTAATCTTGACCTAGAATGTGCCGAAGCAGGGTGGTTCAACTGCGACCCCTCAGACTTTCACGGGCACACAATGAGAACAACCATGGAGGCCATACCCGGCCCGAATGAACTGACCCCCGCCACTGCCGTCACAGAGCCGCAATCCATGGTTGAGCAAGCCGTTTTGCAGGCTGAAAATCCTCAACTGATCAAACAGGCCGATCAAAAGCAGACCACGCTGGTCACTGGTCACGCCGGGTTCATTGGGTACCACGTGGCCAAAGCCCTGCTCGAACGGGGTGAGAAGGTGGTCGGTTTTGATTCCATGAACACCCACTACGACACGCGCCTGAAGCGTGAACGCCTGGCCATGCTGGATGAAATTGCCAAGGCCACCGGCTCCAGATATCACTCCATTCGTGCAGACCTTTGTGAGCCACAGGCCGTCAACGCGTGTTTTGAGACCCACAAAATACAGCGGGTTATTCATCTTGCCGGTCAAACGGACAAGTTCCTCTCCGGCGACGACCCTACGGGTTGCGTGCAAAACAACATCAACAGCTTTGTGTCTTTGCTGGAGGCTTGCCGCAAGTACGACATTCAGCATCTGACTTACGCCAGTAGCCACGCGGTTTATGGGGCGGGTTTCCAGAAAGCGATGAGCGAAGACGACAGCGCCAACCACCCGCAACGGCTGGATGCTGCCACCCAACGCGCCTGTGAGCTGATGGCGCATTCATACAGCCATCTGTTCAATTTGCCGACCACCGGCCTGCGCTTCTTCTCGGTGTATGGCCCCTGGGGACGACCCGACTCCGTGTTGTTCTCGTTTGCCCGAAAAATTCTGGAAGGCAAACCCATTCAGATCTACAACGACGGCAGAAACTCTCGTGATTACACCTACATCACTGACCTGGTGGAGGCGACGCTTCGCGCCAGCGACAGCCCGGCGGAACCTAATCCGGTCTGGCTGGTGGAGGCACCCCACCAAGGTTCGAGCAGTGCACCCTGGCGCGTGCTCAACATTGGCAACAGCCTGCCTGTGGCCATTGATGACCTGATTGCAACGCTCGAAGAGTCTTTGGGAAAAAAGGCGATCAAGGAATTTATCACTGGGCAAATTCTGGAAAAAAGCCAAAGCTGTGCCGACGTGACCGCCCTTCAGCGCATCACAGCGTTCAAGCCGGCTACACCCCTGAAAGTGGGCATTGATGAGTTTGTTGCCTGGTTCAGGCATTATTATCAACTGTAATGTCGGGTAGCCGACATTTGCTTAAAACCGGTCGCCTGTTTTCTGCAGTACCACTCTGAAACAAAGTGGGTAGCAGGAGACATTCCAATGAAAATTCAAAATGCATGGCTCAAAGCCATGACGGCCGCTGCATTGTGCATGGGGCTGGGTGGTTGCGGTGGCAATGGTGATTCAGTGGCCGGATCTGCTGGTACAGGCAGCGCCATCAATCCCAGTGAGGTGGGGTCGAATTCACCAGCAACCCCATCGGCCTACCGCGTGGTGGTCAATTCACAAAATCCCGATTACGCGGGCGTCAGCAGAACCTTTCAGGCGCCGGCCTGCAGTCAGAACGCTGACACGCCGCGGGCAGGGGGCGGGGTTTACAGCATTCACCTCACCTCGGCCAGCGGCTACACCATTGCATTCTCGGTCTTCGAGCCCAAGAGTTTCGATTGCAGCAAGGGCAACCCGCTGGTGTTTCATGGCCATGGTTTTGGTGGCTCCAGAGAAACCACACCCTCTGGATTGTTGAAAAGGCTGGTCGACAACGGCATTGGTGTAATCAGTATCGATCAGCGCGGTTTTGGCGAAAGCACGGGCTCCGTTCGCGTGCTTGATCCCGACTATGAAGGTCAGGACTTGTTGCAGATTCTGGATTGGGCCGAAGCCCACCTCGACTGGCTGCGCTATCGCAACGACAAACCTGTGGGCAACCGCCAATACAACGCGGTGATGGGTTCCACGGGTGGCAGTTACGGTGGCGGCTACCAACTGCTGATACACAACATCGATCCTTGGAAGCGCCTGGACGCGCTTACCCCTGACATTACCTGGAACGATCTGCGTTACAGCTTGAACCCGGGTGGTGCCTATGGCATCAAGGACTTCAAGCCGGCTGATGGTGAGGTGACGCCACAAGGTGTCGTCAAGACCGGATGGGATGCGTTGCTGGCTTTTGGTGGTGAAGAGGGCTCCATTGCGCCCAAGGTGCAGGCGGGCAACTTTCAGGCTGTGCCTTCTTCAGGCCTGGACAACCTGATCCGTGAAACGCTGGTTCGTGGCGTTGCTGCAAACCGCTTTCCCGCGGGTGCACTGGAGTTTTTCCGCTATCACAGTGCCAGTTATTTCTGCGACGATGAAGTGGCAGGCACCCAGTCTTTCCTGCAAGGCACACTGACGCCAAAATACCCGCAAACGAAGCCCGATCCAGTCGACATACTGTTCTCGCAAGGCTTTCGCGATTCACTGTTCAACTTCAATGAAGCCTGGCGTAACTTCCAGTGCTACCGCAACTTGGTGGCGGCCAATGGTGGAAAAGGCGATGTGCGTTTGATCACGCATCAAAATGGTCACATTCTTCCTGTGTCGGCTTATGGACAGCCAGTGGTTGGAGACCTGGCCGAGCAGGGTGCCCAGAACGGATTGAACACCATTGAATTCCAGCGTCCCGCTGGCCCCAGGGCCTGTGGTGATCTGTCTGTGGACGACGCCGACTTTGCCTTTTTGGTCAGCAAACTGTTGACCGCAGATGAATCGGCGGCCATTGCCAAGCAAGACACCACTGGCGCATTCCAGACGCTGGCCGCCAATCAGAACAAGATCTGCGTCAGCATGAATGACGATGTGGGTCAAACCAAGGCCAGCGCTGGCGCAGCCACCTGGATACCCGTGGGTCAGTTTGCAGCCCACAATGCGCCTGCTGTGAAGGGCGGCAATACAGACTCACTGCTTGATCCGGTCACATTCAAGTTCGACCCGCAAAGCGACCCCACCAGCGCAGCCACCAGTGGTGTGCTTGGCCTGTTGCGCGATGTGCCTGCGCCTGCTGCTGTTCCGGTATACACCCCTGCCTCGGACGTCGCACTGGCGGGCATTGCCACTGGCACAGTGTCAATTACCCCCACCGTGGCCCAATTGTCAAACCCGGCTTGCACGCAGATTCTGGCGGGGGCCAGTCAGTCGCCTGTTGGCCTGTTGGGAGTCGATCCCGCCTGTGACCCGATCGTGTTCCTGGGGCTTGGCGTTTACCGCAACAATGCCTGGCGTTTAATTGATGATCAGCCCACAGCGGTGCGCGGTTTTGGTACGCGCCATGTGGAATTGAATGGCGTGGCTGAACATTTGAAAGCGGGTGAAAAATTGGCCATTCTGGTCTATGGCTACAGTCCGCAATATCCGGTGTCGGGTTCTCGCGATCCGCTGAGCCCTGTTGTGGTGGTACAAGGTACATTGAACTTGCCGATTGCGCCATTTGGCGGGCAGTAGCAGGCGATTCGCTCAAAATAATGCAATAATTTTTGCATGAAACGAGCAATCGCCAAAGCCAAAGCCATCGACACCACCCAAGGGGTTCGTCCTGCCATGCAGGCCCGTAGCCTGCGCAAGCGCTACGACCTGCTGAAGGCAGGTCGGAAGCTTTTGCACAACCGGGTTTTTGAAGACATTTCCATCAAGGAAATTTGTGCGGAAGCCGACTGTACGGTCGGCTCTTTCTACAGCCGTTTTGACGACAAGGCCAGTTATTTTGACGCGTTGATTGCCGAAAGCTGCCAGGAAATGCTCAACAGGGCCGAGGAAGAGTTTGACGAAAAAAGCTGGGAGAAAGTGTCGGCTGCGCAAATCGCAGATCAGGTGGTTCTGTTTCTGGTCGATATATTTCAAGGCGAATACAGCTCTATCCTGACCGAATCATTTTTGCGTGAATCCAAGGGCGGCCTGCAATCCACGCCGATGCGCGATGTTGGCTATGCATTCATCAATACAGTGGGGCGTTTGCTGGTCTCCCACATCAATACGACGCTTCATCCTGATCCGCTGCGGGGGCTTGCTTTCGGCCTGCAAATTATATACGGCAGCCTGCACAACGCCCGCCTGCGTGACAGCGGCCCCATTCCTTTTTACAGCGATGAATTCAAGCATCTACTGTGCCTGATGTTCAAACAATATCTTGGCATCCATCGACAGTCTTGAGGCATTACCAGCATTGCTTGCTCCCGCCGGCAAGACCCGTGGTATCGCCTCGCTGGCCAGTCTGGTCAATGCTGAGCGCACCGCAAGTTTGATCTTCCTTCGCCTGTTCGCCGATGGGTGTGGCCACAATATTGAAAGTCGTCTGAGTGGGAAACCCTTTTTTGAAAGTGTAGGTGTAGGTACCACCAGTCTGCTGGTTTGAAGCGCAGTTCAGGACGGGCAGTGTCTGCACAGCCCCGGTTGCCGAAGTTTTGTCGTACCGCAAGTAGGTTGCGTAAAACTGCTCCATGTAGCTTGAATACTCCATGAGGCAACTGGCTGCTGCGATTCTCCGGTTTTTGGTCATGCTCTGCGTGTAAGAGGGGTAGGCAAATCCGGCCAGAATCGCCACAATCGCGGTGGCAATCATGAGTTCCAGCAGGCTGAATCCCGCGCTCCTCCCGTTTGTGTCTCTCATCTCACTCCCCTCTTTGATTGACAATTTCCCGCCAGGAAATACGCACTTGGTTTGCGGCGACTGGCGGCGACACTTGCCGGCTTTGCAAGGTGCCATTCTGGTTCACCATCATCACTGAGCCGCTGAAGGCGGGCGAACCTGTCTGCGAAGCAAAGCCAATGCCGCCTGCTGGTGTTGCTTTGCCCTGAAAATGAATCAGATCTTGGCTGTCTACCGCGCCATCGTTGTTCAGGTCGAAAAATGCACCAGTGGGGTTGGTGCCCGTAAAGGGGTTGACCGCCATGATCCAGCCACGCCCGCCTGGTGCGCAGGGGTCATGTGTATCCGGTATTTGAGTTGCGCCAATCAACAACTGGTTGTTGAATTGATTGCCCAGCGTCATTCGTTCGCCTTCGGTTCCATTGACGGGTGAGGTGAGGTTCATGAACCATCCAGATTTGCCTTCCATGTCGCCCAAAGTGCCCAAAGACAAAGTGCGGGCTGGGTTCACTGGCACCACAGGTGGTTTTGCGTTCGGGTCGCCTTGTACGCCAGCTGTCTCTGAGAGGGTGGATCTGTGAACCAGATTCGATTGCAACACTGGCAGATCCTGATCCAGAATAAGGCCGTACCAGCTTTGGGTTTGATGATTTGAAAGATCCAGCGTGCCAAGGTATCGGCCAGTACCGAAAAATGCCCACAAATGGCCACTGTTAAGGTCTTTACCCAGCAACAAGGCCGAGGTCACAGGCTGGTGTACACCACTTGCATCAGCCTGGGTTTTAAAGACCAGTTGGGCCCCGCTGTGTTTTCCGTCGAGGTCAAATTTCCAGATTTTGCCCTGAATATCTCCGGCGTAGGCTGTAGTGGCCAATCCGGCAGAAGGAGGGTCAATCAGTATGGTGGGTGTTGAAAGCCCGTTGTCCGGTCCCGACCCAGCAACAATGACTTCCACCTTCGGGTTTTTTCGGCCATCCAGCGCCACGCTCAGCAAGGCCGACGAGCCAGTCCGGCTGTTGTACCCGTTTCCAAAGATGACCTCCCATCCGGATGCGGTCTGGGTCACGATCGGGCGTCCGGTGATTTGACCCAGATAAGGACTGTCATCGGCGTTTATTTCCCACAGCAATTGCACATTGTCCGGATCGGTCACGTCCAGCGCATACACCGCCATTGTTTCACCACGACCAGTCGTACCCACCAGAACCGTGTGCCATTGCCCTCTGAAGTAGGCATCGGCCACAGTAATTTGCCCGTCATTGAAATAACGGTGTGGGTTCAGGCTTGATCCGTAATTGGGTTGTGCCAGCAATGCGGGTGTGTATTGCGCCTCGATCAAGCTTCCAGGCATGAATGCGTAGCGCTCGACTCCTGTGGCCGCATCAAAGCTGTGCAGCATACCGTCGTTGGCTGCAAGGTACACCACAGCCCTTCGGTCGCTTGCGCTGCTGTCACTGGCAAACTGCGCGTACTTGTTACTGCCGCTGAAGGTTTGTCCGGCAAATTTTGTGGCGTCAGGTTTTCCCACGTAGATAGGCTGAGAATTGACCACGTCGCCCAGTGTGGTGCCTCGATCTCTCAATGCGCCGCCGTTGCGGGTTTCATGACTGGTGTCCCCCAAGAGGTAATCCACGATTTGCGGTGTCCAGCCGTTGCCGGTCACATGGGCGTTGTCGAATGGCACATATTTGCCCTTGACCACCGTGTAGATCCTGCGTTGGCCAAAAGGAGGCATGGCATTGGCTGCATCCCACAACGGCGTGTTGTTAATGGATTTCGTAGTCGGGTTGATCGCATAGGCTTTCAGGGAACCACTCCATCGTCCCTCCTGATAGCTGGCTTGGTACACGGTGGAGTTTCGGGTCAGCAAGGATGAGTTCAATGACAAAGAGGACTGACTGTCCACATTCTGGCTCTCAATCAATGCAAACGCCTGGCTGAAACCCTTGCGCATTGCGATCGCGTTACCCCCTTCAAAAAAATTGTCGGGTCTGGCCTGTTGACCTGCTGTGGTTTGAATGGTGTCGCCAGTCGAGGACCACCAGGACTGTGGCATGGGTCCGGTAAATGAGTAGGGATCAAACCTGCTGGGTACCCGGAATCCGCCATATTTGGCTGTCAGCTGATACTGGTTGGTGGCCATGCCTTGCAGGCGCTGGTATTCGGCCACATCCACCCAGAATGTGGACACAAATTGATCGCCCGCCAGGTCTGGGCGAATGTCTCGCGTGTGTGAATCAAAGGCCAGGCCCGCCATGAATGCCGAGTTGCCAAGCCCCGTGAAGGGCGTTGAAATCTGAATACCCTCAATTTTGGCGATCTGGTTGGTTGCTTTGCTGACATCCACGCTGTGGTCAGCCAGCACCTCCGGGGGCGTGGGGGGTTCATTGCTGTGGTTGCCGAGGTTACCAGGCAGGTTTTTGTCATTCCACGTGTTGGTGTCACCTATGCCCAAAATAAAGTTTTTCTGACAGGTGTACTTCATCGGGTCTTGCCAGCGTGTAATCACTGGAAAGCCATCCGCCTTGATGTAAGGCAAATCATTGCTGTAGGTTGTCATGTCGGAGTAACTGGCCACTGGCCCCTGGTTTTTGAGGTACCGAACTGCGGCATAGTACATTTCGCCCACGCTGTCGTAGGTTTTGTCGCCAGCCGTGGTCATCTGGCCGAACTTGTTGATGTAGTTGATCACACCACTGTCTTTGATTGACGCCCCGATGCTTGCACTGGTGGAATTGGCGTCTTCTGGGTTGGGGTTTCGAATGAACACGCCGGTCGCTGGATCCCACTCGCGGCGGGGGTTTGAATGCAGTCCAGTCACCGGGTCTACGGTATTGGGGCCCACAAACTTTTGAGCTGCCCTCAGCGCTGCTCCGTCTTGCAGCTGGTTTGGAATGTTCAAGTAACCAAACACACTGTAGGTAAAAATGTTGGCGTATTTCTGGATTAAACCTTCTGGCTTGTATTGGCTCTGGTATCGGGTACAGTTCTGTTCAAGCAGGCCTGGTTGGCAGACCAGTACATCCAGATTGATGGCATACACATGGTAAGGTTCGATTTTCTGGCCTGTGTACGCCTCTACACCATTGATGCTGTCGTGCGCGCCCCAACTGGCGGACAACGCGGGGTTGTCCAGCAAAGTCTGCAGACTCAGGTTCACACCGGGTTTTGGGGAATAGGCATTGCTGTCGGCGGCGACAAAATACATTTTGTTGCCCAGGCCCAGAAGTCGCGTGGCAAAAAACTGTTGATTGGCGGGGGTTTCGTTTTGAACCAGATGTTTGTCCCCGCCGATCAGTCCGTAGCCTGTGTTGGTCTGTCCGGTGTGTCTGGCTTTTTCAAGCACCGTTCGATCAGGTTCGTCGACGATTCGGAATCCGCCTGTCATGACCGAGCGAAAGGTGTCGATCGTTTGGGTGCCTGCCCAGTTCAGAAAATTGCCGCTCCACAGCTTGTTACAACTTGCAGGTGAGCTTTTTGCCCAGGAACGCGGTACAAAATAGCCAACCATTCCTCTGGGTTCTGCAGTCTGTGCGGCAGGGGTGTCAGTTGGAAATTGCCCATGTGGATCATAGTCGTAACATTTGTCCGCATCAAAGTATCCACCGTAGGTTTGATCTGGGTTGAAAGCGCCAATGTTGGCCATGCTCATGACCGTCGGAAACTCAACCGAGGGCGTGATCACCACATTCCCGGGCACATTGTTACTGAGCGTTAACGGGTTTTGATTGACAGGAATCGTCGCATGCGCTGAATTGGCCACCAAGCCAGCAACGGCCAGAGCAGTGAATTGACGCCAGCGTTTGGGCCGGATTTTAGTGGGCATGATGAACACCTCGCTCCTCACTCATTGTCGGATCACCACCTGCAAAACCACCATGGATCTGCCGTTCAGTGCGCTTGGATCTCCGCTTCTGGCGGTGATTCTGTAAAAATTGTTGCTCTGCGTGTTTTGATCGAATCCCCCTCCACCCAGACTGCTGTCTTGCTGAAGCGAGTTTGCAGTCAGTATTGATCTTGGGTTTCTCTCGGGATCTGCAAAAGTCCCCATATTTTCAATCACATATTGAGGCTGGCCGCTGGCCATGTCGCTGGCGGTAAACTGCTGTCTGGGCACCGTTTTCAGGCTGTCAGCAGAAAGATTGAGGTCGTCAAACGGATTGGCCTGGCACACATTGCCGCCCGTTGAAGAACAGTCACGAATACTGGGGTCGGACGGATGATTCTGAAGAAACTCGGCAGCCACTCTCAAAGCGGCTTCCGTCGTCTGGAAAGCGATCTGGCGATCATAGAAATTGGAGGTCATTTTCTGTTGTGCACTTGAGCCACGGATCGATGCCAAGCCCAACAGGGTGACAAAAATAAGCAGCACCAATGCCACCACCAGCACAACTCCTTTTTGTTCGAATCGTGGCTTTCGCTCTGTTTGAATTCGCATCTCAGTTCGTCCGGTTGCGCAAAGCAATTGTGGTCGTGTAGTTGCGTTTCAGGTTCTGACCGTTCACGCCCGCCCTTTGTGTTGTACCCGACAGGGTCAAAGTAATCTGGACCGCATTGACAAGCGCCCAGTCGCTTATTTTTAAATCTGCTGCTTTGGCAAAATGGTCCGCACCCTCCACCAAGTACCTCACTTGCATGTCTGTCACGCTTCTCACCATTTCCTGAGTGCTCAAAGTCACTTGGTTTCCCGGAACCCGGACAAGACTTGCACGGTAAAGTGAATTTCCACCCAGCGGGTTTTGACCGATGTACCAGTCCATTGCATTCAGTTTGCCGATCTGGGCGTTTGTCCCGAATTCATAGCTGTTACCCTTTACAGTGCACAACGTGGGAAATCCCAGTCCCTTTGAACAGTTGCCCGGCCAGGTGCCTTTGCCCGTGTTGTAAATCAGGTGACCCGTTGCCGGCGAATAGCTGCTGATTTGAAAGAGCGTCGCGTGATCCGGGTCGCACACCATCACAATGTCGCCAGTCTGGAAAGCGGTCGAGCCGGTTTGCAATTCAAACTGGTTTTGTGCACCGACATGGGCCAAAACCGACATGGCGTTGCCGGATACACTGTGAATCTGAATCGAACTGGATCCCGCAACTGGGCCGGATCCAGCCAGTGCAGAAAGCGCCGGGTCTTTGTTGGCGTCGTCATAGCCCTGAATCACGTTGGACCAGTTTGCCCACCAGTCTGACCCCCCATTGTTTGATCCATTCGACAGCACATTGCTCACTCGCCCCGCATTTCCGCACCCGGTCAATCCTGCATCCCGGATGTCACGTCCAAGAAACTCAAAGGCAATGCGAGAACCGTCCTGCACTTCGGTCATGGCTTGGTTGGTGCGAAATGACTGCTGGTTCGACATCAACACACTGATGACACCCCCCATCAAGATCAGATTGAGCGCCAGCGCGATCAGCAACTCAACAAGGCTGAACCCCTGTTGACTTCGCAAGCAATTTGTATAGCAATGCCTTTTCAACATTCGCTCCTACAACATGGTCTTCGCCACCACGCTCTGAATGGGCGGACCACCCAGAAGCGGGTGAGGGTCTTTGAACTGAACGCTGACAGAGCAGTCACCCTGGTTGTTGCACTTCACCTGTGCAAAGGTTGTTTTAACAGCCCCCAAGTTGTCGCCCAGATCCTTGCACAGTTGTTGCAGCTGGTTCTTGGCCAGGGTGCCGCCAGCGGGGCAAGCGTCAGCAGTCAAGGTCTTGTTGTAGGCACCCTGCAAAGCCTGCGCTTTGTCCACCCGCATGACTTCCAGAATGGAATAACCGGCCAGCATTGCGGCATTTCTTGCAAGTGTGTTGTTGTTGGTCGCCACCGATCGCGTTTGCAACGCAGCCACCCCAAGAAATCCGACCGACAGCACAAAGCCCGCAATCAAAACCTCGATCATTCCCAAACCGTCTTGTTTGGTGGGCCGCAGTTCTCTAATGGCAGCTTGCATTGGGCCTCCCATTGAAATAGCCACAGTTCTGGTTGTCTGTACAGGTCGACACCACGGCACCCACTTCGACGTATATGCACCGATGTCCCTGAGTGTTTAGACGGTCTGAAAACAGATCGGCAACCAGACCACTGAAAGGCGCATTTTGTCCGTTGGCGTAGGCAAGCCCCTGCCCGCTGTAGGTGAGGTGACGGACTGCCCGCACACTGATTGGGTCCACCATGTCATCCAACCCCGCCTTGATCCGCAGTGGATGACCATTGGACATGTCCGTGGTTGTGACGGCGCAGGTGTTGTCAGAACACACTTCCACCGGCGCGTTGCGCTTCACCGCTTCCACCCGGGCGCTGTTCAATGCCGAAACCAGTTCGTTGGACAAGCTGGTTAACTGACTGGAAAGCATCAAATTGCCAAAGCTGGGTACTGCAACCATCAGCATGACCCCGGCCACCGCAAGGGTCACCATCAACTCAATCAGGGAAAAACCCCGGGCTGCCTTCTCGGGCGAGCATGCCTCAATCACAGTCATGACCATTGGGCCGTAAAAACTTGAAACGAATCATGATTTCATCACGTTGTGTCGCGTCCTTAAATTGCCCAAGCGGGTTAGCTTTTGTGATATAAAAAGCCGATCAGTCAACAGGAGAGTCCAACATGCGTCGAGTGGTTTTCAACCAGAAAGGTGGCGTCGGCAAGTCCACCATCACCAGTAACCTGGCAGCCATTTCGGCCAACAATGGCTTGAAAACCCTGTTGATCGACCTGGACCCACAGGGCAACAGCACCCACTACATCATGGGAACCCCTTCCGAAGAACTGGAGTACACCCTGGCCGATTTTTTTGATCAAGCCTTGAACTTCAAGATTCGACCCAAGAAAAGTGCAGAATTCATCGTTGAGTCGCCCTATGAAAACCTTGACCTGCTAGCCAGTCACCCTGCGCTGGAAGAGTTGCAAGGCAAGCTTGAGTCACGCTATAAAATTTTCAAGTTGCGTGAGGCGCTGGATGAGCTTCAGGGCCAATACGACATGGTTTACATTGACACCCCGCCCGCACTGAACTTCTTCTCGCGCTCAGCCCTGATCGCGGCCAATGGCGTGTTGATTCCCTTCGATTGCGATGACTTTTCCCGCAAGGCGCTCTACAACCTGCTGGACGCGTTGAATGAAATTCGGGCAGACCACAACCCCACGCTCGCACTGGAGGGAATCGTCGTCAATCAGTTCCAGCCGCAGGCCAGTCTGCCCAGGCAACTTGTTCGGGAACTGCTCGATGAAGGCCTGCCGGTGCTGAATACTTGCCTGTCCAGTTCTGTCAAAATTCGTGAAAGTCACCAAGCCTCTGTCCCCATGGTGCATTTCATGCCCAGCCACAAGTTGGCCCAGCAGTTCAGTGCATTGAATGATGAAATTCAGGCGAATTTGAAGAAGGCGGGCAAAAAGGCGGCTTAATCCTCCTGCGTTGTCATGGCGCTGAAACATGCGCCAGCTAGGCTGTGGGTTTGATTGTTGACGACCACAGCCATGTCCAAGATTCTGAATCTCCTTCCTGGTGCATACAACCGGCTTCAACGCGTCAAGCAGCGCCGTTTGCAACAAAAACTCCACAAGCGACTTGGGCGTCTTGTGTCCTACGGAATGTCCTGAAGTTTTCAGCATCGACCCTGCTCCAAGCCCATGTTTAAAGCGCTTGGCCCAGCCAACAACCGCCTCGTCAAATATTTCGCGCGCGGGCTTGCTCGACTCTCCGCCTCCATGGGTTGGCTGTCGATTCGCTATCCAACACTCTCCCTGCAAGACCGACTGAACGCCTTTCGGCAGTACGAGTTGAATCTTGAAGCAGGCACCGTTATTCGCTTCAACGACTTTTTCGTACCCTACATTCAAGCCGATAGCGACATCGCCGCAGCCTATGCCCTGGGCGCTGTGACCGAGCATCAGCGCGGCCCGCAGCTTCAGTTCTTGCGTCGTCTTGCACAAGGGCGTCTGTCTGAAATGGGTGGGCGTGGGTTTGTCGACATGGATCACCTCATTCGTTTGCTTGATTTTGGTCGGGCGGGCCCTGAGATCTGGCAACAAATGCCAGAGGACAGCCGGCAATGGGTGCAAGCCTTCGTAGACGGCTTGAATGCCGTTCGCTCGCAAAGGCCCCGAGGTGTTGATGAAAAGCTGATGGGCATCAAACCCGAACCCTACACGCCGCTGGACATTTTGCTGTTGGGCCGACTGGCGGGTGCCGATGTCAACTGGCCCATTTATTTTTCCCTGATCGAACATCGACTCAGCGGCGACTTTGCCCAATGGTGGGAACGTCTGCGAATAACCGGAGCAGGCATTTTCACCAGTTTTGACAATCCTGCTACCGCTTCAACGGCCGAGAAGCTCGGCAACATTCTGAACAGTCTGTCTCGTTCTGGAAGCAATTCATTGGTGTTGTCGGGTAGCCGCACCGAAAACGGGGCGCCGCTCATGGCCAATGATCCGCACCTTGGCCTACACCTGCCCAATGTGTGGATGCTGGTCGGCCTTCAATGCCCCTCGTATCAATGTGTGGGTTTGATGTTTCCTGGTGTTCCGGTGCTCGGTTTGGGGCGAAATCCGAATCTCGCGTGGGGTGGAACCAACCTTCGCGCAGCATCTTCGGACTTGGTGCGGCTGGATCCCTCGTCACTGGCCAACAGTGTCAGCCAACACACACGAATCAAGGTGCGATTTGGCTGGACCCGAAAGCGGTTTCTCCGCTGGTCGACTCAAGGCCCCGTTCTCACAGAGTGTCCTTCTCTGGCAAGCATGTGTGGTCATGAAAGTCTGGCCTTGCGTTGGGCCGGCCATTGGCCCACCGACGAAATCAGCAGCTTTTTGAAAGCCATGCGCAGTCACAGCGTGCGCGAATTGCAGCAGGCCATGCACGGCGTGGGCGTCACGCCGTTGAATGTGCTTGGCGCAGACACAGCGGGCAACATCGGACATGTGCTGGCGGCCACATTGCCTGCCAGAAATGCTTTTCCCGAAGACGATTGGGTACTGCCCGAGCACATCGCCAACCGAGACTGGGCCAACCGGCGCTGTGCGGCCGATTTCCCCAGTGTCCTCAATCCGCCCCAGGGGTTTTTGGTGTCAGCCAACAATCGTCCTTCTGATGTCAGTGGTCTGGGCTTTCTGTTCAATGGCGATGATCGAATCATGCGCGCCCACCAGTTGTTGCTCGATGATCGCATTCTTGACATTGAGGCTTTGCGGCGCGCCCAGTTCGATGTCACGTCGGTGTTGGCAAGTCGGCTGGCGAGCCGCCTCTCAAGCCTGTGCATGCCTTATGCGGTCAATCACACGCAGGGATTGGTGTGCCAATCCATTTCGGCCTGGTCGGGGGCTTACAGTTCTGACAGCCTTCAGGCGCTTCAATTTGAGTTTCTCATTACTGCCTTGGTGGGGCGAATCGGCAAAATCAAGTACCGTGGACGCATTCCAGGGCTCTTCGAGCAATGGGCATTTCTGTGTGCTCATCTGCCAGATGAACTTGAATCCATGGCAGAGTCGGAGCGAATTCAGGTCATTCCAGCCTGTCTTGAAGCGGCTTCGCGCAACGCCCAGCATTGGCAAATGTGGGGCAACGCGCACAAAATCAGGCTCAGGCATGTGTTGGGTTTTGTGCCTCTGCTGGGCAAATTGTTTTCCTCACGCTCGTTCCCCGCAGCCGGTTCTCGTGAAACCTTGATGAAAAATGCCCATGGCTTCATTCGGGGCTTTGATGAGACAGCCTATGGTTCACAGGCCCGGCACCTGTCCGATCTGTCGAATCCGGACGCCAATTATTTCACCCTCCTCGGAGGGCAGGACGGCTGGGTGGGCAGCATGCTGGTGACTGACCAGATCACCTTGTGGCAAACACGTCAGAGCATTCAAATGCCGCTAAGCACCGAGGCCATCGTCGCCCAATTTCCTCACCTCAAGGCGTTTTAACCCATTCGGGCCTGTGGTCTTGGCATCGAATTTGCATCACACAGTTCAATCTGCCACTTGAGGTTGTCATCCATGAATTCCGTTCTGATTGTCGATCCAGACCCCGTTAGCCGACTTCGGCTGGAGTCAGGCTTGTCAGAGTCCAATCAGTTCAGCGGCGTTTTTTCCTGCGGCTCTTTAAGCGAGGTCGATCGGTTTGTGCCTGTTTACAAAGTCAGTGTCATTGTGTTGGTGCAACAACTGGCCAGTGACCAGGCTGCGCTTGATTGCATAACACAAGCATATCTAGGTGTGGGTTTGGTGCTGTTGACCGATGAAAAGCAGCACATTGACGAGGCGTTGCTTTCAGCACTGGGCATCCATGCGCAAACCAGCACCACAGCCTCTCCTCTTGAACTGATGGTGACTGTGGCAAAGGCCATGGTGTGCAGACTCAAACCCCCCAAACGCATGCGCAAAACCTTGTTTGGGCGATTCATGAAAGATTGATCTACTGCGCGATTGATCACCTTTTCGGGTTACTAGGCTGGGCCTTTTTGGTGCAAAATGAGGTAATCGACCTGGTTTGGTCAGCAAGTAACGGTGCACGCAATGTCAGGTAAGCACAGGCAATCCGGCTCTTTCATGGTGCTGAATGTTTTCATTTTGCTCATGGCCATTGGGGCCTTGGGTGTGCTGGGTGTCGGGCAGGCCATCTGGAAGAAAAATGAATTGCAACGCATTGTGGATCTGACCGCGCAAGTCGCAGCCAGTGACATCGCAGACGCCCCCATCAATTTCCCCGTTGCGTACAGTTACGCCGCCAAAAATGGTTACGACGCGGCCTCTGGTGACACCTTGTCAATTTCCTGCAATGTGAAGGGCACTGACACCTTGCTCAGCGCCAACAATTGCGGCCAATCCGTGCTGGTGAAAATAACCCGCACCCTGGCCACTTCGTTCTTGGGCACGCACACCATCACTGCGCAGGCAGAGGCCACCATCGTGCCAATGGTCACTGGTGCGGTCGGCACCAATTTGCTGGCTTTGAGTACCGATGGTTCAGCTCTTCAGAATCCGGTCCTGACCCTGATCGGGGCCAAGTTGCAGCTCAATGCCATCGGCTATCAAGGGCTGCTTGCCGCCAACACCAGTGTCAGTCTGGTAGGGCTTGCCGTTCAGCTGGGTGTTATTCAGGCCGGGCAACCCTTGAATTTAAATTCGCTGTTGAGCACTCAAGTCACTGCCCGTCAATTGCTGGACGCGGCATTCACCGTGTCGAATGTCACCGCCTCTGACCTCGGCCTGACGCTGCCCAGCGGTGGTGCGTTGAATAACAAATCCTTTCCGCTGAGCGACATTCTTGCTGCCACAAACGTAGGCACGGTCAGCAATGGCACGATTCGTCTGGGTGATTTGGGGTTCGTCAGTACGCTGGCAGCTGCAAAAGGTGTGTCTGCCGGTACCATCAAATTGAAGCTTGGTTCGATCGCGGATGTCACGGTTTTGAATCCACCGAAGATGTTCATCGCGGTAAAGCGGCCCACAAGCGGTTCGGTGCTGGCCACAGCCACCACCGAACAAATCCAAATTCATGTGAAGTTGAGTGGATTGCTTGACGTTACCTTGACCTCAGGCGGAGGCAAGGCCGATATCAATGACATTCAATGTCGGTTGCCCCAATCGAATTCGTCGATCAGCTCCACGCTCTATTCGGTCCCCTTGACCGCCAGCGTGGTGGCCAATCCACTGGTCAATTTGTCCACTCAGTTGGGCAGTGTCAGTGCAAGCAATGTTCAGTTGGTGGGTTATCCCAACCCCACGCTGAAGACGACATACAGCTTCGATGCCATCAAGGGCACCAGCACCTTGACGAGCAACCTGACCGCACAGGTTCTGGGATTGAATTTGGGTATACTGAATGCGCCTCTCACCGCAGCGCTGTCTGGGGTCGGCCCCATTCTCAGTGAACTTCTTGCTGATCTTGGGCTGGACGTCAATCAGGTCGTGCTTGAGGAAAACACGCAAAATTGTTTCAACACGGCGGTGTTGACTCGATAAAGTCAAAATCAACAAGACGGAGACACGCTTCAATGGGTTCGGGAAAAATTTGGTACGTTTTACAGGGTGGACTGGTGGTGTTCTGGCTGGCCATTCCTTTGATTGGGCTTTTGGGTCACCACATCATGTGGTTAAACATGCTGGGCGCAATTATTTTGGCCGCTCACATTCTTGAATTGCCTGTGGCGTTTAACCGCCTGCGCGACAAACAGGTGCCTGTCAGCAAGGTATGCCTTAACACCGTGATCTTTGGTTTCACCTGGTGGTTGCCGGTCAGCAAGGGTGATATTCCCGCCTGATCAGTTGTTCTTGCTCAATTTTGCAGTGGCCCTGCGCTCAATTGAAGACAGGGTCCTCAAAATCTCTTCCAGCTCTTTTTTCTCTTTTTTCAAATCCAAGGCTTTCAAGTCGCTGTCCAGCAACTTGTGAATGGCTTTTTGCACATCCTGAATTTTTTCGATGAACTTGTGCATGAATTTTCCTGAACGCAACTGTTTGCGCGATCTAACTCAAGCAGTGTAGTGCTAGTTTGTTGCGGTTTTCTTTCAGAAATATTCGGCTTGTAATAAGCCTTGAAAAGCAAGAAGGGTGTACTTACCGAGACATAGTTTACAGATTATTCCGGACACATACTTTACAGTTTTCAGGCATAGGAGGGACCGACTATGCCTTGGAGCGAAAGTACGAAGATGGATGAGAAACTGAAATTTGTCGCTCGCTACCTCGACGGCGAGAGTATTACAGAGCTCTGTCGCGAGTTTGGCATCTCTCGGGTAACTGGCCATAAGGTGATTTCTCGGTATCGGGAAAGTGGCCTGGAGGCGCTCACCGATCGCAGCCGCAGACCCGTTCGCTTTGCCAACCAACTGCCCTTCCAGGTCGAGCAACAAATTGTCAAAATCAAGCAGCAATGGCCTTTGTGGGGAGCACCAAAGATCCGTGAGCGACTCATTAGCCATTTCCCAGACATTCCCACACCGGCAACCAGCACCGTGCACGCAGTGCTTGATCGCCATGGTTTAGTCAAGTCTCGTAAAAACCGCCGACACCGTGCTCAAGGCACAGCCTTGAGCACGGCCAGATCGCCCAATGAACTGTGTTGTGTGGATTACAAAGGGGAATTCATGCTGGGCGACAAACGCTATTGTTATCCACTGACGGTCACCGACTTCAGCTCCAGGTATTTACTCTGTTGCGAGGCCATGGAAAGTACCCGCGAGCAAATGGCCATCACGGCCTTTGAACGCCTGTTTCGGGATTATGGTTTGCCTCAGGCCATCCGCTCGGACAACGGCGTGCCATTTTCTTCTGTGCATGCCATACACGGCTTATCCAAGCTCTCGGTGTATTGGTTGCGCCTGGGCATCGCCATTGAGCGGATCAAGCCAGGTAACCCACAGCAAAATGGTCGACATGAGCGCATGCACCGCACTTTGAAGCAGTACTGCACCAGACCAGCTGGCATGAATATGTTGCAGCAACAGGAGAAGTTTGAACACTTCGTTCAGGAGTACAACCACGAGCGACCTCATCAAGCGCTGGACATGAAAAGACCAGCCGATCTGTATGTGCCGTCAACGCGGCAATACAGAGGCATTGAGCCCGTTTATTATCCGTTTCACGACAAAACTGTCACGATCACTGCCTGTGGTCGAATTTGCATCGGTCGCAAGAAGATTCACCTCAGCACTGTCCTGGCCGGCCATGACGTGGGCCTGAAGCAAGTTGACGAGCACATCTGGCTGGTCAGCTTTATGAATTACGACTTGGGATTTTTTGATTTGGATTCGTGTAGAGTGGAACCCATCGTTAACCCTTTTGGTCCAAAAGTGTTAACGATGTCTCCGGAATGATATGTAAACGATGTCTCGAGAACATACCGGGAAGGGATGGTGGCCAAGGGCGGAATCGAACCACCGACACAAGGATTTTCAATCCTCTGCTCTACCGACTGAGCTACTTGGCCACTGAAGCGCGCAAGTTTATCCGAATCTGAGGCCGAAAGCAAATCATCTGTGCAAAATGCATGTACGATTTCACAGACCCTTTGATTTATGATCATTTGAATGACCACAACGACACTTTCAGACGCCAATTCTTCACCCGACCTCGATGCGGCCGTTATCGGTTGCGGTGTCGTGGGCCTTGTTGCTGCCTTGGTGTTGGCCTCCAATGGATTTCGTGTTGCCGTGGTCGGTGCCAGGCCGCCTCAGTTTACCGCCAGCCCGGGGCAGCGGTTTGACCCCCGTGTTTTCGCTTTGTCCCATCGCAGTCAGCGTGTGTTGGACAAATTGCGCGTGTGGGACAACCTGCCCAGTGAAAAAGTCCAACCTGTTCATGAAATGCAGGTTTGGGGCGACGGTCGTGGTGAAAACCAGGGTTTTCTCAGATTCAACTCCAACGATACTGGGGTGGACTCCCTCACCTGGATCGTTGAACAAAGCAGTCTTTTCGAAGTGCTGCTGGCAGCCATTCGATTCCAACCAGGCATCGAATGGATCAACGAGCCGGTCGATGGGTTGTCCCGTTCCCACAACGTGTGGTCTGTCGTCACGCGTCAAAAAACCCTCAACACGCCTTTGCTGATTGCGGCGGATGGTGCTCAGAGTGCGACGCGCAGGCAGGCTGGTCTTGATTACGAGGTGCAAGACTACAGCGCCGAGGGCGTTGTTTGCACTTTTAAAATTGAAAAGCCCCATCACGGCGTAGCTCGGCAGTGGTTTGTTGATCAGACTGTTTTGGCGATGTTGCCCCTGCCTGGCCCCTTTGTGTCCATGGTCTGGTCAATGCCGCTGTCTGCTTCACAGCGCACCATGCAGTTGTCAGCCGAGTCACTGGCCGAGGCCGTGCTTCGAGTTCCGGGGGCCGATCTAAACGACCACTACGGCAAGTTGTCGCCTTGTGGCAAATCGTTTGCCTTTCCCCTGCGTCACGGTGTTGCCCCAGTGTGGTTCAACAACGGTGTCGTTCTGATGGGCGATGCTGCGCATGTGGTCCACCCCCTTGCGGGGCAGGGCCTAAACCTGGGGCTTGAGGACGCCGCCGAACTGGCGGGTTTGCTGGCCTCTCGCAAGCGTCTTCTCGCTGTTCAGCGCCTTGGCTTGGCGGACGAACAGCTTTGGCAAGCCTGGGAACGCCGTCGCAAGGCCGCTTGCACGCCGGTGCACTTCATGACCGACGGGCTGCACAATCTGTTTCGCATCGATCTTCCCGGCGTGCACTGGGCCCGCAATCAAGGCATGCAGGTGCTCAACCGCATTCCCATGCTCAAGCGTTGGCTTTCTCAACAAGCTATGCGATAGTGGCTTGTTTTTCACAGTTTTTCTCAGCGGTATATTCATGATCAAACCATCCACCACATTCATCAAACGCGGCCTCGGTCTTGCCTTGTTGTCGTTCACATCCCTCGTGATGGCGCCGTCGGCCATTGCCGTCACCAAAGCGCAAACCCAGCAAATTACACAATCCATTGAAGATGCACTCGGCACCTCTGGCGTCAAGGTGCTGTCCATCACCGACGTGAAATATTTCGATGGGCTTTTTGAGGTGGTGGTGTCTCACGCAGGTGGCAAGAAAATCATCTACAGCAATGGCAGTGGCAGCCATCTTATTCTGGGCGATCTGATCGACAGCAAAACCATGGACAACCTCACCGAGGCGAAGATGGACAAGCTGAACGCCATTGCCTTCAACAAAGACCTTCCCTTGAAGTTGGCGCTCAAAAGCGTGTATGGCAAAGGCACCCGCAAAATTGCAGTGTTTGAAGACCCGAACTGTGGTTATTGCAAGCGGTTTCGTCGCGAAGCGCTTTCAAAGCTGGATGACGCCACTGTTTACACCTTCCTGTATCCAGTCCTGGGGCAAGACTCCATCGACAAAGCCCAGAAGGTGCTTTGCGCAGCCGACCAAACCAAGGTGTGGGACGACTGGATGCTGAAAGGCAAAACCCCCAGTGGTGCCGGCGATTGCAATCCACCGATTTCCCAGCTTGTGCAGTTGGGGCGCGGTTTGGGTGTGGCCGGTACGCCGACCATCATTTTTGAAGACGGTACGCGCGCCAGCGGTGCCATCACCGCCGGCGAGCTGACCAAGCGTATGTCGCTTGCTGCCCGCAACTGACATTAGTTGGCTGATTCAGGCAAGGGCGTGTCCTTGGGCCAGATCAGCCACATCTTCAGGGGTTGGCGGGTGATGCCCGCCAACTCACCCGCTTTTTTGCCGGTGCCCCAAAAATAATCTGCTCTGACCCGCCCACGAATCGCGCCGCCCGTGTCCTGCGCGAGTGCACCCTGTGTAATGGGTTTGCCGCTCTGCGGGTTGCTGGATTCGATCCAAAGCATGCTGCCATAAGGCACAATTGAGCGATCAATGGCCAGGCTCAGCCCGCCCGTCAAAGGCACCCCGAGTGCCCCTGTGGGCCCAAGTGCCGGGTTTTTAACTTCGCTTTCCTTGAAGAAAACCACACTGGGGTTCTCTGCCAGCAAGCTGTCCAGCTGGTCGGGGTGCCGGTTTGCCCAATCTCGAATGCCAGGCACTGTCGCGTTGTCGACGGTCAGTTCCCCGCGGTCCACCAGCACTTTGCCGATCGATTTGTAGGGTTGGCCGTTTTGATCTGCGTAACTCAGTCTGACTACCTTGCCATCCGGCAGTTCCACGCGACCCGAGCCCTGTACTTGCAGCAGGAATGCATCCAGCTTGTCGTTGACCCACACAATCGGCTTTTCACGTTGGGGGCCGACCTTG
The DNA here is from genome assembly GCF_030160455.1 of Limnobacter litoralis. GTDB lineage: Bacteria > Pseudomonadota > Gammaproteobacteria > Burkholderiales > Burkholderiaceae_B > Limnobacter > Limnobacter litoralis. Next base: position 15,179 of record NZ_BSOJ01000030.1, on the reverse strand, counting down.
TCCCAGCTTGCCCGATCAAAAAACGGCACCAGCGTATTGCCCTGCAGCCGGCCCCGCAGGCGCATGTGTTTCAGCTCGGGGTAAAGGCTGTCCAGTTTCACGGTGATCAAATCACTGGGTACACCATACAGTGGCACATTGTGGCGCACGTCCTTTGTCCGTGAGCCGTTCAACTCCGGTTCGAAATATCCGGTCATCAGGCCGGTTTTTCCGCCGTCTTCCTTTTGAAATTGCCACACGTCAAAGTTGGCTTCCAGCCAGAATTGCGCCGGCGGCAAGTCTCCTTTTGCCAAACGTTCCTGTACGGCCCCACAGGCTTTCAACAGTCCGCTTGGGGTGCCACTTTTTTTGGCAAGCGCACCGCCGTTGTTGTCGCACTGCGCCGCAAAGGCCTTCAACACCAAGTCCTGGTTGCCGGTGGCCCAGCCTGGCAACTGGTCAAAACTGGACTTCATCCACACAGGTGCCGCTTTTTTTGCAGGCGGCTCCGCAGGCTTTGACGTTTGGGGTGGCGTGGTGCTGGAGCAAGCGATTAAACTCAACAGGGCAGTCAGGCCAATCGCCTGAACAACGTGTTTTGGAGAAAAATTCATGTGGGTTTTGTATCTGGAAATGGTGCTGGCGCTGGGCGTTATTGTGTTCATTATGGTCTGGACACTCCGAGCGCGGATCGATCATCCGGTCATTGAGCCCGAATCAAAGCAGAATGACGAGGCAAGCAAGTCGACTGACGATGCCCCGTCCCAGTGAATCAATGCAAAGCATGTGGCACAGACAGCAGAAACTCCGGAATGGCCACTTCGAAGGTGTCGCCATCCTCGGTCACAAAGGTGTATTCGCCTTTCATGGTGCCCACTGAGGTCGGTAGAGGGCAGCCACTGGTGTACTGAAACGTCTCCCCGGGTCGCAAAACAGGTTGTTCGCCTATCACGCCATCTCCGCGAACTTCCTGAACGTTGTTCATTGCATCGGTGATGACCCAGTGCCGCCTGAGTAACTGGGCCGTTCCCTCACCAATGTTGCGTATGTCGATGGTGTATGCAAACACGAAAGGGCCACCCTCCGGGTCGCTCTGTTCCTCCAGAAAATGGGTGCTGACTTCCACTTCAAAGCGATATTTCTGCGTTGTACTCATTGTCCCGAAAAGCCTTCTGGTTGGTTATTGTCTACATTCTCGGTGGAAAACACGCACTTGGCAAATCCGATCTTCCACTGGCTCGACGAGTCGAGGGCAGAATCGTTTAAACTTTCCATTCCGATCCAACACACTGATTACCAAGGCTGTTCATGAATCCCTTTGTCATTGCCCCCAGCATTTTGTCCGCCGACTTTGCCCGTCTGGGCGACGAAGTCAAAAACGTCATCGCGGCGGGTGCTGACTGGGTTCATTTCGACGTCATGGACAATCACTATGTGCCGAACCTGACCATCGGTCCCTTGGTGTGCGAGGCCTTGCGCCCCCACACCGACGCACCCATTGACGTGCACCTCATGGTTCGTCCCGCCGATCGCATCATTCCTGATTTTGCCAAGGCAGGCGCCAACCTCATCAGCGTGCATCCCGAAGGCACTGACCATCTGGACCGCACCTTGGGTCTCATTCGCGATCAGGGCTGTCAAGCCGGTCTGGTGCTGAACCCGGCCACCTCCACAGCCTGGCTTGATCACGTCATGGACAAACTCGATTTGATTCTGCTCATGTCGGTTAACCCCGGTTTTGGTGGCCAAAGCTTTATCCCGCAAACGCTGGTCAAGTGTCGGGAAGTGCGTGCACGCATTGACGCGCACGTTGCGGCAGGTGGTAGCCCCATTCGTCTTGAAATCGACGGGGGAGTCAAACCCGACAACATCGCTGAAATCGCCCGCGCCGGTGCAGACACCTTCGTGGCCGGTTCCGCCATTTTTGGCAAACCCGATTACAAGGCGATTGTTGAACAAATGCGAGCCGAGCTGGCCCGCGTTCGGCCTGAATAGGGCGGGCGCAACATGGCCATTCAAGCGGTTTTATTCGATCTGGACGGCACTCTGCTGGAGACCGTTCCCGACCTCGCGGCCGCCGTCAACGCGATGCTGCGCGAAATGGGTCGACCCGAAATCAGTCAAAAACAAGTGGGCGTCTATGTGGGCAAAGGCGCAGAAAGTCTGGTGCGTCGTGCCCTTTCCGGCGCGATGGACGGGCAGGTGGACGCCGACCTTTTTCGCCAGGCCATGGCTTTGTGGAACCAGCACTACGAGCTGCTGAACGGCTACAAGGCCCACTGTTTTGACGGAGTTCGAGAGGGGCTGGACATGCTGCAAAATGCGGGCTTCAAGCTGGCAGTCGTGACCAACAAGCCCGAGCGGTACACCTTGCCCTTGCTCAAGCGCACCGAGCTTTTGCCCTATTTTGAAGTGGTGGTGGGTGGCGACACCTGCGCGCGCAAAAAGCCCGACCCCATGCCCATCGAATTCGCCTGCCAACAATTGGGTGTCAATCCTGATGAGGCCTTGATGATCGGCGATTCGGTCAACGATGCCCTGTCCGCTCAAGCGGCAGGGGTTTCCTGTTGGCTTTTGCCATACGGCTACAACGAGGGGAATGACATTCACAGCACCCCCTGTGACGCGTATGTGCAAACCATCGAAGAAGCAGCCAACCTGCTGCTCACCGAACAAGGAACCACGGCATGATGACCGAAAACGAATTCAACAGCTATGTCAGTCAGGGTTACAACCGCATCCCGCTGATCGCCAACTGCTATGCAGATCTTGACACGCCCCTGTCGGTGTATTTCAAGCTCGCCAACACCCGCAACACCTTCCTGCTCGAATCCGTTATTGGTGGCGAGCGTTCAGGCCGTTACTCATTCATCGGCCTGCCTTCGGACACCACTGTTGAGGTGTTTGAAAACACCTTACGCGTGCTGAAAACCGATGAGCAGGGTCAACCGCAAGTGCTCGAACAGTTTGAAGGCAATCCGCTGAACTTCATTGAGCAGTACCACGCCCGGTTCAAGGTGCCAGATCTTCCGGGCGTTCCGCGGTTTTTCGGCGGTCTGGCCGGTTACTTTGGGTACGACACGGTTCGCTACATCGAAAACCGACTGGAGGCCACTCGAAAGGCCGACGATCTCGGCATTCCCGACATTTTGCTGATGCTGACCGAGCGCCTGGCGGTGGTGGACAACATCAAGGGCACCATTCAGCTGATCGTGTTTGTGGACCCTGCCGAAGCAGGTGCGTACTCCAAAGGGCGTCAAGTCCTCAAAAGCCTGATGTACAAACTGCGCGAGTCGGTCAATATTCCCTTGTCGGTGCCTACCCGGGTCACTGGCATAGAGCGTTCCATCACCAAAGACGCTTTCGTCGATGTGGTCAATCAGGCCAAAGAGTACATTGCCGCTGGCGACGTCATGCAAGTGGTGCTCGGGCAACGTCTCAGCAAACCCTTCCCCGAAGACGCGCTGACCCTGTACCGCGCACTGCGTTCGCTGAACCCATCTCCCTACCTGTTTTTCTACAATTTCGGCAATTTCCAGGTGGTGGGCTCTTCACCTGAAATCCTGGTTCGCCAGGATGTGCAGGCCGACAGCGACGCGCCGCTGGTCACCTTGCGTCCCATCGCCGGTACGCGCCCTCGCGGCAAAACCCCGCAAGAAGACTCTGCTTTGGCCGATGAGCTGCTGGCTGACCCCAAAGAAATTGCCGAACATGTCATGTTGATCGACCTTGCTCGCAACGACATCGGCCGCATTGCACAAACCGGATCAGTCAAGGTCACTGAAAAAATGATCATCGAGCGGTATTCGCACGTCATGCACATCGTGAGCAACGTGCAAGGCGATTTGAAGCCGGGCCTGGGCGCCATGGATGTACTTCGCGCCACCTTCCCGGCAGGCACGTTGTCTGGGGCACCCAAGGTGCGGGCCATGGAAATCATCGACGAGCTGGAGCCCACCAAACGCGGTGTTTACGGTGGGGCCTGCGGCTACCTCAGCTTCACCGGCACCATGGACGTGGCCATTGCCATCCGCTCCGGCGTGGTGAAAGACGGCATGCTGTATGTGCAGGCTGGGGCAGGGGTTGTGGCCGATTCAGTGCCTGAAAGTGAATGGCTTGAAACCGAAAACAAGGCCCGCGCAGTCATGCGCGCTGCAGAGCTGGTCCAGTCTGGCCTTGATGGTGAACTGATTTAGTTGGAGGCTCAGTTTATTTATGCGTTTATTGCATTACATAGAAATTGAGAATTTCAAACGCTTCGGAGATATGCAGCGTATTGAGTTAGATCATCCTGCTGTGCTAATTGGCCCCAATAATTGCGGTAAGACTAGCGCGATTCAAGCGTTAGCCCTATGGTCACAAGCAGTTCGAACTTGGTTCGATGTGCGAAAGGATTCTTCAGCTAAAGATCGAACCGCCACTTCAATGAACCGTCTTAATATAGTCGCTGTACCGGTTACTCGAACGCGTTTCTATTGGCACAACACCAACGTAAGGAAGGGTAATAAAGACATCCCCATGATTCTTACGGTCGCTGTAGAGCATAAAGGTCGCATTCGCCCGGTGTCGATGCGTTTCCGAAGCCAAGGTGATGAACTTGTGTACTGTACTCCCGATGAGTCCCTTATGGGAGATTTGGAACTAATAGAATTTGCAGCCGGTATAAAAGTAGAGTTGCTGTATCCCATGTCTGGATTGGATACGGAGGAACCAATTCTACAGCCAGGACGCGTAGATGTGCTTCTTGGTCAGGGTCGTACGGCAGACGTATTACGTAATTTGTGTTTGAACGTGCTCAAATCGTCCTTAGACGATTGGAAACGTGTAGTTAAGTTGATGCAAAGACTATTTAGTGTAAGTTTGGGCTCACCTGAAGAGACGAGCCGCGGCAGCATCACATTGAGTTTTAAACAGCCCGGTGTGAAAGAGGCGCTTGATATTTCTTCTGCTGGGCGTGGAATGCTGCAAATGTTGTTAGTTTTTGCATATCTGTATTCTCACAAGGGAAGCGTATTGCTCGTTGATGAACCCGATGCGCATCTGGAGATTTTGAGACAGAAACAAGTCTATGTCTTACTTCGTGACATAGCCAGTGAGAATGGCTCTCAGGTGGTCATGGTCACTCATTCCGAAGTGATACTAGACGAAGCCCTCGATACCAATCTTACTTTGTTGCTTGAGGGGCGATCAGATGATCTGGCGAAGAAACAAGCAATTAGAAATAGTCTAAAACACTTTGGCGCCGATCATTATATAAAGGCTAGGGAACGAGGCTACGTTTTGTACGTGGAAGGGGGAACAGATGTTGACATGCTGCGTGGCTTGGCCGAATTGCTGCAACATCCAGTAGCCAACATATGGGATGAGCGAATCAACAGTTTCTATGTTCAAAACAATTATCCAAGACAGGATTTTGAAGCTGAACTAGAGCGTGTAGAGGGGGGGTTTGGTCTGACTCCCGCCGACCATTTCACCGGATTGCGAAATCTTCTTCCCAATTTAGAAGGCTTGGCAATTCTAGATAATGATGGTCAAAATCGAGTTGACCGAGACTTAGGTTCGCTTCGAATTCGATATTGGCGTAGATATGAAGCGGAGAATTATTTCATTACTCCCGAACTGCTGCGTTCCTATGCATATGAGAAGTATCCGCTCGACGATTTATTTGCTCATGAAGCGAGGTTCGCGATTGATGAAGCGATGGCAGAGGCTTTGCGTGACGAGATATTTGGTGGCAGCCAATCGAATTTCAATACATGGATTTCGTCGTCGCCGGAAGCAGCAGCTTTGATCTGGGAGGCAACTACTGAGCGCAAAAAGCTTAGTACCTTTGCAGAGTCTTTTTTCCGAAGATTGGCAAGAAAAATTGGGGGTAGCTTGCTGCTTACCAAAGGGGAGCTACATCGCTTGATTTCGCGAGCAACTTTGCAGCCACATGCGGTTGAAGAAATAAACGAGAAGCTCGATTGTCTGCAGTATTTATTTGAAAAAGCACGTGTGCATAACGAGTTTAATTGGTGATTTTTTCTGCTGGAAGTGGTGTTATAAATAATACAGGTTGTCATATTGGTTGGCAGTATATGATTAATAAACAATTAAATTCGTTATTTTCGACGGTATACGTCTCAACCTGCAATTTTATATTTAACCTCGATCTAAGTTAGAACAGGGTTTTTACAATTGAATACCTTCTTTAAAGTTTTTTGTTCGATGAAATTATATAAGGTACAGTAGGTGTGACATGCTTTTAATGATCGACAACTACGACAGTTTTACCTACAACCTCGTGCAGTACTTCGGCGAACTGGGTCAAGACGTGCATGTGGTCCGCAACGACGCACTCATTGTTGAGCAGGCTCTGGCTTTGAATCCGTCTGCCATTTGTGTGTCGCCTGGGCCCTGTTCACCCAGCCAGGCCGGAATATCCATTGATCTCATCAAGGCTGCTGCAGGCAAAGTGCCGCTTTTGGGTGTGTGCCTCGGCCATCAGGCCATTGGTGAGGCTTTCGGTGGCAAAGTGGTTCGCGCCAAAACCATCATGCACGGCAAAACATCGCCGGTGCGTCACACCAACGTCGGCGTGTTTGAGGGGCTGCCCAATCCGCTGACCTGCATTCGTTATCACTCGCTGGCCATTGAGCGCGAAAGCCTGCCCGATTGCCTGGAGGTCACCGCCGAAACGGCAGACGGCGAAATCATGGGCGTGCGCCACAAAACCCTGGACGTCGAGGGCGTGCAATTCCATCCAGAATCCATTTTGTCTGATCGGGGCCACGACCTGCTGCGCAATTTTCTGCGCCGCGTGCGCTCGGGGGCGGTGGCTTAGCATGTCATATCCCGATTACACCAAAGTACTCAGCCACTTGCTGGCTGGGCTTGATCTTGATCATTCAACCGCCAAGTCCGTGTTTCAGGCGTTGCTGTCCGGCAACCTCACACCGACACAAATCGCGGGGTTGGTGGTGGCTTTGCGCATGAAGGGCGAAACACCCACTGAAGTGGCTTCAGCCGCTGAAGTCATGCGTGAACTTGTTACCCCGGTTGAGTTGCCCGATGACATGCCCTTGGTCGACCTGTGCGGCACCGGGGGGGATGGCGCGCACACCTTCAACATTTCCACGGCCAGCATGTTCGTGCTGGCTGGTGCGGGTGTCAAAGTGGCCAAACACGGTGGCCGAAGCGTGTCGTCCAATTCCGGCAGTGCCGACGTACTTGAATTGCTGGGCATCAACATCAACCTGAATGCCACGCAGGTCGCCCAAGCCATACACACCGTGGGCATGGGCTTCATGTTTGCACCCAATCACCACAGCGCCATGCGATTCGCAGCCCCAGTCCGCAAAGAACTGGGCGTACGCACCCTGTTTAACAACCTGGGGCCGCTGACCAACCCGGCTGGGGCGCGCCATCAAGTCATGGGCGTGTACAGCATGGAACTGCTGGAATTGCAGGCTGAGGTGCTTAAAAAGCTGGGCTCTCACCATGCACTCATCGTGCACGGCTCCAACGGCATGGATGAACTCTGCATGGAATGTGAGTCACACATCGCCGAACTTCGTGAGGGTGAAATCAGCCGTTACAGCATCCTGCCGGAATCGGTGGGTCTCAGGCAGGCCTCGCACGCTCCGTTGGGCGCCCGCTCTGTGCAAGAATCCAAAGACAAAATCATGATGGCCCTGAAAGGCGAGGGTGGCGTGATTGCCGACATCGTATTGCTGAATGCGGCCGCTGGCATGTATGCAGCAGATCAAGCCGACAGCCTCAAGCAAGGGGTTGAAAAGGCCCGCGAGAGTGTGGCCACAGGCAGTGCCCTGCGCAAACTCCAGGAGTACCAGGAGTTCACCCAATCCATCGCCGCAAAGGTTTAAATTCATGAGCGACATTCTTCAAAAGATCATTCAAACCAAGCGCGAAGAAATTGCCCAAGGCAAACAGCTGTTCTCGGAAGTGCAGTGGTTAACCAAGGCTGCCCGGCTTGAGCCTGCCCGGGGTTTTGCCCGCGCCATGAAATCGGCTGTGGCAGCAGGCAAGCCAGCAGTCATTGCAGAGGTCAAGCGCGCCAGCCCCAGCAAAGGCATTCTGCGTGATCCCTTTGACCCGGAAGCCATTGCCAAAAGTTACGCCGAACATGGCGCGACTTGCCTGTCTGTGTTGACCGACATTCAGTATTTCAAAGGCGCACCGCATTACCTTGATCTGGCACGCAAGGCCAGCGGTTTACCGGCCATTCGCAAAGACTTCATCATCGACACCTATCAGGTGGTTCAGGCTCGCGCTTTGGGTGCTGATGCCATTCTGCTTATCGTGTCTGCACTGGATTTGACTCAGATCAAAGAGTTGGAGCAGTGCGCCAATGAATTGGGCATGGATGTTTTGGTGGAAGTGCACGACGCCGCCGAAATGGACATCGCCCTGGAATTAAAGACGGACCTCATTGGCGTGAACAATCGCAACTTGCGCACCTTTGAAACGTCATTGCAGACCACCCTGGACCTGAAAAACAGGGTAGATGGTGAGCGTCTGCTGGTGACTGAAAGTGGCATTGCCACGCGTGAGGACGTGCAATTGATGCGCAGCCATGGCGTGCATGCCTTTTTGGTGGGTGAAGCCTTCATGCGAGCGCCTTCCCCGGGTCAGGCGCTTCAAGATCTGTTCGGCTGAATCAGCGATTCATTCAAACCCAATCAGGCGTGATCTTTCCAGGGGGCCAGCAGCGATTGCTGGTCTCTGTGGTCCGCTTCACTGATCGTCCAGCTTTTGGCTTGGGGTTCTGCAAACGTCAGTTTGAATTTCAGCAACCGTTCGGCCCGAAATCCCAACAGCTCCACCTGCTCACCCGGTTTGGCACGCGCCAGCAACCGTTTGTAAGTGGTCTCGGTCAATTTGCGATCGCCTGCGGCCACCAACACGTCTCCTGCCGAAACACCTGCGCTGTGCGCTGCGCCGCCGTTGTACACCTGCTTGACCTTGCAGCCTTGCTCAGTAAACTGACCCACCAAGCCCATGCTCACCGCATCCTGTTCATACTCGGGTTTCAGGGTGTAGCCAAAAACGCTCAGGCAGTCATGCAGCGGCAGTTCTTCCGTGGTTTGGGTAAAGCGCCGTAATTCATCAGACAAATCCAGCCCAGTGGCGGCTTCAATCAAGTTGGCCATGCCCGCTTCAGGCACCCCTTCACCAGTCAGTCCGTGCTTTCGCCACATCAGGCGCATTACATCGTCCAATGATTTGGGTGAATCGTGCTGGGTTCTTTCTCGAATCAAGGCATCCAGGCAAAACGCCACCAGCGCGCCCTTGGTGTAATAACTCACAATCGCGTTCGGCGCGTTCTCGTCCTGGCGGTAATACTTGGTCCACGCCTCGAAAGAACTCTCGGCCACCGTTTGCACCAAGCGGCCCGGTCCTTTGTACACTTGGGCGATCGTTTTTCCCAAGGCTTTCAAATAGGCCTTTTCATCCAGTTGGCCAACGCGCGCCAAAATAAGATCGTCGTAATACGAGGTAAAACCTTCAAACACCCACAGTAAACGGGTGTAGCTTTCCGCCTCCAGCCGATAGGGCACAAATGCGGCTGGCTTCATGCGCTTCACGTTCCAGTTGTGAAAGTATTCGTGACTGCACAAACCCATAAAAGTGTCATAACCCTCCGGTGCTTTTGGTACACCCACCTGCGGCAGGTCTGCACGTGAGCACACCAGGGCCGTGCTGTTGCGGTGCTCCAGCCCGCCATACCCATTGTCGGTGGCATGCAGCATAAACCAGTAGTGCTCAAACGGGGCTTTGCCCGTCTCTGGTTCAAACAGATCAATTTGAGCCTCGCACACGGGTTTCAGGTCCCGGCAGATCCTGGCAATGTCCAGGTCCTCGTCTGCCCCGTACACTGCAAAATAGTGCGGTACACCCCGTGCCTCGAAAAAGCCGGTCTGTAATTGCCCTGCTTCAAAGGGGTGGTCAATCAAGGCATCGTAATGATCAGCTTTGAATGAAATGTCTCCACCGGCTTTCAACAGCCCGATGCTCGCTGGTTCGCCATCGGCACGATCAAGGCCACAGGCGACCTGCCAGTCCGCCGAGCCAAAGGATTGGTGGTCTGTGGCGCGCCCGTGTCTGCGTTTCACTTGCAAGTGGACTGGCAGTTCTTCCATGCCCTCTGGCACCAGGAAAAGGCTGGTGCCATTGAAAAAGGCGTGACTTTCATCCAGATGCGCGCCTCGCACCGACAAATCCCAGGCGTAGACTCGCCAATGACATTCCACTTGAATCGGCTCGCCAGCAGATGACGTCCTGCCTGTCAGATTCAGCGCCCATTCGTCTTTCCGACGCTTCACGACCTGGCAGGCCATGCCGTTGGCACGGGCAGTCACCTCCAGCACGTTTTTCGAAAACTCACGGATCAAGTAGCTGCCCGGGATCCAGGTTGGCAGGCGCAAAACCGCCGCATTTTGAGCAACAAAGCGAAGTGACACGTCAAAGTAATGGCCCTGTGGGTCATTGATTTCAACACAGTAATTCAGTTGGCCAGGTGCAAAATGGGCGGCGTCTTTCATCGAATCTTCACCACCACGCGGCCTGTGTTGGTGCCGTTCATCAATTTGGCGGCCTCGTGCGCGGCCTCAGTCAGGCTCACGGTGCGTGAAAGCGAACCCAGTTTGTTCATGTCCAGGTCGGTGGCCAGTCTCGCCCAGGCTTCTTTGCGAATGGCCAACGGCGCCATCACCGAATCAATGCCTTTCAAGGTGACACCTCGCAAAATGAACGGCGCCACGGAAGAGGGGAAGTCCATGCCCTGCGCCAAGCCACAAGCCGTCACGGTGCCCGCGTACTTGGTTTGTGCGCAGGCGTTGGCCAGCGTGTGCGATCCCACTGAATCAACCACGCCTGCCCAGCGTTCCCGCTGCAGCGGCTTGCCCGGCTCAGAAAGCACCTTTCTGTCCAACACTTCGTTTGCGCCCAGCGACTTCAGAAATTCAACCTGATCTGGTTTTCCACTGGTTGCAACCACCGTGTACCCCAGTTTGCTCAACAGGCAGACCGCAATGCTGCCGACCCCCCCCGTTGCACCGGTTACCAAAATCTCACCATCGGAAGGCTTGACCCCCGACTTTTCGAGGCCCAACACGCTGAGCATGGCGGTGTAGCCCGCAGTTCCAATGGCCATGGCCTGTGCAGCAGTCAGCCCGGCAGGCTTGTGAATCAGCCATTCGCTTTTGAGCTTTGCCTTTTCAGCCAGGCAGCCCCAATGGGTTTCGCCCACGCCAAAGCCGTTCAAAATGACTTCGTCACCGGGCTGAAACGCCGAATTCTGGCTTTCTATGACACGCCCGGCGCCATCAATTCCTGCAACCATGGGCCATTGGCGCACCACGGGGGATTTGTTGCAAATGGCCAAGCCGTCCTTGTAGTTCAGCGTGGAATAATCCACTTCCACCAGTACATCGCCCGATTCAGGCAGTCGGCTTTCTTCTATGTCCGTCACGGCAGCAGAAAATTCACCCGCTTCATTTTTTTGTAGCAACAAGCCCTTAAACATCATCTCTCCATTTTCTGTAAGGTCTGTAATCCTGAAAGACTACACCATTTAAATGGCCCAGGCGGTCACCAAAAGCCCCAGCGTAGCCAGTGCCGATAAGCGGGTGCGCAGCTTCAGATAGTCCTCAAAGCCCTTCATCGGCCCCAAAATACGATGGTCGATCACACCAACCAGTGCCACGGTGGCTGCCAACAACCACAATGCATAGCCATCAGGCGCAAATGCCACAATTACCCATGCCAACAAAGAGGGCACCACACCCCAACCAAACGCCAACATCTCAAATTTCTCATCGCTGAGTCCAGCCCGGTAACTGGCTTCCGGTTGGGCCGCCTGAGCAATTGCGATACCCCAGTGCACTGCGCCTAAAAACGACAGAATGCAGGCGCCATAAATCAAGTTGTAACCACCGTACAAATCAGCCATGGGGGTGTGATAAAACCAGGCAGCAATGCCGGCCAGGCCCAAAAAGGGAATCAGGCCCGCATAGCCCAGCAGCTCCATCCAGCGTGTTTTCAGTCTTCCAGTCATCATGTCGTCGCAGTGTCAATCAAGTCGTCCAGTGATCCAGCCATGTCGCAAGCCTTGCGGTAAAACTTCGAAAAGCTGGTTTGCAGCATTTTAGGTTCCGGCAACAGCAAATCGGGCGGGTTTTGTCTGATTCTCAGGCGCGTGTGCAAATCGCAGTAGACCGGGTGCGCCGTCCAGTCAATCTCAACCGAACTTGGCACCAGTGCTTCGTTTTGCAATGCCATCCGCAAGTTTTGCAGATTGTCTGAGTCCAGAATCACAATCGTATCGCAACAGCGGGCCATGGCTTGTAGTACAAAGGCCCAGCGCTTTTCGCTCCACGGGAATTTGCTGTGAAACTGCGGTGCAATCACGCCCAGGTGATAAGTGCCAACCCTCTTTTCTCTCAGTGCCCAGGGGTGCACCAGCTTCAAAGCTTTTCCTGCCCATTTTTTGCACCACTCCGCATCGACTTTGCGGGTACCCATTAAATTCAGCAAATCTTTGTCCATTGGCCACGATTGCAAGCCCGGCCCTTCGCCGACCTCTTGCACCTCGTTACTGACCGATCTTCCCACTGGCTGCAGTGTTTTGCTTGACCGTGCAATGTCCTCCAGGTCGTCGTAGCTGGTGTCAATGACGCTGCCTTTGCAGGCCAACTCCGGGGCGTACTTTTGAACGTTTTCTGCGTTAAAAAGATAGGGCTTGTGGCTGAAGGTGCCCGCCACCCACTGCCAACTCAAATGATTCGAAGCCAGGTCTCCATCCAGCAGGTACCCGTACATCCAGTCGGCACCGCTTCGCCAGCTCACCTTGCGCAAGTGCACCAGATACGAAGCCACCCACATGCGGGCGTGGTTGTGCAGGTAACCCGTTTCATAAAGCGATCTCACCGCCCAGTCGATGGGCTTGACACCCGTCTGGCCGTGAAGAAAATCCGCAGGTAGCTCCCTGGCGTACTTGCCTGGCCACACGCCTGGGCGCATGTCACGTAAAATATTGTCGCCCACCTGCCGATGGACGTGCTGAAAAAACTCGCGCCAACCCAGCTCGAAAATCAGTTTGTCCTCAAGGCCAATTCCCTCGGTTTTCCAACCGTGTTCGGCCACCTCTTTCAGGCTCAGCATGCCATGGGTAATCCAGGGCGACAACTTGGTTACCTTGCCATTCAGAAAGTTGCGCGTCTTGCCGTAGGTTGAGGGCTTAACACCACGCAGCTTGCTCAGGGCAGCGTCACGGCTGGGTTCAAACTGTCCCAGATCAATCATTTATTTCACCAGCGGACGGGTGTTTCTAAAGCCACCATCTACGTTCAGGATTGTGCCTGTGGTGCGGGATGCCTGGTCGGACAGCAGCCAATGCATGGCCTGCGCAACCTCTCCGGGGGTGTTGACGCCTTGCAGCGGGTATTGTTTGGCGCTTGCCGCGCGCATGACCTCGCTCTTCAAAAAGGCCGACGCAATGGGGCTGTCTGTCAAACCCGGTGCAACCACGTTAACTCGAATGCCGTCCGGGGCGTAGGTGTTGGCTGCCGATTTGGCCAAGCCTTCAATGCCCGCCTTGGCCGCCGCAATCGCTTCGTGATTGGCCACGCCGATTCCTGTTGCGCATGTAGACACCAGCACTGCGCTGCCTGCTGATTTCCGTTCCCTGCATCCATTGACGAATGCTCTCAAGCCATACACGGCCGACATCAAGTTCAAATTCAAAACATCCTGAAACTGGGCGTCACTGGTGCGATGCAAGGGGGCAACCAATATAGAGCCCACGCAGTGTGCGTAAGCGTCGGCATGAAACCCCGCGTTGTCCGCCTCCGCGAAGCCGGCTTTGACCGATTCCGGATCGGTCGCCTCCACCTGGATCAAGCACACATTGCCCTTCGAGCCATACAGTTCCTGAAGCTTTTCCATGTTTCGGCCTGCAGCAACAACCTTGTTGCCCGCTTGCAACTCAAGATGAATCAGAGATTGGGCGATGGCACTGGTCGCACCCATAACAAATACAGTACTGGACATGTTCGAACTCCGTTTGTACAACAAAGCGCCATTTTGTCCTAGACAAAACAGAATGTCACGCACTGCCTCTGCTTCTAGCGCGTCTACTGTGGTGAATGCAGGTAGTATTTAGAGCGCAATTCTGCAAACAGGAGACAGCATTTAAAATGACTTACGAAACCATCCTCGTAGAAACCATAGGTCGTGTCGGGCTTGTGACGCTCAATCGCCCCCAGGTTCTGAACGCCTTGAACGACCAGCTCATGACCGAGCTGGGAACCGCTCTGACCGCTTTTGATGCGGATGAAAACATCGGTGCAATGGTCGTGACCGGCAGCGACAAGGCCTTCGCCGCGGGTGCCGACATCGCAGCCATGGCCAATTACTCCTATATGGATGTTTATAAAGGGGAGTACATCACCCGCAACTGGGAAACGATTCGTCAGGTGCGCAAACCCGTGATTGCAGCTGTCAGGGGCTTTGCCTTGGGCGGTGGCTGTGAATTGGCCATGATGTGCGATTTCATCATTTGTTCCGACACTGCCAAATTCGGTCAACCCGAAATCAAGCTTGGCATCATTCCCGGCGCTGGCGGAACGCAGCGTCTGCCCAGGGCGATCAGCAAAGCAAAGGCGATGGATCTTTGCTTGACCGGCCGAATGATGGATGCGTCAGAGGCAGAACGGGCAGGTTTGGTGTCACGCGTGGTCGCGCCTGAACAATGTCTGCAAGAAGCCATTGATGCAGCCACGGTGATTGCCTCGTATTCGATTCCCTCCGTCATGATGGCCAAAGAGAGCGTTTCCCGCGCTTACGAAGGGCCTTTGTCCGAGGGCATGCTGTTTGAACGGCGCATGTTCCACAGTTTATTTGGCACCGAAGATCAAAAAGAGGGCATGAAGGCCTTTTTGGAGAAGCGAAAACCCGATTTCAAAAACAAATGATCACGAAAAAATCAAAAATCTGAAAAAAATTTGAAATTTTTTGCGGTGCATTCGAACCCCTGTAAGGCAGGCAATTTTTCCTGTCAGATCAGGGGCTTGTTTTTGGTGGGTGTGTTGTGAAAGGGGTTCGTAATTTGGCTTTCAGCAAAATTCTTGCAACTTTCTTCGCAAAAGTGTTTGACAGGTTTAAAAAGGATGTGCATAATCTCGTTTCTCTGCTGC
>NZ_BSOJ01000029.1 GCF_030160455.1 Limnobacter litoralis | reverse complement strand
AGCTTGCTCTGGAAACGGTGTCCAGTTTCAGCCAGAAACCGTGTCCAGTTTCGGCCAGAATACGCATTCCTCACTGTCTGTAATTGTTTTGCCTAAAATGATACCTGTAGAGGTTTTGAGAGTTAGGATTTGATCTAAAACCGAACGACAAATTAACTTAGTTGAGCCTCTACCCCCACATAAAAAATGGTAATAGATTTGTCACCACCACCGAGCATCACAATTAACTTATCTCCGCGACGAACATAGTACATACGAAATCCGGGGCAGAAAAATTCCCTCACCTCACAGACATCCTCTGGTGACAACATTAGTGTCACCAGAGATATAGTCGCTCATGGCCTGAACGGAATCGGCAGTCGTGAAGTGCGCGTGAATAAAATTGGCACTCAAAAATCGGGACAGGCAACAAGCCAAAACCAGCACACACCAGGGTGAATTGTTCACCCATGAGTTGTCGAACTATCACATACACGGTTTTTTCAAACCAGCGTGGGCGCTGGTCGTGGTAAACGTGCTGGGGGATCTCTAAGCCCTGCTCTTTCGCATCGCGTCGCTTCTGGAGAAAACGCGTAACATCTCTACCAACTTTGCGCCGCCGGTATTTGTATTTATTAACCAAAAAGTTCGCTGTGTGAGCCAAGCCGCGCCAATCGAAGAGTGTCAGCACCAGACTTGCGATAGATCAGCAGAAGATCAGGCTTGACATGACATTCTCGGTAGCCATCCCAATCGCCGGAAAGTTCATGATCGCGGTAACGCGCATCAAGGGACTGATCAGTCGCTAGAGCGACCAGCACCATCTTGAGCGCGTCATCGAGCATAGAGCGATGCCGGCCCTTTGCCTCACGTTTGTAGTCGCGTTTAAAGGCAGAGGAGCGTTCAAACGCCCGCATGCAAGTCCGCCATAAGATCGTCTACACTATTGAAATTCTTGCCCTTGCCTGCTTCCAGCTCGGAAATGGCTTTCTTCGTTGTGACGTTTGGCACCTTCACATCGAATGGCAAGCGGTGTTCGTCGGCGATGCGCAGCATCAAGAGACGGATAGCGTCGGAAATCGACAGCCCCATCGCTTCGAGCGCGCTGGCAGCGCGCTCCTTGGTGTTGCTATCGATGCGGGCGCGTACGTAGGTATCGGCGGTGCTCATCGCAAATTCTCCGGAAAATGAATAATCTATATTGTAGTCACAATGAGGCTACATAGCAAGGCGCTACGTCCAGTGCGTCTGAGACCTACAAACGTCAACTGCCGAGGATTTCTCGGCAGTTCAACCCAAGCTCTTATGTACTCAAAGTGTGAAATACCTTTCCGGGTTGCGCAGCTCTATCAACACTCCATAAAGCGTTAGTAACGACCATAGACGCCCGGGTCTTCAAATGAAGTCTATCGAAAACTATATGCCATATAGTTTTGCCGTCTAATTGTAAGCCCCCCGCAAACTAAATTTAAGCTCACTTGGTTTGCATGAGCTTGTTAACGCCGAAGTAAATTTGACCCAGCAGAGCGATTCTTTATGATTTTGTTCATTGAACCGCCCCGGGTTTTGAGGAGGCTCCGTTATTTGAGACAATGGAGTCATCATGAGCAAAACCCGAACCAAATTTACCCCCGAAATGCGCGAGCGAGCAGTTCGCATGACGCGAGAAGCCCGTAAGGATTGCCCCGTATGGGTATTGGAAACATGCTGCCTGCCAACGCAACCCTGATTTGCGCAGTGCCCGCGCCATTGCCAATGAACAACGCATTGAGCAAATACAAATTGTTTGGTACAAGAACAAACGAGTTTACGGTGCAGACAAAGTGTGGAAGGCCATGAAGCGGGAGAACCTTGTGGTGGCCCGCTGCACGGTTGAACGCTTGATGCGCCGAATGGGCTTGCGCGGTGTTATTCGCGGCAAGGCGCAGCGCACCACCTTTGCAGACCCAAAGGCAGCTTGTCCACTGGACCTTGTCAAACGCCAGTTCAAAGCTGACCGGCCCAATCAATTGTGGGTTTCTGATTTCACCTATGTTTCAACCTGGCAGGGGTTTGTATATGTAGCTTTCGTCATTGACGTATTCTCACGGCGCATTGTTGGCTGGCGGGCCAGCCGCTCCATGCGAACAGACTTTGTGCTCGACGCACTGGAACAAGCATTGTAGGACCGCCAACCAGACAGAAACCAGTCACTGATTCACCACAGCGACAGGGGATCACAATATGTGTCCATCCGGTACAGCGAACGGCTTGCTGAGGCGGGCATTGAGCCATCAGTGGGCAGCAAAGGCGACAGCTACGACAACGCACTGGCAGAGACCATTAACGGCTTGTACAAAGCTGAAGTGATTCACCGCAGAAGTACATGGAAAACAATTGAATCAGTGGAGCTGGCCACGTTGGAATGGGTGGCTTGGTTCAATCATCACAGACTGATGTAGCCCTTGGGTTACATTCCACACGCCGAAGCAGAGATGAATTATTATCAACAACCCGGTCAGCAGGCCGAACAAACCTGCACTTAAGCAAATTGGCCTCTACGAAAGCCGGGGCGGTTCACGGGGCGGTTCAAGGCGATGAAAGTTTGCTACTTGTTGAGCATGGTCGAGACCTTTCTTTATATGGACGAAGCGGGCCAAGCAGCCTCAATGCTTGCAAACGTCTTCTATAAAATGTTTCAAAGACTAAAATTTAATACGACATCTCGGGATGTCTGGATTTAAAATTCGTTATTTGACGATTGCCGGATCATCAATCTTTTTGCAGAGCAAAAAAATGAAACTTTTCAAATGGTTTTTTATTATTTTAATTTCAATCCCTATTGTTCTTGCAATATTCTTCTATGCAAGAAACAAAGCGATTGGACCAACAGGATGGGCAAAAGACAATACTGAGGAGGCACTACGGGGCAAGATGAAAGACCCAAACTCGATGACAATACGTTCGTCTTTTGTAATTCAAAAGACCACCCCAGACGGAGACAATGAAATTTTTGTTTGTGGCATCGTGGATGGAAAAAATAGCTTTGGAGCTTATACTGGCGGATCTCGATTTGCTTCTCGAAGCGTAGCATCAAAGCTCGGTACTTTCGACACCTATGACGTCGAAATGGAGGACGTTTCCAATACGGAAGAGGCTCACAAGGTAAATATGCTATCTCCGTTTGAATCCGTTTATTGGAATAGCTATTGCGTCGACTCCAAACATCCACCCATCCATATCGAAGGATAGGGCCTATTTATACATATGCTGGACTGAGACCGAGTGAGGTATAGAGCCTCACCGGCTCCATTATTTTCATGGGCGATAAATAGCAGAGCTGCGATTATCAGTGGTGAGAGCATCCGCTGCGATGGAATCCAATCCGCACCTGCTCGTGTGACTTGAGATCGCGCTGAACGAACCAGCTCACTGGCCGATGTCTTCTCGCAATATCCGCCTAAGTGCTGGAACCACGTGCAATACACATTCTTACTGGCCGTCGAGGCTTGGCCCATAAACTGGGCCACATCCCCGCCTTTCAGTCCTTTCGTCTTAAATTAAGCAGCTGCTGCATGTCGGAGAGCGTAGAACAAGAGTGGAAAGGCCGCACGCGACTCACTTCGAAGTGATGTTGTGTTCCGAAACACTTTGCGATTTCACAAGATCGGTGCCATGAACCACCCGGATGCATTTGGCCGTATTCCCTCCTTCAGTTTGTATGACTGTAGGGTAGATGGATCGAAGAAATGGTGTTCTATGTCCTTCTCCATCTCGGTAAGTATTTTGCGACCTTGTTCAGAAAAATGCCGACTGATTTTCTGTGCTTCCTGCTGTTGTCGTATTTGACGTTTGGCGTTTTCAAGGTGGGAATCGCTTTCAAATGTCTGATCGAGATCCTTGAAGGTTTTCCGCATCATCGAAGTGATAAGGAAAGGGTGCGCCCTGCCCTCTTCCTGATGGCTTGCTGCTGCCTTTTCACGATCCCTAGCCTCTCCAGTTTGTCGATGGTTCTGGAAATGGATTTTGTGGAAATGCCAATCAGGGTCGATGAGCGAATCTGCGTCACGAAGGTGGATCCCGCCGCGTTCGAGTAAGGACATCAAATTGGTTCAATCTCCGAACTTCCAAACCCAATCCAAAGGTCAACAAAAAAGGCAGGATTTAGAATTCTCAACATGGCAGCTCGAAATGAAAACCGCTACATCCAGTTGGATCTGGAATACGTGATAACTTAAGCTTCAGCCGGAAGGCTTCGCCCACATATTCAGAGCAAATTGATATCAAAGGCATTCCTGTTGACCAGTTAAACACAAAGCATCAATGCCTTGACGCATAAGCTGATTAAACACGAAGAGGGTGCGCTGAGCGTCCAAACCATGGACCCTACCGAAACTCTCGTTGAAAAAGCTCTATCATTCTTACGTCGATACGCTCAGGAGGAAGCTAGTTTCCTAAGGCATGAGTGGGATTCGGCCCTAGTCCGACACATCTATGATGTGCATCGAATTATGAAAGGTGACGCGAACTCCGTGGCGAAAGCGAGAAGGATTTTCAAAGAAACCTTGATAGATGAGCGCATCGACTGGGGATCTCAATTCCCAGAGTTTGCCTTAGATCCAGTCCATGTACTTCGAGTTGCGCTTCACCAGTCTGCAGTGGATTTGGAAATTAGAGCCCAATACAGAGTCAAACTGATACCCCCGATATACGATAGCAAAAAAAAACCGGAAATCTAAGTGGCATTTGATGATTTCGCCAACGTGAGCCAAACCTTGATCGATATGGCTGATTGAGTGAGCCGGCAACCTCCTTAAAGTGTTTATAGCATAAACGCCCCGAATTCATTGGCTTCCAGGGCCTCACCATGAAAAAAGCCCCAAAACCATACAGGATTGGGGCTCATCGCTGAATAACAAAGACAGCGAGTTTAGACACTTCTGGATCGCTCAAACTGCTTCAAAAACTGCTCGGCTTCCGCCTCATCCTCAAAACTCAAAACCACACTGTTTTTTCGGCGCACAGCGGCGGAAAATGACCAACCCTTCAAATCGACCTTTCGTGCTCGAGCAGGGGAGGGCGCAGCCTTTTTGGCTGAATAGGCCGACTCAAATGAGGTCAGCGCTTTTTGCCAGGATTTGAGCGCAGCGTCTTCACCCACACCCGTCGCAAGCATTTCATCCTTGGAGAGAGTAGGGGAGAGTGACGTCACCTCAGAAAAGGTGGTGTCGATCATCTCGATTGCATTCTGAATTACTTTGCTATGCTTTGCACCTTTGGTTTCAGACAGCAGCTCGACAAATCTTTTAATCACGTTGGAACCCACGCGAACACGAGCGCGCTTCATCGCAAGTACCAACTCGGATGGAAGTTTCTCCATTGATAGGACTTGAGAAATGTAAGCAGCGCTGAACCCGGTTTCAACAGCAAGCTGACGAACAGACTTTTGCTCACCTTCGCCAGCGCGTAAGATCTTCAGTCCTTCGAAAACCTCAGCAATACCCAGTTCTGGTTGTAAAAGGTTGGAAACGAACGCGGCCTTGGTACCGTCATCCTTCAAATTCACCACATTCACAGGCACCGACTGGTGACCCAGTTCTTTCATAGCTTGCAGTCTGTTGTGACCTGCCACAACCATGTAAAGAAATTGGGGATCATCGGACTTGCGAACCGTAATCGGATTGAACAAGCCATCCGATTCAATGGAGGCTTTCAGCCGGTGGAATTCAGCGGGCGACAAGGCGCGTTTGTTTTTGGAATCGAAGCCAATAGAGACAATATCCACCAGCACGGGGGCCACATCGGTACCAAGTACCTCCATGGCCTTGTTCAGAACATCCATCCCACTCAGTGATTTGGCTGGACGGATGGTGGACAGCGGAGTAGAGGAGGGCGTATTGGGTAAATCATTTACCAAGAACCGGTTCATCATGCCTTGCTTGGTTTTGTTATTCATTATCCATCTCCCAATCTTGCCCCCAGGCCCGAATCAATTGCAAGTCCACATGATCCACTAACTCATCCATTCGATCCTTGTATTTTCGGAACGCCGCATTAGATCCAATGGCTTTGGTCTGATCGTAGACCGTCATCAAACCGAACGAAAAATTGTCAACAGCCGCCGATTCAGGAATGCTGATAGTAGTCAGGTGCTCACCAAAAGCCTTTGCCATCCAGCCCGTGATCAAAGTGCTCATTTCCTTGGCTTTGACCCGGCTGGGCACCACGCTGATGAAATCGAAAGTTTTGTCGCGCACTGCTGGAATGTCATCCAACGAGGGTTTTTCGCCACCCTCTGCTGTTGATCCCAAGATGCCTTCGAACATTTGGTACACCAGCCGCCAAAACTGCGTTGAACTCGCAAAATCCACCGAATTGGGTGGAATCGGCATGATGATCCCGTCCGCACTGAAAATCATATTGAAAGTGAGGTAATTCAGCGAAGGAGGACAATCAATGATGATGGCGTCGTAATCCTGGGCAAGATCCATCAATCCGCTGTGCATCGCAGCCCAAAACTTGTAGCTTCGGTCTTTTGAATACCTAGCAGGCAAATAGAAGTCGGCGCCATACAGAGAGATATTGGCTGGAATCAGGTCCAAGTTTTCCCAGTACGTCTTTTTGACTGCATAGCGAAGGTCAGGTTGGTCACCGTACAAATAGGGCATGACGGTGGACTCATCGTCAATGTCCACATCGGGCGCAAAACCGGCCAATTGGGTCAATGTACCCTGAGGGTCCGCATCCAACAGCAAAACCTTTCTCGCGCCTCGCAATGTCAAGCCCTGTGCAATGCAAAATGAGCTCGTCGTTTTGCCTGTACCGCCTTTGAACACCGTGGTGCAGATAATCCTTCCACGTTGCCCGGCAGGTCGCTTCGGTCGCGGATTGAATTTCTGGACATAAGCCAGCGTCTCTGCCAAAGTGAAGTGCCTGGCGTTTGAACCATCGGGAATCTCACCCTCGGGCAAATCATTGCTTTCGCTTGATGCCAGCTGGTTGATTCTTCGACGATCCAAATCAAGCAGAGTGGCCAAATGCGCAGAACTGAAAGAAGGCGCAAGCTTTCGAGGCTCAGGCTCAAGAAGCTTGGTGCGAACAGCGTCCAGCACTTGGGAACTGGACACACTGAGTTCGCCAATGTGTTTGAGATCGTAATTGGTAATGGCTTGTTTATTCATGAACAGGATCCAAGATCGACTCTCGTTATTTTACTCGTTTTCAGTGAAAAAACTTAAAAATCGAGAAATTTCTTTGTTGTAGAGTCTTTCTGGATATTTGTTCTTTGGATCGCTCTCTGATCACTGGAAATGAGACAGTTTCGTCGATTCAGTCAAAAATCGGCATGATTACAGTTGTTTACCACTGTTCTTCTTGAAAGTTGGATGTTCTTTGTGGCTGATAACTTGAAGCATTCGAGATCAAGAATGCATGTTCCATGTTTCGATTTTTGTCGGTGTGGGCAATGTAACGAAATTTTGAGGAAAAGTTGATCCATGAAAAATGGATCTAACAATTCGGATTTCGACATAGAAAAAATCTATTGCTTTTTAGTTCATACAACATGTTTCTTAAGAAATTTAACAATTTGGGTCGAGCACTTTCTTGGTGACTGGTTTTTGTCGCGTCTGGACAAGCATGATTGTCGGCTAGTGAGCTTCAGGCTTGCCTGAAAGCGAACTTTAGCCCGATGCGAGTTGAGCAAGAGCTTTGCTCGCGGCGAAACCGCATCCAGCGACGCTGCGTAGTATCACAGCTTTTGGCAAGTCACCGGTTGTTATTTATATAAGTTAAAAAAATGTTACGGTTTAAAAATTAGCTTTAGATGTTTGTTTTTGTTGTGATTTTTTGTTGTTGCTGTGGGTGATCTACCGATACTGCGTGGGTGAAAACCCGTGTTTTTTGTGGGCGATGTAACGACTGATTGACACAGACTGTTTGTAGCTGCCTGTTTTTTACTCACTGTTACGGTGTGGATAACCACTGCAACGCTTGATTCGACGGGGTTTTTGAGAGGTTTGTGTGGGTGATATAACGTCAAAAGCGTGGGTGATGTACCGAAGTCAGTGTGTGGGTGATATACCGACAACTTGGCATTCAATTCAGAAGTCCTAGCAGTCTGTTTTTTTCTTTCGGCAAGAAAGTGACGGTGTCACGTTCATCCACTGTAAAAATGAAATTGGGCAGCGCGTTGTCTTTTGCGATGTCTTTGATCATTCGCCGAAACTCCCGCAATTCGGCTTGGCTTCCACATTTTTCACGCAGCAGCTCAAGACCGATTTTCCAGCCGGATTGTTTGCCCACGTGTTTTCTGGCGATCTCATAGAGACGTTTTTCCAGTGGTTTGCGCAGATGGAAGTAAGCCGCATCAATGGTGAGCACTTCAAAGGCCTGGATGGCGTTGTAGAGCCATTTGGACAGAGTGACTTCCACAGCCACCATCACAGATTTGTTTGGGGCCTTTTCAACGATACGCCAGCTGTCCAGAATGCCGAAGGATTCTTTGATTCGCTCTCCACCGGTGCGGATGTCCGTTTTGATCCGTGTGCCCGAAAGGCGCTCCAGGCTCTCTTCCAGGCGCTTGTATTCCTTTCCACCAGTGCTTTTGTTGGTTTTGATGAGGTAATCGTAGACACAGAAACGAATCGTGCGGCTCTTCGCATCCGGGCGATCAAGATTCAGGCCTTCTGTCATCTGAGACACCAGAAAAATCAAAATGTCTTTGTCGTGCTGGGTGGCTCGTCCTTTGACGCTGGGCGTCACTTCCAGCGATTTGTTTCCGTCCTTACTGACCCACTTCCACACACGCAGATCCGGCTTTGTGGCCAACGAGAAAATAGGAGCCTCCATCGAGGCACCATCGTCTTTCAGCGCGTAATCAAGCAGATCAGCCACAAACAGATCGCCGTTTGGATTCTCCAAATCACGCAAATTGGAACGGCGCAGGCGTCCACCAATTCGCATCAAAGCGTTGTCTTCAGTGGATTCTGCCATGGCAGCCGGTTCAATTTCCTTGACCTCACCCGCCTCGGCTTTGAGACGCGCAGCCTCAGCCAAACGACGAATGCGCTCAGGAATGATGGGACTGCTCATCTGGTGATCAGAAGTAGGGGGGAACAAATCGGGCTGAGTGTCAGGCTTGGTCATTGCAGTGTCGAAGCAGAGTGAAGTTCACGGCCATATTTGTTGGACAATCAACTGTAACATTTTAGGGCCGCATCAAAACAGTGTGGCGCTCCAATTAAATCGGAGCGCCCCTGCTGGTTAATCAATCGCTCGATAGATCATCACAGCCTCAGAATGGCCTGCAGCGTAATCGCGCAAGTGATGATACAACTCGGAAACATCAGCGCTTTGTAGATCCCAGGCCAGCTGATTCAAGGCAAACAAAGTCACCACAATGCCCATGGCGTCGGCGGTCAATTCCCCAGAAAACAAATTGCCGTCCACTGTGACCCGGTAAGTGTCGTTGGAAGAGGGCGCCATGTAAAAGCCACCGTTCGACAAGCGATACATTTCCCAATAGCCGTCATCATAATTGGCAGCCAACCGGCCAGCCCAACCATACACAAGAGCTTCAAACCTCATCATGTGCCGGCCAAACAACTCAGGCAGAACCGACAAGCGTTCTTGACCTTGCAAAGCCCTGGCCACAATTTCGACATTATCAAATAAATCTTTACTCATCATTTTCCTCCCGATAGTTCTAAACCGCCTCGATACAAACACGCGACTGATAACAGACCTCGCACCTGGCCATGGGAATCAGATTTCCCCAAGTCCAAAAACCCACACCCTCCAACTCATGCGAAACGAAAACCTCAAGAAAAGACTGCATCGCAGCCGATTCGCCGTGGTCGTCGCCAGTCTTCAAGACCTCCATCAGCTCGATAGCCACAACAAAACGTTTGCTTAAAAATTTTGCTTTTTGGTGAGCCTCGGGGGGTACGGGGGGAACGCCCGTGTCCTTCTTGCTCAGATGCGAAAGGGGATCAATGAGTCTTGCCATGTTTGGGTCCTCTCTGGTTGTGAAAAATATTTGCTCTTCGGAGCCGCCTCGCAGAACAAAGAGACCGGGCAGGAGAGGGCGCAAGATCGCGCGCGCAAGCCGCAGTCCGATCGCAGTGAGGAACCGGGTGAGCACGCGCCACAGGGCAATCTTGTGCACACGAATGCTCGGGCTATGGTTCGAAGAAGTAGGGCGGTCCGACAGCAAAAATGCTCAACCGAGAAGTGCAACCAACGGAAAGATCGAAACCCTCGCGCAATGAGCAAGGAATGAAGTAGTCATCCTCTTGCAGCAAAGCCGCCTGGACGGGGTCTTAGAAAGGTTTTCAGGACGATCTGTGCCTGCACAGTTCGTCAGAAGATGCTGCGAACCCGAAGGGCAGGGCGCATGACCGGCAGGTGATGTGCCCTGGCAGCCCGGACAAAGGATTGAAGCCCGAATGGGGCGAGACCCGATTCACAGAATTGGGCTCGACACGTAGCGCGAAAGCCTGGCCCGAAGGGTGGCCAACACACACCACAGGATCCACTTTGCGAGTCAGCCAAGAAAGAGAACACAAGCAACATGACTGACCCCATGAAAAGCCCCCTAATGACGGTATTCTTTTCACATGGCTCAGATGTTGATAATACAATTAGGAGCTTTTTAATTTAAAGCACATTTATACAACTATAACCTAGGACAACTTTCATGAAATTATCAAAAATTCTTGCCGCAACTGCTCTGATCGCCGTAACCACAGGCGCATTTGCTCAAGCAGCTGACGTAGGCGCGGACACCCAGGCAAACACACCTGTGGCCTCAGCCAAGGCAGGTAAAAAAGCACACAAACACCACAAACATCACGCACACAAGCGTCACAAGCATCACGCAGCCAAGATGGCCAAGTAATTCAAACTTGGTTTTAAAGCAGTGCATCAAAGGTCAGCCCGCAAAAGCTGGCCTTTTTGTTTTATGAACGGATCTTGAATCTCAAAGACAAAACTTCACGGCATCAATTTTTTTGCATTTAGATTCAGTCACCTGCATGTTTACCAGATATCTAAATTAAACATGTCTAAAGGTGGCCGTAGAAGATCAGGCGACATTAAAGTTGGCAGTGATTAATACCAATATTATCGGTTCTGCTTACAGCCGTTTACGGTTGGCAGCACACATTGACCCAAATGGGCTGGTTTTTCACCAAGGCAGCGCTATTAACTTTTGGTGGCGCTTACGCTGTCCTGCCTTATGTATTTCAAGGTGCTGTTAACGGGTACGGTTGGTTAACGCCGGCCCAGATGATTGACGGCTTGGCGTTGGGCGAGACAACCCCAGGGCCACTGATTATGGTCGTGACATTCGTCGGGTTCGTGGGTGGCTACCCAACGCCTGACAACGGCAGTCCAAGACAAGGGATTGATGCCCGACATAGGCGAGACGAGCCCAATGGCGAAGGCTCGACGCTCTGCGCGAAAGCCCGGCCCATCAGGGTGGCCCACACAGTGACTTTGAATTGCAGCTATATTTAGATGGCCAACAACCGCACGGAAGCAATTGATGAAACTGGATGAATTGGTACAAATCATTGAGAACGCAGGGGGCTGCGAATGGGCCCAGGAATCCGCAGTTGATTTACTGCCCAAAATCAACCACCTAGAGGCGACAGGCGGCTTTGAGAAGCTTTTCAAACAGCTACGCCAAGCAAAGGAACCCGGTGATTTCAGAGGTCGTGTCTTGGAAGTGAATTTTGCAGGCCAGTTTTTAAAATACCACGGCAACCTACGTTATGAAGCCAAACAAGGTAGACCTGGCGACATTGATTTCTGCTGGCAGGTGAATGATCACAAAGTATTCATTGAAATGAAACTGTTGCAAGAAGATCAAAAAACCAAAGCACAGATTCAGAGTCAGACCATGCAACGAGGGGTTTTCTTTATATGTCGAGACAATGACCACATCGACATTGTCAGGCTTCAGCGAGACATCATTAACAAAGCCACCATCAAAAAATTCGATCCAGTGCCCAAACCGGGCACTCTCAATTTTGTGGCGATTGACTTGACTGAAATCGAACTCGGCATGGTCGACCTATCAGATTGCCTACTGGCTGTTGGCGGGAATCCGTTGGTTCTTCAATATGGGCACCATTCACACACAGTAAGTGATGTGGTTGGTGTCTTCGAGTCCAAAACCAGACCTTTCAGTCCAGCAGAATTGGCGTGGGTTCGAGAGATCCATGCCATCCCAAATGATCAACCGCATCCGAGAGACTACATACATGGCGTTATTTTTCTAAATCGCTCGCCGGCGAACAAAGCCTTGTTGGGTTACGAATTAAGGGCCCGATTAATCATCAATCAACACCTACCCATCGAAAGATCCGTTCTGGACCAAGTCATTGGTGAATTTTACAAAGCAATTCCGTTTGCAGATGCCAAACAAACCCAGCGCAGCGAGTACGCCGGGTCACGATAGGATCAGGCTCCACGCCCAGCCTTGAGAATCCGATCCGCGCAGGCAAACACCTTGCGAATCGATGCATCAGACAGAGTGTCCGCACCCAGCCAGCCCTGGATGTAAGCACGAGAAGATTCCTGGCCAGGCAGTCCCAACATCGAGGTGACCAAGTACGCCACCGACTCCGCCTCGACCTCGCAGAGGGTGCGGGGCGTCGCCTCGTCATCGGACATCAAGTGCGCGGTGGTGTGTCCCAGACGCACATGGGCCATCTCGTGACATGCCGTCTTCACCGGATAAACGGCCAAAGGGTTCACAGCAATGCGATTGCCCTGCGCATAACCCTGGCAATTGCCGTTCAAGTGCTCAAAGTCCACTTTATCAATCTGCAGCGCGGCCAACGCTTGGGGAAGATTCCAATCGGGCAGGGTGGGCCACTCGGTTTCAGCCCCGTCTGTCTGGCTGAGGACAAACCAGTGCGGCTTCAAGGCGAAGAAAGTCCGAGTGCAAGCTTCAACGCTGCCGTCGGCTGCCTCGACTTCCTGCTGTTTGGTCAACGGCATGAAGAGGCTGATCGCCTTCTCGCCCTTGCGGACCTGACGTCCTTTGGCTTTACAGGCACTGAAGCTGGCCAGCGGCGAAACTCGAATGCCACGTTGCTTGCATTGCAAATAGGCCAGAGACTGGTTCAACACAGAAAACCCGTGAAACGCCTGGTAGGCTGAAGACAAGGCACCGGGCTCAGTCAAGGCTTGCTGCAACAGCGCCGAATAGCCGCCAAGATCAACCCCAGCGTTGCATGCGCAGAAAAAGCGACTTGCGCTATGATGAAGACAGGAACCGCAGGGGATAGAACAAGATGTGTGGCCGCTATGTACTCGAAGGACCAGTGTCCCGATACCAGCAATACTTCGACGCCAAGCTCACCGAAAGCTTCGATGATTTCGACATTGGGCGATACAACATCGCACCAACGATGACGGTTCCCGTGGTCCGCATCAACCGAAAGGAAGAGCGGGTGCTGATTCGCCACCGCTGGGGGCTGATCCCGTCCTGGGCCAAAGATGCCTCGATCGCGGCCAAGTTAAACAACGCACGCGGCGAAACCGTCCATGAAAAACCCTCGTTTCGAACAGGTTTCAAACGCTTCAGATGCCTCATCCCGGCCAGCGGCTACTATGAATGGCAAGCGCCACCCAAAGGCAGCAAAGGCAAAAAACAACCGTTCTACATTTCCCCGACTGACGCACCATTTTTTGCCATGGCCGGAGTCTGCGACCACTGGACCGATCCAATCTCTGGTGAGCTGATCCTATCAACCGCCATCATCACCACAGAACCCAGCCCCCAACTAGCTCACATTCATGATCGCATGCCGGTCATGATCGCGAGAGACGATTGGAATTGGTGGCTAGACTCAAAAAATCAGAACCTATCGGATCTTAGAAAAAGTATCCACCCCGATCAAAAAGTAAAAGCATGGCCAGTTGGGTTTTCAGTCAGTGGTGTCGGAAAGAATAGAGAAGACTCATCAAACTTGATAGTTCCTAGTGAAGTTACTGACTTCACCGTTATCGTCCGATAACTCTAGTTAGGCTTAAAAAATTATGAATATCAATAGTAGAAAGATGTTGCACTGCAATGCGTGCTTTGGTCTCCGCTGGCACTCAGTGCTTTTCTCAACGAGACGCGAGTATGTTCAAGAACTCGACGAAGACGATGAGTACCGTGAAGTTACGGACTACCAGCTTGCTGAGTGCAATGGTTGCGAAGCTATAACGCTTCACACGCGGTGGGCTAATTCGGGGCAGCCGGAGCCAATTGAAGAACAATGGCCCCCGAAGATTTCGCGGCGACAACCAAAGTGGATGATGGACTTGTTCTGGTTAGAGCTAAATAACAATTCGTTCAAGCAGGACTTCATACAGGAGATCTACTCTGCTCTTAAGGCTGGGAACCGAAGACTGGCGGTCCTCGGTGTGCGAGCGCTCCTCGAACAGGTGATGCTTGAGAATGTTGGCGACCAAGGAAACTTCCTTGCGAACCTCAACAAGTTTGAGTTAGAGGGCTTCATTTCTCGTTTGCAGAGAGAAGCACTGCAGCCTGTAGTTGAGGCGGGCCATGCCTCTATGCATCGCGGCTTTAAGGCTTCTGAAACAGAAATCGATAGCATCCTCGACGTACTTGAGAACGTAATGGAGTCCATATACGTCAGCAAACACAGGGTTTCTGGCATTAGAGTTCCAAATAGAAGATCGAAGCCATGAGTAGCTGGACGGTACGATGTACCCTCAAAATGAAGCTCTGGATTGTCAATACAAGACAGGGTTGTCCACACTTTGCTTTTAATAAGAGACTTTGAACGTTGGACTATCCTCAGGCTTTGATCTGCGCCTATCGTAGATTTGTGTTGTCGCAATGTTGGCATGCCCTAGCCATTCCTGAACTTTCTTGATATCCGCATCATGGTCAAGTGCATTAGTAGCAGCGGTAGCACGTAATGAATGCACTCCGATCGGAAAACCCAAGACCATCGAATAATGGCGAACAATCTTATAAATTGCATCTGTGGTCATTCGGGACTCTGGATTCAAGTCTGCCCGATTACTCAATCGGCGAAACAAGGGTAGCTGACGATCTTGGCCATGACCTGCAGATGCCAAGTATTCATAGATCAAAGTGGCACTGCCGGGGTTCAGAGGCAAGTAACGAGTCTTGCCTCCTTTACCACTGACTTTGAGGTGCTTCACACCACGACGCTCTTCGATATCACCCACCTTTAATAAACACAGTTCTTCGCGTCGAAGCGCATGAAATAACAACGTCGACAAGATGGCCTTGTCTCGAAGGACCTTGAGACCTTGAGCTTTCATATCCGGGGCTTCTAGAAGTTTACGAGCCTGGATATCCGAGATTGTCGGAGTTTTTCCTTCGTAAGTATCGACCTTCGGGCGCTTGACACCATCCACTGGATTGTTGGGCACCGCGTTCACATCGCCTAAGTAGCCAAACAATGAAGACAGTGCAGCGAGTTTTCTGCGAATCGTACTCTTGGCCAGACTTCGGTTTTCAAGCTCGGCTCGCCAGGCCAAGACATGGGCTCGGGTGATAAGCCTCAGATCTTCAACCTGATCCAGCCCAACGAAGGCCATGAAATCATTCAGATCAATTTTGTAGGCACGACGGGTTTTTGCATTGTCGATGTTGGCGAACCATTCAACTTCAGGCGGGATGTCGCGCAACTGAGCAAACTGGTTGGTGCTCAACTGACGATTGCCAGTCTCAAGTGTCTGAAGTGTTGAGTTTTTGGTATCGGCCATGGGCTGATTGATGAGGTAAATGCCTACTTACTTTACTATTGATAAAATATATTATCAATAGTAGAATGAACGAATAAGTGAAGCTCATTCGTGCTTCAAGAAAACATCCTGTTTTCGTTTATATAAAACCATCCGCAATTCTGGTTCAACTAGAAAACTAGGGGACAGCTCATAAAACTCTAGACCATATTAAAAGGGCGTTCACCTGACTCATCATGTGAAGTGCATCATCGTTGATAGGACGGTACATTGATCACCTCGACCCACCGAGAATTATGCGCTTGGCGTCTGAAGGCTCACAACTCGTTTGAACTGGTTATAGTAGAAAATAACCAATTCATTCTGAAAAAAACATAAACTGTCATTTCAAATAAGACTAAATGCGAAAGCATCATCTTATTGACCCGGTTCTACCAAGATCTGGCACAAGGGTCACTACACTTGGGTGATGTTAACCCACCTCAGTAGTAGACTTTTGCTGCGTAAATTCACGTGGCAACACCAATAAAAAGGGAAACACAATGAAGACAGGATTATTGATTGCTATTACCGTGATGGGGCTTGGAATGAGCATAGAGACATACTCGGCGCAACCGTCAACAAATGACGTCGCAAAAACTGCTGAGTCTTTTATTTCTTATAACATGAAAGACCCTGACAGCAGCAAGTTTAGGTCAGTCAACGTATTTAGGCGTGCAGTATGCGGAGAGGTAAACTCTAAAAATTCATATGGTGCCTATTCTGGATTTACTGGTTTCGTAGTCGTTTTTGAGCACGATGACATGAAAACTTTGTATGGCCTAGTTCAAGGCTCCACCGATTACGTATCAGCTGGTGAGCCAGGCTATGAAAAAGCATTATTCGATGTAAAAAAGTACACAGCCCATCTCGCGGCGCAAAATAACAGTTACTCAAGCGGAACGACGATCAATGAGACTGAATTTGAGGCTGATTCGTTTTTCAAAGACGTCAAGGATACGTACTGCAAAAATTAAGCTAGTAGTGCATGCCAACGTGAAGCGACTCAACGCCCTCCCCTAGGAACACACTGAATAATTCATGATTTATAGTTCTACGGCACGCACGATTCGGTTGATCAATTTTTCTGACTCGAAATTCTCGGAATTAAACCTGAAACAGCCGATTTCGACCGGTTTTGGACTCTTCGAGTACGGTTTTTCTACCTTTTGAGCTCAACAGGACGCAACTTGGAGATGAAGAGCATCACTTTGTTTTTTGGTGATCAGAAGATTGGCCATTGCAAACAGCGTATACAACTAGACCGTATTTTTCCAGACCCCTGTAAACTTGCCCCCTTAATGACAGTACTAGATGCATGAACTTGCCCCCTGAATGACAGTACCGGAGGTGTTCCTTAAACTTGAAACTAGGAATACATCTATGTTTACAACTATAAGTTCAGTTGGCAAGCCCGAGCGGGTTGAAGTGATTACTGGTGTCCACCATTGGGCCACCATTGGGCCTCCAGTGGGCCAAATTTGCTATTGTCGAATTTGTGAGCATGAAAAAAGAGCCTGTAAATAAATTTGTGTAAGTGCATTCGGCCAATTAACCTCTTTCGAGGAAATGACTGATGATGAGCACACACACAATGGATCGTAGCAAATTACAAGCCTTGGCCAGCGAGCTGGCCAAGGACATCAAGACCGAAGGCGATTTAAATGCCTTGTCCCGAGAACTGCTGAAACTGACCGTGGAAACAGCGCTGGGCGCTGAGTTGACGGATCACCTGGGCTACAACAAACACGCCGACAGCAAACCCGCCAAGGGCAACAGCCGAAATGGCAGCACGCCCAAACGTTTGA
>NZ_BSOJ01000028.1 GCF_030160455.1 Limnobacter litoralis | reverse complement strand
GCAGCAGAGAAACGAGATTATGCACATCCTTTTTAAACCTGTCAAACACTTTTGCGAAGAAAGTTGAATTTAACCGAAGCATGAAAGTACATCCGAGCGTAAAAATCCTGCAAGCACAAGGACTTGGATCCAGAAAAATTTGTGAAAATTTTTTCTGGAATTCCGAAATTTTTTGCAATGGCAAACGACTAGACCCAGAAATTGATCTGCTTAAATGGGGAGACGAGCTAAAAATAGATGGCCAAAGCTATGTTTTGAAAGAACGGCTATACATTCTGATGAACAAACCGGCTGGATATGAGACCTCTCACAAGCCCTCGAGACATCCATCCATCTTCAACCTCTTACCTTCTTATATGTTGAACCGAGGTGTTCAGGCAGCAGGCCGGCTGGATGTCGACACCACCGGCTTGTTACTTCTGTCAGACGACGGCCAGTTCATCCACAAAGTAATCAGTGGCAAACGCGGCGAACAGCATCAAATTGAAAAGATCTACCGCTTGACAGCCGACGATGTGATTCCCGACCTGGCTGTGCAAAGGCTTCTTGACGGTGTTGAGCTTGATGATGAAGAGGAGCTTATCTGTGCAAGCCGAGTTGAACGGCTTGGTCCGCGCGAAATAAGATTGGGTATCACCACCGGAAAATATCATCAGGTTAAGCGAATGATTGCGGCAACGGGCAATCGGGTTGTTCAGTTGCACAGAGAGCGGGTTGGTGCTTACACCCTTCCGCAGCATTTGAAGGAAGGCCTGTACATGGAAGTGGACCCGATGTTGTTTTGAAATCAGGCTCTTGCCACGCCGTTTACATCAAGTACAATACGAGCCTTCTTTTTTTAAAATGCGATAGTGTCACGATGAAAACCGCTCAAGAAGTTCGCCTGGGTAATGTGGTAATGGTCGGCAAGGACCCGATGGTTGTCCTGAAAACGGAATACAACAAGTCTGGTCGAAATGCCGCCGTTGTGAAAATGAAAATGAAAAACCTGCTGACCGGTGCAGGCATGGAATCCGTATTCAAGGCAGACGAGAAGTTTGAGTTGCTCGTTCTTGATCGCAAGGAAGTGACCTATTCTTACTTTGCCGATCCCATGTATGTTTTCATGGATGCTGAATACAATCAGTATGAAGTGGAAGCCGAGAACATGGGCGACGCACTGAACTACCTGGACGATGGCATGCCTTGCGAAGTGGTTTTCTACGATGGACGTGCATTGTCTGTCGAACTGCCCACCAGCGTGGTTCGGGAAGTGGAATACACAGAGCCAGCGGTTCGGGGCGACACCTCAGGCAAGATCATGAAAGCGGCACGCATCAAGCCCACAGGATACGAGATTCAGGTTCCTGCATTTGTAGAAATTGGCGACAAGGTTGAAATTGACACCCGCACGGCTGAATATCGCAACCGGGTGAAGTAAGACAATATCGCGACGCAGTCAACAGGGGGCCTTATTGCAGCCCCCTTTTTTATTGAGACTTGAAATCGGTGCAAATCGTAGTCATTTGTGATGTTCTGGACAATTTTGGGGATGCCGGCTTCTGCCTGCGCATTTCCAGGCGCCTTTGTGCTGAACAACACACTGTGACGCTGATTCACAACAACAGCGAGGCCTTGTTTACCCTGCTTGGGGATGAATCAATTGAAAGGCTCACAATTGTTCACACTGAAAGTGAAGAACTCCCGAAAAGCCTGCCGGCAGACGTTGCATTGATTCTTCATCCTTTTGGTTCATCTGAAGCCAGTGCAAACATTTCGAATACGATCGAACAACTCAAGAAGGCGTACTCACAATCGCCCTGGTTCGTCGTTGATTACCTGAGCGCAGAACAATGGGTTGAGGACTTTCACTGGACACAATCCATTTCTCCGTCGACCGGCCACAAGAGTACTTATGTTTACCCCGGCTTCAGCCGTAAAACCGGTGGCCTCATCTATGCGGACTGGCGTGAAATTGAACCACCAACAACTGAAATCGCGAACGGCTTTCAGCGGATTTTCATTTTCTGTTACACCCCTGAACGTATCAGTGAACTGATGAAAGTGGCCGATCAAAACGTTCATTTTTTCAGTGTTCACACACTGTCACAAATTGAAGAGACAGACAGCACGGACCACACGACACTGGCATTTTGCCCACAGTACCAATTTGATGAAAGACTGGCGGCACATGATTTTCTGTTTATTCGAGGGGAAGACTCTTTCGTAAGGGCTCAATTGTCAGGTCGCCCATTTGTTTGGCAAATTTACCCGACCGGGGATGGCGCCCATGAGGAAAAGCTGACGGCATTTTTCAATCTGTATGGTGCCAATTTGTCGTCTGAGGCCAGGCATGCCATGTGGTCACTCTGGCTGAACTGGAACGGACTTGACCAAACCGAGTCACTTGCGAAAACATGGAACGGCGTTCAACAGCACTACGCAGAACTGGCGAGCAACGCCATGCACTGGAGGCGCACTCTGATGAAAGGCCCCGAGCTTGTCAGGGAAATTCTGACGCACGTTTCTCCAAGCACTCCTACTTAGACTAAATTGCTGTAAATATTGGTCTCTTTTCCAAAGACGAACAAATCGACCAAAGCAGGAAACTGAATTCAAGCGAATACTTTCGGACTTGAATCATGTTTTCATTCCTGCTCTCACTCTCCCTCGGGTTTGGCGCCATTTCTCAAAGAGACCTGCCAGTGGATCGTGTGGAAAAGATCGCCCATGAGGTGATCGCCAACCTGAAGGCCGACAATCCGAGCATTGATCCGACACTCGTGGTGACCCGCAGACCTGAGCCAACTCCATTGGGAGCGATGGCTTATTCAAACGGGAGCTGTGCATTGATCATCAACACGACAGATGAAGCCTGGGCGCAGTGGGGTCGTTTCATCAATTCCGACAACACCTCAAAATGGGACGAGATCATTGCGGCGTCGATCGCTCACGAGGTAGGACACTGCATGGAAGAAGGCAAACGCTTTACTTCGAATTACGAAATTACAGGGGATACGCTTCGCGCACTGGGTGGTGTCAACACAGCCATGGGGGGCTCTCCGTCCGTGGTTTTCAAGCAGGAATTGTTTGCGGACGCGATTGCAGTGCTGTATGCAAAGGCCCACTTTGGTGAGGACAGTCAATACATCGTTGACAACCTGATTCAATCCAGAGCGCGTTTCGGCCACGATGACCCAAGCCACAATACCTCAAGGGAATTGACTGCATTCGCGATGGCCGACGACGCTGTTGCTCCACAGAACGCAACAGGCACGAATGCGGTCAAGCTGTTGGAACAAATCCATTAAGCGCCATTTCGAATGAAGGACTGCAGCGATTTAAAGGCGCGGAGCACATTATTTTCGCTTTGATCTCGGAAAAGATTCGTCGTACACCTTGGCAAGATGCTTGAAATCGAGCGAGGTGTAGACCTGCGTCGATGCGATGGATGAATGACCCAACAGTTCTTGAACCGCCCTTAAATTCTGCGATTCTTGCAATACATGGCTGCCAAAAGAGTGCCTTAACATGTGGGGATGCAAGTGAACGGGCAATTGCCTGTGTTTTGCATAGGCTGCAAGGTCTTTTTGGGCTTGCCTCACGCCGTATGCCCTGCCCTTGGCCGACACCAACAAATACGGAAATTCAGCCAGGGACACACCGTGATCCTGAAGCACAGAAGCTCTGATCGACAGCCACTGATGGATCAAATCGACCAGTATGCGAGTCAGAGGAACTATCCGCGCCTTGCCCCCCTTGCCGAGAACCTGCAATTCAGCGCGATCAACGTTGATCCATGAGCGTTGGTTCGAAGTCGTAGGTTGGGGCAACTCCAGCGCAATCGCCTCACTGATGCGCAAACCTGTGGCATACAACAACTCGATTAGAAGGTGTGCAATTGCATGAGAAAATGGGGCTTTCGGCAAAGGCCCGCTTAACAAGCCGTTGAGATGGTCCACCGACACTGCTTTGGGCAGGCGCTTCGGCAGTTTTGGCGCTCTAAGCCCCAACGCTGGGTTGCTTGCAAGGGTGCCCGCTTCATGCAGGTGTGCAAAAAAGCCACGCCAGCTGGAGAGCATCCGCGCAAGCGAGGAAGGTGCCAGACCCGAGGCATGGCGCTGAACCAACAGAGATTTCAGATGTTGCTGACTTGCCTGAGCTGGATCACCGGCGATCAAATTAAGATCTTGCCGAACCGCACTGACAGTGTGAGGACTGTATCGCCTCACCAACAGCAGATGATCCAGGTAGGCCTGAATCAGTTGGCTGCTTTGTTCAGTCGACTTAGCGCTGCACATGCCATTTCGGCCAAAGTGGCCAAAAAATCAGTTTCCAGGTTGGGGGCAAACCGATCCTTGTCGCTTGAGCCAAGACCCAGACAACCAAACGACTCGGGACTTGCACCCACCCTCAAGGGAATTAAAACGACAGAGCGAGGTTGCACTGATTCACCTTCAAACACCGCCAAGGTCGGCGCGTTCTCGGCGAATCCGCAAAACAGGCTGTTCATGGAATTGACGATGTCCACATCCGCCTGATCAACTGATTGATCTCGCCAAAGCACCAGTTTAACCATCGGCACATGAAAATGCTGACCGATGAGTTGTGTAATCAGGCTTGGAAGCTGCTCGGCATCCTGAACCATCAGCAAACGCCGCTGCACCGCTTGCAAACTGTCGATGATGGATTGATTCTCCACCGCAGCACGAGACAACTCGACCAACTTGTGCTCTAGCGCTTTGACCTTGTCTCGCATGGTCTGCATTTGTCGTTCATGCAAAGAGGCCACATTGCCGCCGGCGGAACCGGAAGGCAAATGCACAAAGGCGAGGATTCCAGGATTTTGCTTGAGAAAATCAGGATTGGCTTTCAGAAAATCGCCGACTTGCTGGGCGTCCAGACTCATAAATAAAACTCTCCTTCGTATACGGTGACTGCTGGACCTTCCATCCAGACGGGGGAATTGCTGTCTCCATCCCATTCGATGGTCAATGTGCCGCCGCGCTTGACCACAGTGACCCGATTGGAAAGCAAACCGTGGGCTATACCGCAAGTGGCTGCGGCACATGCGCCGGTACCACAAGCCAGGGTTTCACCCGCCCCTCTTTCAAAAACACGCAAATTCATTCTGTTTCGGTCGATGATGTGCATGAATCCCACATTGACCCTTTCCGGAAATCTGGGATGACTTTCCAGCGTGGTACCCACATGCTGAACAAATGCATCGCTGACGGGCGAGGACAGATTGAGGACCACATGCGGATTGCCCATGGATGCAACGCTGACCCAGAGATTTTCGGTGTGGTTACCGGTGTCTACGGGTAACTGATATTGTGCCGCTTTACCCAGTTCACGCTTTTGCAGACCTTCGGCATTGAACGGGACCCTTGCAGGATCAAATACGACTGGACCCATGTTGACTCGCACCCAGTTCTGCTCAATCCATTCAGGCTCAATGACCCCAGCCAGCGTTTCAACGCGAATGGCACGATGGGACGTCAGCTTTTTTTCAAGTACGAATTGAGCGAAGCAGCGCGCGCCATTTCCGCATTGCTGAACCTCCTGACCATCCGCATTGAAGATTCGATACTTGAAGTGATTGGATGCGTTTTCAGGCGGCTCGACAATCAATACCTGGTCGGCACCAGCCCCGAAATGACGGTCAGCCATTTTCTTGACAAGCTCAGAGGTAATGGCGATGTGGCCATCGAGGTTGTTCAAAACGACAAAGTCGTTGCCCGCTCCGTGCATTTTTGTAAAAGGAATGCGACTTGGTGTCATGGTGCTGTTTGCCTAGTAAAAGCGAGTTTGCCCAGGCGGCCGGGTTTTGAATCGCTTGTGTAACCAGAGGTATTGTACGAGATTAGTTTTAACCCATTTTTCAATGCAATGGTTAAGGTATTGGGTCGATTCGGCGTCGTCAGCCAATGGAAAGTTGCTTAAAGGGGAATGCAGTGTCACTTCATACTTGCCACCGCGAAACATCGTGGTGACCGGTATGACATCCGCATCCAGCATTCGCGAAAGGCGACTGACTGCAGTGACGGTGGCTGCCTCAACACCAAAAAACGTGACAAAGACTGAGTCTTTTTCTCCAAAATCCATATCTGGCAGGTAGTACAGAGGCCGCCCCTTTTTCATGGCTTGAATAAGGGGGCGCACACCTTGCTGGCGAGACAGCAGGAGTTGGTCACCGTATCGCTCACGCCCCTGCCTGATCACCTCATTCAACACCAGATTTTTCTGGTTGGAATACATGGTAACCATGTCCACTTCCAGGCCCAATCTTGACCATGCAGCATCCAGACCCAAAAAATGGGGAGCCAAAAAGATTCTCGATTTTCCGGGTGAATGCGCCTGGATTCTTTCGGGGTTGGTGATGACCACGCGCTCACGCAACTGAGCTTCGGTGCAGTTCCACAACCAGGCCCTGTCCAGAAAAGTGCGGACGTACAGAAACATGTGCCGAATAGTCCAGGCAAGACGCTGAGCGCGGCTGGACTCAGGAAAACACAATTTGAGATTGATCAGGGTGACATTGCGACGTTCAGCACCGAAAGCGAACACGAGGATTGCCAGCAACGCAGACACGACAAATGCAAGCAATCGATACATCGAGAATGGCAAGACATGAAGGCCAAACCAGGCGCGAATGAAAAATCGGGTCAAAGAACGGTCTCCGTCTGATTGTGATTGTCAGGCTGCCCTTTGGGCGCTTTGTATCGTTCATATCCCCAGTAGTACTGGCTGGGGTACCGCATGATAAGCGACTCCATGGCCCTGTTGATTTCAGCGGCAGCAAGATGGGGTTCTTTGCTCAAGGATTCAGGACCTTTTTCAAGAATCAGGGTAAAACCGCGCCCCCAGGGTTTGCGAATACCCAAGGCCAGAATGATCGTGGCACCGCTTGCGTGAAAAAGACTTGCAGGCAAGGTCATGGTGTAAGCCGTTTTGCCGAACATGGGTGCCCAAACACCCTCCTGATAATTGGGCACTTGATCGGGCAACATGCCCACTGCCTCGCCGCGACGAAGCGCTTTCAAAAGAACTTTAACTCCCGCCAGTGTTGTGGGCGCAATGGCCACATTCTCGCGCTTGCGGCTTGCTTCGATGATCTGCTGCAATTGCGCATTGCGATTGGGCCGGTAAAGCACGGTAATCGGCGCACGGGCAGAAAACACCTGCGCCGTGGACTCAAAACTGCCCAAGTGCGGCGTTAGAAATATGATGCCTTTGCCGGCGCGCTGGGCGGCCTCAATAACCTCCCATCCGATGTAATCAGTGCAAGATGCTGCCCCTTCAGCGGTGGTTCTTCCCCACAAAAAGGGCAGCTCAAGAATGGCCTTTCCCGCCTGCCCGACAGACGAGTGAACGACCCTTTTACACAGTGCAGGGTCAGGGTAAGCCACCGAGGCATGGGCGAACATTTTGCGGCGATAGGAGGGGGATAAAGTGTAGATGGCCCACCCCAGAGCCGAACCGAAAGCGTGAAGAGCCCAGAGCGGCCAGCGTGACAGAAAGTAGAAAAGTAAACGGATCATCCAGTTGGTCTAGTCAGTCGTTTTGACATTTAGCGCAGATGTTGTATATTAATTGCGTTCGCTGAGTTAACACGACAACTTGCGGGGCGAACTAAAAATAAATCTGCTAAAGCGTCGCCGAGCTCCACAGATTGTGTACCGGCTTCGCCGTATCAACCTTGGAGTTTTTTTATGTCTAACGATTTTCTATTCACATCCGAATCTGTCTCTGAGGGCCACCCAGACAAGGTGGCTGACCAAATTTCAGATGCCATTCTGGATGCCATTCTCGAACAAGACCCTACAGCGCGAGTTGCTGCTGAAACTCTGACCAACACTGGTTTGGTGGTCATGGCGGGTGAAATCACGACCACAGCCCAGGTCAACTACATCGACGTGGCCCGGGAAACCATCAAACGCATCGGGTATGACAATTCCGATTATGGGATCGACTACAAAGCCTGCGCAGTCATGGTTTGCTATGACAAGCAAAGCCCTGACATTGCCCAGGGCGTTGACAAGGCACACGATGACAATCTGGACCAAGGTGCGGGTGATCAGGGCTTGATGTTTGGCTATGCTTGCCGTGAAACGCCTGAACTGATGCCGTTGCCCATCAGCCTGGCTCACAAGTTGGTGCAGCGCCAAAGCCTGCTTCGAAAAGATGGCCGTTTGAACTGGTTGAGACCCGATGCCAAATCCCAAGTCACAGTGCGGTATGTGGATGGCAAGCCAGATTCGATCGACACGGTGGTTTTGTCGACACAACATCACCCTGACATCGCACTTGCGAACCTGCGCGAGGCTGTGATTGAAGAAATCATCAAGCCCGTATTGCCCAAAGAACTCATCAAAGGCGACATCAACTTCCTGGTGAACCCCACTGGGCGCTTTGTGATTGGCGGCCCGCAAGGGGACTGTGGCTTGACAGGCCGCAAGATCATCGTGGACACCTACGGGGGTTCAGCACCCCACGGCGGCGGTGCATTTTCCGGCAAAGACCCCTCCAAGGTGGACCGCTCGGCAGCTTACGCGGGCCGATATGTGGCCAAAAACATCGTGGCCGCTGGTTTGGCGGAACGATGCCAGGTGCAGGTCAGTTACGCGATTGGCGTGGCAAGACCGACATCGATCACGGTAAACACCTACGGCACCGGGCGTATTTCAGATCAGGCAATTACTGAGTTGGTTGCGGCGCATTTCGACCTCAGACCCAAGGGTATCGTCAAGATGCTGGACCTCTTGCGTCCGATCTATGCAAAAACTGCCGCTTACGGCCATTTCGGCCGTGAAGAACCAGAGTTCACCTGGGAAAAAACAGACCGAGCCGAGGCTTTGCGCGCTGCTGCAGGCCTTTAATCGTTGCTTCGGGGGCAGGACAATTTGTCTACGCCCCGAAGTCACGGGAAACTGATAAAATTCAAAAATTCGAGGAGCGTTGCGACATTGGGTTTACCTGATGCTAGGCTCGAATTCAAAATAAACAACGGCGCTCACGCTTCTTTCTTTTTTGGACTTTTTAAAGGAGGGCGTGATGAACGCTATCGCCAAACCCGTAACAGCCTCTGGTGCTGAAGACTTCAAGATCAAAGACATCAGCCTTGCTGATTTTGGACGCAAGGAAATTGCCATTGCTGAAACCGAGATGCCCGGCCTCATGGCTATTCGCTCGGAGTACGCATCTTCCAAACCACTCAAAGGCGCACGCATCACCGGGTCATTGCACATGACCATTCAGACTGCGGTTCTGATTGAAACCTTGGTGGCGTTGGGCGCCGAAGTGCGCTGGGCATCTTGCAACATTTACTCCACTCAAGACCATGCCGCCGCCGCCATTGCTGCCGCAGGCATTCCGGTTTTTGCGGTTAAAGGCGAAAACCTGGTTGACTATTGGGATTACACACACCGTATTTTTGAATGGGCGGACGGTGGCTACACAAACATGATCCTGGATGACGGTGGAGACGCCACATTGCTGCTCCACCTGGGCACCAAAGCTGAAAGTGACCAGTCGATTCTGGACAAC
The DNA here is from genome assembly GCF_030160455.1 of Limnobacter litoralis. Classification (GTDB taxonomy): domain Bacteria; phylum Pseudomonadota; class Gammaproteobacteria; order Burkholderiales; family Burkholderiaceae_B; genus Limnobacter; species Limnobacter litoralis. The sequence continues at coordinate 95,460 of NZ_BSOJ01000028.1, read as the reverse complement.
CCTGGCAGCGAAGAGGAAGTTTGTTTGTTTAACGCCATTCGCGCGACACTGAAGAAAGACCCAAAGTGGTATTCCAAGCGCCTCAAAGAAGTTCGGGGTGTGACCGAGGAAACTACAACTGGCGTTCACCGCCTTTACGAAATGCACAAGAAGGGCGAGCTCGCCTTCCCCGCGATCAACGTGAACGACTCAGTCACCAAGTCCAAATTCGACAACCTGTATGGTTGCCGTGAATCACTGGTGGACGGTATCAAGCGAGCCACCGACGTGATGATTGCCGGCAAGGTCGCCGTCGTGGCCGGTTACGGAGACGTGGGCAAGGGCTCAGCCCAGGCGCTTCGTGCATTGTCTGCGCAAGTTTGGGTGACAGAAATTGATCCGATTTGTGCGCTGCAGGCTGCGATGGAAGGCTACAAAGTGGTCACCATGGACTACGCCTGCGACAAGGCGGACATCTTCGTGACCGCCACTGGCAACAAAGACATCATCACGCACGATCACATGATCAAGATGAAAGACCAAGCGATTGTTTGCAACATTGGGCACTTCGACAATGAAATCGACATCGCCAGCGTAAAAAAGTACCGTTGGGAGAACATCAAACCCCAGGTTGATCACATCATCTTCCCGGACGGCAAGCGCATCATTATGCTGGCTGAAGGTCGCTTGGTGAACCTGGGTTGTGGAACTGGTCACCCCTCGTTTGTGATGTCTTCGAGCTTTGCCAATCAGACCATCGCGCAAATTGAGCTGTGGACCAATGCTGACAAATACCCGGTAGGCGTTTATGTGCTGCCCAAGCACCTGGACGAAAAGGTTGCACGCTTGCACTTGCTGAAGATTGGCGCACAACTCACCGAACTGAGCCCATCTCAGGCGGCCTACATTGGCGTGCAATCCGAAGGCCCTTACAAGCCTGAGCACTACCGCTACTGATATTTGCCTGCCATTTAATCTTGCGCGCCGACCTCGCCCTGGTGAACCGAAACCTGTGCACTTCACGTGCACAGGCACAGGACATGATCTCCAGGGGCCTGGTTTGCGCCAGGTTTGGCACCCAGTTTGAGACCGTTAAAAAAGCGTCGCAAGGCATTGAAGCCCACGTTGAACTGAAGCTGCTGGATGATGCGGCTGGCCGCTTCGTCTCGCGTGGTGGCGTCAAGTTGTCGGGCGCCCTGCAACACACCGGCCTGAATGTCGACGGATTGCGATGTCTGGATCTCGGGCAGTCCACCGGAGGCTTTACGGACTGCCTGTTGCAAGCAGGCGCATTGAGTGTTGTGGGTATTGATGTGGGCAGAGATCAATTGCATCCAAAGCTCAAGAACCATCCATCGGTTCTTTCGTTGGAAGGTGTCAACCTGAAAACGGTAAACGTCGAAGAATTAACGACACGCATGCTGACAGCGAAACCCGACTGCCTGCCTTTTGACCTGGTAGTGGCTGATTTGTCATTCATCAGCCTGGAGAAAGTGCTTCACAATGTGGCCAGTCTGATGGATGTCGGCAAACAGGCACTGCTTTTGGTCAAGCCGCAGTTTGAACTAGGGCCAGCCGCACTGGGGAAAAGCGGAATCGTGAAAGACCTACAAGGTCACCTACCCAGCATCAAGCAAAATTTGGGAATACGATGTGAAAACTGCAAGCTAGAGCTACTTGATTTTTTTCCCTGCTCTATTACTGGCGGCGATGGCAACCAAGAATATTTCGCGCATGTGCGCAAACAAAATTGACACCAAAACATGAACATCAGTTTCGAATTTTTTCCTGCGAAAACCGCCGAAGGCGCTGAAAAGCTCAAAGAGGTTCACCGCCGACTGGCCGAAAGAAGCCCCGAGTTTTTTTCGGTGACTTTTGGTGCGGGCGGATCTACACAGGCAGGCACACTGACGACTGTCCTAGATATTCAACGGGCGGGCTCGGAGGCGGCCCCCCACCTGTCTTGCATTGGCTCAACAGAAAGTGAGCTCCGCGAGCTGCTACTGGAATACAAATCGCACGGCATACGACGGCTTGTCGCATTACGGGGCGATTTACCCTCCGGCATGCTGTCCTCCGGTTCATTTCGATACGCCAGCGAACTGGTCAGCTTTATTCGTCGAGAAACCGGTGACCACTTTTTCATTGAGGTCGCGGCTTACCCCGAAACCCATCCACAGGCAAAAAGCCCTACAGACGACCTAAAGGCTTTTGTAAACAAGGTCAAATGCGGCGCAAATTCGGCAATAACCCAGTATTTCTTCAACACCGACGCATTTCTCTATTTCAGGGACAAGGTCAAGGCAGAAGTGGACATACCGCTCATTCCGGGCATCATGCCAATCACCAATTACAGCCAGTTGGCGCGCTTTTCAGACGCCTGTGGCGCTGAAATTCCTCGCTGGATCCGAAACAGACTTCAAAGTTTTGGTGACGACAGGGACAGTATTCGGGAATTCGGTCTTGAAGTGGTTGCGTCAATGTGCAACAAGCTGGTGAATGAAGGCGTTGACGGACTGCATTTTTACACGATGAACTCCGCAGACGCGACGCTGGCCATTCTGGACAGAATCAAGCCGTAGGGGCTGTTTTCATAACGCGTGTGGGGGTGACAACAAAGGACATCAAGCGATCGTGTTTTTCTTGAAACCGAACAGCAAGCTCAGACCAGTCGTAAGCCACACCGATCGTGTACTTGGGCATTGATTTTTCAAGCGTTCTGTCGTACCAGCCTGCGCCATAACCCAGCCTTGCACCGTCTCGGTTAAAGCCGACGCAAGGCAGTACCAGGCAGTCTGGAACGACCTGCACTTCACGCTGTGGGGTGGGAATCTGATACAGACCCGATACCAGGGGATCTCCCGCCTTGAACTGAAGAAAATCCAGCCAGCGATCGGGTCCTTCTACCCGACAACGCGGCAAGCACCACTGAACCTTGTCTAACGTTGTACTTTCGCAAATTGCCAGCAAATCGGGCTCTTGCTTGATCGGATAGTAAAGCGCAACCGTGCAGACATCCAGCGATTGGAGTAAAGTGATAAGCGCTTGCTTGATCAAGATTGAATCAGCCTCAATTTGCCCGAAATTCAATGACAAGCGGCGATTTATCAGATTTTTTCTAAGTTCTATTTTATTGATGGGATTCATGCTCATAAAGCCCGCCAGATTCTTCAAGCCGTACAGTGTCTTCCACAAGTTGATGGCAGTTGCCCTGCTCGTACCCACGACGGCCATGGCAATTTCATTCAGTGGACCTGACAACACTTTACAGCGAATCAAGGATGCTTATGCTCAAGGCGATGTACAGACCTTCAATCAGCTTACCTCGCAGTTGCCTAAAAACAGTCCGTTCAAGCCCTATGCAGAGGTTTGGGCATTTCGTTTAAGCCAACGTGGAAAGACTCCGACCCTATCGGACGATCCCGACGACGATCCGACGGTCTGGTCGGCGGGTGCTGTGATCCCCGTGCTTCAAGCCAGTGAGAACAGCTGGCCTGCTGAACAATTGCGACGCCAGTGGCTGGGGCAACTTGCACGCGCTGGAAAGTGGGAACGCTACCAGCAACAACGTGCATTGCTGAGGTACAAACCCGACCAGGATGTCCAGTGCGCAGACATGTTGCTGTCAGCCGACCAAGGCGAAGTGGTCAAAAGCGACGTCATGGTGGTTTTGAATACGGATCAGCGACTGCCAAAGACATGCCGAGTCATGCTGAAGTCTTTCTATGAAAGAAAAATTGTGTCGGCTGACCTTCTGGACCTTCGCATTCTCAACCTTGTGGCCAACAACCAGTTGACCAACGCGCTTGCCTTTGTCGATGAACTTCAAGACACGCATTGGGGTAAATACATCGACAAAGACCTGTTGCACACGGCCATTTTCAAACCCGAGCAATTCCTTAAAAACCAAAAAAAGTACTCGGCAGAGAACGACCTCTATCTGGCCAGTGCGTTGGCACGTCAGACCAGAAGCGATCCAGATGGTGTTGCTGAAGGGTTGCAATTGCAATTCGGCAAACAGCTTTCAGACACCAACAAGGCCTGGTTGTGGGCCGAAATTGGTTATCGGGCCGCCCTGCAATGGGACAAACGGGCTGAAGATTATTATTCATTCAGCAATCCGAAGGTCATGAACCTTGAACAGCAGGAATGGAAAGTCAGAGCCGCCTTGTTCAATGAGGATTGGTCTGCCTTGATTCAAGCCGTCAAAGAATTGCCCGCTGATCATCAAAATGACGCCGTGTGGCTGTATTGGACCGGCCGTGCTTTGGCTTCGAAAGGACAACTTGACCAGGCCCGCATGAACTGGATCCGGATTGCAAGACCCTTCACCTTTTACGGCAAGCTGGCTGAGGAAGAGCTCGGGCAAACCATCGGCACTGCCCCCAAACCCAAATTCGTCACGGCCGAAGAATTAAAAGAGGCCAAAAACAATGCAGGCTTACAACGTGCACTTGCGTTGTACAACGCGGGCTTCAGAACTGAAGGATTTTGGGAATTCAATCTGCAAACCGCGCAGATGAATGATCGACAACTGCTGGCTGCTGCAACCTGGGCCAACAACAACGAGCTGTACGATCGAGCGATCGCCGCCGCAGACAAAACACAAGACGAGCACGACCTGTACTTGAGATACCTGACGCCCTACAAAGACAACATGGAAGCCCAAACCAAAGCCATCGGTATTGATGCTTCATGGGTGTATGGCCTGATTCGACAGGAATCCCGTTTTGTCACGATTGCGAGATCAGGGGTAGGGGCAAGTGGCTTGATGCAGATCATGCCGGCAACAGCAAAGTATGTGGCCAAAAAGATCGGATTTGGCCAATTTTCCAAGGCGGATCTCAACGACATTGATTCAAATTTGTTGTTGGGTACCAGCTACCTGAAAATGGTCTACGAAAAGCTGGACAACTCCCCTGTGCTTGCTTCAGCCGGATACAATGCAGGCCCCGGTAGACCGGCAAGCTGGAAAAAACGATTGGGCAATCGCGCCATGGAGGGTGCGATGTTTGCAGAACTGATCCCGTTTGACGAAACACGCGAATATGTCAAAAACGTGATGTCCAATACCGTTGCATACTCTCTGCTTCTGAATAACTCCTCTATTTCATTGAAAGAGAGGCTGGGTATCATCCGTAATACCGATTAACGATTTCACAACTTCATTTTCAAACATGAGCAGACCGAAGAATATCCTGATCATCGGAGGTTCTGGCTTTCTGGGCCAGTCCGTCTGCAACCAGCTCGCCGCACAAGGCCACCGACTGACGGTACCGACCCGCAGGCTGGACAAGGGCAAACACCTTTCCATGCTGCCAACCTGTCAGGTTGTCAAAGCCAATATCCATGACCGCGCGACACTCGGCAAGCTGGTGACAGGGCAAGACATCGTGGTGAACCTGCTGGGCGTATTGCACAGCAAGAAAGGCAAACCTTATGGACAATCGTTCCGGGTCAACCACGTGGAATTTCCAAAGGCGCTCTGCTCGGTCATGTCGAAGCATGGCGTCAATCGACTGGTGCACATCAGCGCACTGGGTATTGGAGTACAAAACCCGGCACCGTCCATGTACCTGAGATCCAAAACCGACGGCGAAGCCATTGTAAAAGACAGTGGTTTGGCATGGACCATTCTCAGACCCTCTGTCGTTTTCGGGCCAGCGGACAAATTTTTAAACACCTTCGCAGCCTTGAGCCGTCTGTTTCCAGTTATTCCATTGGCTGGGGCCAAAACGAAATTTCAGCCCGTCAGTGTTCATGATGTGGGTGCAGCGGTTGCGAAATCGGTGGCCGACGAAGACAAAATAACTGTTCATACAACCTTTGATCTGGTTGGGCCTGAAACATTCACACTGGCCGAATTGGTGGCCTTGGCTGCGCATGCAGTGGACAAATCACCTTTGATCATCCCGATTCCCAACGCTGCCGCCAAGCTTCAAGCGTTTTTTATGGAATTGCTGCCCGGAGAGCCCGTCATGAGCAGGGACAACGTCGATTCCATGAAAATCGACAATGTAAGAACCTCAGGCCGGATATTTCCCCTTGAAAGCTATCAAACGTTGTCAAAATTGGCACCTGACTGGATTCGATCCAGATTCTTACCGTCTGAACTCGATTCCTTTAGACAGTCTGCACACCGCCAGGGCTAGCCCTTAAACCTTGATTTATCGTACAATTTCGTTCTGCATGATACGCAGCTTCTGGCTGCGTTTCATTTTTTATAAGTCCCGTTAATTTGATTGCGAGCATTACCTTGACTGATCATCTGATGAAAACTTATTCGCGTCAGCCCATTGCTTTTACGCACGGGCAAGGCGCTTGGCTGTGGAGCACGGACGGCAAAAAGTACCTCGACGGATTGGCAGGCATTGCAGTCAACGGGCTTGGGCACAATCATCCAAAGCTGGTCAAGGCAATCGCCGATCAGGCGGCGCGCCTCATTCACACGTCCAACCTGTACGGAATCGTAGAGCAATCGGCATTGGCCGATGAGGTATGCCGCTTGTCCAACATGCAAGAGGCATTCTTTTGCAATTCAGGTGCTGAAGCCAATGAGGCTGCCATCAAACTGGCGCGCCACTACGGCTACAAGCGCGGCATCAACAACGCCAAAATCATCGTGATGGAACGCGCCTGGCATGGCAGAACGCTTGCCACACTGGCGGCAACAGACAGCGAAAAGGCCAAGGTCGGATTTGGTGAATTGCCGGGGGGATTCGTTCGTGTGCCCTACAAAAACATGGCAGCCATTGAACAGGCCAAAGCCGAAAATCCTGAAATTCAGGCTGTGTTGCTGGAAGTTCTCCAAGGTGAAGGCGGCATCAACATTGCTGACGCAGATTACCTGCGCACCTTGCGTCAGTTTTGCTCCGACAACGGCTGGCTGCTCATGATCGATGAGGTGCAAAGCGGCATAGGCCGAACCGGCAAATGGTTTGGATTTCAGCACGCCGACATACAACCTGACGTCATCACTTTGGCCAAAGGCTTGGGTTCAGGTGTACCCATTGGCGCCTGTCTTGCAGCTGGGCCCGCATATCAAGTCATGGGCCCGGGCTCGCACGGCACCACATTCGGAGGCGGACCGCTGGTTAGCGTGGCAGCGCTCACTACCCTTCAGGTCATGGCCGAAGAAGGATTGCTTGAGCACGCGACGGCCATGGGCCAATTGATCAGAGCAACCCTGACACGTGAACTTGCGGGTGTTGCCGGTGTGCGCGAAATTCGCGGACGTGGCCTGATGATTGGAATTGAGCTACTGAAACCCTGTGCCGAACTGGTCGCGATTGCACGTGACAAAGGCCTGATTATTAACGTGACCCGAGACAATGTGGTGCGCTTATTGCCACCATTGGTGATTCAACACGAAGAAGCGGAATTGCTGGCCACTGAGCTTGCGCCCATCATTCGGACGTTTTTGCAAACGCCGTAAATGGTGCAGGAGGGGTATGGAGCAAAAAATGACAATAAAACACTTTCTAGAATTCAATGACATTACGCGCGATGAATTTGATTATTTGATGAATCGCACCCGCGACATCAAAGCCAAATTCAAACGCTACGAGCCTTACTATCCTCTTCAAGATCGAACTTTGGTCATGATTTTTGAGAAGGCATCGACCAGGACACGACTCAGTTTTGAAGCAGGTATGCATCAACTTGGCGGATCGGCAATCTACCTGAACACCCGTGATTCCCAGTTGGGGCGCGGCGAACCTGTGGAAGACGCCGCCCAGGTCATCTCAAGGATGTGTGACATCGTGATGATCCGAACCTACGAGCAAGAAATCGTCGAACGGTTTGCCAATCATTCACGAGTGCCGGTCATCAATGGCCTGACCAACGAATATCACCCATGCCAAACACTGGCCGATATTTTTACCTTCATCGAACATCGGGGGGATATCCAGGGCAAAACCGTGGCCTGGGTGGGTGACGGCAACAACGTTTGCGCAACCTGGTTGCAGGCCGCCGAATTGCTGGACTTCAAGGTCAACATTGCTACGCCAAGTGATTACAACATTGACGTCAGCAAGGTGAATATCAAAGGCACCCATCATGAATGGTTTGCGGACCCGATGAAAGCCTGTGAGGGCGCCGACATTGTCACCACCGACGTGTGGACCAGCATGGGCTTCGAAGACGAAAACAAAGCCCGACGCAAAGCATTTGCCGATTTTCAGGTTGACGCAGAAATGATGGCAGTGGCAAATCCTGAAGCGGTTTTCATGCATTGCCTGCCCGCGCACCGGGGTGAAGAAGTCAGTGCAGAAGTCATCGACGGCCCACAAAGTGTGGTGTGGGATGAGGCGGAGAACCGGCTGCACACACAGAAAGCCCTGATGGAATTTCTGATGCTTGGACGTAAATGAACTTAACTATTTTCAATTGAAGACACGAGAAACATGAGCGACGTTAAAAAAGTAGTACTGGCCTACTCAGGTGGTTTGGACACCTCTGTGATTTTGAAATGGCTGCAAGACAATTACCAATGCGAAATTGTGACTTTCACGGCAGACTTGGGTCAGGGAGAAGAACTGGAACCTGCGCGTCAAAAGGCACTCAAGTTTGGTATCAAACCTGAGAACATTTTCATTGACGACTTGAAAGAAGAATTCGTCAGGGATTTCGTGTTCCCCATGTTCAGGGCAAACACCATCTATGAAGGTGAATACCTGCTGGGCACTTCGATCGCACGCCCCTTGATCGCCAAGCGGCAGATCGAGATCGCAAACCAGACCCAAGCGGATGCGGTTTCTCATGGCGCCACAGGCAAAGGCAACGATCAGGTTCGATTCGAGCTTGGTTACTACGCCTTGCGTCCCGATATCAAGGTCATCGCCCCTTGGCGGGAGTGGGATTTGCTGTCGCGTGAAAAATTGCTGGCCTACGCTGAGGCGGCCGGTATCTCTATCGACATGAAACACCGCAACGGTGGAGCCCCCTACTCCATGGACGCCAACCTTTTGCACATCAGCTACGAAGGCCGTCACCTTGAAAGCCCGAAGGCTGAAGCCGAAGAGAGCATGTGGCGTTGGACTGTAAGGCCGGAAGACGCGCCTGACGCCCCCGAGTATCTGGATCTCGAATTCGACAAGGGTGACATTGTTGCCATCAACGGTGCACGAATGACCCCCGCACAAGTGTTGACACACTTGAACGAAGTGGGTGGGAAGCACGGTGTTGGTCGACTGGATCTGGTCGAAAACCGCTATGTCGGCATGAAGTCTCGCGGCTGTTATGAAACACCCGGCGGTACCATCATTTTGAAGGCTCACCGTGCGATTGAATCAATCACGCTGGACCGCGAAGTGGCCCACCTGAAAGACGATTTGATGCCCCGCTACGCCAGCCTGATTTACAACGGCTACTGGTGGGCACCTGAACGCGAGGCGCTTCAAGTGCTGATCAATCACACTCAGGCAGGTGTGAACGGCTGGGTTCGCGTCAAGCTGTACAAAGGAAGTGTCACGGTGGTTGCTCGAGACTCGAAAAACACACTGTTTGACGAACAGATTGCAACATTCGACGACGATGGTGGCGCTTACAATCAGGCCGATGCCGCAGGCTTTATCAAGCTGAACGCCCTGCGCTTGCGTATCGCCAAAAATGCGGCCAATAAACGCGGCGGCTAATTCAAATTGATCAGCATGGAACCGGCTGCCCAAGCAGATTGGGCTCCGGTTCCAGCATGACACCAAACTTCTCAAAAACCCGTTGCTTGACAGTTGAAATCAACTGCAGCAGGGCTTGCCCATCGCCCTCGCCTTCATTGACCAGAATCAAGGCTTGTTGTCTGTAAACAGAAACACCCCTCACCTTGACCCCTTTCAATCCACACTGATCGATCAGCCAACCTGCAGCAAGCTTGAATTGGCCATGCTCTACAGGGTAAACGGGCACGCCGGGATGATCGAGTTGCAACTGTGCTCCGCACCTTTCATCGACAATCGGATTTTTGAAAAAACTGCCACTGTTGCCCAACACTTCTGGATCTGGCAATTTTGAGGTCCGAATGTCAATGACAGCTTGCATGACATTGAAAGGATGAAGAAACCCAATAGACGCCACTCTGGCAGCAAGATCGCCGTAATTCAAAACGGGGTTCCAGACGACTGGTAATGCAAAGTGAACCGCCGTAATCACCCAATGCTGCGGCCCTCGAGCCTTGAAAAGGCTGTCCCTGTAGGCAAACTGACATTCAGCCGCAGACATGAAATTGACCGTTTCTGACTGAACATCAAACACTTCAACCCCGGCAATTCGATCTTTCAACTCCAGCCCGTAAGCGCCAATATTCTGCACCGGGCTTGCACCCACCGCCCCCGGAATCAGGGCCAGGTTTTCAAGGCCAGGCCAACCCATGGCCACGGTCCATTCCACGAGTTCATGCCAATTCTCCCCGGCCATCACGCGCAAATGATGACAGCTCTCGCGAACTCCCAGGTAACTTCGGCCACGCATTCTCATTTGCCACACGGTGTGTGCAGGCAAATCGGAGAGAAACACGGTGTTGCTGCCTTCCCCGAGCAACACGACGGGTTCACCGCGGCGAACCTGGACGGCGTAGGCCCTCAAATCGTCCGAATTGCAGATGGATCGAAAGTGCCCGGCCCGAGCTGGCAGGTGAAAAGTGTGCAGAGGTTGAAGATCAACTTCAGCGGGAATCAGCGAGGGCGACATTCGGCAGGTCCAAAAGATTACAATAAAGCATTATGTTGGAAGGAAAAAACTATGCCGTCTTTTGATGTGGTCTGCAAACCAGACCTGATCGAAGTGCGTAACGCCGTGGACCAGGTCAACAAAGAAATCTCCAATCGTTTCGATTTTAAAGGCTCTGACGCCAGGATAGAACTGGCGGAAAACATTTTATATCTCTTCGCTGATGACGATTTCAAGCTTGAACAGGTTGCTGAGGTCATGCGCAGCAAATTTGCGAAGCGCAATGTGGATGTCCGTTTTCTGACCTTTGACAAAAAAGAAAAAATTTCCGGTGACAAACTCAAGCAACATGTATTGATTAAAAACGGCTTGGACAAAGACCTGGCCAAACAAGTGGTCAAGGAAATCAAAGACAGCAAAATGAAGGTGCAAGCCAGCATCCAGGGCGACACTGTGCGCATTCAGGGTGCAAAACGGGACGATCTGCAAAACGCAATTGCATTGCTCAAAAAGAATGTCACAGACACCCCTCTCGGGTTTGAAAATTTCAGGGATTAAGCAACACTCATGGCACACGATCACCATCACGAGCATCACGACCACTCGCACCACACCCACGAGGGGCCCGTGTTTAACAAAGTCATCAAGTCAAGCCAGAAAGTCGCTTCGGTTTTGCTCAAGAATGCAAAAACCGTAGAACTGACCTTCGATCAACGGCAAGAAGTACCACACGATTGCGTGGCTGTTGATGGAACACAACTTGTATGCCACATCGAAGATCCTGTTGAAGTGGGTGATCGACTTATTTCGTCTGCCAACGATTGGCTGATTGTTGCAGCGGCCTCTGAGGATCTTTTTCAGGTGCCAAGACAACAGGCCAACGTGGAAGAATTTTTGCACGTCGCGGGCCTGAGCATGTGGCCCGTACAGTTGCTTGATGACTCAATCCTGCTTGTTGCCAGTCATGATTGCATGCACATGCTTGAGCATTTTGGCTTGAGCTTCACGCAAACCCAGGGTCCTATCGTCGAAATCAGTGTGCCAGAAATCAAACATAACGATTGCTGCGGCCATGATCACGGCCATGACCACGATCATGCTCACCACCACGACCATCACGACCACAAGCACGACCACTGATTGATTCAATGGCCTCGCCAAGGATGCAGCACTGAATGAAAAATCCACAAAGCGCAGTAACCCATTACCGCAAAGACTATTCAACACCGAACCACCGAATAGACCGCACGCTGCTCGAATTTGATCTGGATGCAGAAAGCACTCTGGTTAAAAGCAGACTGGATTTTTCACCTTGGCATCTACAACAAGCTGAGGGCCTGCCAATTGTTCTGGATGGTGAGGATCTGCAACTGGAATGCGTCACGCTCGACGGAAAATTGCTGGATGAATCGTTGTACCAGCAGACCGACACCCAGCTGATCATCCCCAACGCGCCAAAGCAAGGCACACTTGAAATTGCGGTTCGTATTCGACCATCTGGCAATACACGTCTGGAAGGTCTGTACATGTCCAACGGCAATTTTTTCACCCAGTGTGAAGCGCAGGGTTTTCGCCGCATTACCTACTTTCCGGATCGACCAGACGTATTGAGCCGGTTCACAGTTACACTTCGAGCCGATCAGGCTGCTTACCCGGTCACATTGTCGAATGGAAACCTGATCGACAGTCAGAAGTTGCCCGATGGAAAGCACCGGACCGTGTGGGAAGATCCTTTTCCGAAACCGGCCTACCTGTTTGCGCTGGTCGCGGGTCAGTTTGTCTGCCAAGAAGAATCCATCACAAAATCCAACGGTCAACCTGCCTTGCTGCAGGTCTGGGTCGAACCCGGCAACCTCGACAAAACCGACTTTGCCATGCAGAGCCTTAAGCACGCCATCGAATGGGACAGGCAACGATTTGGCCTTGACCTTGATCTGGACCGCTTCATGATTGTGGCCACGGCCGACTTCAACATGGGGGCGATGGAGAACAAGGGGTTGAACATTTTTAACACCAAGTTCGTGTTCGCCAACCCTCAACTGGCCACCGACATTGATTTCGAAAATGTGGAAAGTGTGGTTGGCCATGAATATTTTCACAACTGGACGGGTAATCGCGTCACCTGCCGGGACTGGTTTCAGCTTTCCCTGAAAGAAGGTCTCACCGTGTTTAGAGATCAGGAGTTTTCAGCCGACATGCTTGCCAAAGGGCTTGATGCACAACAGGCGGCATCTGCCAGGGCCGTGAAACGCATCGATGATGTGAAGGTGCTGCGTGCAGCGCAATTTCCTGAAGATGCGGGCCCCATGGCACACCCTATACGACCCGACAGCTATCAGGAAATCAACAACTTCTACACCGTGACCGTGTACGAAAAAGGGGCTGAGGTCATTCGGATGCAACACACACTGTTGGGCGAGGAGCAGTTTCAGCGGGGTATGCGCATCTACTTTGACAGACACGATGGTCAAGCGGCCACTTGCGAAGACTTTGTGGCTGCCATGGAAACGGCTCTGCAAGAAATCAAGCCCGATCAAGATTTAAAGCAATTCCGACACTGGTATTCTCAGGCAGGCACACCCAATGTATCGGCGAGCTGGCATTACAAGGCCGATGAATCTGAATTGGTTTTGACGCTCAAACAAAGCTGCGCACCAACACCCGGTCAAGCTGAAAAACCGGCGTTTCACATTCCGGTGAGAATAGGTCTGGTCAGCAACACAGGCCTTGACCTGCCTCTGCAGCTCAAAAGCCCCAAAAACGCCTTATCGGGTGACATTCTGAATTTCACCGAAACGGAACAAGTATTTGTGTTCCAAGGTGTTGCAAAGGGCACGGTGCCCTCACTGTTTCGCGGATTTTCCGCCCCTGTGCAGGTTCGAGCCGAGTACAGTCTCGAAGAACTGGTTTTCTTGGCGCGCCATGACAATGATCCGTTCAACCGGTGGGACGCTGGTCAGCAGGTATTTACGCAAGCCATCTTCGAAATCTACCAATCTTCCGGAGACACCTCAGGCAAACTGGTTCAGGCCGCCAATCTCATGATGGCCGACCTCCTTGAAGACCCCAGCCTGTCGGATGGCTTCAGGGCTTTGGCGATCGCTTTGCCCAGCGAAAACACCTTGTTTGAACTGTTTGACGGACTTGTAGACCCCGTTGCCCTGCATTTTGCACGGCAAACCTTGCGTGAATACCTCGCTGCGTGCAATCAGGGCCCCTTGCTCAAACTCTACCAAGCTAGAGCAACCCATACGGAACGTTATGAGTACAACGCCGTGGCGGCGGGCAAACGGGCTTTGAAAAATGCCTCTCTTGCCTACCTGACCGTCGATGAACCGGGTCAAAGCCTCGCTCGAAGTCAATTTCTTTCAGCTGACAACATGACCGATCGCCTCGGTGCGCTCAATCTTCTTGCCCACAATGCGGAAGACGCTCAAAGCGAACTGGACCAGTTTTTCAATATGTTCCAGAAAGAAGCACTGGCACTGGACAAGTGGTTCATGACACAAGCGACGACGCCCGCCAGCCATCCAGCCGGCAATCCATTGGAACGCATTCAAGCCTTGCTGAAACACCCGGCCTTCAATCTGAAGAATCCAAACCGGGCACGCTCTGTACTCGCAGCATTTGCCATGCAAAACCCCAGCGTATTTCATCAACACACGGGCGTGGGTTATCAGCTTTGGGCTTCTCTGGTGATTGAACTCAACGCCATCAATCCTCAAGTTGCTGGACGCATGGCCCGCGCGCTGGACCGCTGGAGCAAATTGACTCCAAGCCTGCAGACGCAGGCGCGTGCTGCGCTCGAGAAGATCAATGCCCACGATGGATTGTCACCCGATGTGCATGAAATCATCAGCAAGGCACTGGGTGCCCTGCCAGCACACTAATTCATACCTCTCAAACACAGGCTCATGCTCAAATGACTAGAACGAATTTGTCTGATTTTTTAAATGTTTGCACCACGAAGCAAGGCAAAGGCGGTATCGATGCCGCCATGGTTGTCTTAATCGAAGCCATGGCCGACACCTGCCGACACATCTCTGCCAACATTCACAAGGGTGCATTGGCTGGTATTTTGGGGTCAGCAGGAACAGAAAATGTACAAGGCGAGACCCAGAAGCAACTGGATGTCATTGCAAACGACATGCTGCTTGAATCTCTGGCGCAGACAGGTGTGGTGGCCGGAATGGCCTCAGAAGAGCTTGACGATTGCTCACCCGTGCGTGGCTGTGAGGACCGTCCCTATCTCGTTCTGTTCGATCCGTTGGACGGCTCCAGCAACATTGATGTGAATGTCTCAATCGGCACAATTTTTTCCGTGCTTCAAAACCCTGAAAATGGCTTGATTACCAACGAATCATTCTTGCAAGCTGGCCACACCCAAGTTGCAGCCGGGTACGTTGTGTACGGTCCTCAAACCCAGATGGTGCTTACCTTTGGTGATGGCGTGTATGGCTTTACTTTGGACAGAGAGGCAGCCGAGTTTGTATTGACGGCCGAAAGAATGCAAATTTCGGAAGACACCAAAGAGTTCGCCATCAACATGTCAAACCAGCGTCACTGGTACGCCCCGGTGCAAAAATACATTGAAGAATTGCTCATGGGTAAAACCGGTCCACGTGGCAAAGATTTCAACATGCGGTGGATCGCGTCGATGGTGGCTGATGTGCACCGGGTTTTGACTCGCGGCGGAATCTTCATGTACCCCAAAGACCAACGCGACCCTAGCAAACCGGGCAAGCTCCGCTTGATGTACGAGGCCAACCCCATGAGTTTTTTGGTGGAACAAGCAGGCGGTACAGCGTGCGACGCGGAAACCCGTATTCTGGATATTGAGCCACTTGATCTTCACCAACGATGCTCGGTGGTATTGGGTTCAGCCAATGAGGTCAATCGGGTTTTGAGTTATCACCAGACGGCTTAATAAGACACCCTCGGCCCGAATGCGCGAATGATGACCCGTTGAAGCCGTGGTTTACTGCTTCATTGACTTCATCATCTCGCGCTGTTCATCGGCCTTTTGCTTGTACTCTCGCTGCTTGGCGTCAATTTCCGCCAGCAAGTAATAATCGTTGGTGGCAAAACGCTTCGCAATCTGCGTTTGTTCAATGGCGGGTAAGTAAGCACCGCGTGCAGCATAGGACTGAGCCAGGAAATAATGTTGATCGGCCTGCTTACCCAGCGCCTGGGCACTTTTGGCGGCCAACTCAAATAGATCCCCATTGGAGCGGTAAGCCGCTGTCAAATCCCGTAAGAACTGTTCGGCCTTTTCATGCAGGCCCAAGCTTTGCAATCCACGGGCATACAGCAATTTCACAGACATGTTGCCCTTGTAGGTCTCACGGAAATCTTCCAGATCTGCCAACAGCTTCTTTTCTTGTGGGTTCAAAGTGCTGTCTGCGCGATTGGGCACTAAATCAGGACGACCGGTGTCATAAAGCTTCAAGCGCAAGCGCAACCGCTCAGCCTGCAGCATGGCGGGCATCACCTGAACCTTGACCACAGAGCGCCCTTGATCATAGAGGTCAATCGCCTTGGTAACCTCTGTCAAAGCCTGCTGCGTTTTGCCCAGTTTTGACAACACCAGGCTGCGCCCGTAGGCAAGAACCACCGGGTTCTTAATGTTCTCCTGAATCATGGGCTCCTGAAAAATTCGAAGTTGATCATTCAGGTCCTGGGGAGATTTGTCTGCTACAACAATTGCCTTGACCCGCACCAGTTCAAACTCAAGCGGGTCGTCGTTGTAATCCTTTTTCTCGGGGACCAATCCCGCGCGGTTTCTGATGTCCGCAATCCGCTCGGCGGTCAAAGGGTGGGTTTGCAGATAAGCAGGCGCGTTGTTTTCATACAGGCGCGCACTCTTCTGAAGGCGACCGAAGAAATCAACCATACCTTGGGGATTGAACCCAGCCGCTTCAAGCGTTGCAAAACCGACCCGATCTGCTTCCCTTTCTGAATCTCGGGAAAAAGACAATTGCTGATTGACTGAATAGCCTGCACCAGCGGCGATGACACCCTGCGCGGCATCCGGATTGCTCGATGCCAAAAGAATACCGGCAATAATTGCAGCGGCAGAGACCAGACTGGTCTGCTTCTGCTGACTGTACATGCGTGCGATGTGTCGCTGAGTGACGTGTCCAACCTCGTGCGCTAGAACCGAGGCCAGTTCAGACTCAGTGTGAGCCGATGCGATCAAACCGCTGTTCACCCCAATGTGACCACCAGGCAATGCAAACGCGTTGATGGTTTTGTCGGTCACCAGAAAAAATTCAAAGTCAGAGGGAGAGGCACCGGCAGCCGTTACGATTTTTGCACCAAATCGGTTCAGAAAACCCGTAATTTCGCTGTCGTCGTTGATTTGACCGAACGTGCGATAGTCCCGCATGATGAGGTCTCCCAGCTTCTTCTCATCCTGCACGGAGAGCTCGCTGCTGCCAGCATCGCCAAGGTTGGGGAGGTTCCCAATGCCGTCTGCATAGAGATTCGAACTCAACACGCTCAGTGACACAGTGGCAAAACAGGCTGAAAGCAGCCATTTTCTGGGGCGCAAGAGGCGCATGGTGTCTTCCAGGAAATGCAATTAGACTATGATAACGCGAGCAACGCCGACTTCAATATCCAGCCGGTGTCCAACAGGTTCAATGAAGTAAAGAAAAGTAAATATGGACAGGCCAGACCAAGTATTTCAAGACCAGGGGCTCACCCATTTCGATGCGCAAGGTAACGCGCACATGGTGGATGTGGGGGCAAAAAAGGAAACCGAACGCAAAGCCACCGCCATTGGCCGAATTGCGCTGGGTAACAAAGCCTACGCGGCCCTGAAGGCGGGGACCAGCAAAAAAGGTGATGTGCTTGGAGTCGCACGGATTGCAGCTATTCAAGGTGCAAAACGCACCTCAGACCTCATTCCTCTGTGTCACCCGCTACCCCTGACCCGTCTGGCTGTCGATTTTGAACTTGACGATGAAAACCACGAAGTAGCGTGCATCTGCACGGCTCAAACCTTCGGAAAGACAGGAGTCGAGATGGAGGCACTGACTGGTGTACAGATTGGCCTTCTGACCATTTACGACATGCTCAAGGCCATCGACAAAGGCATGGTCATGAAAGAAACCCGTCTTCTGGAGAAGACGGGTGGGAAAAGTGACTTCAAAGGTTGAATGATAGATTCGGAAATTACGGCTCTTATGGTGTGACCGGATCGTTCCTGCAAATCGCGGGCACCAGGTCTTTCGCTTTTGAATTGGCAACCCCACCGCTTGCATTGGTTGACACTGAGCACTTCCAGGACACGATCGGATTGCCTGCTACCGCCAGTGTTCCATCCGCCTGCAAAGGCTGCAGGTAGACGTATCGTCCACGCATGTCGGTCGGAATTGCTGTCCTCCCGGCACCGGTGGCCATCTGTACTTGGATACCATAATTTGAAATGACAACACGCTGAACGTTGTCAGTTTGAATGGATGGACAATTGGCCTTTACGTTGTCATTTGGCAGCGTACCGTTGGTTGAATAATATTCAAGGAAACCCGTTTTGCAACCCTCTGCATAATTGATTGCCTCTGAAATTCTAGCCCGACCCAGATAATTGGAAAATGCAGGCACCGCAATGGAGGCCAAAATACCGACAATCGCAATGGCGATCATCAACTCGATCAAAGTAAAACCGCTCTCGCGATTCGTGTTTTGTGATTTGAATGTGCTGTTCATGAGTGCGTAACCCTTTGTAAAAAGCGATGCAGGAGCCTCTATTGTTCGCTTTGGGTTATCGCCTTAAACACCCCTGATAAGGTTAAGAAACAAAGCCCCCCTAACAGGATTAGGGGGGCTTTTATTTCTACTTAACCAAGGAAAATGGCTAATCAGGCACCAATCGCCTTTTTCAGCAACTTGCCCATTTCAGAAGGATCTTTCGTCACGGTGATGCCGCATTCTTCCATAATGGCGAGCTTTTCCTGAGCGGTGCCTTTGCCACCAGAAATGATGGCGCCAGCGTGGCCCATGCGTTTTCCGGGGGGCGCAGTAACACCGGCGATAAAGCCCACAACAGGCTTTTTCATGTTCTCTTTCACCCACAATGCGGCCTCTTCCTCGTCACTGCCGCCGATCTCGCCGATCATGACGACGGCGTCGGTGTCGGGATCGTCATTGAACAGCTTCATGACCTCAATGTGCTTCAAGCCGTTGACTGGATCACCACCGATGCCCACGGCACTGGACTGGCCCAAGCCCAACTCAGACAACTGGCCAACTGCTTCGTAAGTCAGGGTACCAGAGCGTGAAACCACGCCGATCCGTCCTTTCTTGTGGATATGACCGGGCATAATGCCGATTTTGATTTCATCAGGTGTGATAACGCCTGGGCAATTTGGACCCACCAAGACGGTTTTGCGCCCTTCGCGCTTCATACGGTCGCGCACCTCGATCATGTCACGAACAGGAATACCCTCGGTGATACAGATCACCAAGTCCAAATCGGCCTCAACTGCCTCCCAAATGGCTGCCGCCGCAAAGGGAGGTGGAACGTAAATAACCGAGGCAGTAGCGCCTGTCTGCTTTTTTGCATCGGAAACAGTGCCATAAATTGGAATCCCTTCGAAATCCTCTCCGGCCTTTTTGGGGTTTACACCTGCTACAAAGCAATTTTTGCCATTGGCGTAATCGCGACACATGCGAGTGTGAAATTGACCGGTTTTACCTGTAATACCCTGGGTAATGACCTTGGTGTCCTTGTTGATCAGAATTGACATCTGTTTGTCCTTCTATGAAAGTCGGGGGAGCCGCAAGGCTCAACCCCGTGTTAATTGTTGAACCTTACTTGGTAGCAGCCACAACCTTTTGCGCGGCTTCACCCATGGTGTTTGCTGCGATGATGGGAAGACCGGAATCCGCCAGAATTTTCTTGCCCAGGTCTTCGTTGGTGCCCTTCATGCGAACGACCAGTGGAACGCTCAAACCAACGGCCTTTGACGCAGCAACCACACCTTCGGCAATCACGTCACAGCGCATAATGCCGCCGAAGATGTTCACCAGAATGGCTTTCAAATTGGGGTTCTTCAACATGATCTTGAAGGCCTCAGTCACCTTTTCAGTGGTGGCACCACCGCCCACGTCGAGGAAGTTGGCTGGCTCGCCACCAAACAGCTTGATGGTGTCCATGGTGGCCATGGCCAAGCCTGCGCCATTGACCAGACAGCCAATGTTGCCATCCAGAGAAATGTAAGACAGATCAAACTTGCTGGCCTCAATTTCGGCGGGGTCTTCTTCAGCGAGATCGCGCATGGCGACCACGTCTGGATGACGGTACAGGGCGTTGGAGTCAAAGTTGATCTTCGCGTCCAGCGCGACGATGTCACCAGATCCGGTCAAAATCAGAGGATTGATTTCTGCCAAGCTGGCATCGGTGTCCCAGAAAGCCTTGTACAAGGCCTGGAAAATAACGCGCGCCTTGGCAACTGAAGCAGCTGGCACGCCGATTTTTGAGGCAAGATCATCGGCCTCAGAATCAGTCAAACCTGTGACTGGGTTGACGTACACCTTGTGAATCAGCTCTGGCGTCTTTTCTGCCACTTCTTCAATTTCCATGCCGCCTTCGCTGGAAGCCATGATGCAGACGCGCTGGGTAACGCGGTCGACCACAATACCAACGTAGTATTCTTTCTTGATGTCTGCGCCCTCTTCAACCAAGAGGCGACTTACTTTCTGACCCTCAGGTCCTGTTTGGTGAGTCACCAACTGCATGCCGAGAATCTGGCTGGCGTATGTTTTTACTTCGTCCATGCTTTTGGCGACCTTAACGCCACCACCCTTGCCTCGTCCACCTGCGTGAATCTGAGCCTTTACCACCCAGACCGGTCCGCCCAGTTTTTCAGCAGCAGCCACAGCTTCGTCCACAGAGAAACATGGATATCCAGTGGGAACAGCCACGCCGTACTTTTTTAAAATTTCCTTGCCTTGGTACTCATGAATTTTCATTT
The DNA here is from genome assembly GCF_030160455.1 of Limnobacter litoralis. Taxonomy (GTDB): domain Bacteria; phylum Pseudomonadota; class Gammaproteobacteria; order Burkholderiales; family Burkholderiaceae_B; genus Limnobacter; species Limnobacter litoralis. The sequence continues at coordinate 74,836 of NZ_BSOJ01000028.1, read as the reverse complement.
GCAATCCTTCGAGGGGAAGAGTTAGCTTGAGTCAATCAAATTCCGACAGGCGGTTGACTGACAAGTTCAAATTTGGAAGAGTGCTTGAAAATGCGTGACAGTGCTGCTGGCGACCCGTGAAGATTGCCGAAACAAAAATGAAGCATGCAGAACATGCGTGAGGAAACTGTTTTCATCAATTCGTCTTTGCTGTTTGTGCCGCTACCCGACGCTTCGTCAAGTATCTAGACTATCACTTCTATTTAAACACATAAGCCGAGATGGATCATATCACGCATCTTCCGAATGATCTTGAAGGAAACGAGTCCATGCCAAATTGATGTTGTGAAAGTGAAACCCACGGGCACCCAACGCCCGGATGGCTTTGGCCTTCAGTTGAAGCAGATTTTCACGGTGATCCGTGTCTTCGCATGCCAGTGCAGCGGCTAGCTTGGCTGCATATCGCCGCTCAAGCCATTTCCGCGCACGCACCTCTTCGGGCTCCAAATCATCAACCTGCCCCGAAAGAGTGACACCGACCTGATGCTGGTCCAGCTCAGCCTGAATGAATTGATCGCCATAAGTGGGTGCACGACGACGAAAGAGGCTGTTCGAAAAACGCTCATCTGACTGGAAGCCTTGTTTCATGGCCCAATCGACGGCGTCTTCAGCCTCTTCCTGAGAATAGCCTTTGGTCAAGAGTTTGGCCAATAGCTCGCGGCGGGAATGTTCCCGACGCGACAATAGATCGACCGCCTTGATTCTGGCGGCCACTTTGCGCCTATTAAGCGGATGCCTCATTGCGTGCAGTAGACGCAACTGCCTTCACGCCGAGCTTTTCGCGGATCTTGTTCTCAATTTCAACGGCGATGGCCGGATTGGCTTTCAAGAACTCACGGGCATTGTCTTTACCCTGACCAATCTTTTCATCGTTGTAGGCATACCAGGCACCCGCCTTGTCCACGAAACCGTTGGCCACACCCAGGTCAATGATTTCACCCTCGCGAGAAGTGCCCTGACCATACAAAATATCGAACTCGGCCTGTTTGAACGGTGGGCTGACCTTGTTTTTAACAACCTTCACTCGTGTTTCACTGCCGATGACCTCTTCGCCTTTTTTGATTGAACCGATTCGGCGGATATCCAGACGCACTGAACTGTAAAACTTCAACGCATTACCACCTGTGGTGGTTTCAGGGCTACCAAACATCACACCGATCTTCATGCGGATCTGGTTGATAAAAACCACCAGGCAATTGGTTCTTTTGATGTTGGCTGTTAATTTGCGCAGGGCCTGGCTCATCAAGCGTGCTTGCAAACCAGGCAGGGAATCGCCCATGTCGCCCTCAATTTCGGCTTTGGGAGTAAGCGCAGCAACCGAGTCAACAATCACCAAATCAACGGAGCCAGAACGAACCAGTGCGTCCACAATTTCCAGAGCCTGCTCACCAGTGTCGGGCTGAGAAATCAGGAGGTCGGGCAGATTGACACCCAGTTTTTGAGCATATTGGACATCCAGAGCGTGCTCAGCATCAATAAACGCGCAAGTGCCGCCCAGCTTTTGCATTTCTGCAATCACCTGCAGGGTCAGGGTGGTTTTACCTGAAGATTCAGGGCCATAAATTTCAACCACACGACCACGAGGCAAACCGCCCACACCCAGCGCCACATCCAGACCCAGCGAACCAGTAGACACCACTTCGATGTCGTCAATTACCTCACCTTCGCCAAAGCGCATGATGCTGCCTTTGCCAAACTGCTTTTCAATTTGACCCAGTGCCGCAGCCAGGGCCTTTACTTTGTCTGCAGATTGATTCTTGGTACGCAAGTCTTCCATGAGTTGATGCCTTTGATCGTGAAATTGGGAGTACGCAGATTATTGCACAAATAAAGCTGTATTTCTATACAGTCTTTTTAAAATTAACAGAACCCAGCAAATTTAAGGCTGCTGCCACGGCCTGTTGTTGAATTGCCTCTCGATCGCCATGGAAATGAAAGCGGTGTGCTTCAATTTTCCGGTGCCTGACAGCCAACCCCATCCAGACCGTACCCACAGGCTTGTCTTCTGAACCACCGTCAGGCCCAGCGATTCCAGAAATCGACAGCGCACAATCCACGTTCATGGCAATCATACCGCCGTTGGCCATTTCTTTGACGCACTCCTCACTGACCGCGCCATTTTCCTGAAGCGTGGACTCCCTGACGTAAACCTGCTTCATTTTGACGACATTGGAATAGGTGATGAACCCACCCTCAAACCACTGGCTGGCCCCTGGTACGGAGGTCAGCGCTGCCCCCAAACGCCCGCCCGTGCACGATTCGACGACGGCCAGCTTTTTCTTTTCTGCCAAAAAAAGCGCAGATACACTGCTCAGTAAATCAACCAAGGCGGGTTCCATCAATGCCCCCCAAGGCGAAAAACATACACATAAGCGGCCAGGGTCAACAAACTCATCAACGCCGCCACGACGTCATCGAACATCACGCCGAACCCGTTTTTCCAATGGCGGTCGAACCAGCGAATGGGCGGCGGCTTTGCAATGTCAAAAAACCGGAACACCAGCACACAGAACAACTGTTCGAACGGCGATGAAAAATACCGTGCGGCCACGAACAGGACAATCCAAATGGCCACGATTTCATCCCATACAATGCCGCCGTGATCAACCACGCCGAGCGCCCTGCCCGTCACGTGGCAAAACAGACAACCGGCGACGAAAGCAATGGCAATCAACACAGGCCATGTGCCCTCGGTCATCCGGGGGTTGATCCAAACATACAGCAACCACCCCATCAAAGTGCCGAAGGTGCCCGGACTGAACCAGGCCAAACCACTGCCAAACCCCAGAGAAAAAACATGCAGGGGGTTGGACAGCATAAAACCCCATCCTGGCTTTTTGATCCTCGGCGTGGTTGAAAAGGGCGTGTCAGTCATGGGATGGCTTCAGAAAAGCGAAATGAGCGAAAGAGCCGATGGCCAGTGGCCTTACATTACCATTGAGCGACCTGAAAAACATCCCCTCGCTTGAGCAAACCCGCCCAATGGGAGTGACCTGCACTTGGTGACGACTACCCAGCCATTGAATTTCCTCGGAGCGCGTTTCTTGGGCACAAAACGCCAGTTGGTAATCGTCGCCACCGCTAAGTGCAAGCGCTCTGGAAAACGCAAAATCAAGCTTTGAATCGCCCCACACCTGCTGCCACACGCAATCCAGCGCGTCTTCTTCCAACTCAATCCCGAGTTTGCTGGCACTGGCAATGTGGGCCAAGTCACCCGTCATGCCGTCTGACAAATCCAGTGCCGCATGAACAATCGGTCGCAAGGCCATTGAAAATTGAAGGGGGGGCCTGGGCTTGTGCAGCGCATCAAGTGCTTTGGAGCGAACCAAAGCTGGCGTGCTGTTCAACAGGGCAAGTAAATGTTCTTGAGAAAATGGGGGCAAAGAGAGCGGCAAACCGCGAGATTGACATTCCAGAAGCAGCCCCAAGCGAGCCAAACCTGGCACACCAGTGACCCAGACACGGTCAGCCAACTGGGCTGCAGCGCGGTCATAGCCTTGATGACTGGCTGGGTGTTGACCCATCACTGTGATGGAAATACCCAGGCCCGACTGCCGTCGGGTGGTGTCCCCGCCCACCAAGGGACAGTTGTATTCTTGGGCTGCGGCCAGCAAGCCTCTGGAAAACCCGGACAACCAATCGTGACAAACACTCGACAGACCCAGACCCAATACAAAACCCAAAGGCTCTGCACCGCATGCCGCAAGGTCCGACAGGTTTACGGCCAGTGATTTCCAGCCCAACTCGAACGCCGAAGCGTCATCAAAGAAATGAATTCCGGATTCCAGCAGATCTGTGGAGATCACCATCACCTGCCCATCATCTGGACGCAATCGGGCGCAATCGTCACCGATGCCTCGAATAATTCGCGGGTGCGATGCGTCTGCCAAATGCTGAAAAGGCAGTGCGAAGTGGGTTCGAATGAGATCAAACTCCATCGCTGAAGAATTCAGTCGCGAGCGGCGGCTTGTACCTCAACTTCTCGCACCTGCTGGGCGAGTTTGTCGAGTACCCCATTCACGAAGCGGTGTGCATCCGTGCCACCAAAGGTTTTGGTCAACTCGACCGCTTCGTTGATGACCACCCGATAGGGAATGTCGGGATGTTCTACCAGCTCACGTGCCCCCAAGACCAACACAGATTTTTCAACTGGGCTTAATTCATCCCAGCCTCGGTCAAGGTGCGGGGTCAGCAAATCCGCGAGAGTCTGCAGATTTTTAAGGCTGCCATGCAACAGGGATTGATAATGAACCATGTCTGCCTTGGCAAACCCCGGCGCATCGCGAAGATGCGCATCCAGGGCCCCGGCGTCAACGGGGTTTAAAAACCACTGATACAAACCCTGCAACGCCAGTTCTCTGGATCGTCTGCGCGCATTGCGGGTGTGCATTCCTTTTCTTTTTTGATCCACTTCACTCATCGTCTTCTTCTTCCAACTCGTCTTCCAGCGGAAGATTGTCGTCCATCGCCATCATGAGGTTCCCCATTTCGACGGCACCTCGGGCGGCATCCACACCTTTGTCTTCAATGCGCTCAATCGCCTGGTCTTCAGTGTAGGTGGTCAAAATCATGTTGATAACCGGCAGGTTGTGGCGAAGGGCCACGTCCGACACGCCGCGAGCGCTTTCGTTGCTCACAATCTCAAAGTGATAAGTGTCGCCCTTGATGATGGCACCCAATGCAATCAGGACGTCAAATTCGCCGGACAAGGCCAATCTGTCGAGCGTGACAGGAATTTCCATGGCACCCGGTACGGTGATGTGAAGCACATCTTCACTTTGCACACCCAGGCGAAGAAGCTCGGCGCAGCAGACCTTCCAGAGACCATTGGTGATCTCTTCGTTGAAGCGGGCCTGAACAACGCCTACTCGAATGCCGTCTCCATTGAGGTTGGCGGGCACACTACCGGGACTGTTACTCATTTGGCTTCTCCGTGAACATAACCAGAAATTTCCAGATCGAATCCAGTCATGCTGGGCATCTTTCGGGGTTTGGACAACAACTTCATCTTGGCAACGCCAAGGTCTTTCAAAATCTGGGCGCCTACCCCGTAGGTACGGAGGTCGGGGCTCGACCCTGCGCCTTTGCGTGAAGTGGCCCCGCTTTCTTCAATTTCGTCCAGTGACTTGAACTGCCCCAACAAACGCTCGGAGGACACATTGCAATTCAGCAGCACGATCACCCCTGAACCATGTTCAACGATGCGCTTCATGGCCGCCGGAATGGAGAAGGAGTGTTCGGACAAGGTTGCTTCCAGCAAGTCCAGAATTGAACTGGGCTCGTGCACGCGCACCAGGGTTTCTTCCGAGGCTTTGACGTCGCCATACACCAGCGCAAAATGTGCACCTGAGGTTGGCTTGTCTCGGTAAGCAACACCGCGAAACACGCCGTGATCCGACTGAATTGGACGTTCATGAACGCGCTCCACCAGTGATTCATGGGAGCTGCGGTAATGAATCAGATCAGCGATAGTGCCAATCTTCAAACCGTGTTCTTTCGCAAACTCCATGAGATCGGGCAATCGGGCCATGGTGCCGTCGTCTTTCATGATTTCACAAATGACGGAAGCCGGCGTCAGACCTGCCATGGCGGCCAGATCACAACCCGCCTCTGTGTGCCCTGCACGCATCAGCACGCCGCCATTGACTGCAGACAAAGGAAATACGTGACCGGGCTGGACCAAATCCGCCGGTTTAGCATCGCGGTTGACCGCCACTCGAATGGTGCGCGCGCGATCGGCTGCAGAAATACCGGTTGACACGCCCTCGGCCGCCTCAATGGAAACCGTGAAATTGGTGCCGTGGGACGAACCGTTGGCTGCAACCATTGGCCTTAGGCCCAGTTCGCGACAGCGCTGTTCCGTCAGGGTCAGACAAATCAGACCCCGACCGTATTTGGCCATGAAATTGATCGCTTCGGGCGTGACAAAGTCGGCAGCGAGCACAAGGTCGCCCTCGTTTTCGCGATCTTCTTCATCGACAAGTATGACCATGCGGCCAGACCGCATTTCCTCAACGATCTCGCTGATTGGACTGATTGAAACCATAGCGTATTAATTGGTGGATGACACAATGTGCCTATTGTAAGCCCGTAAGCGCAAGGCTGACAGCGCAAAAGCAACAAGCAGGCCAATCCAGATGAAATACCACAACAGGGGCCCGGTTCGAGCAAAAGGCGTCAGCCCTTTTTTACCGACAAATTGGGCCTTCCACGTGGCTTTGACACCTGGAGGCACCTTCTGAATCCATTGCCCATATTCGTCCACCAGACCAGACAAGCCGGTGTTGGTCACTCTGACCTCGGGCTTGCGATGTTCTGCGGCACGGGCGCGGCCCATCTGGGCGTGCTGCTCCAGCGCCCACGATTGTCCAAACCAGGCCAGATTGCTCAAATTCAAGAGCACGGTTGGCTCAACTGTCGCATTGGCCAGCAAATTTGCGAACTCGCCACCAAAAGTGTCCTCGTAGCACACTGACGAGGCCATGCGATTGCCGCCACCCACATCGAATGGCACCATGGCACCTTTGCCCGATGCAAATTCGCCCATGGGCATGTTCAGCATTCTCACAAACCAGTGAAACCCAAAAGGAATGAACTCACCGAAGGGCACCAAATGCCTTTTGTCATGCCGAACGTTGGGCGCCTCGAGATCGAGCCTGGACTCGGTTCCGTCAAACAGGACGATCGAGTTGTAAAAATCATGGCCTTCCTGAAGTGCAGCGCCCATGACCACCTTTCTACCGTCACTGGCGTAATCATGAAATCTGGTTTGCCACTCGGGTGGCGTGTCCGACCAAATCAGCGGGTCAACCGTCTCTGGAAAGATCAGCAGGCCACCTTGCGGCACCTGTCGCCGAGCAGCATCACCCAATTCAAACACCGAAGCCATGTTTTGACTGATGAGGTCAGGATCAAACTTGATACTTTGGTCCACATTGGTCTGCACGCCCACCACCGTGATGGGCGCGGTCGATTGAATATTCAGGGGAACCAAGGTCTGCCCTGCCAGCGCGGCGAGTACGGCCAGACCTGGGACCCAAACGAGAATGCGCTTTTTTTGTATTCCGACCCAAACCGCAAACACGGCCCCCAGCAAGAAAAACAACAAACCATAATTGCCGAACCAGGCAAGCGCGCCTGAGAACGGCGAATCCACCAGAGAATCCCCCAGATTGAGCCAGGAGAAACCGGTGAACAAGGTGGCCCGGAACCAGCTGAAAAATGTCCAGAGGGCTGCCCACCACCAAGGCAACAAAGCAGGATAACGCGACCACACCGGCGCAGTTGCTGCCGTTACAGCACAAGCAAACGCGCCGAACAGGGCCAGATACAGGGAAAACGCAGCCACGGACAGCCCTGCCAGAGCAGCGGGCAGTCCGCCATAGGTGTGCAGGCTGATGTAAAGCCACGACACCCCAATGACGAAGGCCCCGAAACCGAAACCCAGCCCCAATACAAAAGACTTCAGTGGCTTAGCCGCAAATGGCCCACTGACGTACAAACCCAGCAGCACGAGTTGCAGTAGCCCAAGCCACCACAAACCGAACGGCGCAAACGACGCCACCCAGGGAGCGCCCGCCAGAAGGCCGGAGAAGAACACAAAGATCACTGTGAGTTGCTGCTGGAGGCGGTTGAATCAAAAGTGCTGGGCGAATCGGTGGGGCGATCTGGATCGATGCGCTGCACTTTTACAACATGCAACTGCCGGGCATCGACTCGCATCACTTCAAATCGGATGGGTGGCATGACAATCACTTCGCCACGTCTGGGGACTCGACCAAGATGATCCGCAATCAAGCCACCAATGGTGTCGGATTGTTCATCGGAAAACTCGGTGCCAAAGACTTCGTTGAACTGCTCAATTTCAGTGACGGCACGCACACGATAGACACCGACCTCATTGCCTTCAAGACTCACGATATTGCCGGCTTCTTCGTCAAAATCGTATTCATCCTCAATGTCGCCTACGATTTGCTCGAGTACGTCCTCAATGGTCACCAGGCCCGCTACACCACCGAACTCATCCACAACGAGGGCAATGTGGTTGCGGTTCAGTCTGAAATCGCGCAACAGCACGTTCAGCCGTTTACTTTCAGGAATGAACACAGCCGGACGCAACATGTCACGCAGATCGACCTCATCCTGAAGCTGACCCTGCAATAGATCTTTCGCCAACAAGACACCAATGACGTTGTCGCGGGAACCCTCGTAAACCGGGAAACGGGAATGGGCCTTCTCGACCGCGAAGGTCACGATTTGATGAAGATCGTCCTCGATGTCGATGAGGTCCATCTGGGCACGAGGGATCATGATGTCTCGGGCAGCCAGCTCCCCCACCTGAAGAACCCCTTCGATCATGGAGAGCGCGTCGGCATCCAGCAGATTGCGCTCATGCGCATGTTGAAGCACTTCCAGTAGCTGTTCCCTGTCCTCCGGCTCGCGAAGCAGAAGGTAGGAAAGACGTTCAAGCAGCCCACGCTCTTTGCGATGCGAGGACTGCGAATGACTCGGGTCGGACATAGGTGACCGTCACCTTTTTTCTACGATAATGCCTGAAGCATACCCGAAAAAGGGCCTGATTTAACAGCACTCAAGCGTCAACGGTGAGGACTTCACCTCGAAGAGAATGCGCCAAAGCGTCCACCACACGGACGTCAATCATTTGACCAATCAACCTTGAATTGCCGACAAAGTTCACCATCCGGTTGTTTTCGGTGCGACCAGACAATTCATCGGGGTTCTTTTTCGAAGGCCCCTCAACCAAAATGCGCTGAACCGAGCCGACCATGGAACGACTGATTGAAGCAGCATGGTCTTCAATGGTTTTCTGGAGTCGAGCCAAACGAGCCAGTTTGGTTTTTTGATCCACGAGGTCCTCCAGATCGGCGGCTGGCGTACCGGGGCGCGGGCTGTACACAAAAGAAAACGAGGTGTCGAACCCAACCTGATCGATCAGTTGCATGGTTTTCTCGAAATCGTCTTCGGTTTCACCCGGAAAGCCCACGATGAAGTCTGACGACATGGACAAATCAGGACGAATGGCGCGGAGTTTGCGAATAATGGACTTGTATTCAAGCGCCGTGTAGCCACGCTTCATCGCCGCAAGAATACGATCCGAGCCAGCCTGAACCGGCAGGTGCAGGTGGCTGACCAACTTGGGCAATTTGGCGTATACGTCTATCAACCTTTGACCAAACTCTTTGGGGTGCGAGGTGGTAAAGCGAATGCGTTCAATGCCCGGAATTTCGGCGACATATTCAAGCAACAATGCAAAATCGGCAATTTCAGCGCTGTCGCCCATTTTTCCGCGGTAGGCATTGACGTTTTGACCCAACAGATTCACTTCTTTGATGCCTTGGTCCGCCAGATCGGCCACCTCGGTCAACACATCTTCAAAAGGACGGGAAATTTCTTCCCCGCGCGTGTAAGGGACCACACAGAAACTGCAGTATTTACTGCAACCTTCCATGATGGACACAAATGCGCTGGCATGGGTGACCTTGGCAACAGGCAAATTGTCGAACTTTTCGATTTCAGGAAAGGAAATGTCAACCTGCGCCCGGTTGGTGGAACGTTTTTTCTCGATCAGTTGCGGCAAACGATGCAAGGTTTGAGGGCCAAACACCACATCCACATAGGGTGCACGTTGAACAATGGCCTGCCCTTCCTGGCTGGCTACACAACCGCCCACACCAATAATCAGGTTTGGATTGGATTTTTTGAGGTGCTTGACCCGCCCCAGATCGCTGAAGACCTTTTCCTGGGCTTTTTCACGGACCGAGCATGTATTGAAGAGGATAACGTCCGCATCGTCGGGGGAATCGGTTCTTTCAAGCCCTTCGGAAGCACCGAGCACATCCGCCATTTTGTCGGAGTCGTATTCATTCATCTGGCAGCCGAAGGTTTTGATGAACAGCTTTTTCTTGGTCATGTTGAGGCTCTGTGTAAAAACGCCAACATGCAGCCCAAGACACCGACCGGTGAATACAGACAACACGGGGACGTTATGAATCGTTGCGCGTTGAGCGGGATTTTACAGACTGTCTTTGATAAAATACAGTGTTGATTCAGAAAATCGTCCTTAGGATTAAGCAGCATGAGGAAACCCTTCCCCCCTACCTTGGACAGTTTCATCAGTGAGGCGGACCGCGCGCTCAAAATTTTGGCTGCACCCGCTACGGCTCAAAGACAATCCCCCGCTGACTGCCTCGGCACGAACGACACGGTTTTTGACGAGGGCACGAAACGCAGCATCATTGGCATGATGAGAGTCAACCACGTGGGTGAAATTTGTGCACAGGCACTTTACCAAGCCCAGGCCATGAGCACCAACGACCCTGAAAAGAAGACTTTATTCAAACTGGCCGCTCAAGAGGAAAATGACCACTTGGCTTGGACACAGGAGAGACTGAAAGCACTCGGCGGCCGCCCCAGCCTGCTGAACCCGCTTTGGTATGGCGGCGCCTTCGCGTTGGGTCTGGTGGCTGGGCAGATGGGCGAAGCGGTCAGCCTCGGCTTCATGGCCGAGACAGAAAAGCAAGTAGAGCAGCATTTGGACAGTCACCTGAAGAGACTGCCCGAAGAGGATCGGGCCAGTCGTGCAATTGTCGAACAAATGAAACAAGACGAAATTGAGCACGGCCAAACCGCCCGAGATCACGGCGGGCAGGATTTACCGCTGCCGATCAAGCTTGCCATGCGGGCCATGTCGAAGGTCATGACCACCCTGGCAGACAAGATTTAATCGCTCTCACCGCTTGAGGCAAGCACGGTCCCATCCAGATCCTCAACAATTTCATGGGTAAAGACAAGTTCAGCCGTCTTTCCCAACATGGCAGAGGCCGAGCAGTACTTTTCATGAGACAGCTTAATGGCCCTGTCTACGAGATTGGGCTTCAGTGAACGACCCGTCACCACGAAATGAAAAACAATCCGGGTGAACACCTTGGGCGCAGCCTCGGCGCGCTCGGCCTTCATCGACACCTGACAATTTCGAATGTCTTGTCCACTCTTTCTAAGAATCAAGACAACGTCATAGGCGGTGCAAGCCCCAGTGCCAGCCAACACCAGTTCCATCGGTCTCGGGGCCAGGTTTTGCCCGCCACCATCAGGGGCACCATCCATACAAACCAGATGGCCACTGCCGGTGGTGGCCACAAAACTCATGCCGGGCAGACCGGACCAACTAACCACTGCTTCCATTAAAAATCCTCTTTAAAAAGCAACATTTTCAGCATTGTGCAAAGCACAAAAAACTTATAGCGATGATAAGAAAATTTTATTTTCCTATTTAACTGACCGTTCAGTTATATAAAAATAATTTAACCTATTGATTTTAAATAAATTATTTTAAAAATAAGTAGAAACCACAGATGTCGCGTACTTTACACAACTTTGCACTTCTTACCTTGCGGTGCACAAGAAAAGCAAATAAACTTCAGTTGTGGTCGCGAAACGATGCAACAACCGAAAGGCCAATAGTCAGCTCAATCCGGATTGTTTTCCGCAACGCGCAAGATTGTCTCCTCCACCCTCCTCCTTTGGTGTGGATTAAACCCGAGCAGATTTCGATTTGCTCGGGTTTTTTTTTCGCAAAAGTGTAACGCAAACCAAAATTCTTTGCTAAAATAGAAAGTTACCTGTCGGGAGAGCCTTCACGATTTGCCTTGGGTTGCACCCAACGCAAAAGATAAGAAGCGGTACAGGTGAATATTTTCAAGCTCAAACCTAATTAGGAATTTACTATGCCAACCTTTTCAGCGAAACCTCATGAGGTTCAGCGTGATTGGTTTGTGATCGACGCAGAGAACAAGGTTCTCGGACGGGTAGCCAGTGAAGTTGCACGTCGTCTGCGCGGAAAGCACAAACCTGAATTTACACCCCACGTCGACACCGGCGATTTCATCGTTGTTGTCAACGCAGGCAAGATTCGCGTGACAGGCACCAAAGGCCTGAACAAAAAGTACTATCGCCACTCAGGTTACCCAGGTGGTATTTACGAAACAAACTTCGACAAAATGCAAGAGCGTTTTCCAGGCCGTGCGCTTGAGAAAGCCGTCAAAGGCATGTTGCCGAAAGGTCCATTGGGCTACGCAATGATCAAAAAGCTGAAGGTTTACGCTGACGCTGATCATCCGCATGCAGCCCAACAACCCAAGCCACTTGAAATCTGAGGTCCAGCATGATTGGTGAATACAATTACGGAACCGGTCGCCGCAAGAGCTCTGTGGCACGGGTCTTTATCAAAAAAGGTACAGGTCAGTTCATCGTGAACGGCAAGCCACTCACTGAGTACTTCGCCCGCGAAACTGGTCAAATGGTTGCTCGTCAGCCGCTGGTTCTCACCGAGAACCAGGAAACTTTCGACATCAAAGTCAACGTCCGTGGTGGCGGTGAAACAGGTCAGGCTGGTGCAGTTCGCCACGGCCTTACCCGCGCACTGATCGACTTCGACGCTGAACTGAAGCCAACCCTGTCCAAAGCAGGTCTGGTCACTCGCGATGCACGTGAAGTTGAACGTAAGAAAGTCGGTCTTCGCAAAGCGCGTCGCCGGAAGCAGTTCTCCAAGCGTTAATTCGCACTTCTGCAACACTGCAGAAGACACCCCAGCAACCCTCCCTGCTGGGTTACAATCAAAAGCCGCATTTCGATGCGGCTTTTTTTATTGATACAAGGCACGAAAGAGGACACGCAATGATCAAGGTGGGTATTGTTGGAGGAACTGGATACACGGGTTCCGAATTACTCAGGCTACTGGCCCTACACCCTCAAGTGGAACTCAAGGCAATCACATCCCGGGCAGAAGTCGATCAGCCCGTGTCTGACATGTTTCCTGCCCTGCGAAAAAAGGTAAACATCCGTTTCACCGAACCCACATTGGAGTCATTGAAAGCCTGCGATGTGGTGTTTTTTGCCACGCCACATGGCGTAGCCATGGCTCAAGCGGCTGAACTCGTGCAACACGGCATTCGCGTGATTGATCTGGGCGCTGACTTTCGGCTTCAAAACACCGAGGAATTTGCCAAGTGGTATGGCATGCCACACAGCGAGCCCGAGCTGTTGAAGCAGGCTCAGTATGGTTTGGTGGAGGCCACTCGCGAGAAAATGAAGAATGCCCGTCTAATTGGGCTGGCCGGGTGCTACCCCACTTCCGTCCAACTTGGATTAAAGCCCCTGTTGACGCAAGACGAAGCGCTTATCGACGAACAAAACATCATCGCCGACTGCAAATCGGGTGTGTCAGGCGCAGGCCGCAAGGCCACCGTGGGCTCTCTTTTCTCAGAGGCCAGCGAAAGTTTCAAAGCGTATGGCGTGTCTGGTCATCGACACCTGCCGGAAATTGAGCAAGGCCTAAGGGCCATGTCGGGACGCCCCGTGCAGTTGACCTTCACACCACATCTGGTGCCGATGGTTCGGGGCATTCTGGCCACGATCTACGTCAAACTCAACGACAAAGGCAAATCCATCGACTTGCAAGCCCTGTACGAGCAGCATTACAACAATGAGTATTTCATCGATGTGATGCCGAAAGGATCTTTGCCCGAGACCAAATCGGTACGCGGCTCAAATTACGCTCGAATTGCCGTTCACCAGCCGCAAGGCCGTGACACCGCGGTGATTCTCGTGGTCATTGACAACTTGGTCAAGGGCGCATCCGGTCAGGCTGTTCAGGCCATGAATTTGTTGTTTGATCTGCCCGAGCACATGGGTCTAGAGCAGCTTCCGCTGGCACCTTAAGCAAAGCGCACAAGCGGATGACTGGCAGACGACTGAAAAACATGACGCGCACCTTTTTGCCCGAGATCAAGCGTGCAAAATGGGTGTCCTACCTGGCCGGCCTGGCAAGCGGCCTGTTGATTTTGGTACTCATTGGTATTTACGGGCTGCTGGGTCCAGAAACCAACCCCGTGCGACGTCTTTTTTCAACAAGCGAACTGTCCAGCCTGCATGAGCGCCTTCAAAAGGTTGAATCAGAGGCAGGGCAACTGCGCGAAGAAACCGATCGAACGCGAGAACTGGCGAAGCTGGACAAAGACGCCAACGCAAAGCTCACATTGCTGATCAACAACCTTGAGGCTGAGAACGCCAAACTCAAGGAAGACCTTGCGTTTTTCGAAGGCTTTATCCCCGGAAGCATGCAGGGTGCAATCTCGCTGAAGCGCCTTCAAGTCAACAAGGACACCATCCCGGGTCAATACCGCTACAAAGCACTGGTTATTCAGGGTAGCCAGCGTCCTGCAGTCAATCTGGGTGTGCAGGTCTTGGTGAAAGTCTTGAACAAAGACAAAACGGATGTCATAGTTCACCCAGACAAGTCGGAAGCGAAGGATCCACAATTCAAGATCAAGCTGGTGCGTTTTTCAAGGGTGAGCGGCATGTTTGCCATTCCCCCGGGTGAGAAGGTGATCAGTGTGGAAATGCGAATTCTTGAAGACGGGGTGATCCGCGCCCAATCGCTACTCAAACTATAGGTGAAACCCACAGTGAAAGTGTTCGGTAAAAAACGCAAGGGAATGCTGCCCATTCAAAGCCTGATCGGTGCAGACATGCGCATTGAAGGCGATGTCCACTTCAAAGGCGGACTGCGAATCGATGGCCAGGTGTTGGGAAATGTCACCACAGACTCCAATGACAAGTCATTGCTGGTCATCTCAGAAAGCGGCACAGTGACTGGGTCTGTGGAAGTGGGACACATTGTGGTCAGTGGTTCAATTTCCGGGCCAGTTCATGCCGAAGAACTTTTGGAGCTGCACCCTTCCGCTAAAGTCTCGGGTGACGTAAGATATAAGGCGTTGGAGATGCATCCTGGTGCCGTCGTAGACGGAACCCTTCACCATGATCATCTGGATACGACACCAGGCAAGCTGGCCTTGGCGTCAAGTAACACTTAAGCAGGAACACAAGATGGAAGCAACTACCGAAATGCCAAGCGTGCTGATTTTCACCGATTCAGCGGCCACCAAAGTGAAAGAATTGATCGACGAGGAAGGCAATCCAAACCTGAAACTTCGCGTGTTCGTTCAGGGTGGCGGTTGTTCGGGCTTTCAGTACGGCTTTACGTTTGATGAAGACGTGAATGAAGACGACACCGTGCTGGACAAAGGCGGTGTAAGCCTGCTGATCGACTCCATGAGCTTTCAGTACCTGACAGGCGCCGAGATTGATTACAAAGAGGACCTGAACGGTGCCCAATTTGTGATCAAGAACCCCAACGCAACCACAACTTGCGGCTGCGGGTCGTCTTTCTCGGTTTAAGTTTGACAGGGCTGACCCTGTCAGCCCTTCTTGATTGACCCCTCTGTATGCAACCCGCCTGATGGCGGGTTTTTAACGTTTGTCGCCACTCATCCTGTTTCCTGATTTTGCAGTCATCGCGCTGGGGTTCGCACTCAGGCGCTTTTGGTTGCCAGCGTCTGCATGGGCCACCATCGAAAAGCTGGTTTATTTCGTCTTGTTCCCGTGCTTGTTGTTCTACTCGATAGTTCACAGCGAAATAGAACTGGGCAAGGCCGGCGTATTTGGGGCTGGCAGCGCCTTTGTCGTATTGGCCGCCACTCTCCTGGGCGCGGTGGCAAAACCACTGAGCCACATGAATCGGGTCGACTTCGCCTCGGGTTTACAAACCGCCTACCGCTTCAACTCATACATTGCACTGGCACTTGCCAGTCGAATCGATGGCGCCCAAGGCGTTGCGCACATCGCCATTTTGATGGCCATTGCAGTCCCCCTTTGCAATGTCATTGCCGTGGGCAGCATGAGCAAGGGGAAATACCATCAAATTCCGCTGGAAATTCTAAAAAACCCTTTGGTGATCAGTACTTTATTGGGAATTGGCGCCAAGCTGCTCCACCTGCCAGTGCCGGCACCCGTCATGGAGACGCTGTCCAGACTGGGGCAAGCCGCTGTTGCACTGGGTTTGATGGCAGTGGGTGCAGGCCTGTTGTTTTCGGGCTTGCGCGGCCACTGGTTAATCTCGGTGTGGTGGTTGACACTGAAATTGCTGGTTTCCCCAATTCTGGCCCTGGGTTATGCACACTGGGCCCACCTGACCATCGATGAAACACGGATGCTGGTGATTTTTGCGGCTTTGCCATCCGCTTCCAGTGCCTACATTCTGGCCGCCCGAATGGGAGGCAATGCGCCACTGGTGGCCTGCCTGATTTCATTAAGCACCGTGGGTGCTGCGTTCAGCCTGCCCTTGGTATTCCTGCTGCCAATTCACTGACTTGGGCAATCAACCACGGTTTGACTTGCTCCATCCAACCGGATTGAAGCGGGTCGACCACGTGTTTGTGGGGTGTTGACCTTAGCCAGGTAATTTGACGTTTGGCCAGCTGTCGGGTTGCGGCAATGCCCTGGGCGATCATTTGATCGTAAGTGCATTGACCTTGAAGGTATTGATGAACCTGCCTGTACCCCACACACCGCAAGGAAGGCATGTTTGCATTCAAGGTGTATTTTTCGAGCAAACCGACCACTTCCTGAACCAATCCCTGATCCAACATGTTGCGAAACCGCTGTTCAATGCGGTCGTGCAAGACAGATCGATCTGCCGGCTCAAGCGACAAGGTGGGTAGCTGCCTTTGTTGACCTTCCTCTCCACGCTTGTGAAACGACGACAATGGCAAACCGGTCAGGCGGTACACCTCCAGAGCCCTTTGCAACCGCTGGGAATCGTTTGGAAACAACCTGGCTGCCGTTTCCGGGTCCACTTTGGCCAACTCGTCATGAACAGCAGGCCAACCCTTTTGTTTTGCGAATGCGTCAATGTCTGCACGCACTTGCGGATCTGCCTGGGGCAGATCATCCATGCCGCTGAGCATCGCTCGGTAATACATCATGGTGCCCCCGACGATCACCGGCACTTTACCACGGCCACGAATCTCTGAAATCAAGCGTTCATTCTCGCTCAAGAAGTCTGCCGCACTGAAACTTTGCTCCGGTGTGATGATGTCGATCAAGTGGTGTGGCACCTGGGCCAGTTCTTCAGGTGTGGGTTTGGCAGTGCCAATGTTCATGTCTTGAAAGACCAGTGCGGAATCCAGGCTGATGATTTCAACTGGCAAACCCTCATGGGCCAACCAGAGACCCAACGCAGACTTGCCGGAGGCCGTGGGTCCCACAATGGCGAGCGCAGGAATGGAATTGCCCAATTGATTCACTGCCCTCTGAGAAACCATTTGTCCATTTCGGACATTGAAAAATGACGCCAAGTCGGCCGTCCGTGGTTGCACTGGTCTGACCGTTCAGTCTGCTCCATGGCGCGCAGCAAGGCGTTCATTTCGACCAAAGACAAACTTCGATTGGCCCGTACGGCTGTGTGGCAAGCCAAAGTGGCCAACCACTCATTGCGATGCCTTTCAAGCACATGCGCAACCCCGAAACTCTGAAGATCGCCCAGCCATTGGCGAAGCAGGCCCGCCACGTCTTGGCCCAGCAGCAAGGTTGGCATGGCACGCACGGCGATTTCCTGAGGTGAGACCAGACTCAACCTGAAACCCAGTTTTTGCCAGACTTCGCTTCCGTTTTCGACTTCGCCGCTGAGTCGGGGGTCGATATTGACGAGGATGGGCACCAGCAACTCTTGGGAAGCGGCCTGTACCCGCCCATCCAGAATCTGTTTGAACTGCTCGTAAAGCACACGCTCATGCGCGGCGTGCATGTCCACCACAATAAGACCGTCGGCCCTTTGAGCCAAAATGTAGATGCCGTGAATTTGAGCCACGGCCTGACCCAAATATTCATCGGGCCTTGAAACGGGCAGTGGCGACGCGTTCGACAAGGGCCGGGGAACAGGCTGCCCCACTGGCTTCTCAATGGTTTGCGGCAAGGGCTGATAGGCTTGGAGATAATCGGCCAGCCCTTCCCTGGCGAAGGGCAAAACACCAGCCCTGGGCTGCGGCGCGGGGTAAGCAGTGCGACCCGCCTGACTGTTCACCCAGGAAGGCTGCCCCTGCGAGGGTGCGGCTTGGAGATCGGCTTGTGCGGGACTGAGCTCAGACACCGCACGGGAACTCGACAAGGCGGACAAAATCACCTGCCTGACCCATTGGTGCACCGCCTTTGAATTGCGGAATCGCACTTCTGTTTTGGCAGGGTGTACATTCACGTCCACTTCAGTGGGCGGCAAATTCAAAAACAGCACAAAGGCCGGAAACTTGTCGCCATGCAACACATCTTCATAGGCGGCACGAACAGCGTGATTCAACAGCTTGTCTTTCACGAAGCGGCCATTGACATAGAAAAACTGCATGTCACCTCGGCCGCGCGCGGCGTCTGGCAAACCTATGGCTCCGCGCAACTTCATGTCTGCCGTTTCAAAATCGATGGGCTTGGATGCCCCGTCAGCCATGGCTTCAAGAATGCCGAATACACGCGCAGACCAATCTGAAGCCTGATAGCGGGCGTACAGTTTGCCGTCACGGTACACCACCCAAGACACTGAAGGATTGGCCAAGGCCATGCGCTTGATCACATCGAGGCAATGAAAAAATTCGGTTTGCTCGGTTTTCAGGAATTTGCGGCGTGCTGGCGTACTGAAGTACAGGGACAGCACTTCAACAGTTGTGCCGATGGGGCAGGCGGCGGGCTCTGTCAACCAGGCCCCGGTTCGATTGCTGATGGCGTGGCCGTGAGTGGCCCCTGCCGTGGCACTGCTGACGGTCATCTGACTTACAGAGGCGATGGAAGCCAGGGCTTCACCCCGAAAGCCCAAGGTGACCACTGACTCCAGATCGCTCAAAGTCTGAATTTTTGAAGTCGCGTGTCGGGTGACGGCCAAAGGCAATTCAGTGGCTGGAATACCCGCGCCGTTGTCTTGCACCAGTATCCGCTGAATGCCACCGCCATCGATGCGAATGGTCATCTCGGTTGCGCCCGCGTCGAGGGCATTTTCAACGAGTTCTTTCACGACTGACGCAGGGCGATCCACTACCTCGCCAGCGGCGATCTGACTGATCAGAACATCGGGAAGCAAAGAGATAGGGGCTTTGTGCATGGCCCCTATTATAGGCGTGGATCAGGCAATGCGAGAGCGGGCCACGGGCGGATTCTTGTCAAAGTATTCTTTGACGCCGCCTGCGATCGCTTTGGCAATTTTCAACTGTTGGTGGGGGTCGTTCAACTTCTTTTCTTCGGCCGGGTTACTGATAAAGGCCGTTTCTACAAGGATGGACGGAATGTCAGGCGCCTTCAGAACAGCAAAACCAGCCTGTTCGACATAGGCTTTGTGCAGCTGGTTGACGGAGGCCAGTTTACCGAGAACAGCGCCACCCAGTTTCATGCTGTCGTTGATCTGGGCTGTGGTGGACAGGTCAAGCAGCACCTTGGCCAGCTGGTTGTCTTTGTCTGCAATATTGACGCCACCGATCAGGTCAGAGGCGTTTTGCTTGTCTGCCAGCCAACGCGCTGCGCTGCTGCTGGCGCCCCGCTCGGACAACACAAACACAGAGGAACCACGGGCCGACGGTTTGATAAACCCGTCTGCGTGTACAGACACAAACAAATCCGCCTTGACACCGCGGGCCTTTTGAACACGTTTGCCCAAAGGCACGAAATAGTCGTCATTGCGGGTCAACATGGCGCGCATGCCTGGCGTGCGGTCAATTTCCTGCTTCAACATGCGGGCAATTTCCAGCACCACGTCTTTTTCACGAGTGCCCGCACGCCCGATTGCACCCGGGTCTTCACCTCCGTGGCCGGGATCAATCGCCACCGTGACCAGTCTGCGAACCTGGGGCGTTGAATCCGCATCTGCCTTGGCTTTTCTGGGAGATTCTTTGGCGGATTCGGACGCAGGCGCCTTGTCCGTTTGGTCTGCCTTGGCCAAATTCAGGGCCCGGTTGATTTCATCGTCTTTGTAACTGGGGGTTGCCGCGTCCTGCTGCTGGTCTTTCAAGAGCGCAATCAGGGGATCAGGCGGGGTTTTGGGATAGAAATCCACGACCAGGCGGTTTTTGTACTCGGCGACTGGGTCGATCGTGAACACTTCCGGTCTGACTTGCGCTTTCAGGTCAAACACAATTCGCACGGTGTCGGCATTGAACTGGCCAACACGAATCTGCTGAACGTAGGGATCGTCCGGCTTTAAACGGTCAGTCAGGTTTTTGAGCGTTTTGTCCAATTGCATGTCGCTGATGTCGACCACCATGCGCATTGGGTTTTCCACCAGGAAGTACTTGTATTTCAGAGCACCATCGTGCTCAAGCGTCACCCGGGTGTAATCCTCGGCAGGCCACAACCTGACATCGACAAATCGAGCGCTCTCGGCGGCCCGGGCACCCACGGGCACAAGCTGCAGCAGCAGGCTTGCTCCCAGTGTTTTCAGCACAGTTCTACGAGTGTTCATTCGTTTTGTTGTTCTCTAATAACTCTAACAGTTTGCATCCCTTCGGGCTTTGCGCCTGAATGGTCATCAGGCGACCTTCGCCGTCGTAGGCCAGGGTAATTGCCAGATCAGCGATTGGCAAAAGGCCCTCTGCCTTTTCAGGCCATTCGACCAAACAAATGGCATTTTGTTCGAAATAATCCCGAAAGCCAGACTCTTCCCACTCATTGTGATCCAGGAAGCGATAAAAATCAAAGTGATAGATAGAATAACTAGAAAAATTGTAAGGTTCAACCAACGCATAGGTGGGACTTTTGATGGCCCCAGTGACGCCCAAACGCCTGAGCAAGGCTCGAATCAGTGCAGTTTTGCCTGCACCCAAAGGTCCTGAAAGACTGATAAAAAGTGGCGCCGATACAATGTCAGCCAGCTTTTCACCTACACTGTGGGTGACTTTTTCATCGTGCAATCGTTGGGTGTACGTCTTCATTTATGTTGAACCAGGAAGAACTTTGGCAGTGGTTCAGGCAACAGGCCGGGTTACTCGGCCTAGAGTGCCTGGGCGTTAGCGACACCAACCTGAAAGCCTGTGAACCACACCTGAGCGCCTGGCTGGATGCCGGGATGCACGGGGAAATGGGTTACATGGCCAGGCACGGCATGGATCGCCTGAACCCCGATATTCTACTGCCCGGCACAGTCAGCATTGTGTCCTTTCGTTTCAATTACACACCGGCCAGCGTCTTTGAAGACCGCACCGCGTCGATTGCCATGAAAAACATGCTGGACACGGCCACGGCCGGCGAGCAACCCTATGTCAGCGTGTATGCACGGGGACGAGACTACCACAAAGTGATTCGTGCCAAATTGGCGGCGCTGGCCAAGGTGGTTCACGCACGCTTTGAGTCCCATGGCTTTCGGGTCAGCTGCGACAGCGCACCCGCGCCCGAGGTGGAAATTGCCCGAAAGGCCGGGCTGGGTTGGCGTGGAAAGCACACGTTGCTGATTCACCCCAGCGAAGGCTCCCTGTTTTTTCTGGGAGAAATATTCACCAACCTGCCGCTGCCACCGAGCACGCCCTTTGGGCAGAACCACTGCGGCCAGTGCACACGTTGTATTTCCGCCTGCCCAACCCGCGCAATTGTTGAGCCCTACAAGGTGGACGCAAGGCGCTGTATTTCCTACCTGACCATTGAGCACGATTCGGCCATTCCACTGGAATTTCGCAAGGCAATCGGGACCCGAATTTACGGTTGCGATGACTGCCAGCTGGTATGCCCATGGAACAAATTCGCCAAACCCAGCGTGTACGCGGACTTTGAACCTCGCCATGGCTTCGACAAGCCAGAATGGCAAACCCTGATGGGCTGGACTGAAGAGGAGTTCAACAAAAACACCGAAGGCATGGCCATTCGCCGAATCGGGTACCGCCGGTTTCGGCGGAACCTGGCGATTGCCGCCGGCAACTCATGCCAGAAAGAGAACGCCCTACGGGGCCTTCAGGAAATGCACCGGACAGCCGATGCATTTTTAAGGGAGCACATAGACTGGGCAATCAGGCAGCAGGAATCCTGATTGTCAGGCTGCATTGACCACGGTGGGGGCTTCACCAGCGCGTGAGGGGCGTACCTGACCAATTCGGTAAACCTGCTCACCTTCCGCCTTCAATATTGCCATGGCCTGATCGGCCTGCTGGGCATCCACCACGATGACCATGCCAATGCCGCAGTTGAACACCCGGTTCATTTCATCAAAAGGCACCTGCCCGTTGCTTTGCAGCCACTTGAACAAATCGGATTCCGGCCAGGCGCTGCGGTTCAATTCAGCCGTCATGCCCTCGGGCAATACGCGCGGAATGTTTTCAACCAGGCCACCGCCGGTGATGTGCGCCAAGGCGGCAACTGACACCTGTTTGAGCAGAGACAGCACCGGTTTGACGTACATGCGGGTGGGCGCCATGATGGCTTCACGCAATGTCATGCCATCGCAAGCCTGATTCAGGTCAGGTTGAGCACGCTCAAGGATTTTACGCACCAATGAAAAGCCATTGGAATGCACACCGTTGGAAGCCAAGCCCAAAATAACGTCGCCAGACTTCACGCGGCTGCCATCGATAATTTCCGATTTCTCGACCACGCCGACTGCAAAGCCAGCAAGATCGTATTCACCGTCCGGGTACATGCCGGGCATTTCAGCGGTTTCACCACCAATGAGAGCGCAACCCGCCTGTTCACAACCCAGAGCAATACCCCCAACCACGCTGGCGGCTGTTTTGACGTCGAGCTTGCCGCATGCGAAGTAATCCAGAAAATACAGCGGCTCGGCGCCCTGCACCAAAATGTCGTTGGCGCTCATGGCCACCAGATCAATACCGACCGTGTTGTGAATGTTCCATTCAAACGCGAGGCGCAGCTTGGTGCCAACACCATCAGTGCCGGACACCAGCACTGGTTCTTTGAAACCCGTGGGCACCTCAAACAGCGCACCAAAACCACCAATGCCGGCAAGCACGCCAGGGCGCATGGTCCGCTTGGCCATGGGCTTGATGGCTTCAACTAGGTCGTCGCCAGCTTGTATGTCAACGCCAGCGTCTTTGTACGTGAGAGGTGAATTCATGGGTTACCCGGGGAAGTGTGCAGATGATGCGTCATTTTAACCGAGGCGGCTGGATTTGCCCCTCGTTCTATGCGAATGTATTCTGTTTGATTCAACCAGAATCGTGAAATTTGGCATTTGCGGTTATCATTGGCTCCATGTTCACCCCCCAATCACCACTCGAAGGCCGCAACACCCCTGCAATGAGCATGCAACAACTGCTTCTTGATGTTTTCACACCACCCAAGCCAAACCTTGGAAATTTTCTGGTCGGGAAAAACGCGCAAGTGTTGCATTCGCTTCATGCGCTGGCCCAGCCGTCGCCAGCGAATCGGCTTATTTACCTGTATGGCCCCCCAGGCTGCGGCAAAAGTCATTTGTTGAAGGGTGCCGCCGAGTTGTTGGGTGCGGGTGTTTTGAAGGGCGCGGACCGATTTGTCTTCAAATCCGCCACCCCAACGCTCATCGTCGACGACATTGACCAGCTCACGCCCTATTCTCAGGTGCAATTGTTCAATGCCTGTAACGCACACCTGGCTGGGGAAAAACCAGTCAATATTGTGATGGGTTCAACCTACCACCCGGCAGAACTGAAAATTCGCGACGACCTGAGAACCCGGATTTCAGCAGGCTTGTGCTGGCGGGTGGAACCACTGACTGATGAAGAGAAGTTCAACGCGCTTCAGGCTGTTGCGCGGGGTCGCGGCCTTGAGCTTTCCGAGGAAGTGGTTGAATATGCACTGCGTTATTTTCAACGCGACATGGGGTCTTTAATGGCAGTCATGGACGGCCTGGACCGTTTTTCCCTAGAACAACACAAGCCCGTTTCCGTGCATTTGCTGCGGCACTGGATGAAACGGCGCGAAAGTCTGGTTGTGAAAGAATAAGATGAAACTTGCACTGTTCGACCTTGATAACACCTTGCTACCCATGGACTCAGACCACGGCTGGTCGCAGTTCCTGATTGACAAAGGTCTGCTTGACCGCAATGAATTTGAAGCCAAAAACGACTCGTTTTACAACGACTACAAAGCAGGCTGCCTGAACATCCATGAATTTCTGGACTTTCAACTCAGCCCGCTACGGTCGCACCCCAGGGGTTTGTTGAACAAGTGGCACGCCGACTTCATGTCGCAGGTCATCGAGCCCGCCATTCGCAAAAGCGCGCTTGAACTGGTCAAGAAACACCAGGATGACCACGCCATTTGCGTGGTCGTCACGGCCACCAACAGCTTCATTACGAAACCCATCGTTGAGCTGTTCGGCATCCCGAACCTGATTGCCACCGAACCTGAAGTAGTCGATGGCGAATTCACTGGCAAAATTGTCGGTATCCCGAATTTCAAAGACGGCAAGGTGACCCGCCTGGAACAGTGGTTGGCTGCGCGAAGCTGGACTCTGTCGTCCTTCGAAAGCATTCATTTTTACAGCGACTCGATCAACGACCTGCCATTACTGGAAAAAGCGACGCACCCAGTGGCCACCAACCCGGATGACAAGTTGACCGCCATCGCTGAGCAGCGTCAGTGGCCCATTCTGGAACTGTTCAAATGATCAAGCGATTTTTCAAGCGAATTTTCGTCAAACCCGGCTTGGCCAAAGACACGGCCGGCAACGCCGCGCCTACGCCCTATCACGTGGCAAAACCCGAGATTTGGGGTCAAAAGGACCATCGAATCAACCGTCACCTGGTGTCTCACAACGCCATACGCGTGTGCGAAACGCTGCAAGACAAGGGCTTTAAAGCGTTCGTGGTCGGTGGCGCGGTTCGCGACTTGTTGCTGGGTATGCGCCCGAAAGACTTTGATGTGGCCACCGACGCCAGCCCCGAGCAGGTTCAACGCCTGTTCCGGCGTGCGCGAATCATCGGTCGACGCTTTCAGATCGTGCACGTGATGTTTGGCCCTGAAACCATTGAAGTGTCCACTTTCAGGGCATTGGCCAGTGCAAGCAGTGAAACCGATGAACACGGCAGGGTATTGCGCGACAACGAGTTCGGCAAACAGGACGAGGACGCCACGCGCCGCGATTTTACGGTCAATGCGATGTATTACGACCCTCGCACAGAAACCGTGTGGGACTACCACCACGGCATGAAAGACCTGCGGGCAAAAACACTGCGCATGATCGGTGAACCTTCTCAGCGATACCGCGAAGATCCAGTTCGGATGTTGCGGTCTGTGCGGTTTGCCGCCAAACTGAACTTCACGGTGGAGCCCTCCACCTACGCGCCCATTTCCAGCCTTTCAGACCTGTTGACCAACGTACCGGCCGCTCGCCTGTTCGATGAAATGCTGAAGCTGCTCACCAGCGGATCCGCACTGGCCTGCTTGAAAGGCTTGAGAAATGCAGGCTTGCACGGTGGCGTCTTTCCCCTTCTCGACGCCATTTTGAGTGACGAGCGCGGCGAAAAATTCGTTGAAGAGGCGCTGTCTCGCACTGACGCTCGCATCAAAGAGGGCAAGCCAATTAGTCCCGGATTTCTGTTTGCCTGCCTGTTGTGGCATTTGGTGCTGGAAAACTGGGAACGCCGCCTGGCCAAAGGCGAGGTCAAATTTCCAGCCTTGTATGCAGCCATGGACGAAGTGCTGGCCGAACAGGCCGAGCGCACCGCCATTCCTCGACGCCTGACTGGCGACATGCGCGAAATTTGGAGCTTTCAGCCTCGTTTTGAGAAGCGGACAGGCAAAGCGCCATTTCGCATGCTGGAACAGCAGAAATTCCGCGCGGCGCTGGATTTCCTGGAGTTGCGTGCCTTGGTGGGCGACGCTGAATTGGAACTGGCTGAGTGGTGGCGCCGCTTCAGCGACCTAGAGCCCCAAAATCGCCAGCAATTGATTGACAGCCTTCGTGACAGTGGCGGCCAGACCGGCAGCCCTGCCAAAAAGCGGCGAAAGCGCCGCAGAAAGCCACAACAGCGGGACCAGCACGCAACACCGGATGTGGCACACCTGCATGAGGACATGGAGGATTGAAATCTTCGCGCTGCTTTTTGGGCGTCGGGGGTAATCTGGGGACACCGAACGAATTGTTCGACTCTCTGCCGGGGCTTTTGAACCAACACCCCAGCGCGACCTTCATCCGGGAATCTTCGCGTTTCAAGAGTGCCCCTGTAGACGCCACGGGCCCTGACTACCTGAACTCCGTCATTGAACTGGACTGGGCAGGTGCCCCTGAGGAGTTGCTCCAATTGTGCATGCAAATCGAGCAAGACCTGGGCCGGGTGCGCAGCTTCCGAAATGCGCCGAGACCCATTGATCTTGATGTGTTGCTGGTGGATCAATTGCGAATTTCCACTGAGCACCTGACAGTACCCCACCCACGCATGCATCTGCGGCGATTCGTCCTCGAGCCGCTGGTTGAATTGGCGCCAGAGGTGTACATTCCGGGTCAGGGTCGGGCATCCGATTTGTTGAAGCAGACACTGGACCAGTCCGTATTCCGGATTTGAGCGTTTATTCCAACCATCTGCCAAGGCGTGCGCTACACTGAGCGCGCGCAGGGCAATCCAGCCCGGGAGTTTGAATTTGTTGTTTGAGAAATATCGTCACATCGTGATTGAAGGCCCCATTGGCGTTGGAAAAACGTCGCTGGCGAAACTCATGGCCGAGCGCTTCAATGCCGAACTGTTGCTGGAGCAGCCGCAGGAAAACCCTTTTCTGCCCAAGTTTTACGAGGACTCTGCCCGCTACGCCCTGCCCACGCAGCTGTTTTTCCTGTTTCAGCGCATTGGGCAACTGCGTGATCTGGCACAACGCGACTTCTTTGAGTCGATGGTGGTCAGCGACTTCCTGCTCGAAAAAGACCGCATGTTTGCCTCTTTGACGCTGGATGAAGAAGAACTGAAGCTGTATCAGCAAATTTATCAGCATCAAAGCCCCCAAACCCCCACGCCAGACTTGGTGATTTACCTGCAGGCCTCGCCCCAAATTCTGGTTGAACGGGTGCACAAACGTGCAATCGGCTACGAGCAAAGCATCACCGAGTCGTACCTTGCGCAACTCAGCGAGGCCTACAGCCGCTTTTTTTACCACTATGACGGCGCGCCCTTGCTGATCGTCAATACCGAACACCTCAACCCTGTTGATCACCCTGAAGATTTCGACCTGCTGCTCAGCCAAATTGAAAGCATGAAAGGACGGCGCGAGTTTTTTAACTGGTCGGAATAAGCAAAAGGACCCTGACGCATGAGTGTACACAACACACCCACACCGGAAGGCGGTCGCAAAGCCGTCACCTTGCCTCGCCTGCTGGACATGAAGGCCAAGCAGGAAAAGATCGCCATGCTGACCTGTTACGACGCCTGTTTTGCCGGCCTTTTGGACAACTGCGGCGTTGATGTTCTGTTGATCGGTGATTCGCTGGGCATGGTACTGGCCGGTATGCCCAGCACGCTGCCAGTGACCATGGAACAGATGGAGTACCACACCCGGTGCGTGGCCGCAGGCAACACACATGCATTCGTAGTAGCCGACATGCCATTTGGCAGCTATCAGCAAAGCCCCCAACAAGCCTATGCCAATGCAGCCCGATTAATGGCCGCAGGTGCACACATGGTCAAACTGGAAGGCAGTAGCTGGCTGGCGCCAACCGTCGAGTTTTTGCGAACACGAGACATCCCCGTTTGCGCCCACCTGGGCCTAACGCCCCAGTCGGTGCATGCAATCGGCGGTTACCGTGTGCAAGGCAAAAGCAGTCAGGACGCCAAGCTCTTGAAGGCCACTGCTCTCCAAATGCAAAACGCGGGTGCGCAAATGGTGCTGTTCGAGCTAATTCCTGCCGCACTCGGTGCTGAAATCAGCCGCACCTTGAAAGTGCCCACCATCGGCATTGGTGCTGGCGTGGATTGCGATGGGCAGGTTTTGGTTTTGCACGACATGCTGAATGTTTTCCCAGGCAAGAAACCCAAGTTCGTTCGAAATTTCATGGATAATCAGTCCTCCATTCAACAGGCCATCGAATCGTATGTGCGCGCCGTGAAAGACAAAACCTTTCCAGCAGTTGAACATCAATTTTAATTTTGCATGAAACAGATTTCTTCCATTACAGAACTGCGTGACCAGCTTCGGGGCCAAAATCGCATCGCCTTCGTGCCCACCATGGGCAACCTGCACGCGGGGCACCTCTCGCTGATGCGCATTGCAGCCAGACATGGCGACCCAGTGGTGGCCAGTATTTTTGTCAATCGGCTTCAGTTTGGCCCCAACGAAGATTTCGACAAATATCCGCGCACGCTTCAGGATGATTGCGATGCGCTTGAAAAAGAACACGTCTACGTGGCTTTCACCCCCACTGAACGCGACCTGTACCCTGAACCGCAGGACTACCGGGTGAAGCCACCCGATGACCTGGGTAGCACACTGGAAGGCGAGTTCAGGCCCGGCTTTTTTGAAGGGGTTTGTACCGTTGTGACCAAGCTGTTCAATTGTGTGCAGCCCAAGGTGGCGGTTTTCGGCAAAAAAGATTACCAGCAGCTCATGATTATTCGACGCATGGTCAGCCAGTTGGCCCTGCCCATTGAAATCATTGCCGCGCCCACTGTACGTGCCGAAGACGGCCTGGCACTGTCATCGCGCAACCGTTACCTCAGCGACACGGAACGGGCTGAAGCGCCCTTTCTGTATCAACTTTTGAATGATCTTTCCAATCAGGTCAAATCGGGTCGCCCAAATTTGGGGCAGTTGGTACAATTGGAACACCGTTGCCTGGCGCAACTGGCAGACCGGGGCTGGAAGCCGGATTATTTCGAGGTGCGCAAACAGCATGACCTGAAGCGCCCCACTGATGAAAACCTGTTGGATCAAACACCCTTGGTGATTCTTGCCGCGGCCAAACTGGGCCAAACGCGCTTGATCGACAATTTGGAGATAGCGTAATGCATCGTGAGATGTTGCTCGGAAAAATTCACCGAGCCAAAGTAACCCACTGCGAACTTCACTATGAAGGGTCTTGTGCAATCGACCTCGATCTGATGGAAGCCTCCGGAATCATTGAATTCCAGAGAATTGACATTTATGTGATCGACAACGGCGAGCGCTTTACCACCTACGCCATCAAGGGCGAACGTGGAAGCGGCATGATTTCCCTGAATGGCGCTGCAGCGCGCCGCGCCCAGAAAGGCGATCTCGTGATCATTGCCGCCTATGGCTCGCTCAGCGACGAGGAAGTTCAGGATTTCAAACCCAAGCTTGTTTTTGTCGATGAAAACAACCGCAAGCAGGAAGAACGTGGATTCATACCCACGCAGATGATGTAAACGCGCAGCTTTCACCTTCTTCTTGTCAAAAAGCCTCCGTTTTCGGGGGCTTTTTCGTTTCTGAGTCCGTCGAACTTTTCTGGCGGAGTGTTCACATAAACCTGAATTCCGGTTTTTAAGACCTATGCCCCCACCATTGGGCCCTTTATTCCCTTTTCAGTACACTCCATGACCCACACAATCAATTGCACCGCCCCGGTTGCCTCTACTCTTCTATTGCTCATGCTGTCAGCCTGTGGCGGCGGTGGGGGGGCGAGCAGTGCCAGTAACAATGCCGCCGTAGGCACGCTAGGCACAGTCACCGTCAGCGGCACTGCAGCCACGGGCAAGGCCATCTCCAACGCACCCATTCAGGCCATCTGCAGCAACGGCACTTTCAACAGCCAAACCAATGCCACCGGCGCATTCACGATTGCACTGTCAGACGCAACACCCTGTGTAATCAACACCACCTTCAACGGCCATGCCCTTCGTGCGCTTTACACGGGTGGCAATGCCATCAACATCACCCCACTCACTGAGCTTTTGACACGTTACCTGCTTGCTCGATCTGGCCTGGGCATCAATGCACCTGCCGATCAGGTTGTGGCCAGCGCAACACTGGCCGCACTGGTGTCAAACCCCAGTGAAATCGACGAGGCCGAGAAGGCGGTGCAAGCGCGGATCTTGAAGCAATATGGGGTCGACATCGGGCCCACCTTCTTGACCGAACCGCTGGTGGCCCCAGCAAGCAACAAAGACCCGCAAAACGACGCTGACAAAGCACTCGACAGTATTTCAGCAGCGGGTGGCTTTAACGCCGATCAATCGCCCAATACCACAGACTCCGACAATCTGGTCAGTCAGGCCAGCAGCTTCTACCGATTAACCGGCATTGCACTACCCGCCAACTCGACTGCCTTGCACGCTGTCGAGGGAAAGCCGATCTCTTCTGCCCTGTGCTTCAACCCAGGCATGTTCAATGCGGGCTACACATTCAACGGCACTTACGCGTTTGAACAGGGAACCACCAAAGGTGGCTTCACCACTACCCAATCCGTACAGGCGGTGACATTTGAAGGCCAAGCTGCCATGGCCCTCACGACAAGCACCAATTTAAACGCACTGGTGGACAGCCTGTATTTCACAACCTCGGGCACTGACATTGAATTTCTTGGAGAACTGGCCAGCACCACCGCGCAAGGCAAAACTGTTGAGGAAAAAACGGTTTACAGTCCAGCGGTGCTTGAAAAGGACTTTGACCTGAACCTTGGAGAGAGCCAAAACAGAGTATTGTCGGGCCGCACACTGACCAGCACCCGTATTGCGGGTGGTGCACCCACTCAATCCAGCCTGTCTGCCTACAGCACAGAAAAAGTGACCTTCACCGGACTTGAGGCAGTGAACACACCGGCGGGTCAATTTCTGGCCTGTCGAATCGATCAGGAAGCCCAGAGCAGCGCAGGAACAGAAACCACAAGCTCCTGGTACGGCGTGGGTTCGGGCGCGTTACTCAAAGAGAGCTATCCACTCGACAACGGCAATGGCGGCATCACTGAAGCGCACATCAGCCTGGTCAACGCCTCCATCAATGGGCAGGCCTTTCCCTGAACGGAGACACCCGCTGAATTGGATTGAACGCCCGCCCCTTGTTTGAGTCACACTGAGTACACACTCGATTTGAAGGAGCCGTTTCATGGCAGAAAAGGTGGTACTGGTGTTACAGGGCGGCGGCGCGTTGGGCGCTTATCAGGCGGGCGCCTACTGTGCCTTGCACGACGAGGGGATTGAGCCGGACTGGGTGGCTGGCATTTCAATTGGCGCCATCAACTCGGCAATCATTGCGGGCAATGCGCCGTCTGAGCGTGCCCCGCAACTCCGCAAGTTCTGGAACTTGGTGTCCTCCAACCTGCTGCTTCCCAAGCTAAGCAATACAGCCGCAGGCCGCACACTTCAAAACAACCTCAGTGCCAATTGGGTGGCCAGCTTCGGTGTTCCAGGCTTTTTCAAACCACAAAACCCACTGCATGCCCTGCAGGGGTGGCTGGCAGGCCATTCGCAGGCACTGGGGGTGTATGACACCTCCCCCTTGAAGCACACCTTGCAAGAGCTGGTCGACTTCGAACGATTGAACCATCCATCCGTGCGTTTCAGCGTTGGCGCAGTCAATGTGGAAACAGGCAACTTTGTGTACTTCGACAACACACAAATCACCATTGAACCCGAACACATCATGGCCAGCGGTGCCCTGCCAGAAGGCTTTCCACCCATTGAAATTGACGGTCAATGGTATTGGGACGGCGGCTTGGTGTCCAACACCCCCCTGCAATACGTCATTGATCAACGTCTGCCGGAGGACCTTTGCATTTTTCAGGTGGATCTGTTCAGCGCCAAGGGCGAGATGCCCAAAGACCTGCTGGAAGTGATGCGTCGAAAAGACGACATTCGGTATTCAAGCCGAACCCGTTTGAACACTGACCTGTTTCGACAAAATCAGAAAGTTCGGGTCATTGTCAACGAACTGCTGGAAAAGCTGCCAGCCGACGCCCTCAGTGCAGACGATAAAGCCCTTTTGACGCAATGGAGCCAACACAACTCGGTCACCATTGCCCATCTGATTTACAGGCAGAAAGACTACGAACAACACTCCAAAGACTACGAGTTTTCAAGACTCTCGGTGAATGAACACTGGGAAGCCGGAGTCAATGACGTGCACTTTACTCTGGCGCAAAGCCACTGGAAAAACCGTCAAAAAGGGCAGGCTGGGGTGCATGTATTCGACTTTGATCGAGGTCATGGCAGCGCGGCAGCCGCCACGCCAAGCAGTCAGATGGCACGTTGATTCACGCGCTTTGAAAGCGCTTCGGCGCTTTCCTTTCTTTCACTGTACCGGTCAACCAGATAAGCTGAACAGCCGCGCGTCAGCAAAGTAAACTTCATCAGTTCTTCGACCACGTCCACCACCCGGTCGTAATAGCTTGAAGGCTTCATGCGCCCAGCTTCATCAAACTCAAGAAATGCCTTGGGCACTGAAGACTGATTCGGGATGGTGATCATGCGCATCCAGCGGCCCAACACACGCATCTGATTGACCGCATTGAAGGATTGCGAACCGCCACTGACTTCCATCACGGCCAGCGTTTTTCCTTGCGTGGGTCTGACGGCACCCACAACAAGTGGAATCCAGTCAATTTGGGCTTTCATGATGCCGGTCATTGCGCCGTGCCTTTCGGGTGACACCCAAACCATGCCCTCGGCCCATTGCGCCAGTTCACGCAACTCCTGCACTTTGGGATGGCTTTCAGGCTCAGAATCAGGCAGCGGCAAACCCCTGGGATCAAACAACTTGACCTCGCCACCCAAGGCCATCAAAAGCCTGGCCGCTTCCAGTGCCAGTAACTTGCTGTACGACCTCTCGCGCAGCGACCCATACAACACCAAAAACCGGGGCGAATGCGCTGGCTGCCCAGCTGCACCCAAAGCTGACAAATCAGGCGATTGAAAAAGTGACTGATCGATATTGGGTAGGGTTTTGTCGTCCATTGACATGGGCTTGTCCTGAAAATAACGGTTTACCAGGCCGCACGGCGCAGGCGATCTGCCACGCCCGCCCATTCAGGCAGTGCCGGGGGCTGCTCGAATACCACACAACCCCACTGCTGCTCGTCTGCTTGCCGCAGCCAAATGTACAAGTTCTGTTCAATTTCAGCGGGAAGACCACTGTTACTGACTACACTTGAATTTCGCAACTGGGCGCCCTTGTGATTGGCTTGCTCGATAAAGGAATCCGACCACCCGACAAACAGCGTGCTGGACGGCAAAGGCTCTGCCATCAACTGCTCGGCACTCAGGATGCACACCTTGGCGTCTGGGCTGTAGTGCTTTTCCAGCCCGCCCGAAAAACGCACGGCGTTTTCGCCTGCGGCAGGTCCAACCGCAACAGCTTGCCCAAGCACGGCCTCGATTTGCTGAGCGGTAATTCGCCCAGGCCGCAATAGGCGGGGGGTTTCATTCAACAACGAAACAATGGTCGACTCAATGCCGACTTCAGGAATGTCACCTTCCAACACGTAGGGAACAGACACACCCAGCTCACTGACCACGTGGGCAGCCCGTGTGGGGCTGACCTTTCCAAAGCGGTTGGCAGACGGTGCCGCAACGGGCACACCAGTGGCCTTCAGCAGGGCTTGTGCAACAGGGTGCTGAGGGCACCGAACGCCCACAGACCGTTGCCCGCCGGTCACGTTCAGAGGCATTTTGTCGCCCTTGGGTACAATCAAGGTCAGGGGGCCAGGCCAAAAATGCTGAGTCAACGCCAAAAACTGGGCCTTGAGACGAGCAGATGAGAGGTCAATCCATCCATCTGCCCAATCGAAACCAGTGTGCGCATGAGCAATCAAAGGATGGTTGCTGGGGCGGCCTTTGGCCCGAAATATACCCTCCACAGCCGAGGGCTGAGTGACTGCAGCACCCAACCCAAATACAGTCTCGGTGGGAAATGCCACCAGTGAACCGCTTTGCAGCGCTTGTGCACACTGCAAAATGTTCAGTTCGGTGGGTTCCAGTACCTTAATCGTCATCCTGACCGATGCCCAAAATATCGCGCACCATTTGAGCGACCTCCAGGGCGCGCTCCAGTTCGGCGGCCACAATGGTGATGTGTCCCATCTTTCGGCCCACGCGGGCCTGCTCCTTGCCGTACAGGTGCAGTTTCACCTCAGGCAAAGCCAACACAGCGGGCCAGTTGGGTTCGCGTTCTTCGCCTTCCGGCGTAAACCAAAGATCACCCAACAGATTCACCATCACAGCCGGGCTGTGCTGCCGTGTGCTTCCCAAGGGCAGCTTGGCCAGAATGCGGGCCTGTTGCTCGAATTGACTTGTAACGCAGGCGTCAATTGAATAATGACCGCTGTTGTGAGGGCGCGGGGCGATCTCATTGACCACCAGGCCCATGCCATCGACCACAAAAAACTCAACACACAGCACGCCGACGTAATCCAGGGCCCCTGCAATGGCAATGGCATTGGCCCTTGCCTGCGCGCCCATGGATTCGTCAATGCGTGCCGGCACCACGGTGGTGGCCAAAATGCCTTTTCGATGGTGATTTTCAGCAACGGGGAATGTGGCACACTCGCCCATGCTGTCGCGCGCTACGATCACCGACACCTCTTTGAGCAAGGGCAAGCGCTGCTCAAGTACGCACTCAACCTGCCCCAGTTCAACGAAGGCCTTTTGAACTTCATCCAGCGATTTAACCCGCACCTGCCCCTTGCCGTCGTAACCCAGACGCGCCGTTTTGAGGATACCGGGCAACAAGGGTTCAAGCGCGATAGAAATGTCGGCGGTCTGGCGAATGGCGGCGTGGGGTGCAACGGGAACACCACACTTTTGAATGTAGGCCTTCTCGTCAATTCGGTTTTGGGCAATGCCCACCGAAAAGGCCGATGGACTGACAGGAATAGACTTTGAAAGGGTGTCCAGTGCCAAGGCTGGCACGTTTTCAAATTCGGTGGTCACACCCACACATCGAGCGGCCAACTGGGCCAGGCCTTCATCGTCCATGTAATCGGCCAAAACCTGATCGTCAGCCACAGAGCCGGCAGGCCCATTGGCGGCTGGGTCAAGCACCAACACCCTGAAACCGAGGCTTTGAGCGGCCATGCAGAACATGCGCCCCAATTGCCCGCCACCCAACAGGCCCAACCATTGATTGGGTTTGGCGGCCTGTGCGTTGTGTGAATTGCTCATAGGAATGTGGACCTTTAACGGAGAGGGGGCAGTTCCATGTCGCGCGCCACCTGGGACTGCGCCACACGAAAGGCTTCCAGCTTCTGAGACAATGCTTTGTCACTCAAGGCCAACACGGAAACAGCGGCCAAAGCGGCATTTGCAGCACCCGCTTCACCAATGGCGAAGGTGTGAACAGGGATGCCTTTGGGCATTTGGACGATGGACAACAGTGAATCTTCGCCACGCAGGTATTTTGAAGGAACCGGCACGCCCATCACAGGCAGTGTTGTTTTGGCAGCCAGCATGCCTGGCAGGTGCGCGGCACCGCCTGCACCAGCAATGATCACCTGTATTCCCCGGTCTTTGGCCACAGTGGCATAAGCAAACATTTCATCGGGCATGCGATGTGCCGACACCACTTGAGCCTCGTAGGGCACATTGAAATCGCGCAGCACCTGCACGGCGTTTTTCATCACTTCCCAGTCTGAGGAAGAGCCCATTACCACGCCAACCAGTGGCTTGTCGCATGTGTGCATGTTGTTCACGTCTGTCATTGCCTGTGTCCCCAATTGTTATTTTCAGCCCATCCACACACGACCTGTCAGCACCTCGTAGGCCTGACGGTACTTGCTGGCGGTCTTCTCAATGATTTCAGCCGGCAATGAAGGCGCGGGGGCTTTTTTGTTCCAGCCTGGCACACTTTCAAGGTAATCGCGAACGAACTGTTTGTCATAGGAAGGTGGGGAAATACCCACCTGGTACTGGTCTGCTGGCCAAAAGCGGGATGAATCGGCGGTAAGCACTTCATCCATCAGGGTCAATGTGCCATTCTCATCCAGTCCGAATTCAAACTTGGTGTCTGCAATGATGATGCCCTGGCGCGCCGCGTAGTCGCTGGCCTTGGTGTAAAGCTGAATGGACACATCACGGACTTGTTCAGCGAGTTCTTTGCCAATGGTGGCTGCCATGGTGTCAAAGTCGATGTTTTCATCGTGCTCACCGACGGCCGCTTTGGTGGCAGGCGTGAAAATGGGAGTTTCCAGCTTGGCCGCCATCTGCATGCCTGCGGGCAGCTTGATGCCACACACGGCGCCAGTGGCACAGTAGTCTTTCCAGCCAGATCCAATGAGGTAGCCGCGCACCACCGCCTCAATGGGCAGGGGCTTGAGGCGTTTGACCACCATTGACCGGCCACGAATCTGTTTGGCTTCTTCAGGGCTGACCAAGGTGGCAGGATCAATGCCTGTAAGGTGGTTGGGCACCACGTCGGTCAGAATGTCGAACCAGAATTGGGCCATCTGGGTCAGTACCATGCCTTTTTCAGGAATGGGCTGGTCAAGAATGACGTCAAATGCAGACAACCTGTCGCTGGCGACGATCAACATTTTGTCGTCACCCACGGCGAAGTTTTCCCGCACTTTGCCTTTGTGCAACAAAGGAAGTGACGTCAATTTGGTTTCAAACACTGTACTCATTCAAGGGGCCTCATTCACAGGCTTTTAAAAGTAAAACACGCGGGTTGTACCCCGCGTGATGGCATATCAGAACGGTTTGCTTTACTGAACGATCTGGGCCAGTTCGCCCTTGGCGTACTTGGCGGCCATGTCGACCAGATTGATCGCCTTGATTTTACCGGCTTGTCCTTCGCAACCAAATTCAAGGTAACGCTGCTTGCAAATGGCCTTGGCGGCTTCACGTGCGGGCTTCATCCACTCGCGCATGTCGAATTTGCCGGGGTTTTCAAACTGGAACTTGCGCACTGCACCGGTCATGGCCAGGCGGATGTCGGTGTCGATGTTGATCTTGCGAACACCGTACTTGATCGCTTCCTGAATTTCCTCCACAGGCACGCCGTAGGTTTCTTTCATCTTGCCGCCAAACTGGTTGATGATGGCCAGCAGATCGGCAGGGACAGACGAAGAGCCATGCATCACGAGGTGTGTATTCGGGATGCGGGCGTGAATTTCTTTCACGCGGGAAATTGCCAAAATGTCACCTGTGGGCTTGCGGCTGAATTTGTAAGCGCCGTGGCTGGTGCCGATGGCAATGGCCAGCGCGTCCAGTTGGGTCGCCTTAACGAACACAGCGGCTTCTTCGGGGTCAGTCAGCATCTGGCTGTGGTCCAGCTTGCCCTCGGCGCCAATGCCGTCCTCTTCGCCGGCTTCGCCGGTCTCCAAATTGCCCAAGCAACCCAGTTCACCTTCAACCGTGACGCCGACTTTGTGCGCCATATCCACCACGGTTTTGGTGACATTCATGTTGTATTCAAAGCTGGCGGGGGTTTTGCCGTCTTCCATCAATGAGCCGTCCATCATGACGGAACCGAAGCCCAAACCAATTGCGCCTTCGCACACTTTCGGGCTGGTGCCATGGTCCTGGTGCATCACCAGGGGGATGTGCGGATAGGCCTCAACGGCGGCCTGGATAAGGTGCTTGATGAATGGCTCGCCTGCGTATTTGCGCGCACCTGCACTGGCTTGAAGAATAACTGGAGCACCCACTGCATCGGCCGCGGCCATCACAGCCTGAACCTGTTCCAGGTTGTTGACGTTGAACGCTGGAATGCCGTATGCGTTTTCAGCGGCATGATCCAGTAATTGGCGCATGGATACGAGTGGCATGGGAAAGTCTCCGAATAAAAAATAAATGAATCTGTCTTATTGTGTCTGGCCAATGTGCTCGCCAATGCGAACAATCTTCATGGTGTTGGTGCCGCCTGACTTGCCAATCGGCTCGCCAATGGTGATGACGATGAGATCGCCCATCTCGACCACTTTGGCATCCAGCAACGCTTTCTCCGCTTTTGCCAGCAAAATCTCACGGTCTTCGGTTTCATATTGCATCATCACCGTGCGCACGTCACGGTAGAGCGACAAGCGCCTGCGGGTCTTTTCTTCGGGCGTCAATGCAAAAATGGGCACGCCACAATTCAGGCGAGACATCCACAAAGCGGTTGAGCCGGACTGGGTCAAAGCCGCAATGGCCTTCACATCCAGATGATGAGCCGTAAACAGTGCTGCCATTGCGATGGACTGGTCAACACGGGTGAATTTGCGGTTCAGGAAATCAGCATCCAGTGTGGACTTGGCGGATTTTTCGGCCTCAATGCAAGTGCGCGACATCGCCATGATGGTTTCCACTGGAAACTTGCCTGCGGCTGTTTCAGCAGACAACATCACCGCGTCGGTGCCGTCAAGCACTGCGTTGGCCACATCTGACACCTCTGCACGCGTAGGCACAGGGCTTTCGATCATGCTCTCCATCATTTGCGTGGCGGTGATGGTCAGCTTGTTGTGTTCACGCGCCGCGCGAATCAGGCGCTTTTGCTCAGCAGGCACCGCGGCGTCGCCAATTTCAACAGCCAGGTCACCACGGGCGACCATCAGGCCATCGCAGCTTTTGATCAATTCCTGAATGTTTTCAAGTGCTTCACAGCGTTCGATTTTGGCAATCATCAAAGCGTGGCCACCGGCTGCGCGAGTGAGCTCGCGAGCCATGTACATGTCAGCACCGCTTTTGGGGAAGGACACCGCAATGTAATCGGCCTCAAAAGCCACAGCGGTGCGAATGTCTTCCATGTCTTTGGCAGTGAGCGCTGGCGCGGACAAACCACCACCCTGCTTGTTGATGCCCTTGCGGTTTTTCAGTGGTCCACCCACCAGCGTTTCAACGTGAATTTCACTGCCTGCCACCTTTTTGACCTTGAATACGATTTTGCCGTCGTCCAGCAGCAAGGTGTCACCGGCCTTCACGTCATTGACCAATTCGGGATAGTCAAGCCCAACGCGATCCTGGTTGCCCATTTTGCACTGCGCATCCAGAATGAAACTGGAGCCCACATCCAGCTGGACAAATCCATTTTCAAACAGGCCCACGCGAATTTTGGGACCCTGAAGGTCAGCCATGACCGCGATGTCCTTGTGCAAGCGCGCAGCAATTTCGCGAACCATTCGCACACGCCCGATGTGCTCATCGGCAGAACCGTGCGAGAAATTGACACGAACCACATTCAGCCCGGCCGAGATCATCTTCTCCAGCACCACCGGGTCGGTGGACGCTGGGCCGAGGGTGGCAACGATCTTGGTTTGGCGAGTCATCAGCATGAATTCAGTGTTCCTGCAAAAGTTGGGGTGGTTCAGGCAGCGCGCTGCTGAAGAATGTCGACTGCGGGCAGTGTTTTGCCTTCCAAAAACTCAAGGAAGGCGCCACCGCCGGTGGAAATGTAGCTGACCTGGTCTGCAATGCCATATTTTGCAATGGCAGCCAGGGTGTCGCCGCCACCGGCAATTGAAAAGGCGTCGGACTTGGCAATGGCCTTGGCGATTCGTTCAGTGCCTTTGCCAAACTGATCAAATTCAAACACGCCGACCGGGCCGTTCCAGACGATGGTTCCAGCCTTTTCAAGAATACCAGTCAGTGTTTCGGCAGTTTCTGGGCCAATGTCGAAAATCATGTCGGCATCGGAAACCTGTGCTACGGGCTTGCAGGTGGCTTGTGCCGCAGAAGAGAACTCAGCACCCACCACCACGTCGGTTGGAATGGGCACCGCGGCGCCGCGCGCCTGCATTTTTGAAATAATGGCCTTGGCCTGATCAACCAGGTCGGGCTCTGACAGTGACTTGCCAATGGGCAAACCTTGCGCAGCCATAAAAGTATTGGCGATACCGCCGCCTACGATCAATTGGTCGACCTTTTCGGCCAGACTTTCAAGAATGGTTAGCTTGGTAGACACTTTCGAGCCCGCCACAATGGCCACCATGGGGCGACGCGGCTGAGACAATGCTGCGCCCAATGCATCCAG
This sequence comes from Limnobacter litoralis, assembly GCF_030160455.1. Lineage (GTDB taxonomy): Bacteria > Pseudomonadota > Gammaproteobacteria > Burkholderiales > Burkholderiaceae_B > Limnobacter > Limnobacter litoralis. The sequence continues at coordinate 35,110 of NZ_BSOJ01000028.1, read as the reverse complement.
TTCGGCGGCCAGCAAGGGGCCGGCACAGGCAATTTTTGCGTACTGAGCTGCGCCGTGTGTGGTGGCTTCAGCGCGGTGGGCTGTGCCAAAAGCGTCATTGACGTAAATGTCGCACAGGGCCGCAATTTTCTGGCTAAGCACAGGGTCGTTTTTCTTTTCGCCTTTGTTGAAGCGGCAGTTTTCAAGAATGACCACTTCGCCGGGTTGAACAGACACACCCTCTTCCACCCAGTTTTTAACCAAGCGCACGGGCTTGTTCAGCAATTCAGACAGGCGCTGTGCCACAGTGGCCAGGCTCAGCGTTTCATCGTATTGACCCTCAACCGGGCGGCCAAGGTGGGAGGTCAGCATCAGCGCTGCATTGTTGTTGATGCAGTATTGAATTCCGGGCAAGGACGCGCGAATGCGGGTATCTTCAGTAATTCGACCCTGTGAGTCGAATGGCACGTTAAAATCGACGCGGATCAGCACGCGCTGACCACTGACTTTTTGATCGGTTAGCCGCAAGAAACGAAGCATGAGTGGTACTCGCCCAGAGATAAATAAAAACAGTGCGTAATTATACCCCCGACAAACCCGATTTCCGGCTTTATTTGCCCTCGATTGCAATTGCAGTGGCTGCTTTTGCTACGCAGCTTTATTTTCCGCTGTTTTACAGGCAACACACTGATTTATTTGACTCATTTTTCATTTACTTACTGCTTGCGCAGTTTGTGCATCTCAGCTGGACGCACCTTGCGCTGAACCTGGCAGGCATGGCACTTTTGAACTGGGGATTCGAACGGGTACTGCACCCCTGGCAATGGCTTTTGACTCAGCTCGCCTCGCTGTTTGCGGTGGCGTTCTACCTGGAATTCGTTGAGCCCATTCAGTGGTACTGCGGCCTGAGCGGCGCGCTGCATTTTCAATTTGCGGTGTGTTTGGCGCTGGCCTGGTGCCAGCCAAACAGACCCCAAAATACCAGCCTGCCGCTGACGCTGTTGTCGGTTGGCCTTGCGGCGAAGCTTACCGTCGAATGGGCCCAAGGCCCACATGTGGATGCCCACATCGGTGGAGCAATTGCCACCCAGGCGCACCGGGGTGGCATTGTGCTGGGGTTCGCTTACGCAGCTTTGCTGTTGGCCTTTCGAAGAGCTGCCAGCAACAGGGCCAAACCGGCCAGCCCATAGAAAGACAGTGCACCACCGCCACCACCTCCGCCAGACGAACCAGACGAAGAGGTACTTGAAGTGGCCGTCGGGGTACTCGATCCACCCGTGGTGCCCACGGTTGGCGATGAACTTGATCCGCCACTGGCCACCACCCGAAGCGCAGTGTAGCTGGTGTGCGACTGCCCCACTGAATCGGTCACCGTCAGCTTGAAAACGAGGTCTGTGGTGTTTTGGGGCGGCGGCAAAGTCACGTTGGCATTGGTGTTGGTGCCGGTCATCAATGTTTCACCAGACACCTGCTGCCAGGCATACGAAGCAATGGTATTGCCTGTACCTGCTGTACTGGATGAACCATTCAGGATCACGTTGCTTGACGCAGACGCAGGCTGATAGCCACTGGTCACCAAACCATTGTTGCTGGACACCGCATTGGCAAGGGGCAAGTTGCCGCGCGCCGCTTTGACGGCGGCAAATGCATTCAACATGCCCGCACCGCAGACCGCTGTCGTGCAGTTACACGTTGCATAGCCGCTGTTGGCCGTGCAGGTTTGAGAAGCAGGGGCCAAAAACGGCGATGTATTCTGAGTAATGTAATTGCGAATTTGAGCCGGGCTTAAAGCTGGATTGACCGACTTCAACAAGGCACCTGTGGCAGCCACCAAAGGCGCAGAAAATGAGGTGCCTGTTTTTGTAACCAGTGTGGGCGATGAAGGTGTAGTTGTACCACTGTTTCCAAGGCCCACAATGCCGTCGTAATACCCACCCGGCGCCATCAGGGTGACGCCATTGCCCACAGCACTGTAGTAGGCCCGGCTTCCGTCTTTGTCCAAGGCCCCCACGGCCATGACACCATTGCAGTTTGCGGGCGACTCAACCGCACCGCCTCCGTTGCCCGCGGCAGCCACCACCAAAGTACCGGCAGAGGTGACTCGATCAACGACAGATTGTTCATAAGTACTGCAGCTTGACGCACTGCCCAAACTCAAATTGATGACTGCGGCAGGGTTCGTGTTGTTGGGCACTCCGGGTACGGAAATGCCAGCGGCCCACAGCATGCCATCCAGCACGTCTGAAAGCGAGCCACCGCACTTGCCCAGCGCCCGAATTGGAAGAATTTTGACGTTCCAGTCTGCACCGGCAATGTCAGACTGGTTGTTGGTGTCTGCTGCAATTTCACCCGCCACAAACGTGCCATGCCAGCTTGAATTGCTGACTGAGCAACCACTGAACTGCGTGGTTTGTGTATCAGCCTGACTCACCCAGTTACCAGGGTCAGAAGGGTCTGCGTCGCGCCCGTCTCCGTCATTGGCTGTGGCAGAGTCTGAAATAAAGTCGTAACCGCTGAGCAACCGCCCGGAGAGGTCTGGTGTCGAGAACACCACCCCAGTGTCAATCACAGCCACTACAACGGCAGCCGAACCTCGAATCATGTCCCAAGCCTGGTCAAATTTTGCACCGGCGGTGTTCGCCAACGAACGCAAGTCCCACTGGTTTGAAAACTGCGAATCGGTGGGCGTGGCAAAGGCGCGAACAGGGCGATCCTCTTGTACATACTCAACATCGGGGTCGCTGCGCAAGCGGTTGAGCAAAGCCTGCTTGTCGCTTTCACGAACGGAAGGCCCCCACTTCATGACTTGAATGCCGATCGCACCAGGCCTCAACCACGTGGCGTCAACGCCGTTGCGCTGCATAAGATCCGCCAATTCCTGGCCATCGTGATCCAATCTGCGCACAGTGGGCATTGAACTCAGCTCGACCGCATTTTTCAGCTTGATGATGAACTGACCACTGTCGGCCTGGGCGGCCCCCACGGCCAACCCCCACAGACAGAGCGCCATACAGGCGTGCTTGAAAAGTAAAATCAGGTTAACTGACTTGAACGAATTCTGCTTGGCATTGAATGCTTGGAACATGCTGTGGCTCACTTCTTGGGATGCTTCCAATGTAGCGAACCAGGCCTGCTTTCAAACCAATGAAAAAGGCCCGCTAAGGGGCCTTACTTTTCCATTGAAATGAAGGGGTTACCCCCTTTGAGGGGGGGTATTTCAATCACTTGGCGTTCATCAGCGCCACAGTGGTGTCGAGCATGCGGTTTGAGAAACCCCACTCGTTGTCGTACCAGCTGGAAACCTTGACCAGCTTGCCGCTGACCTTGGTCAGCGTGGCGTCGTATGAGGAAGACGCTGGGTTGTGGTTGAAGTCGATGGACACCAAGGGTGCCTCGTTGAAATCGAGCACACCTTTCAGCGGACCTTCGGAAGCGGCCTTCAGGATGCTGTTGATTTCATCCACCGTGGTTTCACGCCTGGCGATGAATGACAGGTCAACCATGGACACGTTGATGGTTGGTACGCGGATGGCGTAGCCGTCCAGCTTGCCGTTCAGTTCTGGTAACACCAGGCCCACAGCAGCAGCCGCACCGGTTTTGGTGGGGATCATGCTCATGGTGGCTGAACGAGCGCGACGCAGGTCTTCGTGGTACACGTCGGTCAACACCTGGTCATTGGTGTAGGCGTGAACGGTGGTCATCAGGCCGGTTTCAATGCCGATGGCGTCGTTCAGTGGCTTGACCAAAGGGGCCAAACAGTTGGTGGTGCAAGACGCATTGGAGATTACGGTGTCGGTGCTCTTCAACACGTTGTGGTTAACACCGTAAACCACGGTGGCGTCCACGTCTTTGCCGCCGGGGGCGGAAATAATGACCTTCTTTGCGCCGCCCTTCAGGTGGGCAGAGGCTTTCTCTTTGGAGGTGAAAAAGCCTGTGCACTCCATGACCACATCAACGCCCAACTCGCCCCATGGCAGCTCAGCCGGGTTGCGGTTCGCCAGCACTTTGATTTTGTCGCCGTTGACCACCATGTAGTCGCCGTCAACCGACACGGTGCCAGGGAAACGGCCATGCGCGGTGTCGTACTGGGTCAGGTGGGCGTTGGTTTTGGGGTCGCCCAGGTCGTTGATCGCTACGATTTCGATGTCGTGCTTTTTACCGCCTTCGTAGTGGGCACGCAGAACGTTGCGGCCGATTCGGCCGTAACCGTTGATGGCAACGCGAATGGTCATGTCAAAAACTCCTCAGTAGAAATGAAATCAGTCTGTTAAATCAGCGACAGAGCGGCCTCGGCCACCTTGTCGGCGGTAATGCCGAAATATTTGAACAGTTCGCCAGCCGGAGCAGACTCACCGAAGCTGTGCATGCCGACCACGCTGCCTTTCGCACCTGCAGCGGCGATGTACTTGTACCAGCCGTCGGTGACGCCGGCCTCGACACACACCATCGGCTTTGTGCCCAACACTTGCGCGCGGTAGGCTGCGTCTTGACGGTCAAACACCGTGGTAGACGGCATGGACACCACGCGGGCAACCACGCCTTTGGCTTGCAAAGCTTCTTGTGCTTTCAGCACCAATTCCAGTTCAGAACCCGTGGCCACCAGCGTGACCTTGGCATCGGCGGCGTCAGACAACACATAACCGCCCTTTAACGTGTTTTCAAGCTGGGCAGCAGTGCGGGGCACGTGCGGCAGGTTTTGGCGGCTGAACAACAGGGCGCTCGGACCATTGGCACGCAACACCGCTGCATTCCAGGCGGCCATGGATTCGACCGCGTCAGCGGGACGCCACACATCCAGATTTGGAATGAGGCGCAGTGTGGCCGCATGTTCCACGGGCTGGTGGGTTGGGCCGTCTTCACCCAGACCGATCGAGTCGTGGGTGAACACAAAAATATTGCGCTTCTTCATGAGCGCAGCCATGCGGATGGCATTGCGACTGTAATCCGAGAAAGTCAGGAAAGTGGCACCAAACGGAATGTAACCACCGTGAAGGGCCACGCCGTTCAGCGCGGCACTCATCCCAAATTCACGCACGCCCCAGTTAACGTGGTTGCCCGCCACAAAACCGTCGGCGTTTCGGCGCACCGCCACGCAAGATGGCCAGTTGGTGAGGTTTGAGCCAGTCAGGTCAGCAGAGCCGCCCAGCAATTCAGGCAATTCAGCCGCCAACAGGGTAATGGCATTCTGGCTGGCCTTGCGGGTTGCAATGGTTTCGGCCTTGTCGGCCACTGCCTGCAGCAAGCCTGTCAACTTGGCTTCAATGCCGGCCGGCAGGTTACCCGCCATGCGGCGCTTGAATTCAGCAGCCTTGGCAGGAAACTTGGCTTCATAAGTGGCAAACAGTTTGTCCCAAGCGGATTGACGCGCTGCGCCTTCCACCTGTGCGTCCCAGGCGTTGTACACCTCGGGAGGAATGTGGAACGGTGGGTGGTTCCAGCCGATTGCCTCGCGCGTGGCGGCAATTTCCTTGTCGCCCAGTGGCGCACCGTGCACTTTGTCGGTGCCGGCCATGTTGGGCGAGCCTTCGCCGATGTTGGTTTTGCAGCAAATCAACGTGGGGCCTTTGTCCAGTGTCGCATTCTGGCGGGCCTGGGCAATGGCTGCATCCACGGCGTCCACATCGTGACCATTCACGTTGGGAATGACATTCCAGCCGTAGGCTTCAAAGCGCTTGGGCGTGTCGTCGCCAAACCAGTGCTCAACCTTGCCGTCAATTGAGATGCCGTTGTCGTCGTACATGACGATCAGCTTGGACAAGCCCAGTGTGCCGGCCAGTGAACAGGCTTCGTGAGAAATGCCCTCCATCAAGCAGCCGTCGCCCAAAAACACGTAAGTGTTGTGATCAACCACGGGGAAGCCGGGTTCGTTGAATTCTGCGGCCAGCAGCTTTTCAGCCAGTGCCATGCCCACGGCGTTGGCAATACCCTGCCCCAACGGGCCAGTTGTGGTTTCCACTCCGGGGGTGATGTCCACTTCAGGGTGCCCTGGTGTTTTAGAATGCAACTGACGGAAATTTTGCAGCTCTTCAATGGGCAAGTCGTAACCGGTCAGGTGAAGCAGCGCGTAAATCAGCATGGAACCGTGGCCGTTTGACAACACAAAACGGTCGCGATCAGCCCAGTGCGGGTTTTGCGGGTTGTGCTTCAAATGGCGTGCCCACAGGGCAACTGCAATTTCGGCCATGCCCATTGGCATGCCTGGGTGACCGGATTTGGCGGCTTGAACAGCGTCCATGGCCAGTGCGCGAATGGCATTCGCCATGTTCTTGGAAGAGGATGACATAGGTGTTGGGCGACAGGTTTGCCAAAAGCAAAGTTGGGAAAACCTGAATTTTATCAAAGCTATCCTTCGAAAGTGGCCTTTGGCTGAATAAACATCGGTAAACATGACAACTGGCAGCACAAAAAAGACAAGCCGCTTCTTCATGAGCGAATGCAACAGCAAAGGCCAAGCCCTTGATCTGTCTGAGGACTTGATGCACTACGCCTCGCGAGTGTTGCGCCTTAGAGACAATTCGGAATTGCGAGTGTGGAACGGCCGTGGGCAAGAGTTCATGGGCACGCTGCACTACCTGTCCAAAAAATTGGCAGAAATTCGAATCACCGAAGGCCCCCTTCCCCTGCAAGACACGGAATTGATGCGCCCGGTGTGGATCGCCCAGGCCCTGCCCGAAGGCGACAAAATGGACTGGGTGCTTGAAAAGACCACTGAATTGGGTGCAAGCGCGTTTTGGCCCATACAGGCCCAACGAAGTGTGGTGCGGCTGAACGCCGAACGCCAAGAGAAAAAAGCCGCCCACTGGGAACGGATAGTGCAAGCCGCCAGCTTGCAATCAGAACGTCAACACCTGCCCCAACTGCATTCCGCCATGTCGCTTGAAGCAGCCTTTGAATCCATCGCCAAACAGGCCCCTGGCGCGCAGTTGCTGTGGTTCACGCCCGAAGCCAGCACCACGCTGACCCAGTGGTGCACAGGCGTATCAGGTCAATTACCAGTTACGCAACCCTTGCAAACTCTGGTAATTTGTGTTGGTCCCGAAGGCGGCTGGAGCGGTGAAGAAACCCAATGGGCTGTTGAACACGGAGCGGTGGCCCTGCAATTTTCAAGACGAATATTGCGCACCGAAACGTTTGCCCTGGCCTGCCTGTCGCAACTGACAGCCCTGTTACAACTGGAAAGCAAAGCGTAGTCATGAGCAGCAACACACCGAATCTTGCAAACCCGGCCCTTTTTCAACTGCAACCCTTCGTCAACGGTCAGTTTGTCGCCATTGCCGACACCTTTGACGTGGACAACCCATCTACAGGTGAAACCCTGGCCAAGGTGGGCAATGCCCCTGTGTCACTGGCACAAGAAGCCATTGAAGTGGCCCACAAAGCCCTGATTAGCTGGCGCGCCCAAACCGCGAAAGCACGCGCAGGCATTTTGCGCAAATGGAATGACCTGATTTTGGCCAACGCCGACGACCTGGCACGCCTGATGACGCTTGAACAAGGCAAACCTTTGGCTGAAGCCAAAGGTGAGGTGGCCTATGGCGCATCGTTCGTGGAATGGTTTGCCGAACAGGCCAAGCGGATTGAAGGCAGCGTGCTGGAGTCGCCCCAGCCCGGCCGTGAATTGCTGGTGCTGAAGCAACCCGTGGGCGTGTGCGCCGCCATTACCCCCTGGAACTTCCCGATTGCCATGATTACCCGCAAAGTGGCCCCCGCCTTGGCGGCCGGCTGTACCGTGGTCGTCAAGCCTGCAGAACAAACTCCGCTGTCTGCCCTGGCACTGGCCGTGCTGGCCAAACAGGCCGGCATTCCAGATGGGGTGTTCAACGTGATTACCGCAGACTCAGCCCGATCCATTGAAGTGGGCAAGGTGCTGTGCGAAAGCGAAACCGTGCGCAAACTGACCTTTACTGGTTCTACTGAGGTGGGTCGCATTCTGATGGCCCAGTGCGCCCCAACCATCAAAAAGCTGTCGCTTGAACTGGGTGGTCACGCCCCATTCATCGTGTTTGAAGACGCAGACATTGACCAAGCCGTGGATGGTCTGATTGCGTCCAAGTACCGCAACGCTGGCCAAACCTGTGTGTGCAGCAACCGCGTGTACGTTCAACAAAGCATCATGGCCAAATTTGCAGAAAAACTGGCCGAGAAGGTGAAGCTGCTGCCCGTGGGCGACGGCCTTGCCGATGGCAGCGTGATTGGCCCGCTGATTGACGGCCAGGCTCTGGAAAAAGTAACCCGCCACGTGAACGACGCTGTGGCCAAAGGCGCCAAACTGGTGGCTGGCGGCAAACCCCACAGCTTGGGCGGCCGCTTTTTCGAGCCCACCGTGCTGACCCATGCCAACCACGACATGCTGATTTCACAGGAAGAAACCTTTGGCCCCGTGGCTGCGCTGTTTCCTTTCGAGCATGAAGACGAAGCCGTCTTCCACGCCAACAACACTCCGTTCGGGCTGGCGGCTTACTTTTACACCAAAGACTCAGCCCGCACCTTCCGCGTGGGCCGCGCGCTGGAATACGGCATGGTCGGCATCAACGTTGGCGTGTTCTCCAACGAAGTGGGCCCGTTTGGCGGCGTCAAGCAGTCCGGCCTGGGCCGCGAGGGCTCCGTGTGGGGAATTGAAGAGTTTCTGGAAATGAAATACCTGTGTATTGGAGTTTGAGGCAGGTGCGTGAAAAAGCCCGCTGAAATGTGGGCTTTTTTGTGTTCAGTACACCTTCAAAACTTTAGCAATTCGATTTCATTACCCCGTAAATGATGCCTGAAACAAGTACCGCTGTTGAACCCAAACTAAGGGCCACCCCCCCTAACTGTGCAAGACACAAAAAAGGCCCGCTTGCGCCTGATTCAGGGCAGGCAGCAGTGGAACAACCGCCGACAAATGCGGCGCCAAGGCCCGAAGCGGCTGCAATGCCAGAATACAGAAGTGCTTGCTTGGCCTTTTGAATATTTTCAAGCTGCTTGTCTGTGCAACCTGTATCTTGCAATGAGCGACCCATGTGGTGTGTTTGAGTGGGATCAAGCGAAGCCAGCAAGGAAGTGGCCACGAGCCCTGCACCGGCACAAATGCCAAGACCACCAATTTTTGCAGCCGTCACATAAGGGTTGTATCGTCTTGTGGCTACGGGATTCAACCGCTGTGACTCAATATCTCTGGAAAAGCCCATCTCTGAATTTTGTCTTGGTGCGCTGAGTGCGAGGGTCATCTTTTCATCCTAGGAAATCAATTGGAAAACAGATGAAATCAGTTTCAGGCAATTGATTCAAAGCAAAGCCCAGAGGGGTGAAATATGAGTGAACCTTGATAGGTATAGAGTTACCCAGAAGAGACAGCAGTCATCAATTCACCAATTTTTGTCATGCCGCAATTGATGTTCCTTGATGAAACGCAATCTGCCAAACACCGCTACTGTCTTGTCCAATTAATCTTAAACACACCCACCGGTCTCTGACCAGACCCCTTCCCTGTCGCCCATCCGCCTGCACCTTTCCCAAAGCAAGCCGACTTAAAGTTACAATGGCGGGTTGAATCAGATTCGCCTTACACAATTCAGGACACACCATGTTGACTTTTCAACAAGCCATTCTGACCTTGCAAGCCTATTGGGACAAACAAGGCTGCGCCCTGCTGCAACCCTTCGACATGGAAGTGGGGGCTGGCACCAGCCACACGGCCACTTTTTTGCGAGCGCTGGGCCCTGAACCCTGGAATGCGGCTTACGTACAGCCCTCGCGCCGCCCGAAGGACGGCCGCTACGGTGAGAACCCCAACCGCATGCAGCACTACTATCAGTTTCAAGTGGTGTTGAAGCCGTCGCCCGAGAACATCATCGAGCTGTACCTGGGCAGCTTGGAAGCGCTGGGCATCGACACCAAACAGAACGATGTTCGCTTTGTGGAAGACAACTGGGAAAACCCCACGCTGGGTGCCTGGGGCTTGGGCTGGGAAGTGTGGCTGAACGGCATGGAAGTCACTCAGTTCACTTACTTTCAGCAGGTCGGCGGCATTGATTGCGCCCCCACGCTGGGCGAGATCACCTACGGCATTGAACGCCTGACCATGTACCTTCAAAACAAGGAAAACGTGTACGACCTGGTGTGGACCGAGCGTGAAGAAAAAGGCGTGAAGCGGACACTGACCTATGGCGACGTGTTTCATCAAAACGAGGTGGAGCAGTCCACCTACAACTTTGAGTTCAGCAATGTGCAAATGCTGTTTGGGCACTTTGGCGAATACGAAAGCGAGGCCAAGCGCCTGATTGAAGCGGGCCTGGCCCTGCCCGCCTATGAGATGATTTTGAAAGCGGCGCACACCTTTAACCTGCTGGATGCTCGCGGGGCCATTTCTGTCACGGAACGTGCGGCCTACATTGGGCGCATTCGCACTTTGTCGCGCCTGGTGGCGCAAGCCTATTACGACTCTCGCGAGAAGCTGGGCTTCCCCATGTGCAACACCCCACAAACCAACGCCGCCTGACCCACCGCCATGAACCCTACTCTACTTGTCGAACTGTTTACCGAAGAACTGCCGCCAAAGGCGCTGTTGAGCCTGGGCGAGGCGTTTTCTGAACTGCTGGCCAACGCATTGAAGCAGGCCGGGCACCTCACTGCCAACAGCCAAATTAAAACCTTTGCCAGCCCGCGCAGGCTGGGTTGTCAAATTACAGACGTATTGGCGAAGTCGCCTGATGAAGACGCGCTGGAGCGCCTGCTGCCCGCCAAAATCGGTCTTGACGGCAACGGGCAACCCACCCCACCCCTGCTGAAAAAGCTGTCCAGCCTGGGGCTGGAAGGGGTGGCGGCCAGTGCGCTTGAATCCATCAGCGACGGCAAGCAAGACGTTTTGCACATTCGCCGCAAGGTGATCGGCAAGGCATTGGCAGAATCGCTGGCGGTTGCGCTTGAGCAAGCCACCACCAAACTGCCGATTCCGAAAGTGATGAGCTACCAGCGCCCCGATGGCAGTACAGTCAAATTTGTGCGCCCTGCCCACCGCCTCGTGGCGTTGCATGGCGAACAGGTGCTACCCGTTGAAATTCTGGGCCTGAAGGCCGACCGACTGACCCTGGGCCACCGCTTTTTGAGCAGCGGCGTGATCAATCTGAAAAACGCCGACGGCTACGCCGAGCAACTGAAAAACGAGGGCAAGGTCATTGCTTCGTTTGGCGAACGCCGCGAGGCCATTGCCCAGTGCATTGAGCTGGCCGCCAAGCCCGAGCGGGCGGTGCAACCCGACGCGTTGATTGACGAAGTGTGTGCACTGGTTGAATGGCCCGTGGTCTACGAAGGTCACTTCGAAGAGGCTTTTCTGGAAGTGCCACAGGAATGCCTGATTCTGACCATGCAGGCCAACCAGAAATACTTTGCCATTACCGACCAAAACGGTCAAATGCGCAACCGCTTTTTGCTGGTGTCGAATCTGGAAACTGAAACCCCGCATTCGATCATTCATGGCAATGAACGCGTGCTGCGTGCGCGACTGGCCGATGCCAAATTCTTTTTTGACCAAGACCGAAAGCGCAGTCTTGAAAGCCGCATTGAAGGCTTGGCGCAGGTGGTTTACCACAACAAACTGGGTAGCCAGAAAGACCGCAACGAACGACTGGTTGCGTTGGCCCAGTGGCTGGCCCCCTTCACTGGCGCGGAACCCGCATTGGCGCAGCGCGCCGCCCTGCTGTGCAAGGCCGACTTGCTGACCGACATGGTGGGTGAATTCCCGGAATTGCAAGGCAATATGGGCGAACACTATGCCCGGCACGACGGTGAAAAGCCCGACGTGGCCCAAGCGATTGCCGACCACTACAGCCCCCGTTTTGCGGGCGACACACTGCCCCGCAACGCCGTGGGCCTTGCCGTAGCGCTGGCCGACAAAGTTGAAACCATGGTAGGCATCTATGGCATTGGCCTGATTCCCACTGGCGACAAAGACCCGTTTGCCTTGCGCCGTCACGCCTTGGGCGTAATCCGCATGGTCATTGAGCGCAAGCTGCCGTTGAATATCAAGGCCGCCCTGAAAACCGCTTGTGGCCTGTTCAGCGGCTACGCCGACTTCAGCGACAGCAGTGAGGGCGTGTACCAGTTCATGCTGGACCGCCTGCGCGGTTATCTGCGCGACCAAGGTTACAGCGCCGCCGAGGTTGAATCCGTTCTGGCCCAGCAGCCCGAGCAATTCACCGACCTGGTGGCCCGACTTGAAGCAGTGCGCGCCTTCTCAGCCCTTGAGCAAGCCGACGCGCTGGCCGCAGCCAACAAACGCATTACCAACATCCTGAAAAAGGCAGAGGGTACATCGGCCGCATTTTCTGCGGACCTGCTGCGCGAACCCGCTGAAAAGGCGCTGGCAGACAAGGTGAAAGCCATTGAACCCAGCGCACTGCAGGCATTTGCAAACGGCAACTTCCAAGAGGCACTGGCGCTGCTGGCCCCTCTGCGCCCTGAAGTGGACGCCTTTTTCAATGACGTGATGGTGATGGACAAGGACGAAAGCCTGAAAAACAACCGGATCGCATTGCTGTCATGGATGCATGGTCTGATGAACAAAGTGGCTGACATTTCACAACTGGCCAAGGCCTGACCCGGAGCCCGACGCATGAAGCTGATCATTCTCGACCGCGACGGAGTCATCAACGAAGACTCGGACGAATACGTGAAGACGGTGGGCGAATGGAAGCCGATTGCGGGCAGCCTGCAGGCGATTGCACGCCTGAACCGGGGTGGCTACAGGGTGGTTGTGGCCACCAACCAGTCGGGTATTGCGCGTGGCATGTTCGATCTTGAAACCTTGTCGGCCATGCACAAAAAAATGCACAACCTGGCCAATTCGTCGGGTGCGCACATTGACGCGGTGTTCTTTTGCCCCCACGGCCCTGAAGACAAGTGCAACTGCCGCAAGCCAAAGCCAGGCCTGTTTCTTGAAATCAAAAGCCGAATGGGTTTTGACCTTCAGGACGTACCCTGCGTGGGCGATTCACTGCGCGACTTACAGGCTGGTGCCAGTCAGGGTTGCAAGCCCTTTTTGGTCAAAACCGGCAAGGGCGAGCAAACCGCCAAAGCCAAAAAAGACGAATTGCCCCCCGGCACAATGGTGTTTGACAACCTGCTTGCAGTGGCCGAATACCTGGTGCCGGACGACCCGTTCAAACACAGCTAAAACAAGAAAAACCCAATAAAACACAATAAAATCAATCCTCGGAGGCACAACTTGAGATCCTTTGTCGGCTCAATCCTGTTTTTTCTGTATGTGGTGTTGTATACGCCCATTCATGCCACAGCGCTTTTGCTCGCATCCCCGTTCATCAGTATTCGCAACCGCTATGTGGTGGCCTGTTGGTGGAATTACCTGAACATCCTGATGCTGAAATGGCTGTGTGGTATCGACTGGGTGGTTGAGGGCCGCGAACAATTGCCCAACACCGGCGCCATCATTCTGGCCAAACACCAGTCTGCCTGGGAAACGTTTGGCATACCGGCTTTGCTGCTGCCACGGCAACTGTGTCTGGTGTTCAAACGCGAACTGCAATATGTGCCGTTTTTCGGCTGGTGCCTGTGGGTGCTGCGCATGGTGCCGATTGACCGTAAGAAAGGGGTTGAGGCATTCGAGCAGATCAAGCAAAGGGCTGGCGAGCGCATGAAACAAGGCGCATGGATGATGTTTTTCCCGGAGGGCACCCGTGTGCCGGTCGGGTTCAAGCGACGTTACAAAACGGGCGGCACCCGTCTGGCAGTGGCCACCAACACACCCGTTGTGCCCGTGGCTGTGAACGCGGGCGAATTCTGGAAGCGCAAAGGCTTTTTCAAACAAGCGGGCACTGTCACCCTGCGCTTTGGTCCAGCCATTTCGCCCGAGGGGCATGACGCCGATTCACTGATGGCTGAAGTGGAAAAATGGATTGAAACCCAAATGCACCAGATCAGCCCCGAACGCTACACCAGCGCAGAAACGCCCCTGGTGAGAGGCAAGGAATAGGCCGACCCCAGCCTGAATTGATGCTGCGAAAGACGACGCCCAAGACCCGACCCGCTGCCCGACTTTGCAGCATTGTGCTGGACGGCACGGTCGTGCCTTACATGCTGCAACTGACTCAGCGCAGGTCGGTGGGCTTTCTGATCGCAGAAGAAGGCTTGATCATTCGCGCGCCATTGCGAATCAGTCCGCTTATGCTGGACGAGATCATTCAGGGCAAAAAGCAGTGGCTTTTAAAAAAGCTGTACGACCGCGAACACCAGCAAAAGCGGTGGGCCCGCCTAGAGCAACGCGTGGAGGACGGCGAACCTGTGCCGGTGCTGGGCCAGCATTTTGAACTTCACTACCGAGACAAGCCGAGAAAGGTCGAGATCAATCTGCACGAGCGGCTGATCTGGTTGCCCACCGACACACCCAAGGCACCTGCGCTGCTGACCAAACAGTTACAACACCTGGCCCTGGCCACATTTCAGCAACTGGCTGATTCGCTGGCAAATAACCAGAAACTTGGCGAGTTCACGATCCACCTTAGCAGCCCCAAGCACCGCTGGGGCTCGTGCAACAGCCGTCGGGAGATTCGCCTCAACTGGCGATTGATTCATTACCCACAGCACTTCATTGAGTATGTGATTGCCCATGAACTGGCGCATTTGGTTCACATGAACCACAGTGCAAATTTTTGGGCCACTGTTGAACGCCTGTTGCCGAATTATCAGGCTGCTCACAAAACACTGGCTGGCATGAACCCGGCCATGGTGCCAATTGACCCGCAATTCAGTTTATCCTAATGGGGTTGTTTCACTTTTCAAGAGCTGTACCATGAAAATTCTTCACACCATGCTTCGCGTTGGCGACTTTCAACGTTCCATCAACTTTTACACCAAAGTCATGGGCATGCGCCTGTTGCGCACCGTAGAACGCCCTGATCAAGGTTACAGCCTGGCCTATCTTGGCTACGGCGATGAATCAGAAACCGCGGTGCTTGAGCTGACCTACAACAACGGTGTGTCCAGTTATGAATTGGGCGAAGCCTATGGGCACATTGCCATTGGCGTGGAAGACGCCTACGCACAATGCGATGCGATCACCCAATCGGGTGGAAAAGTGGTCCGGCCCGCCGGCCCGGTCAAAGGTGGCAGCACCGTGATCGCCTTTGTTGAAGACCCGGATGGTTACAAAATCGAATTGATTCAGCTTGGCACTTGAAGTCAAGCAAAAAATTTGAAAAAAAACTGCCTTTTTAGGGTCGAATAAAAACGGCAAGAACGATACAATGGCCTGCTCGATGATTGCTTAAATCTTGTGCAAACCGTGCAACTTGCCCACTTCAATCTGCCCAACAATCTGTTTTTGGCGCCCATGGCCGGTGTAACCGATCGGCCATTTCGCCAGTTGTGCAAGAAGCTGGGGGCAGGCCATGCCGTGTCTGAAATGGCCGCCAGCAACCCGCAATTGTGGGCGACCGACAAAAGCACACGCCGCTTGAACCACACGGGCGAAACCAAGCCCATCGCGGTTCAAATTGCCGGCGCTGACCCCGACATGATGGCCCACGCTGCCGAATACAACATTGAACGTGGCGCGCAAATCATCGACATCAACATGGGCTGCCCCGCCAAAAAGGTGTGCGCAGTGGCTGCGGGCTCTGCCCTGCTTCGTCACGAAGACCTGGTTCAGCGCATTCTGGCTGCTGTGCAGGCTGTGTGCTTCAAACACCATGTGCCCCTAACCTTGAAATACCGCACCGGCTGGAGCCCCGAGAACAAAAATGCCCTGACCATTGCCAAAATGGCCGAGGACACTGGCATCAGTCTGCTGACGCTGCACGGGCGCACCCGTGAATGTGGCTACAGCGGGCATGCCGAATACGACACCATCAAAGCTGTGAAGCAGCTTGTCAAAATTCCGGTAATCGCCAACGGAGACATCGACACACCGGAAAAAGCCGTCGCGGTTCTGAAGTACACGGGCGCAGACGGCGTCATGATTGGGCGTGCTGCGCAAGGCAACCCTTGGGTTTTCCGGGAGACTTTGCATTACATGCGCACCGGCCAACACCTTGCACCACCTACGCTTGAAGAAGCGCAGCAAACGCTGACAAGTCACTTAGAGGATCACTACAGTTTTTATGGTGAGAAAACCGGAATGCTGACCGCAAGAAAGCATTTACAGTGGTATCTTTGCGACCCCGTCGGCAAAAACCACCCGGTGATGGACGCCCTGATGAAGGCGCAGTCCACACAAGCACAACTTGAAATCCTGAACCAGTTTTTTGATCAGTGGCGCAGCGCAGGCCACACCCATTTTGCCGCATATCCAGAACAAACATCACAAAGAAGAATGGCAGCATGAAACCAACTGATTTAGACCCCACTCCGATCACGATATCGGAATGCATCAAATTGAACCTCGACAAGTTTTTTGAAGACCTTGAAGGGGAAAACGCGAAGTCCGTGTACGACATGGTGCTGTCTGCGGTTGAACGACCGATGCTGGAAGTGGTGATGGAAAAAGCCAACCAGAACCAGACCATTGCCAGCCAGATGCTGGGCATTAACCGTAATACGCTTAGAAAAAAACTGCAGCAACACGGCCTGATCTGAATTATTTACTCACTGCGCCCTCGGGCCAATACGCATTGTCATGACACACAACCCAACCATCAAGCGGGCGCTGCTTAGCGTCTCTGACAAAACCGGCATTCTTGAACTGGCCCAGGCCCTTCACGCGCGCGGTGTTGAAATTCTGTCCACTGGCGGCACCGCCAAACTGTTGGCCGAGAAAGGCATTCCAGTCAAGGAAGTGTCCAGCGTGACTGGCTTTCCTGAAATCATGGATGGCCGGGTTAAAACCCTGCACCCCAAGATCCACGGTGGCATTCTGGCCCGCCGCGACCTGCAAAGTCACCTCGACGCGATGACCACTCACGGCATTGGCGCAATCGATCTGGTGGCCGTCAACCTGTACCCATTCGACCAGGCCACCGCAGGTGACCAGGTCAAGCTGGAAGACGCCATCGAGAACATCGACATTGGTGGCCCTGCCATGGTGCGTGCATCCGCCAAAAACTACACCGGCGTGACCATCATTGTTGAACCCGCCGATTACGCCCGCGTGACCGAAGAAATGGGTAGCAACAATGGCGCCACCACCCTGAAAACACGCGCCAGCCTGTCTGCCAAAGCCTTTGCACACACCGCCCGATACGACGGCGCCATTGCTGCGTTTCTGACCAGCTTGCAAGGCACCGAAGGGGATCTGAACGACGTGCCTGCACGCCACGAATACCCCAATGTGCTGGGCCTGCAACTGCACAAGGTGCAGGACATGCGTTACGGTGAGAACCCCCACCAGAGCGCCGCCTTTTATCGGGAAGCCAACGCCCCTGAAGGCGCACTGGCCAACTACACCCAGCTGCAGGGCAAAGAACTGTCGTTCAACAACATTGCCGATTCAGACGCGGCCTGGGAATGTGTCAAAACCTTTGATGCACCCGCCTGCGTGATTATCAAACACGCCAACCCCTGCGGTGTGGCTGTGGGCCACGACACCCTGCAAGCCTATCAAAAGGCATTCCAGACCGACCCCACTTCAGCCTTTGGCGGCATCATTGCGTTCAACCGCCATGTCACCCGCGAAACCGCTGAAGCAGTTGCCAAGCAGTTCGTCGAAGTCGTGATCGCGCCCTCCTTTGATGCACAGGCACGCGAGGTCTTCAGCGCCAAGCAGAATGTTCGTTTGCTCGAAATCCCGCTCAGTGTCGGCAGCCATCGTTTCGACTTCAAGCGCGTGGGCGGCGGCATGCTGGTGCAAACGCCCGATCTGAAAAATGTGCAACAGGCGGACATCCGCGTGGTCAGCAAACGCCAGCCCACGGAACAACAATGGGCTGACCTGATGTTTGCATGGCGCTGCGCCAAGTTTGTGAAGTCCAACGCCATTGTGTTCTGCAAAGACGGCATGACCATGGGCGTGGGCGCAGGCCAAATGAGCCGGGTTGATTCCGCCCGCATCGCCTCCATCAAGGCGCAAAACGCAGGCCTCACACTGGCGGACAGCGCAGTGGCCTCCGACGCCTTCTTCCCGTTCCGGGATGGTTTGGACGTGGTGGTAGACGCCGGCGCCAGTTGCGTGATTCAGCCGGGTGGCTCCATGCGCGATGAAGAGGTGATTTCCGCAGCGGACGAACGCAACATTGTCATGGTGCTGACCGGTGTCCGACACTTCAGGCACTGATTCAGGCAACAAGCCACACGCCAATACACTGCGAATACTGGGGGTTGACCCCGGTCTTCGCATCACCGGTTACGGTTTGGTTGACATCGCCAATGGCAAGCAAACTTATGTGGCCAGCGGCGTGATTCGCACCGACAGCGGCGCACCCCTGCCCGACCGGCTTCACACGCTGTTCAAGGGTCTTTCCGAACTGGCCACCCTGTACCGGCCACACGTGTCAGTGGTCGAGAAGGTGTTCGTGAACGTCAACCCGCAATCCACGCTTTTACTTGGGCAGGCCCGTGGTGCTGTACTGACTGCGCTCACCTTCAGCGGCCTTGCAGTGACCGAGTACACCGCGCTGCAGATCAAGCAAAGCATCGTAGGCCACGGCAAGGCCAAAAAAGAACAGGTGCAGGAAATGGTCAAACGCCTGCTTAATTTGCCAGGCATACCGTCGGCAGACGCGGCAGACGCCTTGGCGGCGGCTTTGACGCATGCACAAACCAACCCATTGATTTCTGCTCTGGCGCAAAGTGACCTGCCACAACAAATGTTCAAAACGCGTGTTCGAAAAGGCCGAACCAGTTGGCGATAAGTCGCTTGGCGTACGAGGCCTTTGAAGTATAATCAAATGCAGTTTTTCACTGTAAATTCATACAGCCAAACACAATCACTCCACATTGCACAATGAGGCAGGCATGATAGGTCGACTACGCGGCACACTGGCCGAGAAAAACGCCCCCTGGGTGTTGATGGACATTCAGGGTGTAGGCTATGAAGTTCAGGTGCCCATGAGCACCTTTTACAACCTGCCCGCCGTGTCAGCCCCCTGCACCCTGTTGACCCACCTGGTTGTACGCGAAGACGCCCACCTGCTCTACGGTTTTGAAACCGAGGACGAGCGGAAAACATTCAAGTCACTGATCAAGCTTTCCGGCATCGGGCCCCGCACAGCGCTGGCCATACTCTCAAGCATTTCCACACACGAGTTTTTATTGGCGGTTGAAAGCCAGGACGCATCGCGCTTGGTGAAAATTCCGGGCATTGGCAAAAAAACGGCTGAGCGCCTGTTGCTTGAATTGAAGGGGCAAATCAATGTACTTGGCCACGGTGCCGGTTTGGGTGCGTTGCCAACTGCTGCGGCCTCTGAGGCGGATGAAATTGTTCAAGCGCTGATGGCCTTGGGGTATTCTGACAAAGAAGCCAAGCTGGCCTGCAAGGGTCTGCCCGAGGGCAGCAATGTCACTGACGGCATCCGGCATGCCCTGAAAAACCTCTCCAAAGCCTGAACCGATGCGAGCACGCCAAGATGATTGAACCCGATCGACTGATAAGCCCTGCTCCGTCTTCGCCCGCCGAAGAAGCGCTTGAGCGCGCCCTGCGCCCCAAACACCTGGACGAGTACGTGGGTCAGCAGAAAATTCGCGATCAACTGGACATTTTTATTGCAGCGGCCAAAGCGCGGGGTGAAGCACTGGACCACGTTTTGTTGTTCGGTCCGCCCGGCCTGGGTAAAACCACGCTGGCGCATATTCTGGCCCGCGAAATGGGTGTAAACCTTCGCCAAACCTCTGGCCCCGTGCTGGAGCGCGCGGGTGACCTTGCTGCTTTGCTGACCAATCTCGAAGAAAACGATGTGCTGTTCATCGATGAGATTCACCGCCTGTCGCCGGTGGTGGAAGAAATTCTGTACCCGGCGCTGGAAGATTATCAAATCGACATCATGATCGGTGAAGGCCCCGGTGCGCGCAGTGTAAAGCTCGACCTCAAACCGTTCACCCTGGTCGGTGCCACCACGCGTGCCGGCATGCTGACCAACCCGTTGCGAGACCGGTTTGGCATTGTGTCGCGGCTTGAGTTTTATTCGCCCGAGGAATTGACACGGATTGTTGAACGGTCAGCCAAATTGCTGGACACCCCAAGCGAAACGTCAGGTTGCCTTGAAATTGCGCGCCGTTCACGCGGAACGCCACGCATTGCCAACCGCTTGCTGCGCCGTGTGCGAGATTACGCGCAGGTGAAAGGCAACGGCGTAATCACCGCCGACATTGCCGACAAGGCCTTGACCATGCTGGATGTCGACAAAATCGGCCTGGACCCCATGGACAGGCACCTATTGCTGACCATCATCGAGAAATTCAACGGTGGACCGGTGGGGCTAGACAACCTGGCCGCTGCCATTGGCGAAGAACGCGACACCATTGAGGACGTGATTGAACCCTACCTGATTCAGCAGGGTTACATACAACGCACACCGCGTGGCAGATTGGCCACGCTCAACAGCTACGCGCACTTCCGAATTGCGGCACCGTCGTCGCTTCCGCCAACCGCCGGGGGAAGCGACCAGGGCAGCTTGCTGGGCTAAGCGGCTGCCGGCTTTTTGGCTGCAGCAGGTTTCTTGGCAAGTGCGGGCTTTTTCGCAGCAACCGGTTTTTTGGGTGCAGCCGGCTTTCGAGCGGGCGCAGCCTTTGCGGTGGTTTTCTTGTCCGCTTTCTTCTCCGCCTTTTTTATGCCCAACAGTTTTTCCAGTTCCTCCAGGGCCTCGCCGGTGTAAACCGCCAGCCTTTGCATCGACGGCAATGCATCGTGATCCCCGGTAAAGGCCACATTGAATTGGCCAGCGTAACTGACCACTGTGATGTTCAGCGCCTGGCCATGCGGAATCAACGAGATGGGGTAAAAATGCACCAGCTTGCATCCTGCAAAATACAGGTCTTGCGATGGCCCGGGCACGTTCGAAATCACCGTGTTGAAAATCGGCCGTGTCAACCCGCCCAGACCGGTCATCAACTGAATCATCATGGGCGACATCAACATGATGGTGTAGTTGTTGATGGCCTCTTTGGGCATGGCTTGCAGGTTCGCCTTGGCCAATTGGGTTGACCGGCGAATGTGATTCAATCGCTCCAACGGGTCGGCCTCGGTGGTGTACAAGTTGGCCAAAATAAAGCTGATCGCATTGCCCCCGTCAAGGTCGTCTTTGGGGCGAACTGAAACGGGCAACCCAGCAGTCAAAGACAACTCAGGCAGCGCATCATGTTCAATCAGGTAGCGCCGCAACGCAGACGAACAGATGGCCAGAAAAATGTCATTCACACTGACCTTGGCAGCCTCGGCAACCACACGGACCCGCTCAAGTTCGTAAGTTTGCGTAGCCAGTCGACGAGCACCACCCACTCGACCGTTCAAAATGGACTTGGGCCCTGAAAAGGGTGTCGCCAATGCAGGATCTGTCGGCTTGAATGCCTCGGCCACCATGTCCATCATGGCCTTGCCAGCCATCGGCAAGCTTCGACCATTGAGCTTGGCCTGCTCCCAGGCTTCACGCGCCTGATCCGCAAAATGCAGGGGCTCGGCTTTTTTGCGTTTGCGAGGGATCGTGCCGACCGACCAGGGCGCGGGCAGTTTCATGCTCTCCTCCCGCGTTTTTCCGAATATGCGCTCCATCAAGCGCATGGCACCGACGCCGTCCATCAGCGAGTGATGCATCTTGGTGTACAGGGCGAAGCGGTTGCCGTAGAGGCCCTCAATCAGGTGCATCTCCCACAGGGGGCGATGAAAATCAAGCGGATGCGAATGCAAACGGGAAATCAGCGTGCCCAGCTCACGTTCGCCGCCAGGCGCCGGCAACGCGCTGTGCCTGAAGTGGTAGTCCAGATCGACCTTGTCGGTTTCAACCCACTTGGGGCGCAAGGTCAACAATTTAGGGCTGGAAAGTCGGTAATTGAAGGGCGGACAGAATTCAGTGGATTCACGCAGCATTTTGACAATGCGGGCGATGGCCTCTTTGCAGGTTTCACCTTCCCCACACGTAAATATCGCCATGCTGCCCACGTGCATGGGGGCTTCTCTGGATTCTACATACAACCAGGAAGCGTCTAACAGTGGAATGTTTCGAGCCATCGACCTATACCCCTCTTATCATTGTTGTCACTACTTTAAACTACACCGATATTAGCAACGAGAGAGTCTCCTCATGGCATTCAAGTTCCCTTTGCGGGTTTACTTTGAAGACACAGACGCCGCGGGTGTTGTGTACCATGGAAATTACCTGAAATTCATGGAACGCGCCAGAAGCCAGTGGTTTCTGGAACAGAGCATCGGCATGAAGAGGCTGATGGAAGAGCACAAGTTGGTGTTCGTTGTCAGCCGCACAGAATTGAATTACAGGCGCTCTGCTAAACTAGAAGACGCGCTTGAAATTTCGGTTGAAATAGCGGAATTAAAACGTGCCTCTGCTGTCTTTCGCCAGGAGGTCTGGCGCCAAAACGAATTATTGTGCGACGGGCTTACCCGAGTGGGATGTGTAAACACTGAAACCATGCGCCCGGCAGCCATTCCTGCCAGTGTCATGGATGAACTTAAAAAATTACTTTAAACGTACACCGTTCAGGCCGCTCATGCGTTACTGACCGGGTTTTAGCTTGGCTGGAAAAACATGAATATTTCTCAGGACATGTCCTTTGTCACGCTGGTTACTGAAGCCAGCTTTGTTGTACAAATTGTGATGCTTATTTTGGTCATGGTTTCACTCGTGTCCTGGGCCAACATTTTCAAAAAATGGGTTGTACTCGGTCGCGCCCGCAAACTGTCCAACAAGTTTGAAGAGGAATTCTGGTCCGGTGGAGACCTGAACACCCTGTTCCAGCGTGCATCAACCCGCCGCAACGACGCTGGCCCGCTTGAGCGGATCTTCGAAGCGGGCATGAGCGAATTCCTGCGTGCGCGCGACAAAAAAGGCCTGACCGATTCATCCTTGATCATCGACGGCGCGCGCCGCGCCATGAAGGCCGCCTACCAACGCGAAAACGATCAACTGGAACGAAATCTTCCCTTCCTGGCCTCCGCTGGCTCGGTCAGTCCGTACATCGGTCTGTTCGGCACGGTTTGGGGAATCATGCACGCCTTCCGTGGCTTGTCCAACGTTCAGCAAGCAACGCTGGCTTCTGTCGCGCCGGGTATTGCCGAAGCGCTGGTGGCCACAGCCATCGGCCTGTTTGCAGCCATTCCTGCCGTGGTGGCCTACAACCGCTTTGCCACAGACATTGATCGCCTGGCCATCCAGTTCGAAACATTCATTGAAGAGTTCTTGAACATTCTTCAACGTCAACACTGACGCGCAGTCAAGGAAACGCAGACATGAAAGCCGAATTCGGTCGAAAGTCCAGACGCTCCATGAGTGACATCAACGTGGTGCCTTACATCGACGTGATGTTGGTGCTGCTCATCATTTTTATGGTGACAGCGCCGATGATCTCCCCCTCGGTGATCGACTTGCCATCCATGTCCAAAACCAACACCCCCAAAGAAGTGCAACCCATTGAGGTCACGGTGCGCCAGGTGGGCCAGCTGGTGGTTAAAGACATGCGCACTGGAAAAAGTTCGGAGGTTTCCCTGCAGGACCTGGGGGCCAAAGTCAAAGAAATTCAAGGCACAGAACCGGAAAGACCTGTTGTCATTTCAGCCGAAAAGAGCATCCAGTACCAAGCCGTGGTTGATGCCATGGATGCGTTGCAAAGTGCAGCCATTCAGAAAGTGGGCCTTTTGGTCAAGCCCAAAGGACAGTGACGCGAAAGTCTCATGAACCATCGCCCCAACAGTCGAGGACCCTTGAGTTTCAGCGAAAGCCATGAAAGGCTTTTGCAAACCATGTCGGCCCAAACCCGAATGGCGCAAAGGCCCGAGCTGCCTGCCGATCACGTGGGCGACAAAACCGGCCTGACCTTTTCGATTGTGGCCCACCTGCTGCTGGTGGCGTTTTTCGTGTTCAGCCTGCAATGGACCAGCAAGCCTCCGGTCGCGTTTGAAGCGGAAATCTGGTCCAACCTGCCACCCCAGCCGAAAATCGTCACGCCTGAAAAGGTTGTGCAGGAAGCGCCCAAACCGGAACCCAAGCCAGAGCCAAAGCCTGAGCCAAAGCCTGAGCCAAAGCCTGAGCCAAAGCCTGAGCCCAAGCCTGAACCCAAGAAAGAGGTTCCCCTGCCCAAGCCAGACATCAAGCTGCCAAAGCCTGAGCCCAAAAAGGAAGTCAAGCCTGAGCCCAAGCCCGAGCCGAAGAAAGAAGAGCCCAAAAAAGAGCCGAAGCCAAAGCCTGAGCCCAAAAAGGAAGAACCCAAAAAGGAGCCCAAGCCGAAACCCAAACCCGAGCCAAAACTTGACCCCAATCTGGCCAAGCAACTTCGGGCTGAAGAAATGGCGCGAATCACGGGCGGGGCGCCACATACGGCGTCTCAATCCACGGGCACAAGCACAGACAGGGCAAAATATGCAGACCGCATTCGGCAGTACATTCGCAGTCGAATTGTATTTCCGGGTGCCAAAGACCTGTCTGGAAACCCCGAGGCCATCTTTGAAATACGGCAGATGCCAAATGGTGAGATAATCAGCGTTACGAGGAAACAGAGCAGTGGGCTGGAAGCCTGGGACAGCGCCGTAGAGCGTGCAATCCAGAGGTCTTCGCCATTGCCAAGGGCAGATGACGGTTCCGTTTCCGCGGTACTCGTCGTCTCTTTTCGACCGAAGGACGTTCAGTAGAAACGAACTACTTCCTTTACCCATGAAAGCTTGAATCAGGTTGCATATGAATTTTGATTTCACACGACGTGTCAAACAATCCATGCTTGGGCTGGTGTATCTGGCGTGCGCGGCATTGTCGCTTGCGTCTGCACCAGCACATGCGCAATTGAAAATCGACATCACCGGGGTGGGCCAAAGCCAGATTGCATTTTCTGCCGCACCATTTACCGGCAACGCAGGCCTGCCCGTCGACATCAAATCGGTCATCGAAGCGGACCTCGTCCGTAGCGGTTACTTCAAGTCCATCAACACCAGCAGCAATGTGGTGCTGGATGAAAACACGGTCATCGATCCAACCGCCTGGAAATCCATCGGTGTAGACGCCTTGGTGGTGGGCTCTGTCAAAAAACTGGCTGACGGGCGACTGGATGTTCGCTTTAACCTGCACGACACAGTGCAACAAAAATCGGTGGGGCGTTTCAGCTATGTCATCAACCCTTCCGCGCTGCGGCTGACCGCCCACAAAATTGCCGACTACGTCTACAAAACATTCTTGGGCGAACCCGGAATTTTTGCGACCCGCATTGCTTACGTTGAAAAATCGCCCGGCCAAAGCAAACTGATCGTGGCCGATGCCGATGGCGCTAACCAGCAAGTTGCGCTTGCCTCCCGCGAACCCATCATTTCGCCGACCTGGTCACCAGACGGCAAGCAACTGGCCTACGTGTCATTTGAAACCAAAAAACCTGTGGTCTTTGTGCACACCCTGGCAACCGGGCAAAGACGCGCAGTCGCGAATTTCAGGGGTAGCAACAGTGCCCCGGCTTGGGCCCCCGACGGTCAAAAACTGGCGGTGGTGCTGACCAAAGACTCTGGCTCACAGATTTACACCATGAATCTGGACGGGTCTGACTTGAAACGCCTGACCAACACAGGCGGCATCAATACCGAACCTGTATACTCTGCCGACGGCAAAAGCATTTATTTCACCTCTGATCGCAGTGGAGGACCTCAGGTTTATCGGATGGACAGCGACGGGAGTAACGTCACACGGGTCACCTTCGAGGGCAATTACAACATTTCCCCCAAGGTAAGTCCTGACGGGAAGTCTCTGACCTACGTAAACCGAAGCAATGGACAATTCAAGGTGATGATCATGGACCTTTCATCAGGTACCACACAATCACTGACAAACACCAGTCAGGATGAAAGTCCAAGTTTTTCACCCAACAACAGATACATCCTGTACGCGACAAAATCAGGGGGTAAAGGCGTTTTGGCCGTTGTGTCATCAGATGGTCGTGTCCGCAATGAACTGACCAGTTCAAATGCGAGCATTACGGAGCCAACGTGGGGACCATTTGTTGACCAGTAAGTTTTTTTAAACACTTTTTATCGAACAACCCGGAGGAAAAAAATGAAAGCAGCATTTCTGAAGAACCTGGCTATTGCGTGCGTAATTGGTGCGCTCGCAGCCTGTAGCTCCACAGTGCCTTTGAACAACAAGCCCATCGAAAACCAGTCCGGCAAGGCCCCTGGTGACATCAACGCGGACAGCCGCGCAGTGCCCACAGTGAAGCCAGAAACTTCCGATCCACTGAACGACCCACAAGGCGTTCTGGCCAAGCGTAGCGTTTACTTCGACTACGACAGCTACGACGTTAAGCCAGACTTCCGCGCACTGGTGCAGGCGCATGCCCGCTACCTGACCGAGCACAAAAACGCCAACATCGTGATTCAGGGTAACACCGACGAGCGTGGTGGCTCAGAGTACAACCTGGCACTGGGTCAGCGCCGTGCAGACGCTGTCAAGTCACTGATGCTGGCTTTGGGTGTAAACGCCAACCAGATCGAAACGGTCAGCTTCGGCAAGGAAAAGCCAAAAGCCACAGGCCACAACGAAGCCGCATGGGCTGAAAACCGCCGTGCCGACATCGTGTACAAGTAAGCAATAGGAGACGTTCGTTTTGATGACCAGAAAATCTGCCCAGCTTGCCGGTGCGATGGCTCTGATGTTGATGGCCTTTGCCCGCCCTTCATATGCCCTCTTTGAGGACGATGACGCTCGCAAAGCCATTCTCGACTTGCGCCAAAGAATCAGCCAGCTGGAACAGAGGGTCAGCCAACTCGAATCAACCAGCCAGGGTCAACTGACCCTGGCGCAATCCCTTGCCAACAAAGACAAGGAAATTGAAAAACTTCGTGGTGAACTTGAGGTGGCCAACAACGCCATTCGCAAGCTTCAGGACGACAACCGCACCTTGTACACCAGCCTCGACCAGCGCCTGAAGGCACTGGAACCACAACCGATCGAACTGGACGGTGTGACTTACCGAGTACCGGCAGATCAGGCCAAAGCCTATCAAACCGGTTTGGACAATTTCAAAGGCGGCAACTTCAGTGAAGCCGCAAAGCAGTTTTCCGCCTTTCTGGACTCCTACCCCAAAAGTGATCTGGTGCCGCAGGTCCGTTATTTCTTGGGTAGCTGCCAGTTTGCCCAGGGCGATTACAAAACTGCTCTGATTACTCAGCGTGATTTGGCCAAAGACTTTCCAAGCAGCCCACGCGCGCCTGACGCACTGTTGAGCATGGCCAGCAGTCAAATTGAATTACGTAGCATTCCTGGTGCCAAAAAGACGCTGAATGAACTGATTTCCAAGTATCCGGACAGCCCCGCAGCAGCAAGCGCCAAAACCCGATTGACAGCACTGAAATAAAACGACAGACGTTGCATTTTTTTGAAAAAGCCGCTTCTTTTTATTGCTTGCCTCAGTTATAATCTCGGTCTTCGGCGAATTAGCTCAGTTGGTTAGAGCGACGGAATCATAATCCGCAGGTCCGGGGTTCGAGTCCCTGATTCGCCACCAAATACAAAACCCTTGGTTTAAACACCAAGGGTTTTTTTTCGTCCCCATTCCCAAAGACATCTTAAAACCATAACTTCCATTATTCTTTTTTGACAAACCTTCGCGGCTGGTGCACACTCTTAAGTAACAAGTGTTAACAAAAAAATTCGACCGGTAGCATTTCCATGTGATTACCGGCGTTGTAGCAACAGCTTGTCTGGAGGAGGATGACATGTTCAAGCTGAACCGTCTGGCGACCGCAATCGCCTTTACCATTACTGCGTCCACCGCAGCGCATGCCGCAGGTCTGCTCGACGACCTGATCGGCGCAAAATATGTACCCACCAACCCACAACAAACCTGTAAAGACGCCAGTTGTCTGGGCTCTTTCAGCGAGCCTTTTGCCGAACCTTACGTGTATTACCGCACCAAAGATTCCAAGGGCAACGCAATCGCGGTGGACCCGGTGGCCACTGACCAAAAGTGTCTGGCTGACCCCGCGCATGGTCGCATGAAATGCAAACCCGCTGCAGGCACGATCTCTCTGTTGCCTGATGGTGATTTTCTGTATTTCAATGCACTGGAAGGCACTGAAGATTTCCAGCTGGGCATTCTGACCGACTTTGGTCAAAAGGCCATCAACGACCAGACCCGCCTGATGCACATTCCCCGGGATGCCAACTCGGCGACCAGCTGGCTTCTGCCCTACCCGATTGACGCAGGTGCAAACCCCAACGGTTACAACAGCACAGAACTGGTACCCGGCCTGAGTTCAAACAAGCAAACCAACAGTGCCGATGGCGCCCTGTTCTGCGCTGACGTCACCATGCTGGCCGACGGGCGAATCATGGCCGTGGGTGGTACAAGCTATTACAGCGAACCGGGTATCAACAATGTGCCTTACGGCTTGGTAGAACTGGAAGGCCTGAGAAACGCCAGAGCCTACAATCAGAACACCAACGAGTGGACCCAACTGGCTGACATGAACTACGGTCGCTGGTACCCCTCCACTGTGAATCTTGCTGACAGCAAGATTTTTGTGGCAAGTGGTGTTACCAAATTGCTGAAACCTGTTTACCCACAAGCGCCAGAGCAAAGTGGTCGAAACGTGGTGCAAACCGAAACCTTCGACATGAATGGCGGAACAGACGGCAAAGGCATCTGGAAGGTCAACGGCCCAGCTGCGCAGCGCGCGCTGCCCTTGTTCCCCAGGCTGCACCTGCTGCCTGATGGCGAAGTGTATTACAACGCGGGCGGACAAGCCTTCAACCCGTTTGGCCAAAGCTACGATCAGCCCCTCTGGAACATCACCGGCGCGTATAATCCAGGCACAGACAGCTGGACGGACATTGC
The DNA here is from genome assembly GCF_030160455.1 of Limnobacter litoralis. Taxonomy (GTDB): domain Bacteria; phylum Pseudomonadota; class Gammaproteobacteria; order Burkholderiales; family Burkholderiaceae_B; genus Limnobacter; species Limnobacter litoralis. Next base: position 6,238 of record NZ_BSOJ01000028.1, on the reverse strand, counting down.
CTACGCAGGCTTCCCGATGAAGTTCGATGACGCGGGCCTGGGATCATTGACCCAAGCATTGAATGTGGCCACAGGTGGCAGCGCGACAACCGCTGCGCTTGCCAAGGTATTGACCCAGGCGCCCATCAAGAGCCCACAAGCCTTGCTGAAAACGCTCTCAACCTTGGGGGGCAATCCGCAAGCGGCTTTGCAACAAGTGGTGGGCGCGGGCATGCGGGGTTCAACATTCTCGATCATGCTGCCACTTAGACCCAATGCAAACGGCCAGTACACCGACGCAAGCTTCCTGACTGCTGGCGGAGTCTTGCCACTGGTCGTGGCCGGTTCGCCCGGGGGTTATGTCGCCGTAGCGGGATCACGCATCGACACAGTGAAGACGCAACCCGCAGCAAAGCAGGCGGACGCCAAGGTGGTTGGCTACAGCAGCGAAGTGACTGGCGCATTGAACCAGACACGCTGGTACGGCAGTGGTGTTTTGCTGCCCGATGACAGCGTCATGGTGTTTAGCGGCGCAGACCGCGATGGCGTAGCGGCACCTGGTGTGGAATACCCACGCAAGACAGCAGAACGTTTTGATCCAAAAACCAAAACCTGGACTGAAATGGCGGTTGCACATCACCCCCGCACCTATCACAACACCGCCCTGCTGATGCCCGATGGGCGTGTACTGGTGGGTGGCCATGCGCCGATTTCCACCCTGTATCTGAAGGACATTAACCTGGCGGCTTTTGGTTTTGCGCCCAATGACGGTCGGGACCCCTCGTTCGAGATTTACACACCACCCTATGTGACGAATCCCGCACGACCTGTCTTGACCGGATTCACGGATGCCCCAGCACCCAATCCAGTCACGGGGCAGGCCACATTGAAAGCGGCACACCGCGGCGACGAACTGACTGTTCAAATGGGTGGCAACACCATGGCCAGCGACATTGACTCAGTCATCATCGTGCGTCACACGGTCACAACCCACTTGGTTGACGGTGACCAACGCACTGTCGTGGTTCCGAAATCGGCCTTCACGAAAGTGGCGGGCAAGAACCTGTCCTTCAAAGTACCAAGCCAGGCCGCCGTATTGCCTGCAGGTGCTTATATGGTCTTTGTGCGCACCAAAGACTCAAAGGGCAATTTGCTTCCCTCCAAATCAGTCAGCTTCATGATTCAAAATGCAAGCTAATCGTTTTGGAGCATTGAAAACCCCGGCCTTTGGGCTGGGGTTTTTTTTCAGGATCGTCGGTACAGCATCCATGGCTGCGCTGTTTCTGGTGTGCACACCTTCGGGTGCGCACGAAAGCAGCGAATCGGGTGCAGGCATTCCCGTCATTTCCAGCCATTTCAAGGCCCCTTCAGGCATTGACATTCGTGTTGTCCAAACCACGGTTAACCAGTTTGCCTTGGCGACAGACGGCACGCATCAAGTGGACATTCTGGACCCGCAGGGGCGCGCATTTATACGGTTGAGAGAAGGCAAGGTACAAGCCGATTTGAATGCCGCAGCCTGGTTCAGGGCACAGCAACCCGGGGGCGGCAAAGTGCCCGCGCTTTTGATGGCCAAAAAGGACCTGCCCCCCCAGTGGAGTACGGTGGCAGAACAAACTGGCTATGGATGGTATGACAAGAGACTGGTTGACGATCCTCCCAAACCCTTCAAACTGAGTTTGCGAGTCGATGGAAAACGCATCGTTGTTCCGGTTGCAGTGTCGTCCAAACCCGTGATGCACGGATTCTGGCAGCCGGAAGTCACCCAGAGCCCTGACACTGAATTGACGGCGATGATTCCCGGTGTCAGCGGGTCGATCATCCTGTTGTCAAGGCCGATCAACAGCGAAAAAACCCTGCAGGTGCTTGACGATCAGGGCCAAGCGTTCATTGAGCTGAGAAAAGACGGGGTCTGGGTGAATCAGCATCACAAGTGGTTTGATCAACTGAAGCTCTATGGCAAAACAGGTGGACCCGAAGACTGGATCAAGGTGAACCAAGGGCACACCGTCACCTACCAAGATCCCAGAATTCAGGCCAGTTGGCCGGACAATCACAAAGAAACCGGACACTGGTCGATTCCGGTGGTGATTGACGGAAACACCACGCCAGGCACTGTCTCAGGAGAGGTGCACTGGCAAGCCGTCAAACACTGAGCTTATCGGCCCAATATGCCTTTCAAGACACCCATGTCACCGACCCTGCATTCTTTTTCAAACCCATACCGCTCGCCGAACGGACACGCAAACACCGGCAGCGGTTTGGGTATCTGGTAATACTTTTCTGCCGCTTCACGCAGCACCACATTTCTGAATGCCTCGTAATTGAAGTCATCGCCGTCCACAATGTAAAACGGCACCTCGGCAATGGTCTTTTCTGACACGCGCACATGGCTTAAATAGTTTTGATAGACAGCCGGATCAATGGGCTCACCCTTGCTGACAATCCGAATGGCTTTGCCGGCCATGGTTCGCCAATCCACGAACACATCGTCGTTTCGTGCATGGTATTTGCCCGGCCCAAACACTGGCACATAGTGCCCATAGTGGTAAGACAACAGGGCGGCTGGCGAATAGGCCATGGTGGTCAGCACCGCCCCTGCTGGCATGTCTTCAGTCAGACCCACCACAATTTCATCGGTGTATCGATGAAAGCGCACATCTTCTCGAAACCCTGGCTTCGGCCAGATCGCCGGGTTGGCAAACATGAGTGCGCCGAAAAACAGCAGGTGTGGAATACCCAACAGCGCATTGAAACCGATCAATTTCTTCAGGGTGTGAGCGGGGGTGCAGGCGGCCAGCATGACAAAGGCCACCGGCAAAAAGCCCAACACCCAATGCAGCCCGATGGTTTTTTCCAGAGACAACAAAAGGAAAAGCCCCATCGGAATAAGAAAAGTAGCACTCAGTGCGCGATGACTGCGCCAGCCACCTGCATTGCGAATCAATCTCCAGGTTGCCCAAGGTGAAATGAGGTAAATCATCATGACCAGAAACAAAGCCAGGTTGTGCCACCCCAGCGCGGCATCCTCATTGCGGTTCACCAAATTGAACATGATGTTGTTCCAGCAATGGGTGGCGTTGTAAATGACATTGATGGCTGCCAAAGGCAACACCCCCAAAAGCAACAAGCCGATGTACTGAAAACGTTTGCGGTGAAACAGCAAATGAATGCCGAAAGCCAGACCCAACAGCACCGCGAAATACTTCGACAAGAACGCGAGTCCGAGAAAAACACCACTGAGGAACATGGTCGGTGCCGACTCTCGGCGAATTGCGATGACATAGAACGCAATGGACACGCCCGTGAAGAAAATCAGCGGGGTGTCAGTGGTGACAAAGACGCCATACCACGACACCGGCAGAGACAAATACACTGCGCCTGCCAGCCAGGCCTTTGCTTCATCGTGCATAGGCATCAGGCGCTTGGCCAGATAAACCACCCCAAAGGAAATAATTGTGGTCAAAGCCACGGTGGCAGAACGGATCACCACAGGCCCATCGCCGAAGTGATGCAAAATCCACAGCCACCACCCAATCATCGGTGGGTGATCGTAATAGCCCCACCCTGGAAAATTGGCCCATTGATCGAAGAAGGCTTCATCGCCGGTGATCGGAAAATAGCGGGCCATGCAAAGCTTGACAAGCCCTGTCACCAGCACCACAAACCAGAATATACGTCGGGCTTGACCGACCTGAATGGAGGCCCTGACCTCGTTGGAATTCACGTTCAACACCCCAATTTCAAACGGCCAAGGCGGCCAGTACGACCATGCACACCAAGACCAGCCAGCTGACCCGGTCGTGAATTGCAAAGTGCACAGGATCGTCGATCATTTCGCGCCTGGAAGTCAGTATCCAGATACGCATTAACCAATACAGAAAAATCGGGCAAATGCCCCACAAAAACTTGGGCTGATGATACAGCATCGAACCGTTTTGGCTATCCACGTACAAGGCCAGCACCAACACCGCCACAAAACCGCTGGAAATACCCATTGAAACCAGATACCCCAAATCGGACATTCGATAGCCACGTCCACTGGGCTCTACCCCCTCGAACTGCAGAAACTCAAGTTCGGCACAACGCTTGACCAGCGCCAGACTCAAAAACACAAACAATGAAATTGCAAGCAGCCAACTGGACACTTCAATGCCTGTGGCAAGCCCACCTGCAATAACGCGCACCGTGTACAGCAAGGCCAGCGTAAGCACGTCCACAAAAGGCACCCTTTTCAGACGAAACGTGTAGAGAAGCGTCAATGCGGTGTAAGCCAACAGTACGCTGGTAAATGCACCGCCTGCAGCCAGCAAAGACAAGGCGAACCCAGCCAGTGCCAAAAAAAACATCAACAACAATGCCGATGCGGGGGAAAGCGCACCGCTGGCCATGGGCCTGAGCCGCTTTCTGGGATGATGACGATCGGGCACCAAATCCATCAAGTCGTTCCAGATGTAGGTTGCGGACGCCACCAAACCAAATGCCACAAAACCCATCAACATTTGCAGCCACAGGTGCGCATTCAATTGGTGAGCTGCCACCAAGGGCAAAAACAACAAGGCATTTTTTGCCCATTGCTGAACACGCATGGCTCGCGAAATAACCTTGAATGCTGTATCACCCTTGACCTGGAACACCTCAAGCTGCACACCCGCTGCCTTGGCTTTCAATCGGGTTCGCCATGAGGGCGCCACCGCCACAGGCCGCTGTGCCGCTTTCCAGACAGGAATGTCAGCCGCTGAGTCGCCGTAGTAAACGAAAGGCTGCCCCCCTGCGTCTGATTCGATGGCCCTCAATTTGCGCACACCTTTGAGGTTGGAAGTGCGGCTGGCAATGACTGCATCGAACAAGCCAAGACGTGCGGCAATCGGCAATACCCAGCTTTCGACAGACGCCGTGGCCAGAACCAACCTGTGTCCTTCGGCTTTTAGCGCCACCAATTCATCCAGCAGCCCGGCGCGTATCGGAAACAGTTCGGTGTCCGGCTGTATGCAAGTGGCCAGTTTTGACTTGAAATACCAAGCCCCTTTCAAGGCCCATGCAATCAACAGAAAGACATTGAGAAAACGGAGACGAACGAGTTGCAGGCAGGCCTCGAGCAACAAATCAGATGGACTTAAGGTGCCATCCAGATCAACATAGACCGGCGGTCTAGTGCTTGGCATCACTCATGCCATCCAGCAAAGGCTTCTGGGGATCCTCCTGCCAATTGGCCCCCCCGAGAAAAACAAGAACAATTTGCTTGACGAAATCATCAATCATTTCTTCCTCAAGCTTGGGCTGCCCCGGCCCCAGATCCAGAAAATCCAGCGCCGAATGCATCATAAGCACCACCACCAGACTGCAAATTCTTTGGAGCGATGGCGTGGACAAATTGGGAAAAATATTCAGCGCACGAATGTCTGAGACCATTTCATTGGTGAAATGTGAAATCTCATTGCGAATGGCTGCACGCAGCATGCGTGAACCACCCGATCGCTCTGTCGTGACAAAGCGCCATTCAAGGTGATGTTGCTTCAGGTAGTTCACGAATACACTCACCGAGTGGCGAATCATGTCCTCACCAGGCAAACTGGCCTGACGCGCTTCCCTGAGCAAGCGGCGCAAAGTAATGCCCCCTTCTTCGACCAAGGCCAATCCAAGTTCGTCGGTATTTTTGAAATGCCGATAAAACGCCGTCGGAACGACGCCCGCCTCACGCGTGATCTCACGAATACCCAAAGCGGTGAAGCTGCTGCCCGCATTCACGAGCGACAGCGCGGCCTGCATCAGGTTCTGGCGCGTCTGCTCTTTGCGTCGGGCCCGCGCCTGAGGCTCTTCTGCCGCTTTAACAGTGGATTTCAAGGGTTTTGCTCGCATAGCGGTAGTTTACAGTCAACTTCGCCCTGTAATGTGCACAGCTGCGCATTCAATCTCTATCAATACTTCATTATTCGTCGCTTTACGGTTGACGGAACTTTCAGAAAAGTTTCAACTCACCCTAAAGAGGGTTGGAAAATAATCTCATTTGAATACATTAGGGTTAGTTGATCACAAAGAGTGACACCGTATTAACTAACTTCACCTCGGTAGGAGCCTGTGCATGAATACCAATAAAATTCTGGTGATTGAAGATCACCCATTGTTCGCGACCGGCATCAAAGACCTTGTCGAATTTGTGGCCACCAATGCCGACATCGTTTGCGCTGCCAGAGAGGCTGTAAATAAATTTGTGTAAGTGCATTCGGCCAATTAACCTCTTTTGAGGAAATGACCGATG
>NZ_BSOJ01000027.1 GCF_030160455.1 Limnobacter litoralis | reverse complement strand
GCCTGCCACTGCGCGCTGGGCTCAAAAGCACGACTCTCATGCTTCACTGATTCAATTCCAGACATCATCCCTTTCTCCTTGAATATCCTTGGATGCCTTCACAGAGGAATGCCTTTTAAATTTTCAAAATCGAAAATGAGGTCCTGTTTTGAAGACATTTCAAGAATGGACGCGCTCAACTTCTCTGACCGAGATACGCATCTGTAAGTTTGTAGAGTCGAGGCCAATCATGGCCTCGAGTGCCCTGTCTCAGCTCAAATCAGCTGATCATCGGTCCGATAGGAAGAACTACTTTTCCAAAAACATCGTTCAATACTTGCGCCATGGCAGTGTAAATGGCAGATGCTCCGCAAAAGATACCTTCGTAGCCCGTGAAAGAGCTTAGTGTTTTATCGCCGGTTGCCTCGCCGTAAGCCAGCAGAAAAAACAGCAATACCAGCGTACCGAATACGACCTGAAGTGCCCTGTTCAGTTTGAAAGTTCCAACAAACAGAAACAAGGTCAAAACCCCCCACATGGCAAGGAAGAATGACATGGCTGTTCCGTTTGGTCCGTCAATACCCATCGGGGTTTTTGACATAACGATCAAACCAACCAACGACAGCCAAAATGCACCATAGCTTACGAAAGCGGTGCATGCAAAAGTGTTTCCCTTTTTCCACTCCATTAAGCCAGCGATAAGCTGGGCTAGTCCACCATAAAAGATGCCGAGACCCAGAATCATGGTGTTCAAACCGAAAAATCCGGCGTTGTGAAGGTTGAGCATCACGGTCGTCATTCCGAAACCCAGCAATCCAATCGGTGCTGGGTTTGCCGTCATGTCCTTCGTTAGTACTTCAGTCATATCCTCTCCTGCTGATTTGTATAGGTATAGGATGCCCGTTGCGAACATCGTGAAGATCGGACATTGCTGATCGCAATAAGTTTCGGGTCAGATAAGTTTATTTTGAATGGGATTCAGCCATTCCAGCAATCTGTTGCAGTCAAGCGGTTTGGCATACAAGTAACCTTGCAGCCTGTCGCAACCCATGTCAATCAGGGTCTGTCGCTGGGCATCGGTTTCAATGCCCTCGGCGTGCACGGTCAGCTTCAAGGCGTGCGCCAGATCAATCACAGCCTTGACAATCATCTGGCTGCTGGGGTCATCCAGCAAATCCATGACGAAGCTTTTGTCGATTTTCAGCACGTCCACAGGCAAGGCCCGCAGGTAGTTCAGTGAGGCGTAGCCTGTGCCAAAGTCGTCCATGGCGATTTGGCAACCGTAACTGCGAAGATTCTTCAGGGCTTGCACTGTTCGATCCATATCGTCAATCGCAGCCGATTCCGTGATCTCGAATTCGATCCATTTGGGATCCAACCCTCTGGACAAGATGTGTTCACAGGCCGTTTTTGCGAAATCCGCATTCAACAACTGCCCGGGCGAGCAATTGACTGCGCACCACAACAAGTGGCCTTTTTGATGCAAATCCAGCAGACGATCCACCGCATGTTCAAGCACCCAGAAGCCCAAGGCTTCGATCAATCCCGAGTCTTCAGCAACGCCGATGAATTCCTGCGGCATGATGCGACCCAGTGTGGGGTGGGTCCAGCGAACCAGGGCCTCTACACCCACAACTTTTTGGGTGCTCAGGTCTTCGACTGGCTGAAAATCCAGGGTTAATTCGTTGTGTTCGATGCCGTGGGCCAGGCCTTTTTCGATGGCCTTTCGGCGGGCCGCTGCCTGGTGTGTGCTGGTTTGCAAGGCATTGAACAAGCCCTTGTTGTCAGCCTGTAAAACGGCACACACGGCCTGGGCATGTTGCACAAGGTCTGCAGGTACAGTTCCGTCGGTGCCAATTCTTGCCAGTCCAATGTGGATGGACGGGCGCACTGGAATACTCTCGATCACGAAGGGTCGACACAGTTCAGATTCGATACTGTCCAGCCTGTCGACAGACTCACTCAGAGGCCTGTTCCAGTCAAAGCCGCCCGTGATCACCACCAGCAGGTTTTCACTCCAGCGGCAAACGATGTCGTTTTTAAACAGTTGCTGGCATCGCTCCAGTGTCTTTTGCATGCCCAGCTTTTTGATGCTGAAGCCGGCATTGGCATCTTGCACATTGCGTCGGCTCAGGCGGATGGTCAGCAAGGCGAGGTCTTGCCTGCCTTCATTCTGCCCCAGCAATTTCGGCAATGTGGTTTCCAGGCCCAGCCGGTTCAAAAGCCCCGTGCCAGAATCGAAAAACACCGCTCGTCGGTGAGCCATTTCCAGCTGTGCTTTCTCGTGTTTCAGCTTGCGGGTGTTCAGCTCTCGCTCAATGGCCGGCACCAGGCGCTCGGGTTTTGATTTTTCAACGTAATCGCGAATGCCGCCCTGCATGGCCAGCACGCCCAGGGCGTCCGTGGCATGGCCTGAAAGCAGAATCAAGGGGGTGTCAGGCCGATACTCATTGACCAGTCTGGCGGCTTCATCGTGGGTGATGTCGGGCATGGAGTAGTCGCAAATCACGATGTCAGGCGCAACCCCTTCCAGTGCTTCTCGCAAATCGGCTGGATTGTCGACATGAATCAGCGCCGCGTTGGGCCAGGTCTGCAGTACCCTGCGCTGGATCAACATGAAATCATCATCGCTGTCATCGACTACAATGAGTACGGGTGATTCCTGATTCATCGACATCCCTGAATTTGACTTATTCAAAGCATAAACCATGAGCAAAGCTTTTACGAAAGAAAATGACGCAGATTTGGACGCCGATTCTGATGCGGGTGCGCCAGCGCTGCCACAAGGTCTGAAAAACTACATGACCCCAGCCGGTTACAAGGCCATGCGCGATGAACTGGCTCACTTGGTCAAGAAAGAACGACCTGAGATGGTGTCGATTGTGTCTTGGGCAGCGTCCAATGGCGACCGCTCTGAAAATGGGGATTATCTCTATGGCAAAAAGCGCCTGCGCGAGATCGACCGCCGGATTCGCTTTTTGACCAAACGCACAGAAATCGCTGAAGTGGTTGACCCGGCAACCCAGCAAGAACTGGACATGGTGTTTTTCGGGGCCACGGTGACTTATTTGAATGGCAAAGGCGATGAGATGACGGTCAAGATTGTTGGCATTGACGAAGTCAACCCGGCCATTTCGCACATCAGCTGGATTTCCCCGGTGGCCCGTGCCTTGATGCGCGCCAAGGTCGGCGATGTGGTGGTGGTGCAAACCCCGGCTGGACCCGACGAACTGGAGATTTTGAACATTCAGTATGTGTAGGGCCGCCCTAGGTGGATGAGCTGGCCACCACCAGTCGGCTTTTCACGAATGATTTGCCTTTGACCCGTGTCACCCGTTCCACGTATTCAATGCGGCGCAAAGCCATCAGGATTTTGGCCAGGTGGATGCGGTCACTGACCTGGATGGTGAAGTGCAGTAACTTGCGGTAGGGGGTTTCGTCCGACATGGACAGGTTGGTGATGTTGGCCCCGGCGTCAGACAGTGTAGCGGCGATGGTGGCCAAAGCGCCTTTTTCGTTGATGACCTGAAGGTCGACATTCACATCAAACGGACGGACAATTTCGGGGGCCCACTGCACGTCGGTCCAGCGCTCGGGCTCTTTGCGAATTTGTCGTCGTGCAATTTCGCACTCGTCGGTGTGAATAATCAACCCGGTGCCTTTTCGCACATAACCGATGATTTTGTCGCCAGGAATGGGCAGACAGCAGGGCGCACGCTGAACGGAAATGCCCTCGCCACCGTGAATCAAAATGGGCGCGCGATTCTGGCTGCCGCCTGCGGCGGGCGCTGCCAATTCGACGCTGGTGGCAAGCGGTGTGCCGTCCAGCCGGGCGTCCATTCGACCCAGTGCAATCAGCACGCGGCGGGCCACCACCGGTGCCACGCGACGTCCGGCACCAATGTCGGCCAACAATTCTTCGCGGGTGCTGACCTGCGAGTCTTTCAGCAGTTTGTCCCACACTTCAGTGCCCATCTCGGCCAGTCGAATGTCGTCTGCCTCAAGGGCTTGATCCAGAAGCCGTGTGCCCAGGCGCACGGTTTCTTCCAGGTTCATTGATTTCAAGTAGTGGCGAATTTCCGAGCGGGCTTTTCCACTGCGCACGAAACCCAGCCACACCGGGTTGGGGCGTGAATGGGGGGCGGTGATGATTTCGACCACATCGCCGCTTTTCAGGACGGTGCGCAAAGGCTCGATCACCTGATTCACACGCGCTGCCACGCACTGGTTGCCGACGTCGGTGTGCACGGCGTAGGCGAAATCGACCACGGTTGCGCCACGCGGCAGGCTCATGATTTTGCCGTTGGGCGTGAACACATACACGGCGTCGGGAAACAGGTCCACCTTGATGTGTTCGAGAAACTCGGCCGAGTCGCCGGTTTGGTTTTGAATGTCGAGCAGGCTTTGCAAGAGCCGGTGGGTTTGGGTTTGAAGCTGGTTCAAGCCCGCGGCCTCGCCTTTGTAAAGCCAGTGGGCTGCAATGCCTTTTTCAGCCACCTGATGCATTTCCTCAGTACGGATTTGGAATTCAACCGGGGTGCCATAAGGGCCCAGCAAGGTGGTGTGCAGGCTTTGGTAGCCGTTGACCTTTGGAATGGCGATGTAGTCTTTGAACTTGCCGGGCACCGGTTTGAACAACTGGTGCAACATGCCGAGCGCCATGTAGCAATTGGGCATGTCTTTGACGACCACTCTGAAGCCATACACATCCAGCACCTGTGAGAACGACAGGCGCTTTTCAATCATCTTGCGGTAAATGCCATACAGCGCCTTCTCGCGCCCGTACACTTGGGATTCAATCTTTGCGTCGCCAAGGCATTTCTCCACAGCTTCCAGAATTTTTCCCACCACTTCACGTCGGTTGCCGCGCGCGGCAAGCACCGCTTTGCGCAGCACGTTGTAACGAAGGGGGTAAGCGTGTTTGAAGCTGAGTTCCTGCAGTTCACGGAAAATTTCGTTCAAACCGAGGCGGTGGGCGATGGGGGCGTAAATTTCAAGCGTTTCGAGGGCAATGCGTCGTTTTTTGGCTGGGCTCATGATGTCCAGCGTTCGCATGTTGTGCAGCCGGTCGGCCAGTTTCACCAGAATGACGCGCAGGTCGCGGGCCATGGCCAGCAGCATTTTTCGAAAATTTTCCGCCTGTGCTTCCTCGCGGGAGGAAAACTCCATCTTGTCGAGTTTGGACAAGCCATCCACCAGTTCAGCCACCGCGGGGCCAAATCGGTCGATCAGGTCTTCTTTGGTGGCACCCGAGTCTTCCATGACATCGTGAAGCAGGGCGGCTTGCAAAGCCTGCCCGTCCAGACGCCAGGAAGCACACAGTTCTGCCACGGCAATGGGGTGAGTAACATAGGGTTCGCCAGTGGCGCGAAACTGGCCAAGGTGTGCAACATCAGAGAATTTGTAAGCCTCACGGACGCGTTTGACCTCGGCCTCGGGCAGATAGGACGAGGCCATGTCGATGAGTGGCGAGATCGAGACGACGTGTTGTCGTGTTTGCTCTGGCTGTGATTCCCTGGCTTGCATTAACCCCCGCAACATGTACTGCTTGAAACTCTCACTCTTATTGTGCGGAATTAGTGCTGATCCGGCAAGACGATATTGACTTCCAGCATTTCCATGTTGCCCTGCTTCTGCAGATTGAACTTCACATCCTCCTGATCAATCTTGACGTATTTCGAGATGACCTGCATCAATTCGTCCCGCAACTGGGGCAAAAAGTCGGGGCCGTCCTCGCCCACGCGCTCACGGGCGATGATCAGTGAAAGTCGTTCTTTTGCAACACTGGCGGACTTTTTCTTCTCGCCAAACAGCATGGTTAACAATGACATGCGCTCAGCCTCCGAACAGACGTTTGAACAGCCCGGGCTTTTCGTAGTCTACAAAGCGCAGGGGTTTGGTCTCACCCAGAAAGCGTGAAATGCAGTCTTGGTAGGCGGTGGCTGCGTCGTTGTTTTCAGCGTGAACCACGGGCATGCCCTGGTTGGAAGCCTGCAGCACGGTTTCTGATTCCGGGATGACGCCGAGCAGGGGCACGCGCAGCAGGTCGGCCACATCTTTGTAGCTCAGCATTTCGCCTTCTTCGGCGCGCTTGGCGGAATAGCGGGTGATTAGCAGGTGTTCTTTGACGGGCTCGCCGCCTTCTTTGGCGCGTTTGCTTTTGGCCTGCAAAATACCGATGATTCGGTCCGAGTCGCGCACGGAAGACACCTCGGGGTTGGTGACCACGATGGCTTCGTCGGCGAAGGTCAGCGCCATTACGGCGCCACGCTCAATGCCGGCTGGGCTGTCGCACACAATGTATTCGTAACCCATTTCAATCAGGTCTTTGATGACCTTTTCAACGCCTTCCTCAGTGAGGGCGTCTTTGTCGCGGGTCTGCGACGCTGGCAGAATGGACAGGGTGGGGCAGTGCTTGTCTTTGATCAGAGCCTGCTGCAGCGTGGCTTCGCCGTTGATCACATTGACCAGGTCATACACCACGCGACGTTCACAACCCATAATCAGGTCGAGGTTGCGCAGGCCTACGTCGAAGTCGATCACGACGGTCTTGAAGCCGCGCAGGGCAAGCCCAGCGGCAAAGCTTGCGCTTGTTGTGGTTTTTCCTACGCCACCTTTACCAGATGTGACAACAATAACTCGACTCACGAATAGTCTCCTAACGGATGTTGATGGGCTTGAGCCGCAGTTGGGCGGGCTCTTGGGCTTCATCGAGAACAATTAAAGTGGGTTTGCTGCGGCTTTCTTCGGGAAAGCCTGCTTCAAATGTCAAATAATAACCGGCCACTGCCACCAGTTCGGCCTCAAAACAAGTTGAGATGATTCGGGCCTGGCGGTCGCCCGCTGCACCGGCCAGTGCGCGGCCACGCAACACTCCGTAAACGTGCACATTGCCGTCTGCGATGACCTCGGCGCCATGCGACACCTGCCCCATGACGATCAGATCAGCGCCTTGGGCGTATATTTTCTGACCACTGCGAACCGGGTTGTCGATCACCAGCGTTTTGCGCGCGGTGACTTGGGCCACGGCTTGCACCTCTGCAACTGGTTCGTCCACAGGTGTTGCAGGCGAGGGTGTCTCGGCCTCTGGGGCCGCTGTCCGTGCCTCTGGGTCCGCTGTGAGGGCCTCGCCAGATTCACATTTCAGGCCCATGTCTTCGGCAATGGCCTCAATCTCGGGCAGACTGCAGCGAACTTCAACCAGATGCACCCCGGCAGCGTCAAACACCGACTTGACGGTTTTCAGGTCAAAACCGAATTCTTCAAGGTCTTGGGTCGCCCAGGCGGAAAGGTCGAGCACAGCAGGTTCGACTGTGTACATGCTGGGCTTTTTGCCCAGTCGTTTGCCAAGGCTTTCAACAATGGCGGCAAGCGGACCGGGTTCGCAATGCACGGCCAAGGCGTTCAGCTTGGCAAACCGGATTTCAATGAGGGCCTGGTTGCTTGTATTCAAGTGTGTAGATCCTGACGAACAAAGCCCGAGCCATGTGGTCTCGGGCTTTGGTCACTGTGTTGGTAACAGCAGCGAGCGGTAGTTGCTTAGACAGGAACCCGCTTCAGCATTTCCGTGCCAATGTGCCCGGCTGCAATTTCACGCAGGGCGATCACGGTGGGTTTGTCGCGGTTGACTTCAACTTTTGCAGTGTGGCCTTGGGCGAGCATGCGTGCACGATAAGCGGCACAAAGGGCGAGTTCGAATCTGTTGGGAATTCTTTTCAGACAGTCTTCAGTCGTGATACGGGCCATCTTGTGTCCTTGAAATTACAAACCAATGTTTTTGAGTTGATCGCCGTGGCGGGCCATCTGCTGATTGAAGCGACAGCGCGAAGCGATCACGATGGATTTTAGCTCGAGCAAAGCCTGCTCGAAATTGTCGTTAAGGATAACATAATCGAACCGCCGAGCTTGCTCGATTTCCAGTTGAGCGGCACCCATTCTTTTCAAAATGACGGCTTCGCTGTCTGTGCCACGCCCACGCAGGCGCCGTTCAAGCTCTTCCAGGCTGGGTGGCAGTATGAATATCGACACCACATTGGGTACTTTGCGCACCACCTGTTCTGCACCTTGCCAGTCGATCTCCAACAGCACATCGCGGTCTGCAGCCATTTCACTTTCGACCCAGTGGCGCGAGGTGCCGTAGTAATTGCCATGTACATGGGCCCATTCCAGAAAACCATCGTCTTCCCGCAGGGCTTCAAACTGGTGTTCACTGATGAAATGGTAATGAACGCCGTCTTCTTCGCCGGGCCGGGCTGTGCGCGTGGTGCTGGAAATCGAGAGACTGATGCCTTCAATGCTGTCCAGCAGTGCCTTGACCAGTGACGATTTGCCCGCGCCGGAGGGGGCGCTGACGATGAACAGGCTGCCAGAATACTGGTTGTGTGCGGGTTGTGCGGGTTGGTTCATGAAGAGGCGGACACCGGAAATTACCGCCATTATATGCGCGATTCCGGTGTGCCTGTGTGAGCATCAGTCTCCGCTGATGTCGGCATTCGCATCGTTGCGAATGTAGCCTTCGTCTTTGAAGCGGAATGTCTTGGCCAGGTCAAACGGCTTGGTGGACACTTTGGTGATTTTCCAGATGACATCACCCTTGTCATTCAGAATGGTGGTTGGCAGGGCTAGCTTTTTGCTCCAGCACACCTGGGTGTCGTTGATGTTCTGCGTGTAGCTGTACCAGTTGCAGGGTGGGGCTGTTTTGTCGAGCTTGGTTGTGGGGGGCTTTTTCATCGTGCGAACTTCGTATTTGCCCACCGGCGGGTTCAGGCCGTGTGCCAGCCCAAACCAGCTTGTGAAGTTGCCCACCCGGTACAGGTTGGTGCGGTCCACCACGGTTTCAATTTTCTTTTGACTGTCCAGCACGGTCATGGTCCAGTCGTCGTCGGCCTTGTTGACCACGAATGTGGTGATGCGCCCATCGGTTTCTCGGCGCAGGCGCAGGTTTCTGTCGCGCCAAACCTTTAGGGTGTGGGTTTTTCCGCCGCTTTGGTATTGCGCTTCAAAGTAAGTGGCGGCGGGTTGCCGTTGTGTGTCAAATGCCTTCTCGAAAGTGAGTTGTGGGGCGGCTTTGGCGAAAGCGCCGGTGCCGCTGACAAGGAAAAAAGCCGCCCAGCAAGCCGGGCGGGTCAAAGCGTGTTGCAATTTCATTGTTGTTCAACAACCTTTCTGATTAGTTACGGACAGCCTGCGCATAGTCAAAGTAGCGGTAGGTTTTGCCATCGACTGTCAGGTCTTTCACCTTCAGGTTGATGGAGTACTGGCCGCCTGTCATGGTGGCGTCGTTGGTGGCACCTGTCAGGTCGGTTGGCACTTTGAAGGTCAGTCCGGTGGCAGGCGTTGCGGGGTTCATGATGCTGGAAGCCACGCTCGGCGTTGAACTGCTGACCGGCTTGGCCAGCGCTTCGTTGATGACACGCCCATCGGCCTGCGGCATGCTGAGGCCAAACAACTGAGCCACAGTGGGTGCAACGTCCACGTTGCCAGTGGGGTCGCTTACGGTCACTCCGCTCTTGAAGCCGGGGCCCATGGCCAACAGGGTGTTGTGCACATCGATCGGGCTGAAACTGCCGTGCATGCCGCGCTGGCCGCCTGCACTTTCAAATTCAATACCGGGCATGCCCTGTATGACCTGTTGTGAATCCCAGGTGAAGCTGACCACCACATCGGGTTGACCATGGTTTTGGCGGGTGGCGTTTTCCAGGTTGACGTCTTTCATCATCAATGTGCCTGGAATGTTGCCATACCGGCTGTCTACAAACACAGCGCCATATTGTTCGCGGCTTTGCAGGAATTTCACCAGGTTGGTGACAGTGGTGGAGTCGTGGCTGGGCACATAGAAGTAGTCGGAACCGCCGTTGGTGGCTACCACGATGCCGTTGGCTGGCAGGGTGGCGGGCACTTTGAAGGTGTTGACCGAGCTGATGGCCTGGTAATTGTGGTCTTTCGTTGTACACGTGGGGTCGTTTTTGACTGGCACCACAGGTGTTCCATCGCTCTTCAGGCCATACATGGCGGATGTTGAGCAACCATTGCCGTCGAAGGCCTGAAAACCGGCGTAGGTCAGCAGGTCAGCCGAGCGAACGTCGCCAGAAAACGAGAAGCCGTTGATTGGGTCTTTCGCGCCAATTGTTGCATTGCTGGTGCCGTTGTTGACACTGGTGCTTGCGTTGATGGTGAGCAGCGGGAACAGGCTGGTCGGCCCACTGACGCTGCTGTGGCCGTGGTCAGACACCACCACGATGTTGGTTGTGCTGTCCATGTTGTTGGCTTTCAAGGCGGACATCAGTTCGCCCAGGCGTGTGTCTTGAGACTGCAAACCTTTGTGGTAGTTGGCCGAGCCCGGGCCATAGCCGTGCTCTTCATTGTCGGGCGTGCGGAACCAAATGACAGACAGGTCTGGCTTTTTCTTGGGCAGAATGTAAGACGTGTACACGCCCAGCATGTACTTGTTCGCGGCGTCTTCGGGCGCACCCTGTGTGCTGTCTGTGGAGTCGCGCGCAGCCACTGTTAACACGCCATTCGGGTCGTAATTGGTGATCGGGAAGGTGATGTAGCCAGCCCGTGCGGTGGGGTCGCCGTTGCCTGTGGCCAGTGTGACCGGGTCAGCCGTGTAATGCTGGTCGTTCACAACATTCTTGGGCAGTGCGATGTTGGCGGCCTGTAGTTCCGTCGCCAATGATCGGGGGGCCACGGTGTTTTCGTCAATGAAGTAACCGCCACGGCCCAGGTCCTGAATGTAAGCTGCACCCGATTTGCCCACGGCGGCAGTCGTCAGACCTGCGTCTTGCGCAGTTTTAAACAGGGTTTTAACCAGCAGCAACTGATTGCCGTAGTAGCTGTTGAGGGTGTCCAGCACTTGATAGTCTTCGGTGAAGACGGGGTCTTGGTAGTCCTGAGTGCCGCCGGACGCCGTTTTACCGGCTGGAATGGTGCCGTTGGTGTTGGTGGCATCGGGCGGTGTCCAGAAGGTGTTGCCGTAGAAGCCAGAGGTCTTCGGGAAGGAACCTGTTGCAAACGACGAACCATTCATCATCGTGAATGTGGGGTAGGTCGAATGGTTGTCTGCGAAGTTCACGCCTTTCTGCTGAAGGGCATACAGGTTCGGTGTGTCAGTCGGGTTGATTGAATCAGGCCGCAGGCCGTCCCAAACCATGATGATGGTGCGTGTTTTGGTGGCTGCCACCGCGTTGTTGTCGCCGTTGCAGGCGCTTAGTCCAGCCGCCCCGGCCATCAGGGCCAGCATTGCCGCTGCAATTTTGTGTTTCGTTAACATTCCTTAACTCCTTGAATGAGGAGCCCTGAATGTAATGATTCAATTTTTCAGATCCGTGACGAAAGTGGGTCGGGTTAACCCGAATTTGAAAATCTCTTCCAATCGTCGGCATTGGAATGAAACTTCCACTCATTTGAAGCCAATTTCGGGAATTAGCCAGTACCATGTTGGAAACAAAAACCGGAGACAAACACATGTTGCACACTCTCGAAGTCATTTTCTTGCGCATCTACATGGTGATTTTCAAGGCAGTCACCTTCATCATGCCGTTCAAGTGGCCACAAACTTTTGAGGGGCCAGATTCTTCCCTCACCTTGGTGCGCGCCATGGCGCAGCGTGGGTACAAGCGCGTGTTGATTGTGACCGATGCAGTGTTGGTCAAGCTGGGTGTGCTCGACAAGATGAAAGCCGAGC
Source organism: Limnobacter litoralis (assembly GCF_030160455.1). Classification (GTDB taxonomy): domain Bacteria; phylum Pseudomonadota; class Gammaproteobacteria; order Burkholderiales; family Burkholderiaceae_B; genus Limnobacter; species Limnobacter litoralis. Next base: position 103,144 of record NZ_BSOJ01000027.1, on the reverse strand, counting down.
TGGAAAAGCTGGGCGTGACGTACGCCATCTATGACGGCGTGGAGCCCAACCCGACTGTGGCTCAGATCGAGGCTGGCTATGACATTCTGGTTCAAAACCGCTGCGAGGCCATTCTGGCTGTGGGCGGCGGTTCACCCATTGACGCCGCCAAAATGATTGGTGCACGCGCCAAAAACAAGAAGCCCATCGTGAAAATGACGGGGCTGTTCCGCGTGTGGCGTGGCATGTTGCCGCTGTTTGCAGTGCCCACTACGGCGGGCACTGGTTCCGAGTGCACAATTGCTGCGGTGGTGACTGACCCCGAGCAAAAGCGTAAATTGCCCGCGATGGACCTGAAATTAATGCCCACCGCCGCTGCGCTGGACGGGGCTTTGATGACTGGCTTGCCCGCGCACATCACCGCCGCCACGGGCATGGACGCCCTGACTCACGCGGTGGAAGCCTACATTTCCCGCAACGCGATGAAGCGCACCGATGAAAAGGGCGTTGAGGCAGTTCAGTTGATCATGAAATACCTGGACACGGCAGTGACCGACGGCAGCAACATCGAGGCGCGCCAGAAAATGGCCCGTGCGTCTCATCTGGCCGGCATCGCGTTCACACAGGCGGGCGTGGGTTACGTACACGCCATCGCCCACAAGTTTGGTGCGATGTACCACACCCCCCACGGCTTGGCCAATGCCATCGTGATGCCTTACGTGCTTGACTATTCATTGCCCGACTGCACGGCCCGCCTGGCTGAATTGGCCCGGTACTGCCACATCGGCCTGTCCACCGGCAGCGACCAGCAGCAGGCCGAGGCCTTCATTCAGCGCATTCGCGACATGAATGCGAAGTTCGGCATTCCGACAAAGCTGTCTACCTTGAAACAGGAAGACATCCGTGAAATTGCGAAATCGGCCTTGAACGAAGCACGCTTTACGTATGCCGTGCCACGCTACATGACCATGCCAGTCGCCGAGGGCTTGATTCGCCAGATGCTACCCGCCTGAACCGAGGGGGATTCCTTTTGGGGAAGCCCCCTGGTGATTGAATGGGTCTAAGATGGGTTCATGACGAATGCATGAACCCGTTTTTATTGGTAAGGAGGGTTTTCAAACATGAAAGTGGCCATCCTTGAAGATTCAGCCCCATTTCAGATTCTGATCGAGCACTATGTGCTGCAAGCTCACCCGGCTGCCCAAATCGAGTTTTTCGACAAGGGTGACGTCCTGCTAAAGCGCATTGGCAACCAGAGCTTCGATTTGGTGGTGGCAGACCTCGACCTGTGGCATTGCGAATCGGCAATTACCATTTCAGCCCTTGAAGCGCTGATGGAGTCAGACCCCACCGAGCTGGTGGTGTTTTCCGTGGGCAACACGGTTGCCGAACCCCTGTTGAACAAATGGGAAGGTTGGGTTCGGCAGATTTGCGGATTCAGCGGTGACCAAACCCTGTTGCGCGTGCTCAACGAACTGGCGCTTTAACTCCGGTTTCGGCCATAGGCGTCGTGCGATGAGACCCACTCATCGGACATGATGGCCGAAATCAGCGACAGGTCGCCTGCCAGTACGGTGGCCCCCACAATTTCCGCCAGCTTGCGGGCCTTGCCCTCGCCGTTGCACCCCAGCATTGTTAAGCATTCTGCCTGAGTTGATAGCCCGGTGCCGCCGCCTTTGGTGGCACAAATGACGGACGGCAGGGTGCAGGAGTAGTACAAATCCCCCTCGGGCGTGATGTCCATGAACGAAAAGCCGGTGTGCGATTCCACGACATTGGCCTCGTCCTGCCCGGTGGCAATAAACAGTGCAGCAATGCCATTGGCCGAATGTGGGCCGTTGTAGGCGGAGCCCGCCAGCATGGCGCCCAAATAGCTGCGCTGCCTTTGCTTGAAAATGATCTCGGGTGTGGTACGGGCCCTTTGCGCAAGCACATCCCGCTTGACCACGCATTCGGCAACCACGCGTTTGCCTCGGCTGTGCATCAGGTTCATGTGCGAATGTTTTTTGTCGGTTTCGATGGCTCCGCTCAGTGAAAAGTGAATCACGGGCTCGGGCGAGTGGGCCAAAATCCATTGGCTGGCCGCGTGTGCGGCTTTGCCCGTCATGTTTTGCCCGGCGGCGTCGCCCGTGGAAAAGTTGAAGCGGGTGTACACCATGCGGGCAATTTGCCAGTGCTGGATGTTCAGCAGCTTGCCGTGTCGCGTGGTGCTCTCTGCTGCAGCCGTGATGGCGGGCAGGGTGGCCTGCATCCATTGAACAAATCGCTTGGCCGCCCTTGCGTCTTCAAATTCGAACATGGGCGCGCGCTGCATGTTGTCGTCGATGACCGTGGTTTTGACACCACCCGATTCAGACAGCATGCGCATACCCCGGCTGTAGCTGGCCACCAGTGTGCCCTCGGTGGTGGCCATGGGTACATAAAACCAGCCTTGCGCGTCTTCACCGTGGATCAACACCGGCCCGGCAACGCCCACTGGCATTTGCACCACGCCGATGAAGTTTTCGGTGTTGTTGCGTACACTCTCTGGCGGCAGGGAATAATGCCCGGTGTGGGTCAGGCTGACGCCTGTTTCAGCCTCCAGAAACGCCCGCCTTTGACGGGCAGAATCTTCGGTGTAGTTGTCGTCGAATCGGGGAATGGGTTTGCGGCTCATGTCTCGGTTGTTGTGGCTGGTCTACCCCGATTCTAGCCCTAGTCCAGAAAGTCAGACAGCTTCCAGTGCCTGTATTCCCACTAAATTAGAGGTATTAGACGGGGACGTAGGTGGCTTAAGTTCGTCTGTATTGGGTTTTAACGGCTTGAAAGTTGGCTGCTTACTGTGACAAATCAGTGAATAGTCACACTGAGGGTTTCTTCTTCATCCGGACCTGATCTTGAGCAGTATGAGCGTAGTACTCATTATTCAGGAAATACAACCATGGTCAGTCGCCGCCGATTCCTCGGAAGCCTTTCAACCGCAGCCGGTTCAGCCATGCTGGCCAGTTGTGGTGCCGATTCAAATGTGCTGGGCAGCAACACCGCTGCAAGCTCCCCTTCTGTCAGTGCCAGTCAAGCTGGATCAGCCGGCAATGGCATGGGCATTGCGGCCAAAGACATGAACCTGCCCGCCTTGCCCCATCCTGATGAGTCAGGCATCGAGCACATTGTGCTAGTCATGATGGAAAACCGCTCATTCGACCATTACTTGGGTTGGGTGCCGGGCGCGGAAGGCCGGCAAGCTGGTTTGAATTTCCCCGATCGCAAAGGTCGCCCCGTGGGTTCCTTTTACCTGGCGGATGCACCGGGCTACGGCTACCAAAGTTGTGGCAAGGAAGACCCGGACCACAGTTATGCTGGCGGTAGAAAGCATTTCAACAATGGGCAAATGAATGGCTTTCTGGAGACCATTGGCGATGCGGGTGTGGACGATGACCATTTTCCGGTTGGCTATTTTCAGGAAAAGGATTTGCCGTTTTTCTCAGGGGTGGTCAAGAACTACACCGTGTGTGATCAGTACCACCACGGTTTGTTGGCGAGCACATACCCCAACCGTATTTACATGCACGCCGGGCAAACTGACCGCGTGGACAATGCCATGACTACATCTACGCTGACCACCATTTGGGATCTGCTTCAGGCCAAAGGGGTGACGGGCACTTATTATTTTCAGGACTTGCCTTTGACTGCGTTGTGGGGGCAGAAATACCTGAACATTAGCCAACCTTATGAAAAGTTTTTGCTGGATGCCAAGTTGGGTACTTTGCCCTCGGTCTCTTTTGTGGACCCCCGGTTTTTGGGCGAGAACCCGCAGGGTGTGTCCAATGACGATCATCCGCAGGCGGATATTCGAAACGGTCAGGCTTTTTTAAATGGCGTTTACGAGGCCTTGCGCACCAGCCCGCTGTGGTCGAAAACGCTGTTGGTGATCAACTACGATGAGTGGGGCGGGTTTTATGATCATGTGGTGCCGCCTTACGCGCCGGTTACTGCGCAGGAAGCCAAAATTCCGAATGATGGTTTGTTGGGTTTCAGGGTGCCTTGCGCCATCATTGGGCCGCGGGCTCGCCGCAATCACGTGTCGCACTTTCGGTTTGACCCCAACTCCATTCTGAACATGATTTCATGGCGGTTTGGCCTGCCTTCGCTGGGTGCCCGGGGGGACTGGTCGGTTAATCTGGCCCATGCGCTTGATTTTTCAACCGCGCCCAACTTGAATGCACCCGCGTTCAATGTGCCTGGTGGTCCGTTTGGTGGTGAGTGTCAATCCGGACTGCCCAACCCTGTTCCTAATGTGGGTGCTGATCCGGCTTCCAGTCTGGCCAATACAATTCTGAGTGGATCAACCGCGCCTGGTGTCGGTACTGCAGGCTATTCGAGCATGTCCTTGACCAACTTGGCGCACAATCTGGAGTGGTTGCAATTGAAAAGCAAGGCTCAGGCGTTGGGCTTTTTCCAGCCGTAGATTAGGGTTTTCCTGCCCCTAATTCAGGGCTAAGATTCATCCCTTACCGTAGCGCTTTTATAGTGCATATTGCGGCTTTTCATGAAATATTCACCAACGCTCTTTCTGACCGGTGCCACAGGTTTTATCGGTGGTGCCGTGGCGGCCCGTCTGATCAGAACACCAAAATGGGCCAATTGCCTGTTTCTGGTGCGTGCATCCACGCCCGAGGGCGGCGTCAGCCGTCTTGCTCATGTGTTGAAAAGTCACGATGTAACTGACGAACTGCTGGAAAAAATTCGGCCTGAACAAATCATTTGTGGCAGTTTGACCGATGTCAGCAGCTGGGAGAATGACCCTCGTCTGTTGTCTGTGGTCGATGTCATCAGCTCGGCTGCTGTGGCCTCGTTTGGCAATCACCCCAGCATCTGGCCGACCAACGTGGACGGCGTGATGGCGATGGCCCGCCGGTTCAATGAAATTGGCAAATTGCGCCGTTTTCTGCACCTGGGCACGGCCATGGCTTGTGGACGGCAGGCGCCCATTCCGGTGCCTGAAGGGTACGACGCCGGCGCAGACACTGATCCGTTTTTGCAGTACACCGAAAGCAAGTATGAAATAGAGCGTCGCCTGCGCGCTGAGTTTCCGGCATGGCCTTTGGTGGTGGCCAGGCCTTCAATTGTGGTTGGGCACACCCGTTTGGGCTGCCAACCTTCTGGCAGTATTTATTGGGTTTTCCGCATTGCGCGCGCGTTGAAGTGCTTCACCAGCGATTTGAACCAGCGGGTGGACGTGATACCGGTGGACTATTGCGCGAAGGTGATTCATCACCTGATTGAGAAACCCACCCTGAAATACACCGACTATCACATTTCAGCCGGACCCCAGCGCGCCTGCACGTTTGAGGAAATTGACGCTGCGATTGCCACTGCCATTGGTGAAATGCCGATGGGCACCTCTTACAAGGTAAAAACCTTTGAGGAAATTGCGGAAATGCAGCACCGTTTCAAAGACCTTTTGGGGCCTTGCAACCGTCGAATAGTGCTGCGCGCCATTCGCAGTTACGGCAGTTTTGCCTTCATGGGCATGCTGTTTCAGAACGACAGGTTGATTGAAGAGGGGCTGGATTTGCCACCCCCCTTGACCAGTTACGCCGGGCTTTGTCAGAAGACCAGCCACAATCAGCTGATCTCCGAACAAATGAAGTTTGACTACAAGTAAGAACCAGTCGGCACACTTACCAACAGGCCACGCTGCCGTCTGACCGCGGATCAGCAGCGCCTTCCATCATGCCACTGGGGTGGCGTACCACAGCCCCTGCGTGGCCCATGGTGTCGCTGAAGGCCTCGGGTAGCACCTCCAGATCATGCCCCGCCGCTTTCAGTTGCTCCACCAGGGCGGGGTCAAAACGACTTTCCAGTTTCAGTGTGGTGGTTTCTTCGCCCCAGGTGCGCCCCAACAACCAGCGAGGGGCGGTGACTGCCTGCTGCAGACCTTGGTTGAATAGCCCGTACCGACTGAACACGGCAGATTGCGTCTGCGGCTGACCCTCACCACCCATGGTGCCGTAAACCATGGTTCGACCGTCCTTGAAGCGGGCCATGGCCGGGTTGAGTGTGTGGAAGGGTTTGCGACCCGGTTGCAGATAATGCAGGGCGGTGGGGTTCAGTGAAAAGCTGATGCCCCGGTTCTGAAACAGCACGCCGGTGGACTGGCTGACCACGCCCGAGCCAAATTCCCAGAAAATACTCTGAATGAAACTGGCCGTGCGCCCTTCAGAATCGATGCAACCCATCCAGATGGTGTCGCCCTGCCAGGGGTCTTGTGGCCAAGGCAAGGCTTTGCGCATGTCGATATTCGAGGCGCGTGAGTGCATGGCCTCACGGGTCAGAAACTCATCGGGACTGACCGTCATGTAGGCCGGGTCAGTGCAATAGCGATCTCTCACCAGAAATGCTTGCTTGGTCGACTCCACCAGCCCGTGAATGTGCTCAAAACCTTCGGCGCTTTGAACCTTCAACTGATCAAAAATACCCAAAATCATGAGCGCAGCCATGCCTTGCGTGGGTGGCGGCATGTTGTACAGCGTCGCATTGCCAAGTTCAGTGCTGATGGGCGGACGCAAAGTGGCGTTGTAGCCTTGCAAATCCGCCAATGTGACTGGGCTGCCTGCACGGGCCAGGTCTTCCGCCATGGCCTGGGCCAGTTCACCCCGGTAAAAATCGTCCAGACCTGCCTGCCCAAGCCGCTGCAAAGTGTCAGCCAGCGCGGTTTGTTTCAACAACTGGCCTTCTTCGGGCAGGGCGTTGTTGATCAGATAGGTCTCGTTGAAACCTGGTGAGTCTTTCAGTTCAGCGTGTTTGATCTTGGTCAGCCTGGCCTGACTGGGTGTGACGGCAATGCCTTGCCGCGCGTGGTGCGCGGCATCGTGCATCAGGCGGCTCAAGGGCAATTTACCGCCCCATTGGCGAGCCACTTCACTGGCTTTGGCCCAGCCACCCAGCGTACCGGGCACGGTCAGTGCAGCCAGGGGGCCACGGGTCGGGATGCTGTTGTACCCGCGCCCTGTGTAGAACTCCGGACTTGCCGCTGCTGCAGCCGGACCACAGGCGTCGATGCCGATGGGCGCTTTGCCGGGTTCGCTTAAAATCCAGAAGCCGTCGCCACCGATGGCGTTCATGTGTGGGTACACCACAGCAATGGCCGCTGCCGCGGCCAGCATGGCCTCTGCAGCGTTGCCGCCTTCTTTGAGTACATCACGCCCTGCCTGTGACGCAATGTGATGTGGGGATACAAACACGCCCCCTAGGGCCCTTTTGGTGTGAATCATGTCAATCAGTCCAGTTTAGTGAGTCAGCAGGCTGTACAACATTTTGAAGGAAGTCAAAAACAGGAAAAACGCAAAGGCCTGTTTGAGCCGGTCGGGTTTGGTGCGGCTGGCGAGTCTTGCACCCACTGGGGCCATCCACATCGTCATGGGCACGATGAGTGCGAAGCCGATCAGGTTGACGTATCCAAAGGTGAAGGGGGGACGGTGCGCCACATGCAAACCATTCAGCACGAAGCCAAGTGCACCTGGAATACTGATGACCAGCCCGATGGCCGCCGCAGTGCCCACTGCCTTGTGAACCGGCACGTTGAATGCGGTGAAGATCGGCACGCTGAGCGTACCGCCACCAATGCCCATCAGCGTGGAAAAACCGCCGATGATTGCGCCGATGAACTGCTTCCAGGGTGCCCCGGGCAACTGGTCTGCCAAGGCTGAACTTTTGGCGCGGAATGCCATGTTCAGGGCCACCAGCAGACCGACCACCCCGAAGATGCCAGACAGCACGGGTCCTTTGAAATAACCGCTTAAAAAGCTGCCGACGATGACCCCGCCAAACAGCGGCCAGGCCAGGCTTTTCAGCAGGTCTTTGTCCAGATTGCCTTTGGCTGCATGGCTTCGGGCAGACATAAACGAAGTGGGCACAATGGTGGCCAGCGAAGTGCCCACTGCCACGTGCATCTTCACGCTTTCATCCACGCCCAGCAGCGAAAACAGGTTGTACAGCACTGGCACGATGACGATGCCGCCACCCACACCCAACAAACCCGCCAGAACCCCTGCAATCACCCCTGTGAGGCCGAGCGACAGAAAAAGCCCTGCCACCCACCACAGGGAGTGGCCGTTTAAAATGTCCATGAAATTGTCCGTTTAATAGCTTGATTAGCGATTTGATTGATACTGAATGCGAAATGCAGTTTTGAACATGCATGGGATTCAGGATTGACAGATGCACAATATTAGTGCGTCACACAGTTCTGCTGGTGTAATAGCCGCGGCCAATTCGCTGAAAGTAGGAGGTGTGCGCAGCACTGCCCTCTGGCCAATTGGACAAAAACGACTCAATCCAGTCCGTTTGCGGGTAATCAATCGGCAATTGCTCAACCCAAACGCCGTGTTTGATCTCCAGCGATTTGAAGCTTGGGTGGCGGCTGGGTCTTGTGCCGATCCGCGTGAGCAGACCGCAGTGACTGTGTGGCACGCTGGGCATGCCCGCAGCGCCGTTGTTGCTGACCAGCAGGGGCTTGCCTGCTGTGTTGGGCAAGCAGAAAAAACCGGCAGTGCAAGTGTGGCTGCTGGCGAACACGTCCACCTCAGCCTGTTCAAATACACTGCGCAGCCAGTCCTGATTCGCGGCGTTTTCCAGTTCAGCAGGATCAAACCGCCAGCCTGAAAGCGATTCTGCGTCTCCGTGAACCACACCCACATTGACTGCCCCAACGCGGTAGCGCCTGAAAAAAGGCAGCTTGACCAGCATGCTGGTCAATTCAGGAAAATGCTGCGCGGTGGTCTTTAAGCCGGTGTGTATGCGGTTGGATCTTTCCACCGTACCCTGGTCAACGGTATCCGGGTATGCACAACCACAGTCGGGTGCATCCAGCGGTTCGGCCAACTCGGCCTCCACATTGCCTGCAATGGCGTCGTGTTTCAGCACGGCTTCATTGATCTGCTGAAAGCTGGTTGGGTCTACATTGAACCAGTTGAAGTCGCCGTTGAAGCAGATCCGTGCGCCCTCGGCCGCCGCCATGGCCTTGATTTTGGCCAGCGCAAACGGATTGCCGTACAGGCCACCGACCACATACAGGCAATTTGCCTCGGTGACTTGCGCTTGGGCAATGTTCCGAGGACTGTATCGGTATCGAATCGGGCAGGCGCGCCCCGCCTTTTCAGTCATACAAGGCACTCAATCGTTGTTCAAGTTGGTCGTCCACAGGGCAGTCCAGCACGATCTTGCCAGCTTTCAATCCGATGACCCGATCGGCCAGCATTGGCACCAGCGCCTCATTGTGCAACACGCTGATCAGGGTGCGTTGGTGGCTTACCCTGCGCAACAGTTCGCAGGTGTCGCGGGCTGCAGTGGGGTCCAGCGCGGCAGTGGGCTCGTCGGCCAGTATCAGGGACGGTTGTTGCATCAGCATGCGGGCAACCGCCACTTTTTGCCTTTCCCCGCCCGACAGCTTGTCGGCCCGAACGCCTGAAAAACCGGCCATGCCCACCGTGTGCAGCGCATCCATGGCTTTTTGGGTTTCAATCGGGGTGAACAGACGCGCCCAACTGCTCAAGCGCGGCATGGCGGCCAAGCCGCCTATCAGCACATTTTCCAGCACAGTCAGCCGCCCCACCAAGTGCAGACCCTGAAACACCTGGCCGGTCTGGCTTCGAACTTGCCGTAGCTTTCTTTCACCGGGGTGTGGGTACACCGGTTGATTATTCACCAAGACACGGCCTGTTTGAGGGCTTATAAAGCCCGTCAGCAATTTCAGCAGGGTTGATTTGCCCGCACCGTTTTTGCCCAGCACGGCCACGTGTTCTCCCGATTGAATGTGAAGGCTTTCAACGTCCAGCAGGGTTTTCTGCCCCGCACGGCACACCGCGTTCTCGATGTGAATCATAAAAGCGCCTGTCGAATACGGCGGCTCAGGCTGTCAAACACCGTGACCATCAATACGACGACCAGCAAAATGGTCGACAGTCGCCCCCACTGGAACAGGCTGACCGATTCAGAGATCAGCAAACCCAGACCACCCGCGCCAATGATGCCCAGAATGGTGGAGTCCCGAATGTTGTATTCCCAAATGTACAAATGGCTTGAAACCCACTGCGGAAGCACATTGGGCCACACTGCCAGAAAGAATGTTTGTGAGGGGCTGGCCCCCACAGCCCGCACCGCTTCAATGGCCGCCATGTCCAGCGTTTCAATGCTTTCTGCGAACAGCTTGCCGTAGGTTCCCATGCTGTGGAACGCGATGGCCAAAATGCCGGCTGTTGGCCCCAGCCCGACAATGCCCACCAGCACGAGACCGAACACGAGTGTGTGAATGGATCGGGAAATGTCCAGCACCATTTTGGATGCGGCCGACAACCACTTCGGAGAACGCAGGTTTTTGGCGGTGAACACCGCAAAGGGCAAAGAAAGGAGGGCACCCAGCAGGGAGCCGAGTGTTGCAATCTTGAAAGTCACCCAAGCTGCGATCAGCAGTTGTTTGTCATATTCTGTTTCTACCAGGCGTCTGTTCTCGGTGCGCAACACAGTGCCGTCGTCGCTTTTGTATTCGTAGTGGGTGTTGCCAAACCAGATGTCCAGAAAGCTGGGGCGGACAAATTCGGTGCCGGTCTTGATCAGGTTGTCAAGGGGGTTGCGCCCCAGGCTTAGATCGTCCGATCGGGAAAAGCTGGCCAGGCACACCGCGACGATTGCCGCGTAGGCCAAGGCCAGCCCCAGAAAACCAAGGCGGCCTTTCAGCCGCGTCAGAAACTGCGTAAAGGTCATGCTTTATTTGGGTTGCAGCCTGCCCGTGGCCAAGCCAGCGTCGCGAATGGGTTTGTAATAACTGTTGTCTGATTTCACAAAGCCAGTGTAGCGGGGTGGAAGCAACTCGGGTTGGCTTTTCAGCTCGGTTTTAAGGTCTTCCAGCGCAGATTGCAATTTGGCCACAAATGCCTTGTCTTTGTACAGTTTCTCACTGACAGCAACCGCATCGTTGGGCAGGGGGTCTGACTTCCAGATAATTTTTGAATCACTGGCCTTGATCAGTCCTTCGGCGATCATGGTGTCGCGGTTGCGGTTGTAATCGGCACCTGCGTCGATGGCACCTTTGGTCACCTGGGCTTCAATGGCTGGGTGCTCGGTGTAAATGACTTTCGAGAAATACGTGTCTGGATTGATGCCCTGCTTTTGAAAATAATAGAAGGGGATCAGATAGCCTGAGGTTGAACCTTTGTCAGCGAAGGCAAAGGTTTTGCCTTTGAGGTCTGCCGGGCTGTTAATACCGCTGCCCGGGTGGGTGATCATGATGCCGTAGTAAATGGGTTTGCCTTCGTATTCAATGGTGGCGACTGCCTGGGCCTTTGCTTCGTTGTTTGCAAGCACATAACCCCAAGGGCCCATCAAGGCCACATCGGTCTCCCCGTTGGCCAGTGATTTGGCCAAGCCCTCCCAACTTTCTACCGTGCGTAGTTTTACCGGCATGCCCAGTTTTTTGGACAGGTAATTGGCCAGAGGGGTATACGTGGCGTCGTTTTTATCCTTGGTGGGTTGGTACATGCCCACCGCAAACTGCAAAGTGGGTGCTGCGTAAGCCGTTGAAATCAATGAAGCCGCGGTCACGGTGGCAATCATTAAGTGTCTAATAAGTTTCATGGTTTTCCTTAGTTGGCAAGTGAGTAATAAACCCGGAAAGTACGGTCTGCAGTTTAATTATTTGTCACATTCGTCTACTGCTGCAAAAAGGTTACAAATTTTTCGAGATTGGTGAAAACCCTAGTTTTTGGCGCTTAATGCGCGTTTTGGCGCGATTTGGCGTGTTTTGTTGTGAAAAAGTGTCTCGAAAGTAGAACATTCATTACAGACATATAAACCTTTTTAACAATCTTCTGATATTTTGTGAAGTAATGTATTAAGAGTTACCGGTAATCGAAGTCCAGAGCGATTCTCCGCGATTTTAAGGCCAGACGAAAGGTTCGATTTTTTAACAAAGAAACCCTTGATTACTACAAGAACGATGTACGCCTCAATCAATGATTTGCTCAATTACCGGAACCAGAACGGGAAAGGCGTACACACTTATGTACTGTGTCTGGCACGTTTGCATCACCTGTTGCTGGTTGCCTCTCTCTGCTTTCTCGCACTCAATACGCTTGGCCTTCTGTTTAGCTCGCCATTGTCCCCCGAATTAGATGCCCTGTTGTGGATTTGCCCATGGAATGCCTTGGTCTGTCTGGGCCTGATCGCAACTTGTCTGCCCTACAAAAACAACAGTGAAAAAATCAAAACCGTGCTGGCCATTGCTTCTTTAACGATCAGCCTGGTGCATTGGATGTATGAAGTGCTGTGGCTGGGATACGCCATCGAGTCAGAACTCGGGTTTGCGATCATTCTTTCCGTGGTGTCACTGCTGTTTGTGTTTCGACGCAAATTAACGCCAGGTGCTGAAGTGGTGCTGTTCATGATCACCATGATGGCAAGCCTGACGATGCTGCTGAACTGGTTTTGGGTTCGAGTGGGGCACGCTTGGCCATCAGAGATCCCCAAATACTCCCTGTTGGGCGCTTCGATTTTTCAATTGCTGACCTGGACAGGGGTCATACAAAGCCGCTTTTTCCGGCGTTTTCTAGCCGATTTAGACCGCAGTGGTGCCCGGCAGCTCAGTACCCGTCTTCTGCTTGGCTTTCCGACCTTGTTTTTGGTCTACAGTCTCGGCCTCGCCGTCTTTCTCAGCATCAACTCTTCCCCGTTCAGCCACTTTTTGATTTCCATAGCCACGGCTGCGGTCTCCGGTGGATCTCTGGTTTTGGTGTGGATGGATGTGTCCAAGCTTGCCCTCTCTGAAATTGCAAAGAATGATTTACTGGCCAGCGCGAACAGCCGCCTGGAGATGGCCGTTGAGGAGCTTACCAAGGAGAAAGACCTCGCAAAAAAGCTGAATATGGACCTGAATGAGGAACTGAATATTCAGTCTGAAAACCTGCACGAGGCCATTCAGGAATTAAATTCGCAGCGCCTGAAAACCAAGGCTGCATACGAGGTTAAATCGCGTTTTTTGTCCACGGTCAGTCACGAATTGCGTGGCCCCCTCAGCGCCATTTCAACCCTGTCTGGCCTGATTCGCGAATCGGCAGCCGACACCCATCTGAGGCAATTGGCTGAAAAACTGGGTTTGGCCACGTTCCACCTCAACGGCTTGGTGTCCGACATCCTTGACCTGAACAAACTGGAATTGGGCAAGGTACAGTTGGCGCTTGAGCCATTGCGTTTGTCGGATCACATTGAGAGGCTGATCGATTGGGTGGCACCGCTGGCTCGCGACAAGGGAATTTCACTGAAGTTTACGCAGGGCAAAGGTGAGAAACTGAACGTGATGGCAGATCCGCTGCGTCTTCGACAGGTGTTGCTCAATCTCATCAACAATGCAATCAAATTCACCGACAAGGGCAGTGTTGAAGTGGGGTTTGAGGTCACAGACCTGGATGCCAAGCAATGCAGAGTCCGTCTTTTTGTGAATGACACAGGCAAGGGCATTGACCCAGAAAACCTGAGAAAGATTTTCAATCCCTTTGAGCAGGAAAGCAGCCGAATCGCCCTTGAATATGGCGGCACTGGGCTGGGACTGGCCATTGTCAAAGACATGGTTGACCTGATGAAAGGCGAAATTTCAGTTCAAAGCAACCCTGGCGAAGGCACACGGTTTGAGGTGGTATTGCCGTTCGACCGCATTCTGGAAGACGTTGAGACTGGCGCAGCCTACAGCGTGTATGTGACTTCTTACGATCAGTTTGATGCCTCGGTCTTTTCTCGTCAGCTTGAGGTGTTGCGCGATAAAAAGGTTCTGCTTGTCGATGACATCCGGCTTAATCAGGAAGTCAATTCCTGGTTGCTGGAGTCGGCTGGTTGCAAGGTTGTTTGCGCAGACGGCGGCTGGCAAGCCATGGAGCATCTGGAGTCTGATCATTTTGATTTGGTTCTGATGGATTTGCACATGCCCGAGCTGGATGGTGCAGAGACCACCAGGCTGATTCGGGCTCGCGGTAAATGGGACAATTTGCTGATCATCGGTTTGAGTGGCGCAAGTCGCAAAGAAGACATCCAGTCTTGCATGAGTTCAGGTATGAACTTTCACATGACCAAGCCAATTGAACCCAAAAAACTGGTTCATTACTGGGAAGTGCACAACAACAAGCAAGACAGGCGGGTGGGAGATGAATACAGTGGACATCGATGGCATTGACATGCCGGAGGCAATGGCAAGACTTGCTGGCAATAACCGGCTGCTTGTCAGGGTTGTGCGGGAATTGATCAAAATGTTCGATCAGCAGGCATCAGACTTGCTTGATTGCATACAGTCTGAAAAGTTTGAAGAAACCTACACCAAGGCACATGGTTTCAAGGGAATTGCGGCGAGTATTGTTGCGCTCCCCGCGTTTGAGGCAACCCGTGTCATTGAAGAGGGCTGCGAACAAAAGTCGGTGGTGCAATGTGAAGCGGGTTTCAAGGATTTGTCACAGGCCATTGAGAGGATGAGGTCGTCACTACCGGCGGAAAGTTAAACTGGATTCAAGGGTTTTACTGGGTTACACAAACGGGCAAGGGGCATGTTTTAGGTATCTGCCCAACGTTGTACCCCTGTTTATGGTGGGCTTTTTGTGAGCATCACCCGTCATTATTAACGCAAGGCTGCAGGGTTTTATTCGGCTGAATTGTATGTGGGTTCTTGAAGAAACCTGACTCGTGGAAAGGAGTGTTGTCGTGAAATCAATGCTAATTGTCGAAGACCATCCCAGCATGGTTCTTGTCATACAAGAAATGCTGACCGAAATCGTCGGAAAGACAGAACTGTCTTCTGTTTTAAACCTTCAAGAACTACAACGGACCACTCCCAATTCCGTTGACATTGTGGTGTTCGACCTGAACATGCCCGGGTCATCTGCCGAAGAGGTCTTGAAAGAGACCTCCAGCCGTTTCCCCATGTCACGCCGCATCTGTTTTACCGCAGACGATCGTGAAAGCACGCAGGCACTGGTGGCCGAGCACGGCGCCTTGTTTCTGTCGAAATCATTGGCTTACAAAGACCTGATTACGAAAATTCAGGGATATTTGGGTTCAAACGTGGTTAGCACAGACATTGATTTGAAGCGCAATGATTTCCAGAGTTTGATTCAGGCACCAGGTGCGACCAAACCACTGACTCTGAAACAGGTGTCCGTATTGAACCTGGTGACAGAAGGCAAAACCAGCAAGGAAATTGCGCGTGAGTTGAGCATGAGCCCAGACACAGTGCGTGCCCACATCAAGGGGGCCTTTGATCGTTTGGGCACCAGCAACCGCAGCGCAGCTGTGCAGGTGTTTCTGCAGGCCAAAAAACTGGCCGAACGCATTCACGGGTCCGAAGCACTCTGCTGAAAAGGCCTGCAGGCGTTTTTAGTCGATGTCGAGGGCGGGGCGATATTGCGCGTCGGCTTGGGGTTTCCACGGCCCGAAGTACACGATGAATGGCAGCAACAGCGCTGGCCCCGCCATCAAACCCAGCCACTGAGGCAACCAGTGGCCATCGTAAGCACCAAACAAAGCCACTTTGATGGCCGCCACTGCGTAGGTGAAAGGCAGCCAGGGATGGATGTCCTGAAAAAACCGGCCTGACAGTTCAATGGGGATAATTGCCCCCGAAGCAGACAATTGCAGAATCAAAAAAAGCACCGCAATGACCTTGCCTGTGTCGCCCAACCACCTTACAAGTGCCATCACAATGGTGATGAAAGCCACTGAAGCACTGAGCAGGGTAAACGCCAGCAGCAAGGGAGATTGGGCCTTGATGCCCAATACAATCCACAAGGCAATCAGCATGATTTGAACCTGAAAGAACGCGATCAGGATTGGGATCAGCATTTTGCCCAGCGTTTTGGCCCAACGATTGTGGTGTTGTACCCGCACCGGAATTTTGCGGTAATGAAACAGAAAGCTGGTCATGACAGCGCCCACCCAAAGCGACAAGGGCACAAAGTTGGACGCAAACGCGCTGCCGTTGTTGGGCACGGGTGCAACCACTTGGATGTCGGTTTTGACACTGCTGGCATAGCCTTCGGGGTTGATGTCGGGGATGTTCAGATTCGCGGGGACGGCGTCGTCCAGTGTTTTCAGGCCAGCTTCCAGACGCGTTGCGCCATCGTTCAGTTTTTTCAGGCCGTCGTTCAACTGGCCCGAGCCCGAGTGCAAGGCATTCAGCCCCTTGGCCAATTGCCCGTTTCCACCGGCCAGCTTTTGCATGCCTTGGGCGTATTCATCCAGCTTGTCATCGGGCGGCATTTTGCTGTGCATCAGGCGAATGCCGTCGCCCAGCTTCATCATGCCGTTGGTTAGTGCCACCACGCCGCCATTGACCTGCTCAGAGCCATCCGCCAGCTTCGTGCTGCCTTGGCGCGCCTGTTCAAGGCCTGTGTTGATCTGCTTGGCACCGTGTTCCAGTCGGAGCGCACCATCTGACACCTTGCTGCCCCAAATGGGAATGTCTGCCGATTTGGTTCGAAGTTGATCCAGACCATCCACCAGCCGGCCTGATCCATCGTGCAGTTTGACAATGCCTGCCTGTAGCTTTTGCTGACCGTCTGCCAGTGCGACACTGCCGTCCTGTAATTTCTGCAGATCGCTGTTGGCGGGCAGCTTGCTGTTCATCTGTGAAAGGCCATCGCCCAACTGCTTCAACCCGCCGACCAGCTTTTGGCTGGCGTCATTCAAGGTGTTTGCACCGGCTTTCAATTGCCCACCTGCCTGATCGGCTTTTGCAAGGCCCACAGTCAGTTTGTCTGCACCCGCACTGGCTTTGTCCAAACCTTCACGAAGCTGTGTAGAACCCTCACGAAGCTGGGTCACGCCGTCTTTGAGTTTGGCGATTTTAAGGCGCGAATCGGCCGCAATGGCTGCGACCTTGGACCAACGCTTTTCAGCCAGCAGTTCATTGAGTTTTCGAGTGACTTCCGGCGCAAATTTGCGAGCCACATTGGCACCGGTGTAGTTATTGCCTTCAGAGACATACACCGTTAAAACACCGGCCCCGCTTTGCTGGCCGCGAACGGCTTGCTCACTGAAGTTGGCTGGAATGAGCAAGGCAAAGTCTGCGTCGCCACGCCGAACTGCTTCAAGCGCGCGGGCTTCGTCCGGCTCGTCGCTGAACCCGAGCTTTTTGTCTTTTTTCAGCTTGTCAGCCAGTGCCTTGCCCACTTCGATGGTTTGTTGCTCGAACTGGGTGCCCTTGTCATGGTTGACGATCAACACAGGCAGGTGGGGAGCCATGGCGGCGGGGTCCCACAGGCTGGCGATGTAAATGACCGCATACAGTGCTGGTATGAAACACACGCCCAAGGCGGAGAGACGCAACTTCGGGTAGCGGCGCAAAAGCAGCCAGTCGCATCGAATGACCTCGATGAGATCATGAAAGAAAGTGCTGCCTGTGCGCCTGCCCGCCATGTGGCTTAGCGAGCGTCAGGCTGCACGGGCCGGAAAGCCCGCGTCAGCGATCACTTCAATCAGTTTGTCGACCAGTTGGCTGCTTTCGATTTTGACCTGTTTGGTCTGCAGGTTGACGTCCACTTTGGCCTTGCTGTCGATGCGTTGCACGGCGCGTGTTACCGCAGACGCACAGCCACCACAAGTCATTTCTTCTACGATCAGATCAGTCATTTTGGCTCTCCCTTGGAGGAATAATACACAAAATTCAGTGTATTCCTTCCAGCCATGGGAAGGTCAAGGGCAGCCTGAGCTTATTTGGCGCGCGAAATTTTGACGCTGTTGATACACCAACGATGGTTATGCGCTTTCAAATGAACTTCAAGCTGCTGAGGTTCATTTTCTCCAAGCGTCACACTGACATCCGCTGAGTTTTGAGTGGCCTTCATTTCTCTGGCCTGAATATGTGTCACCCAGTCATCTAGGTAATCTTGTGCCTTGATGAAATAGTCTTCATCCAGGCCCTCTTTGCTGTTTTCTGACTTGGTCAAAAGTTCAACCAAGCTGGGTGTTAGGTATTGTTGTAGATGATCAGGTTTGATTTGATCAAAATCGTTGCGCGCCAGTGCCTGCATATATCGCTGGTAAAACTGTTCAGTAAAGCCAACTGCTGAGCCTTCGTCAGGCATGTTTGATTTCGCAAACGAGGGTTTAATCGTGGTGTAGACCAATCCAAAAAGGCCCATTAACAGCAGAATCAGGAGTGATTTTTGAAATTTTGTCATTTCATCAGGCCAGCAGTGTCAGGTAATGGGCCTCATATTCTGCAAATGTCGCATGAGGTTTGATTGAGACGGATTTAACCGACAGTGGGTATCTGTAGATGGTGTAGGACGGATGCAGCTTTCTGTAAGAAATGCCAGGGTAAAAGCCGTGAAGCTGCAAAAAATCGGAGACCCAAAATTTGCCATTGAACATGGCCACGTGGCCGTGTGAATTGTGCACATCTCCCCATGCTTTTTTTGTGCGCGTGCTTGTTGAGATAATCCACGGCTTTGTCTACGTCCCACATTAGCTTGATTCGCTTTGAAATAGATGAAAACCAGCTATGTTTTCTGCTAACGTGAAATATGTCAAAAAGGTGATCTTGTCAGTGGGTATTCAATATCCCCCGCCCAAAGCCGCAATCAGCGCCGCTGCCGCCGTCAATCGATTGCCTTGCACGGTCAACGCGCTGCGTTGGTTATTCAGCAGCGTGGTTTGTGCGGTCAACACATTCAGGTAGCTGACTGTGCCAGCTTTGTACTGGTTGGTGTTCAGGTCCAGTGATTCCTGGGCCGCTTTCACTGCTTCATCCTGCAACTGGGCCTGTTGGGCCAACAGGTTCAGGCCCGCCAGGTTGTCTTCCACTTCCTGCAGGGCACCGAGTACGGTTTGTCGGTATTGGGCGACCGTTTGGTCATACACGGCAATGGCCTGCTCCTTCTGTGCGCTGCGCAAACCACCGTCAAACAGGGTTTGGGCCAAAGCCGGGCCAACACTCCAGAAGCGGGCCGGGTAGGTCAGCCAGTTGGAATAGGCGCTGTTTTGAAAACCTGCGGAAGCCGACAGAGTGAGGTTGGGAAAAAACGCAGCCTCGGCCACACCAATCTTGGCATTGGCGGCAGCCACGCGGCGCTCGGCTGCGGCAATGTCAGGTCGCCTTTCAAGCAAAGTGGCAGGCAGTTGAGGCGTGACAGGGGGTGGTAGAAGGGTGTAAGGCTGATCCAGCGGTGCAATTGAAAATTCTGAAGGAGCTTTGCCCAGCAGCACGGCAATGGCGTGTTCCAGCTGGACACGCTGCAACTGGTTGGCGGCCACCTGCGCCTGCGCCGCCTTTAACTGGGCCGTGGCTGAGGCCACGTCGGCCTTGGTCACAATGCCTGCCTCGTACTGGTTGGTGCTGACATCCAGGGCCTGCTTGTACGCTTCAACGGTTTTGTTCAGCAGCAAGCCCTGTGTGTCGGCAATCCGCAGTGCAAAGTAGTTTTTCACCAGTTGGGTCTGGGTGCTCAGGCGCGCTGCCTGAAGGTCGCCCAGGCTGGCTTGTTCACTGGCTTTGGCCGCGTTGGCAGACTGTGCAATGCTGCCCCACAGGTCTGGTTCCCAGCTGGCATTGAAGTTCAACCTGTAGTTGTTGTTGATGGTGCCGTTTTTGAAGTTGCCTGTGCCCGCACCGCCGCCCGTGAATGAACGGGTTTCGGCCACTCCGCCCGTCACCGTCGGAAAATACGCCGCATCGGCCTGCTTGGCCAGTGCGACAGCCTGCCGGTACTGGGCCTGCGCAGCCAACAGGTTCTGGTTGGAAATGTTCACTTGGGCAACCAGTGCATTCAGCGTGCCGTCACCAAACAAGTTCCACCAGTCGCCTTTGGGTGTGTCGTCTTTGGGTTGTGCTTTTACCCAGGCTGGGTCTTCACGGTAGTGGGCGGGCAGCGCCATGTCTGGCTTTTGATACACCGGGCCCAAGGTGCACGCACTCAGGGCGGCAAGGCCCAGCAGGCTTAGTCCGATTCGCGTTTTCATGTTGTTACTTCCTTGTGGGCAATGGGGGTGCCATGTTTGCGTTTGAACCACCCGCTCAGGCGGTCCAGGTACAGGTAAACCACGGGGGTGGTGTACAGCGTCAACAACTGGCTGACAATCAGGCCACCCACGATTGAAATGCCCAAGGGTTGACGCAATTCATAACCTTCGCCGAGGCCAAGCGCCAGGGGCAGCGCACCCAGCAGGGCGGCCAGTGTGGTCATCATGATGGGTCTGAACCGCAT
Organism: Limnobacter litoralis; assembly: GCF_030160455.1. Classification (GTDB taxonomy): domain Bacteria; phylum Pseudomonadota; class Gammaproteobacteria; order Burkholderiales; family Burkholderiaceae_B; genus Limnobacter; species Limnobacter litoralis. The sequence goes on along the minus strand of NZ_BSOJ01000027.1, from coordinate 82,952 downwards.
CAGGCAGGCTTCATAAATGGCCTGTTGCGGACTGAGCCCGCGGCTGCGCTCGGCGTCGATGGCGAAGTCGATCATCATGATGGCGTTTTTCTTGACAATGCCAATTAGCAGCAGCACACCGATCAGCGCCATGATGTTCAGTTCGTGCCCGAAAGCCATCAGGGCCAGCAGTGCGCCCACCCCTGCCGAGGTCAGGGTCGACAAAATCGTGATGGGGTGGATCAGGCTTTCGTACAACATGCCCAGTACGATGTAGATGGTGACCAGGGCGGCCAGAATCAACAAAGGCTGGTTGTTCACAGAGGATTGAAACGCCTTGGCCGTACCCTGAAAACTGCCGCGCAGGCTGCTGGGCACGCCCAGTTCTGCAAAGGCGGTGTCAATGTCGGCTGTGGCTTGTGAAAGCGACACACCTGGCTTCAGGTTGAACGAGATGGTGGTGGCCACAAACTGGCCTTGGTGACTGATGCTGGTGGGGCCGATGCTGTCTTCGATGGTGGCAATCGAGGTCAGCGGCACCGAGCGGCCATCGTCTGTGACCAAATACACGCTGTTCAGGCTGGCCGGGCTCTCCTGCAGTTTGGCGTCGGCTTCCATGATGAGGTAATACTGGTTCAGCGACTCATAAATGGTGGACACCTGCTTTTGCCCAAACGAGCCACCCAGCACGCCGTCAATCAGCCGCACGTTGACACCGGCGCGGGCGGCTTTGTCCCGATCAATCCGGACGTAAGTCTGGTTGGCACCGTCCTCCCGGTCGTCGCTGACATCGGCCAGATTGGGCAGGTTTTTCAGCGCATCCCGAATTTTGGGGGCCCAGGTTTGCAGTTCTTTCAGATCGTCGTCTTGCAGGGTGTACTGGTATTGCGCGTTGCTGCTGCGCCCGCCGACTCGAATGTCCTGCGCTGGAAACAGGTAAATGGCTGCACCGGGTTCATGGCTGAGCTTGGGGCGAAGCCGGTTGATGACTTCGTCAGCGCTGACCTTCCTTTCTGACTGTGGCTTCAACACCAGATACAAAAAGCCGCCGTTGTGACGGCCTCCACCGATGTAGGCCACCACATTTTCTACGGCGGGGTCTTTTTTCAGGATGGCCACAAATTTGTACAGCTTTTGCTCAAGCGCTTGAAATGAAATGCCTTCATCCGCTTGCAGCGAGCCGATGATTCGGCCCGTGTCCTGTTGCGGAAAAAAGCCCTTGGGCACAATGATGTAAAGGTACACATTCAGGCACACCGTCGCAACAAGCAAGCCCATCGTCAGCAGGCTGTGGTTCAGCATGAAATCCAGCGATCGCTGGTAACCATTTCTCAGGGTCAAAAATCCGGATTCGACGGCTTTGGACAGTTTTCCAGGTTCATGGTCAGCCTGGTGCTTCAGCATTCGGGCGCACATCATGGGGGTGACTGTCAGCGAGATGACCAGCGAGACCAACACACTGGCTGACAGCACAATGGCGAATTCCTGCAGCAGCCGCCCCACAATGCCGCCCATCAGCAAGATCGGTAGAAACACGGCCACCAGCGAAAGGCTCATGGCGACCACTGTAAAAATGACCTCGCGCGTGCCTTTCAAGGTGGCTTGCATGGGGCTTTCGCCGTTTTCAATGTGGCGGGCTATGTTTTCAAGCACCACAATGGCGTCGTCCACCACAAAGCCGGTTGCGACGGTCAGGGCCATCAGCGACAGGTTGTCCAGGCTGAAGCCGAACAGATACATCACGCCGAAGGTGCCGGCCAGCGACACGGGCAGGGTCACCGCGGGAATCAAGGTGGCCATGGCGTTTCGCAGAAAAACGAACACCACCATGATGACCAGGGCAATCGAGAGCATCAGCGTGAATTCAACGTCGTGCACAGACGCGCGAATGGTCGAGGTGCGGTCGTTGACGATCTGTGTGTGAATCAGCGGGTCGATGGAGGCCACCAGTTGGGGAAGGGCGGCTTTGATGCGTTCATTCGTCTCGATGATGTTGGCACCGGGTTGCCTGCGCACCAGCAAAATGATTGCGCGTTTGCCGTTGGACAAGCCCAGGTTGCGCACGTCTTCCACGGAGTCACTGACCTTCGCAACATCAGACAATCGCAAGGGCGAGCCATTCTGGTAATGGATGACCAAAGGCAGAAAATCGTCTGCCTTGTGGAGCTGGTCGTTTGCACCGATTTGCCAGCTGTGGGTGCCATCGTCCAGCAGCCCCTTGGGCTTGTGCCCGTTGGCCGATTGAATGGTGCTGGCCACCTGGGCCAGCGGAATGCCGTATTTGTTAAGCGCGTCTGTGTTCAGTTCAACCCGAACAGCAGGCGCGGCGCTGCCGCCGATAGTCACTTGCCCGACCCCTTCGACTTGAGACAGCTTTTGAGCCACCACAGTGGATGCAGCGTCGTAGATTGCACCGGGTGGCAGCGTGTCCGAGGACATGGCAATGATCATGATCGGCGCATCGGCCGGATTGTATTTGCGGTAGGTCGGGTTGCCTTTCATGCCGGTTGGCAACTGCGTGCGTGCGGCATTGATGGCGGCCTCCACATCGCGGGCTGCGCCGTTGATGTCGCGGTTCAAGTCGAATTGCAAAATGACGGTGGTTGACCCCAATGAACTGGTGGAGGTCATTTCATTGATGCCTGCAATCCGCCCCAGCGACCGCTCCAAGGGGGTGGCCACGGCACTGGCCATGGTTTCAGGGCTTGCGCCCGGCAATTGGGCACTGACTGCAATCACCGGAAAATCGACCTGTGGCAGGGGCGACACCGGCAGCAATTGAAAAGCCACTGCCCCCACCAGAATGATCGCCAGCGTGATCAGGCTGGTGCCGACTGGTCGGCGGATGAAGACTTCCGAGAAGTTCATGCCGTGGCCTCTTTGACGAAGCGGGCCTTGAGTCTTTCAAATGCCAGGTACAGCACGGGTGTGGTGTACAACGTCAGCAACTGGCTGACGATCAGCCCACCCACCATGGTAATACCCAACGGCTGACGCAGTTCAGACCCCACACCGCTGCCCAGCATCAGTGGCAGGGCTGCCAGTAAGGCCGCCATGGTGGTCATCAAGATGGGGCGCAACCGCAGCAGGCAGGCCTTGTAGATGGCGTCGTGCGGGTTCAGGCCTTCGTCGCGTTGGGCTTCCAGCGCGAAGTCGATCATCATGATGGCGTTTTTCTTGACGATGCCGATCAGCAAAATAATGCCGATGATGCCCACGATGCCGAGGCTTTGCCCACCCAGCAACAGGGCCAACAAAGCACCCAGCCCGGCCGAGGGCAGCGTGGACAAAATGGTGACCGGGTGAATGGTGCTTTCATAGAGCACGCCCAACACGATGTACATCGTGATGATGGAGGCCAGAATCAACAGCAACTGGTTGTACAGCGAGTCTTTGAAGGCCGTGGTGGCCCCTTGGTACACCAACTCGGTGCTGGCGGGCAAATTGGCCTTGGCGCGGGCGGTCTCGATGTCGTCCACCGCCTGACTCAGCGAGGCACCCTGTGCCAGGTTGAACGACACGTTGGCCGCGGGAAACTGGCCTTGATGGTTGATCACCAATGGCGCAAGGCGTTGTTCAATCGTGGCCACATTGCCCAGTGGCACCTGCCTTGGCAGGCCATTGCCGTCGGTTGCGCTGGTGGGCACGTAGATGTTCGACAGCGATTCCAGATTCAGCTTGTACTGGGGGGCGACTTCCAGCACCACGCGGTATTGGTTGGACTGCGTGAAAATGCTGGAGATTAAGCGCTGCCCAAAGGCGTTGTACAGGGCAGTGTCAATGGCCGCGGTGGTAATGCCCAGCCTGCTGGCTTTGTCTCGGTCAATCTGCACCCAGGCCTGTAAACCATCGCTTTGCAGATCACTCGACACACCCTGCAGGTGGGGCGAGTTTTTCAGTTGGTTCAGCAGCGCAGTGGTGCTGCTGCTCAAGGTTTTCAGGTTCGGGTCCACCAGACTGAACTGGTACTGGTTTTTGCTGATGGTGCTTTCAATCGTGAGGTCTTGCACCGGCTGCATGTACAACTGCATGCAGGGTTGGTCATGCAGGCTGTCTTGCAGGCGTTTCATCACGCCTTCGGCGTCGAGGTTACGCTCGGCTTTGGGCTTGAGGTTGATGGTCAGGCGACCATTGTTCAGGGTGGTGTTGGTGCCGTCAATGCCGACAAACGAGGCCACACTGGCCACTGCCGGGTCTTTCAGGATGGTGTCGACCATGGCTTGTTGGCGCTGGGCCATGCTGTCAAACGACACCGATTGAGGCGCCTCGCTAATGCCCTGAATAATGCCGGTGTCCTGAACCGGAAAGAATCCTTTGGGAATCAATACATACAGCAAGGCGGTCAGGGCGGTGGTGGCCAGCAAAACCAGCAAGGTCAGCTTTTGGTGGTCAAGCACCCAGTTCAAGGTGTGGCCGTAGGCGCGCGTCAGTTTTTCAATCCATTCACCACTGGCTTTGTAAAAACGGCCCTGTTGATCGTCGGTTTTGTGTTTCAGCAAGCGTGCGCACATCATGGGGGTCAAGGTGAGCGACACAAACGCCGAAATCAGGATGGCTATGGCCAGTGTCATCGCAAATTCGCGGAACAGTCGCCCCACCACGTCGCCCATGAACAGCAGCGGAATCAACACTGCGATCAGTGACACCGTCAGTGAAATGATGGTAAAGCCGATCTGTTTGGCGCCTTTCAAGGCGGCCTCAAGCGGGTTTTCGCCTTCCTCAATGTACCGGGCGATGTTTTCAATCATGACCACCGCGTCGTCCACCACAAAGCCGGTGGCAATCGTCAGGGCCATCAGGGTGAGGTTGTTGATCGAAAAGCCCGCCAGATACATCACGCCAAAGGTGCCCAACAGCGACAGCGGCACCGCCACACTGGGAATGACCGTGGCCGACACATTGCGCAGAAACACGAAAATCACCATGACCACCAGTGCAATCGACAGCAGCAATTCAAACTGCACATCGTCCACAGAAGCGCGGATGGTCACCGTACGGTCCGTCAACGGCGTAATTTCAACACTGGCAGGCAGGGTGTCTTTTAACGTAGGCAGCAGCTTTTGAATGGTGTCGGCCACCTTGATGACGTTGGCACCCGGCTGGCGCTGAATATTCAAAATGACCGCAGGTTCACGATTGGCCCAAGCGGCCAGGCGCAGGTTTTCCGGTGCTGAAATGACATCGGCCACGTCTCTGATGCGAATCGGCGCGCCGCTGCGATAGGCCACGATCAGGTTTTGGTATTCCTGCGGACTGCTAAGCTGGTCGTTGGCGTCGATGGTCGATGATTTGGTGGGCCCGTCAAAACTGCCTTTGGCCTGGCTCAGATTGGCGTTGTTGATGGAGGTGCGCAGGTCCTCCAGTGTCAGGCCAACGGCAGACAGTTTGGCGGGGTTGGCTTGAATGCGAACCGCAGGCCGCTGGCCGCCACTGACAGTCACCAGACCGACCCCGTTGAGCTGCGATATCTTTTGTGCAAGGCGTGTGTCAGCCAGGTCTTCAACGGCAGTCAGCGGCATGGTTTTGGAACTGAGTGCAAAGCTCAAAATGGGAGCGTCTGCCGGGTTGACCTTGCTGTAGATGGGCGGCATGGGCAGGTCGGTGGGCAGAAAATTGCTGCCCGCGTTGATGGCGGCTTGCACCTGCTGTTCAGCCACGTCCAGCCCCAGGCTGAGGTCAAATTGCAGGGTGATGACCGATGCACCGCCAGAACTGGTGCTGCTCATTTTGGTCAGGCCCGGCATTTGGCCAAATTGGCGTTCCAGTGGCGCGGTGATGGTCGACGTCACAATGTCTGGGCTGGCACCGGGGTACAAGGTCACCACCTGGATCGTGGGGTAATCCACCTCGGGCAGGGCCGACAAAGGCAACAGGCGATAGGCCAGCAAGCCAGCCAGCAAAATGGCGACCATCAGCAGCGACGTGGCCACAGGTCGCAATATGAAAATGCGCGATGGGTTCATGCTGCGTTAATCGCGCTTTTTGGCGGCGTTCACCATTTTGATTTTGCTGCCATCTTTCAATTTGCCTGACCCGTCGACCACCACCACTTGACCAGCGCTTACGCCTTTCGTAATGGCCACCCTTTCATCGTCTTGAGGCCCGGTGGTGACTTTGGTCAGCGCAGCCGTGCCATCGGGTTTCGCGACATAGACAAAGTCTCCGTCGCGCCCCTGCTGAATGGCTGCCACGGGCACTACGACAGCGTTTTTAACCACATCCACCAGCACTTCAATGTTGACAAACTGGTTCGGAAACAGCGCCTGATCGGCATTGGCAAATTCCGCCTTGGCTTTGATGGTGCCCGTGGCCGGATCGATCTGGTTGTCGGTCGTCAGCAGGTAACCTTTTGAAAGCGTCGTGTTCTGAGCCTTGTCCAGTGCAGACACCGGCACTTTGGCATTGCCTTTTACGGCGGCCTGCACTTGTGGCAATTTGTCCTCTGGAATGCTGAAGACTGCTGTAATCGGTTCCAGCTGCACAATGCTGACAATGCCATTGGCATCCGATTGATGCACCATGTTGCCTGCGTCTACAGCGCGTAAACCCACCCGTCCAGAAATAGGCGCCACAATTCGGCAGTAGCCCAGGTTGATCCGCGCGTTGTCCACTTGGGCCTGGTCGGCAGCCACCGACGCTTCGTACTGCTTCACCAAGGCAAACTGGGTGTCTGCGGTCTGCTTGGCGATTGAGTTTTTAGCCAGCAAATCCTGATAACGCGCGGCGTCCCGTTTGGCGTTTTCCAGCAGTGACTTGTCTTTCATCAGCTGCGCCTGGGCCTGGTTCAATGCGATTTGAAAGGGCCTGGGGTCTATCTGCGCCAGCACCTCGCCAGCCTTCACCATTTGGCCCTCGCGAAACAGAATCTTTTCCAGCAGACCGTCCACCCGGCTTTTCACCACCACGGTGTTTTTGGACGTCACCGTGCCCAGGGCATGCAGATAGACATTCATGTCCTGCGTGGCCACGGTTGATGTCAGAACAGGCACGGGCCTGTCGCTGGGGTCGAATTTGCCCTTGAAGCCCTTGCCCAGTGACGAATTCTGCTTGTGCACCACCCACCCAATGCCGCTTGCCACTACCGCCATGATCAGGATAAAAATGAGCCAGCCACGTTTTCCGCTGGGTTTGCCTTGCAAGTCGTTCATGTTTTACTGCCAAATAAATGAAATCGGTTCAAAGGGGAATGCTGAGCGTGACGCGCAAGCCGACCACCGGGCCATCTCGACCCACCCGCAGGTTTTTCAGCGCAATGGCACCACCGTGACGTTCGATGATGATTTTGGCGGTGGTCAGGCCCAACCCGGTTCCACCGGTGTTGCGTGATCGTGAATTTTCCATGCGTTTGAAGGGTTGAAAAACAGCTTCCATGTCACGTTCCGGAATGCCCTCTCCACCATCTTCTACATCAATGCACGCCATGTGTTCTCTTTCGTACAATCTGACTGTGGCGTAGCGGCCATATTTCAGGGCGTTGTCCAGCACATTGCACAGACAACGGCGAAGGGCGTGTGGGGTGGCGTTGAGCGCTTTGTTGACTCGACCCTCAAAGTGAACCTCGAAGCCGGCGTCTATGGCGTCGTTGCACACCGATTCAACCATGGAGTTCAGGTCTGTCTTGACCCGTGGCGAGTCTGTGGAGGAAATTCTGGCAAATTCAAGTCCCTCCTGGATCATCGCCTGAGTATTGCCCAGGTCCTCGATCAATTGCCCGCGCAAGGCCTCGTCCTGCACCTTCTCAAAACGAAGTCGCAGGCGCGTCAAGGGTGTTTGCAGATCGTGCGCGATGGCCGCCAGCATGTGGGTTCGGTCCTCAATGTGCTGGCGAATGCTGCTTTGCATGTTGTTGAAAGCGGTCACCGCATCACGCACCTCGTGGGGTGTTTTCACGGCAGGCAGGGGCGGGTTTTCGATGTTGTTCGACAAAGCCCTGGCCGCACTGGCCAGTTTTCGAATCGGTTTGGTGGCCATGTGCGCAGCCCACCAGGCCAAAAGGCAAAGTCCACCTAAAAACAGAAAGAGGTTGAGGGCAAAATCGCCACCCAGCGGTGGCGGTGGGCGCCTGCGGTGAGACACGTCCATCAACACGGGTGTACCGTCCTTTAGAACCGTTTGAAGTCGCTCACAGCTTTTGGTGTCCACCATGAGAAAACCATGCGGTGGCGGGGCAAAACTGCAGTCCGGCCCTTCACTTTGAACCACCGTGACAGGCCGTGTGGCTGAAAAGGCATCCCGTATGGCTTTGGTCATGCTGGAATCGGACACCGGGTCGGTCAGCTTCTCGGTGGGCCTGAACGTGATCCGCACCCCATAATGGGCGGCAACCGAGGCAATGGCGGGTTGCGCAGAGGCCGGGCTTGAATCAAGCAGCAGCATCAGTTGTTCCAGCCTTTCCACCGTGTGCCGAATGCGAATTTGATCGTCCAGGGCGCGCCGTTCATAACTGGTGACGAACATCACCAGCAAACCACACAGCACCGTGCCCGTGGCCAGAATCAGGAAGATGCGGGCTGTCATTGAGCCAAACAGTTTTTGAATCATTCAGCCACCACTTCCACCGGTGCGCTGAGCACGTAGCCTTCATTGCGCACGGTTTTGATAATTTGGGGGTTTTTTGAATCGACTTCGATCTTTTGGCGAATGCGACTGATTTGCAGGTCAATGGATCGGTCAAATGGACCGGCGTCGCGCCCGTGAATCATGTCCATCAATTGATCGCGATTCAGCACCCGGTTGGGCCGGTCCAGAAAAATTTTGAGCAATCGGAATTCAGAGCCAGACAGTGACACCACAGTGCCCTCTGGGCTGCACAGGTGACGCGCCACCAGGTCAAGTTCCCATTCTGCAAACCTGAGTTTCACCGGGGTTGTTGAGTGCGGCTGGCTGTCATTTTGAAGGCGTGTGCGGCGCAACACGCTGCGAATGCGAGACAGTAATTCCAGAGGTTCAAAGGGTTTGCACACGTAATCGTCTGCGCCCGTTTCAAGACCCAACACGCGGTCCAGAGGGGCTGTTTTGGCTGTCAGCATGATGACCGGCAGGGTTGATTCCGCACGAATCCGCCTGCACAGGCTTAGTCCATCTTCACCGGGCAGGTTCAAATCGAGCACCACCAGGTCAACCTGCGCTTCGGCGAGAATGGCTTGCATTTGTGGTCCTTGTGCCGCTTCGAGGGTGTCAAAACCGTGCAGACGCAGGTATTCGCCCAGCAATGTGCGGATGTCATCGTCGTCATCGACGATCAGCACCGTGGCGGAATTGTCCTGGCCGTCCGGGGAATTCATGACTGGTACTTCCATGTGTGATTGTTGTTCTGGTTCGATCAGCCCGTATTCAATCAGGAGGGTGTGTCTGCAATTTATCAAATTTGCCCCGCTTTGTATCGGTGTGTATCAGCCTTGATACAAAGCGATACAAAACTGCGGTAAACAGAAAAGCGCAAGACACGTTGAAGGAGTTCAATGCAATTGTGCTGTCTCTTCGTGGAATTCAGGCATGAAAAAGAATGTTCTGTGGGTTGCGTTTTTGAGTTGCGCCGCTTCGATGATCTGGCTGTCGCCCGCACAGGCCCGAACCTCCGTTGATTTTGGTGTGTATGTCACGCCAGGGCCCTATTACGGTTATCGCCACCACCATCACCGTGGCTACTACCGCGATTACGATGCGTACCCGGTGGTGCCCGTTTATCCCTATGGTTACACCTACGAACCCCCCGTGGTTGTTGTGCCAGCCCCTGTCAGCCCGCCAGTGTATGTAGAGCGGTACGATCGGGACGACGATGCCGATTACGATGGGGGCAGGCCTGGCCCAGCCAATTACTGGTACCGGTGTGACAAGCCCAAGGGCTATTACCCTTACGTTCGAAAATGCAAGGGCGGCTGGCACACTGAAGTGCCCAGTGCGCCCTACGATTGATAAGCCATTGTTGTGAAAGGTGCCAATCATGAACCTGAAGACATTCGGCCTGTTTTTGTTAACCCCACTGGCATTGGCGGCCTGCGCCAGCGCGCCCGTCGGCCCAAGCCAGATGGCCTTGCCTGGCAATGGCAAAAATTTCGATCAGTTCCGCGCCGACGATCAGTCTTGTCGCGAGTACGCGCAATATTCCGTTCAGGGCAAAACCCCCAATGGGTCCGGGGATTCCGCCTTTGCAAAAAGCGCAGCCACCGGCACGGTGTTGGGCGCGGCCATGGGTGCAGCCGCGGGCGGCGGGCAGGGTGCTGGCGTAGGGGCTGCAGCAGGCTTGTTGGCAGGCACTGTGGCTGGTGCCAATCAGTCTGAAGCGTCTTCTTATTCAGCCCAACGCCAGTATGACAATTCGTACACGCAATGCATGTACGCCAAGGGCAACAAGGTGGCCGTGTCCGGGGGATACCGTGACAGCGCGAGCCCGTACTACGAACCCGATCGCCCTCGCCACCGTTCACGCCGCTATCGGGATGACGACGATGGATACTACTATCCACCACCTCCGCCCCCGCGGTGGTAATTCTCCTTAAGATCCAAGGGCTAACCCGCATTGTGAAAATGTCTGAACGGAATACTATGCTTGCCAGTCTCGGTAAATCCGCATCGAGTCAATTGTGTAGGTTGGCAGCTGAACTGGGGGTGTCGTGAATCGCCTCGAATCCTGATCTGAGTTTGACTGAACCAATCACCAAATCCAAAAATTGGGTAGAATTAATCAAACTGAAAGGATGTGATTCATGAGCAGCACCGTCATCCCGATAAAAAGTGTGGAGACACAGGCACAGCGCAAGCGCGCATTTCCGAAGGGCCGGCAGGCAGACCCTCTCGCAGTGCAGCAGGTTCAAAGTTTACTGGGTGAAAGGCCCCTGCGGCGAGACCACCTGATCGAATATTTTCATCTCATCCAAGACCGATACCGCCAATTGTCGACAGCACATCTGGCGGCTTTGTCTCAGATTCTCCGGGTAAGCCAGTCGGAAGTGTTTGAGGTGGCAAGTTTCTACCATCACTTCGACATCGTGCGTGCAGATTCCGTGGCAGACACGCCCGACGCACCCGCACTGACTGTTCGGGTGTGTGATGGCATTGCCTGTGAACTGGCCGGTGCGCAAGACCTTTTAAAACGCCTGCCTGACATTCTCGGCACCGAGGTTCGAGTCATTCCTGCCCCCTGCGTGGGCCGATGCAATGCAGCGCCCGTGGCCGTGGTGCACCAAACCCCGGTGGAACTGGCGGATGCGGCCAAGGTGCAAGAAGCCTGTAAAAAACCCGAAGCCAAACAGCCTGCCGGTGCATTCGTACCCGCAGTCAGCCGCAGTGCCTATGAAGAGCAGGGGGGCTACAGCACGCTGCGCCGCCTGAATCTGGGTGAGTTGAAAGGCGACGACCTGATCGCTGAGCTTGAGCAATCGCACTTGCGGGGCTTGGGTGGTGCCGGGTTTCCCGCTGGCAAGAAGTGGCGCATCGTACGCGACCAACTGGCACCCAGACTGATGGCCATCAACATCGATGAGGGCGAGCCCGGCACTTTCAAAGACCGCCATTGGCTTGAACACAACCCCCATCAATTTTTGGAGGGCATGCTGATCGCCGCGCAAGTGGTCGGCATTGACGCGATTTACGTGTATTTGCGCGACGAGTACCACGCCCTTCGCGCCACGCTGGAAGCCCTGTTGGACGACCTGCGCGCCAACCCACCCGTGGCCACTTTGCCTGTGATCGAATTGCGGCGCGGGGCGGGTGCCTACATTTGCGGTGAAGAATCCGCGATGATCGAAAGCATTGAAGGCCAGCGCGGCATGCCGAGGCTGAGGCCACCGTACGTCGCCCAGGTCGGTCTGTTTGGCCGCCCCACGCTTGAGCACAACTTTGAAACCCTGTACTGGGTGCCTGAAATTTTGAGAAAAGGCGGGCAGTGGTTCGCATCTCATGGCCGCCACGGCCGAAAGGGTTTGCGGTCATTTTCAGTGTCTGGACGAGTCAACAAACCCGGGGTGCACTTGGCACCAGCTGGTATTACGCTGGCCGAGTTGATTGATGAGTACTGCGGTGGCATGTTGCCCGGCCATACGCTCTATGGATATTTGCCGGGTGGTGCGTCGGGCGGCATTTTGCCGGCCAGTCTCGCAAATGTTCCGCTCGACTTTGACACGCTTCAACCTCACGGCTGCTTCATCGGATCGGCTGCCATTGTGGTGTTTTCACAGGCAGATCGTGCGGTCAATGTGGCTCGCAATTTGATGCGGTTTTTCCGGCATGAAAGTTGTGGTCAATGCACACCTTGTCGCGAAGGCACCGCCAAGGCTGTTGAGCTGATGGACAAGCCCCAATGGGACCTTGAGTTGTTGGGCGATTTGTCGACCTTGATGCGTGACGCGTCCATTTGTGGTCTGGGCCAAGCGGCTCCGAACCCCGTGGATTGTGTTGTGAAGTATTTTCCCCATGAACTGGGCTTAGCCAGCAGCACGGAGGCTAACAAATGATTGAATTCTCTCTCAACGGCAAAATTGCCAAGGCAAACGATGGCGACACCATTCTGGATGTGGCCAAACGCGAAGGTGTAGACATTCCTCACCTGTGTTTCAAAGAAGGGCTTGCATGCGCTGGTAACTGCCGCGCCTGTGTGGTTGAAATCGAAGGCGAGCGCACGCTTGCACCCTCCTGCTGCAGGCAGGTTCAGCCGGGTATGGTGGTTCATTCCAACAATGAGCGCGCCGAAAAGGCCCAGCGCATGGTGCTTGAATTGCTGAGCGCCAACATGCCTGAACAGGCTCACCGGCCCGACAGCGAGCTGGACCATTACAGCCGTGCTGTGGGTCTGCAGGGCAGCCGGTTCGAGCGGCGTGAACAACCGGCCAGCGACACTTCGCACCCGGCCATCACGGTCAATATGGACGCCTGTATCCAGTGCACACGCTGCGTGCGTGCCTGCCGTGAAGAGCAGGGCAACGCCGTGATCGGATTGGCCTGGCGCGGAGATCACGCGCAAATTGTGTTCGACATGAGTGATCCATTGGCCGAGTCCACCTGTGTGGCCTGTGGAGAATGTGTACAGGCGTGCCCCACAGGCGCGCTGATGTCGACTTCATGGGTAAAAGCGGGTGTGCCTCAGCAAACCCATGCGGTGGACTCTCTGTGCCCGTTTTGTGGTGTGGGTTGCCAAGTTACTTACCACGTCAAAGAAGACCGCATTGTGCGCGTGGAAGGCCGTGATGGCCCGGCCAACGACAGCCGCCTGTGCGTGAAGGGCCGCTACGGTTTTGATTATGTGCATCACCCAGAGCGCCTGACCCAACCGCTTGTTCGGCGTGAGGACGCCCCCAAGCAGGCTCACCGCGACTGGACAGCGCAATCTGCCATGGCCCAGTTCCGCCCTGCCACCTGGGATGAAGTGCTTGAAAAAATCGGCCAACAGTTCAAGGGTATTCTGGCCAAGCACGGCAACCAGTCTTTGGCTGGTTTCGGGTCTGCCAAGTGCAGCAACGAGGAAGCCTACCTGTTTCAAAAACTGGTCCGAACCGGTTTTGGCAACCACCACGTAGACCATTGCACGCGCTTGTGCCATGCGTCTTCCGTGGCCGCTTTGCTGGAAGGTTTGGGTTCCGGTGCGGTGTCCAACCCTGTGAAAGACGCGATGAAGGCCGAAGTGATTGTGGTGATCGGGGCCAACCCCACGGTCAACCACCCGGTCGGTGCCACCTGGATGAAAAACGCCGTGGCTGACGGAGCCAAGTTGATCGTGATGGACCCAAGGCAGAGTGATCTCACCCGTATTGCCACCCATCACATCCAGTTCAAGCCCGACACCGATGTGGCCTTGCTGAATGCCATGCTGAATGTGATCGTGAGCGAGAACCTTGTCGATCACGCGTTTGTGGCCCGACGAACCGAAGGCTATGACGCATTCATCAAGAATCTGACGCCGTTCACGCCTGAAGCCATGGCCCCTGTGTGCGGCATTGATGCAGACACCATCCGTCAGATCGCGCGCATGTACGCCACCTCCAAAGCCTCCATCATCTTTTGGGGCATGGGTGTGTCGCAGCACATTCACGGCACCGACAATGCCCGCTGCCTGATCGCGCTGGCCTTGTTGACCGGGCAAATTGGACGTCCGGGTACCGGCCTGCATCCCTTGCGTGGCCAGAACAACGTTCAGGGTGCGTCAGATGCGGGTCTGATTCCGATGATGTTCCCCGATTATCAAAAGGTAAGCGACGCCAAAGCGAAGGCGTTTTTTGAAGAATACTGGAACTGTGAGCTGAGCGACAAACCCGGCTTGACCGTGGTCGAAATCATGAAGGCCATTGAAGACAAACAGATTCGCGGCATGTACATCATGGGTGAAAACCCGGCGATGAGCGATCCGGACGCTGAGCACGCCCGTGAATCACTGGCCAGCCTTGATTTCCTGCTGGTGCAAGACATCTTTATGACCGAAACCGCGGCACTGGCAGACATCGTGTTGCCGGCATCCGCTTTTGCTGAAAAGACAGGCAGCTTCACCAACACGGACCGAACCGTGCAAATGGCCCGTGCTGCATTGCCTTTGCCCGGCGATGCGCGACAAGACCTCTGGATTATTCAACAGGTGGCCAAGGCCATCGGCCTGAACTGGAAAGCGCAAACTGTGGCCGAGGTGTTTGACGAAATGCGCATGTGCATGCCCGAGATTCGCGGCATCACCTGGGAACGGTTGGAACGTGAAGACGCAGTCACTTATCCGTGTACTTTTGAAGGCGACACAGGGCACCCGGTTGTGTTTACCGAGACCTTCCCGACCCCAAGCGGCAAGGGCAAACTGGTGCCTGCATCGCTTGTGCACGCAGATGAGTTGCCTGATGAAGACTATCCGATCGTACTGATGACTGGGCGCCAGCTGGAACACTGGCACACTGGCAGCATGACGCGCCGCTCTGCCGTGCTGGACGCACTTGAACCAGTACCTGTAGTGCAGATGCATCCAGAAGATTTGAACAAGCTGGGTGTGAAAGCGGGGGATGTGGTTGAAATGGCATCACGCCGTGGGGCAATTCAAGCCTATGCAAGGCAAGACGCGGCCGTGCAGCCAGGCACGGTTTTCATGGCGTTCTGTTATGCAGAAGGGGCGATCAACAAGCTGACCAACCCCGCGCTCGACCCGTTCGGAAAAATTCCCGAGCTGAAGTTTTGCGCGGTGCGCATCAGCGCGAGCAAGGCAGAAGCCCTGCTTAACCCTTGATGTAACTACAGCAGTAGTCGGTGGGTTGTTTGATTTTCAGCTGAAATTTGGCGTTGGCTGGCACTTCAAATGACTCACCGGGCTGAATGGCTTTCCAGCTTTCGCCGGGCAGGCATACATCCAGCTCGCCCGCCAATATTTCCATGATTTCTTTTTCGGCAGTGCCGAATTCATAGTCGCCAGGCAGCATCAAACCCAGCGTCTTTTTGCTGCCGTCAGCAAACAAAACGGTGCGGCTGCTGACTTTTCCATCGAAATAAATGTTGGCGGCCTTCACCACCGACACATTGTCAAACTGTTTCATTGCGTGTGTTTCCAATAGGTTGCGTTCAGGTGCAGGAAGCATAGCTGAAATACCTGGCCATGCATGTGCTGGATTCAAAAGTTTTAGAGGAAATCTTCATTTGACAATGATTATTGTCAAATATATATTGCTTCAAAACCACCAAGCCTGAGAAGGGCAGGAGACACCCCATGCAAAACACGTACAAAGTCATCATCATTGGTAGCGGCTTCGGCGGCCAGTGCGCCGCAATCAACCTGAAAAAGCGCGGTGAAGACGATTTCCTGATTCTGGAACGCCGCGATTTCATGGGCGGCACCTGGTGTCAGAACGCCTACCCAGGTGCGGCCGTGGACGTTCAATCGCTGCTGTATTCGATCGAGAGTGAACCCTATGACTGGAGCCAGATGTTTGCCGAAGGCAAAGAGCTTCAGCAATACACCGAGCACGTGATAACCAAACACGGTCTGCGTGAAAAGACCCGCGTCAAAAGCAACGTCAAGCAGATTGAATGGCACGATCACGAACAGTTGTGGCATGTGCTGCTTGATGGTGGTGACGTGTTGAAAGCGCAGTTTGTGGTCAACGCCAGTGGCCCCCTGAGTACACCGGTGTACCCCAACTTCAAGGGGCGCGACACTTTCAAAGGCAAAACCTTTCACACCAACAACTGGGACAACAATTATCAGCACGCAGGCAAGCGCGTGGCCATCATTGGCAGCGGCGCCAGTGCAGCGCAGGTCATTCCAGCCATTGCACCCGATGTGAAACACCTGCATGTCTTTCAGCGTTCGCCCCACTGGGTGCTGCCACGTCCTGACCGCACCTTCAAACCTTGGGAACGAAAGCTGCTGAAAATTGACCCGATTCGCAGGCTCGCCAGATCAGCCATTTACTGGGGGCTGGAAAGCCGCGTGATCGCATTCAAATACAGCGACTTTGCGCTGAAGCAGATTGCCCAGCGCGAAGCCTTGCATCACATCAAAAAACAGATCAAAGACCCTGAGCTACGACGCAAGGTCACACCCGACTTTACGATTGGCTGCAAACGAATCATCCTGAGCAACACCCTGTACCCAGCCTACTGTCGTGACAACGTGACCCTGCACGACAAGGCCGACGGCATTGCCGAGATCAACGAGCGCGGCATTGTGACCCAAAGCGGTGAGCAGATCGATCTGGATTGCATCGTTTATTCCACAGGCTATGACGCCACCGATGGCGTGATTTCATACCCGGTGATTGGCCGTGACAACACGCGCCTGTCGGACGTCTGGAGCGAGTATCCACGGGCTTACCTGGGCACTACAGTGCCCGGATTTCCAAACCTGTTCATCGTGACCGGCCCGAACACCGGCATTGGCCACACCTCAGCCATTTTTGTGATTGAGGCGCAGATGCACTACATCATGCAGGCCATCGACCGCGTTCAAAAAGGCAATGCAGCTGCCATTGAAGTGAAGGCCGAGGCGGAAGAAAAGTACACGCAGTTTATTCACACTGAAATGGACAAAACGGTGTGGAAAACCGGTGGGTGCACCAGTTGGTACAAGAGCAAGAGCGGCCATGTGGTGGCCATGTTTCCGGGGTTTAGCTACACCTATCTGCAAATGGCCAAGAAGTTCAAGCAGCGCGACCATGAAATCGTACTGAAAAAGCCTGTAGACCTGCCACGCCGACCTGGCAAGGCCAAACTGAAAGTGGTGGAGGCTGCCTGAGCATGAAAAACTTCAAAGACAAAGTGGTGGTGATCACCGGGGCAGCATCAGGCATGGGCCGCGCTTACGCGCTGATGTTTGGCAAGCTGGGCAGCAAAGTGGCCATTTGCGACTACGACAACAAGGGCTTGCAGGAAACGGCAGAGATGACCCGCAAGACCGGTTGCAAAGCAGTGTTGGCAACGCAGGTGGATGTGTCCAAAAAAGAGCAGGTGTACGCCTTTGCAGAGGAAGTGAAAAGCACATTGGGCAATGCGCACGTGATCATCAACAACGCGGGCATCAGTGGCGAGGGGCTGCCCGTGTGGTTGAACCCCGACGACGTGATCGAGCGGGTGATGGCCATCAACTTTTGGGGTGTTGTGCATGGCACCAAAGCGTTTTTGCCGCAGTTGATGGAAAACGGCGAAGGCGCAGTGGTGAACGTGTCCAGCATTTTTGGCTTGGTCGGAACCCCCTCCAATTCGGATTACTGCGCCAGCAAGTTTGCCGTGCGTGGCTTCACTGAATCGTTGGGTGTCGAGCTTTCATCGAGCAAGATCCAGGTGCATTTGGTGCACCCCGGTGGCATCAACACCAACATTGCTAACAAGGAAGAGCACGCTGAATTCGCCAAGAAGTTTTTGACCACACCCCCGGAAGAGATTGTGGAATACGTGCGCAAATGCATCGAGAAAAACGAACCTCGTATTGTGTACGGCAACAACGCGGCGCGGGTTTGGTACGGTGCCCGTTTTGTACCTTTCAAAGTCTTGAAACATGTGTTGTGGCAGCAAATGGGCAAAACCCTGAACCCCGCGCATTACAAAGCTGTGCGTAAGTAATTACTGTGCACCGTCCACTTTCAGCGCGCTGGCCGGGTGTGTGAACACCCGCTGGCTTGCCTGATTCAGGTGGATCATTTATACCCTCACGCGCATGGATTCCAGGTACGAAGCAACTTGTACCAGACCCACGATGGACTTCATGAGATCGGCAGACACTCCATTCAAATGCAGGTTGGCCACATGCACCCAGTGGTTCGTGTGTTACTTGTTGCCGCCAAACAGCGCGTGCAAAGACCTGTAGCAACGTAAAACGGTCAGCGGCAATTCACCCGACTTGGAGTTTGGGTCGATGATGCCGCGAGACACTGCGCTTCTGCAATTGCTGATCATTTGTGCCAGTTCACTTTGTGTGAAACCGAGGTAGGACCCAGCTCGACCGAGGGCTGTACCCAGCTCTTGTTGATTAGACTCGAATTTGTAAGAATTGCTAAATGCTTTGAAAGATTATTAATTAACAGGAATAACTGGTCTTAAAATAACTAGAAATTTTTATGAAAATAGATTGGCTTGCCATGCTGCTTTGAGATTTTTAACGGGATAACGATATTTGAAAAAAGGTAATATCCGAAACCTTTTGCAACATATACATGAAGAAAGAAACCTAAAATAGCAAGGAAAAGGAAAATCGCCTCGTCCCCATAATGATGTGCGATTAGCTTTTGAAGCGGGTAGGCCATGGTTGAAATAGGTAAAACAATTGAGAGAATCGTTGATTTCAGTTTTTTTGAGATTTCACTGTGACTGTAATCCTTTTGTGTTTGGAATTGAGGCTTTCCGTTCATAAGTAAATATTCTTCAGTTTCCGAAATGTTCATCTTAAAGAAAGTACCGCTTTCATAGCTGTTTCTGGCTTTTATATAATTGTATATGGCTGTTAGAATGATTGAGCCTACGTATGTTATAAGAAAAATTTTGTGCGAAATGTTATTATTATTATTATTTTTTTTGATAAAATATATTGAGCTAATTGAAATAAATGGCGAGTAAATTAGGTAAATGAAAAATAAATTTTTTATAGAGTTATAAATATATTTTTTTGATAGATCTATTTTGGAAAAATTTAAAAATATAAAAAAAACGCTGATAATTAAACAAAAAATTATGTATTGATATAAATATTTTGAATTTAAATCAAGAATTCCATAAAAAATAAAGTAGTTTACTATTAATATAATAGGGGTGGATAAAGAAAAAATCTTTGATTCTTCAACTAATCGGCTGTTTTTTATTTTATCCATTATGGAGCAAGAAATATCGGATTGATGTTGATCGGTGAGTAGTCGTTTGAATTTTTTCTTCCGAGCTCTTCGACGCTGCTTTTTATTTTTTGCCCTATTTTATCTGTAATTTTGTATTTTTTATCAATAAAATCGATCCCTGTGGATACGGCAACCGCTATAAAAACTGTTCCTATCAATAAGGCTACAAATGGTAATCCCGCCGTACCAACCACAAATGATGTAATAAATAAAATTCCACTCACTGCAACTTCGGTTGCCGCAGCGGATATTGCTCCTTTTGTAATGTCCAGTCCTACAGTTGTAAATAAATCTAATAAGTTGAACTTTGAATCACTATCACCGGAATTTGTTGTTTGAAAGGCTTTTAACCACTCGGCTAGATCTATCCCAATTGTGAAAATTATACTTATGGCTGTGCCCTTTCCAACGGAGCCTTTTAGTGTGTTCCATGATTGATGTGCCGTTGTTGCAAAGCTGCCAGTCCCATGGGTTATTGAAATTACTTGACTGTTGTTGCTGAGGTATCTGGATGCTTTTATTATTTTTCGTGCGCCTGCAGTTCCTTTAAATACTATGTGATATACTTTCGTCCCATTTTTTCTGAAAAACGCTTTTAAATAGAATTTAGTAGATATCAAGTCCTTCACTATTTCTCTTTGATGATAAATTGATTCAGTAGTTCCTATTAGCTGTGAAAGCAGCCAGTTTCTTGTTAAAACTCCATCATCATCAATTGCAGTTTCTTTCCCACCGTTTTGTAAAAATTTTACGATTTGAAGCGGTATTTCTTTGCCCCAATCTTTTACCTCAACGACATAAATCGTTTTTTGAATCATCTGCGCTTTTTTCTCGTAATATTCAGTCGTCTTGTCCAATTGTGTTTGTATGGGCTCCAGCACATCAAAATGAGGCAGCTGCATCGAGACAATCAGCGGTGCTGGTTTGCCTTCCGGGTTTTGCGCAGTACAGGTGTGTGGGTCTAACTGATTGGGTTCATATCGGGCGATCAGCTTGCCGTTGTGTTTAAGCAGCAGCGCACCCATGAAGGTTCTACTCACCCAGAGATGCAACCTTTCCCCTTCACTAAACACCACTTGTGTTTTCGGTCGAATCAGCTTTTTGTCGCGGGTGTTGTAGAAGTCACTTTGCTCCGATTCGACACTGTACTGTCCGCCAAGACCCAGGTTGATGTCGAAGACCACGTCTCGGTGTTTGCGAAGCACCACGCGTAATTTTGGCTTTTTGCGTATGCAACGCACCGTTTCACCGGGCAGATCATTACAGGCTATTTGTGTGTCGCCATCCACGTGCATGATGGGCGAGTTTGGGAATGCTTTGGCGTAATCAGGCATGGTGTTTATTCGTCGCCTTGACGTTTGGTTTGCACTGCTTTGGCAAATCCGTGAGGGGCTTTCTTGAATTTGGTTTTGCCTTCGCCATCCAGCGTGCCTTCCAGCACGGTTTTCCCGATTTGCAGTTTGATGTTTTCACCTGCATTTGGCGCGTTGCCGTCGGTGTCCAGAAATTCCACTTCCAGCGGGCTGTGGGTTTCCGGTTCAGACTGTGTGCTGTCGTAATGTGCGGGAAAGTCCGTTTCGTCGGGTGCAGGCGCTGCCACTGCGATCAAACTGGCCCCGCAGGCGGTTTTGTGGCCATGCAGGGCGACGTTCATGTGGTTGTCGGTGAAGAAGGGGTGGCCCTGCACGATCGGAAAGACGTGCGGCGGGCACAGCGGGCAGCTGGTCATGTCTCCAACCCGTGCCACGGGAATTCGGGCGGGACCAAAAAAGGTGCTGGGGCTGCCGCTGATGACCTTGCCACCGTGGGTTGTGCTGTCGCCAAGAATGACTTGTGCCAATCCATCGACCAAAGGACGTGCTGCCATGTTTTGCCTGCCTTGAAATGAAACAAGCCTGAAAGTATTCAGGCTTGTTCAGGGGCTTGGCAAATCGGGTGATTTTTAGTCACTCTGTTGGGTGGTCTCAGTGAACTGACTTGCCCCACAGTTCTTTCACGCGGTTGTCGCGCCCACAATTCAACCTGTAAAACTCATAACGTATCGGGTTTTTTTGGTAGTAGTTTTGGTGGTAGCTTTCTGCGGGGTAGAAGTTCAACACAGGCGCCACTTCCGTGTACACATGCGGGAATTTGCCGCTGGCCACCAGTTTCGCTTTGCTGGCTTCAGCCACCTTTTTCTGGGCGTCGTTCTGGTAAAAAATAGCGGTTCGGTACTGGTGCCCTTCATCACAGAATTGTCGGTCTTGCACCGTGGGGTCGATGGTTTTCCAGAAATATTCCACCAACTGAGAATAGCTGACCTTGCTGTTGTCGAAGGTGACACGCACTGACTCGGCGTAGCCAGTTTGACCCGCGCTGACAGTTTGGTAGTTGGGCGAGGCCTCCGTGCCACCGGCATATCCCGAGGTGGTCTCGATCACCCCAGCCACCTTGTCAAAATCGGATTCGACGCACCAGAAGCAGCCACCAGCAAACACGGCGGTTTCAGTGGCTGCGCGGGCTGGTTGGCTTAAGCCTGCCAGTGATATAAAAAGCCCTGCTGCAAGCGGCAAGAAAGCAGACAGGCGTAAAAGCGGAGTGTGTTTCATGATGTCAGCACCGATGGAAGGGGTTCGCCTTCTGGCACGAATTTCAGGGCCAAACCGTTGTTGCAGTAGCGCAAGCCAGTGGGGGCGGGGCCATCATTGAAGACGTGCCCCTGGTGGCCACCACAATTGCTGCAGTGGTATTCCGTTCTCGGCAAAATCAGCCGGAAGTCGCGCTTGGTGCCAATGGCTTCTTTGTTGGCGTCAAAAAAGCTGGGCCAACCCGTGCCGCTGTTGAACTTGAATTCAGAGGGAAACAGCACCTGGTTGCAGGCGGCGCACAGAAAATGCCCTTTGCGTTTTTCGTCATTCAGGGGGCTGCTAAAAGGCCGTTCGGTGTTCTCATTGAAGAGCACGCCATATTGCTCTGCAGAAATCAATTTGAGCCATTCTTCGCGTGTTTTGTGTACTTTCGTCATTGTGCTACCTGCCATTGAAATTCGATTGACGGTGAGTCCCAGTGCTGAGACACCCAAACCTGCCAAAAGTTGTCTTCTGTTCATGATGTTTACCTTTTAATTTTGAGGCTGTTCGGTGCATTGGGCAAGCAACCCAGGCACGTTCAGTGCCTGAAAGATGCGTTGGCCCTGGTTACCGCTGACAACGATGCCAAGCCCCAGTTTGTGGCGCACCCAGTCGCGCTGCAGCGGGAAATTCATTTGAGCCGTGGCACCGCCAGATGGCTTTTTCGGTGCACTCAACATGGCCCTGACCACTGCGTCATGTCGAAGTGTTTCGCCCCGGTTCTCGCCAGAGTCCACTTGTTGGTTCAGCCCGTCTTCATACAAAAATACCGTGGTCTGGGTGCCCGCCGGTGCCTGGCCTTGCCATTCCTGCTCAATTTGGATGGACAGGCGATCTGCTTGCCCTTTCAACACGGTGGCTTGAATGGTCACAGGTGCTTTTTGATTGGCGTTCTCGCTCAGCATCTGGCGAAGGGTGGCGGGGTTGCGCCAGCCTCGATATTCACGACCAGACACAATGAATTCCGGTGTGTAAACAATCTGGCTGGCCCCGGCTTTTTGCCACTGGTACTGCCGTGCCGAGTAATCAGCGCTTGCATACGGGTCCTTCCAGCCGATGTAGTCCCAATAGTCCACATGAAAGGCCAGCGGCAAAACGCGATCGGTCAAGGTGCCGGTTTTCAGGGTGGTGCTCAGCCAGCGCTCAGCCGGTGGGCAACTGCTGCAGCCCTCGGAGGTAAACAATTCGGCAACAAGCATGGGGTGAATGGGGCTCTGCCATTGGCAGACAGGGGCGGCGCTTGCGGTACTGCCAATCAGGGCGATGGCTACACCTGCGATGGGAGCCAGAGTCTTCAACGATTTGCTGCCTGAGTGGATGTTGTTCATGTTGGTCCGCCCCCGGTTAAATTACTTCTTCATCATGTCGTCGTGTTTCATTCCATCGGCTTTCATGCCGTCGTGTTTCATGCCGTCCTTGTCCATGTGGTCTTTTTTCATGTGGTCTTTCTTCATGTGATCCTTTTTCATCATGTCGTCCTTCTTCATGGTGTCCTCTTTGGTCATTCCGTCTTTGGTCATGCCATCGTGTTTCATGTCATCGGCCGCGTGTACGTTGAAGGCAAACAGTGCAGTTGTGCAGGCCAGTGTGAACAGTGCTTTTTTCATGTCTAAATTCCTTTGGTTGGCCCGGATGGGCTTGAATGATAAAAA
This sequence comes from Limnobacter litoralis, assembly GCF_030160455.1. Lineage (GTDB taxonomy): Bacteria > Pseudomonadota > Gammaproteobacteria > Burkholderiales > Burkholderiaceae_B > Limnobacter > Limnobacter litoralis. The sequence continues at coordinate 59,435 of NZ_BSOJ01000027.1, read as the reverse complement.
TGCGATCACGCCTGGGTGTAGAAGATTGTGCGTGAACACTCTTCAGTTCGGTCTGCTTTTGAAATTGGTTACAGTCCAGTTCAATTATTTTTGCTGGGCCAGGTTGTCGATTAAAAAATCGATCAATTTGCGAACGCGGACCGGCAGATGCAATTGCGCGGGAAAGTAAACGAAGAGGTCGGCGCTGGGCAGTGTGTAGTCGGTCAGAATGCGGGTAAGTCGCCCGCTTTCCAGGTATTTGTTCAAGTCCCATTCGGACCGGATCAAAATGCCATGTCCTTCCAGTGCCCACTCCATGACGATGTCTCCATCGTTGCTTGCCAGCGCAGCTTGCACTTTGATGAGCTCGCTTTTTTTGCCTTTGTTGAAGCGCCAACTGCCATGGGCTTCATTGTTTTGTCGGTGAACGATGCAACGGTGATGCTGTAAGTCGGCCAAAGTACGCGGTGTGCCGCATTGTTTCAGGTACAACGGTGAGGCGCACAAAAAACGCCGGTTGCTCATGATGCGTCGTGCGCTAAGGCGACTGTCTGGCAGTTCTCCAAATCGAATGGCAAGGTCAAAACCATCGTCTACCAGATCGACCGGGCGATCAGTCACTTCCAGATTGACCTGTACGTCCGGGTGCAATTTGCAGAATCTCGATACCAAAGGCGCTATGACGGTCCGCCCGAAGCCCAGCGTGGCATTCAGCCGGATCGGTCCGCGTGGGGTTTGGCCACCGCTGGCCACCTGGTCTTCCATGTCGCGCAGGTCTTGCAAAATGCGGCTGGCGTGTTGCAGGTACAGTTCTCCCTCGCTGGTCAGGCTGATTTTGCGGGTGGTTCGGTTCACCAGCCGCACGCCCAAACGCGATTCCATGGCTGCAAGCCGCATGGTGATGGCGGGTGGGGTGATGTTCAGTGCGCGTGCAGTGGCAGCCAGGCTGCCATGGCGAGCCAGGGTGACGAAGAATTCAAGTTCGCTGGATTGGGCAGTCTTCATTTTTACTGAATAATAAAATCAGATTTATTAAAACACGAAGTACAACTGAATGCCTAAGATTTCCTCACCGCATCACTTAGGAGACATGCCGTGAGAATCGTTGAAATTCGTGAACAAACCGTGCCCATTAGCTCGCCCATCCGCAATGCCTACATCGACTTCAGCAAGATGACCTCCAGCCTGGTGGCGGTTGTCACTGACGTGATTCGCGATGGCAAACCCGTGGTGGGCTATGGCTTCAATTCGAATGGTCGCTATGGCCAGGGCAAGTTGATGCGTGAAAGGTTCATTCCTCGCATATTGGAGGCCAACCCGGACAGTCTGCTGGATGAAACCGGCCAGAACATTTGTCCGCACAGGGTGTGGGACTGCATGTTCACCAACGAAAAGCCAGGTGGCCATGGTGAAAGGTCGGTTGCGATTGGCACAATTGACATGGCCGTTTGGGACGCTGTGGCCAAAATTGCGGGCAAACCGCTCTTTCAGTTGCTGGCTGAGAAATATGGCAACGGTCAACCCAATCGCAAGGTGTTTGTGTATGCGGCGGGTGGTTATTACTACCCAGGGCAAGACCACGGCAAATTGAAAGATGAAATGCGAAGTTACATCGATCGGGGCTACACGGTGGTGAAAAAGAAGATCGGCGGTGCGTCGCTGGATGAGGATTTGCGCCGAATCGACTCAATTTTGAGTGTGTTGCAAGACGGCCAGAAGCTGGCTGTGGACGCCAATGGCCGCTTTGATCTGGACACGGCAATTGCCTATGCCAAAGCGCTTTCGCAGTACGACCTGTTTTGGTACGAGGAGGCGGGTGATCCACTTGATTTTGAATTGCAGGCCACGCTGCGCAATTATTACGACAAACCCATGGCCACTGGTGAAAACCTGTTTTCGATGCAGGACGCGCGCAATTTGATCCGTTACGGCGGCATGCGGCCCGACCGCGACTGGTTGCAGTTTGATTGTGCCCTCAGCTACGGTTTGGTGGAGTATCTGCGCACACTGGACATGCTGCATCAGCACGGATGGTCTGCGTCGCGCTGTATCCCGCACGGTGGGCATCAAATGTCATTGAACATCGCAGCCGGGCTGGGTTTGGGCGGCAATGAGTCTTATCCCGACCTTTTTCAGCCCTATGGCGGCTTCCCCGATGGTGTGAAGGTTCAGCAGGGCTATGTCACTTTGCCAGATCTGCCGGGTATCGGCTTTGAAGGCAAGGCTGACCTGTACGCCCGAATGAAAGCGCTGTCGGATTGAGTCCTGCTGGCCTTGTGTTGCGGGTGCGTCATTCTGCAACACATTGAATAGGCTCGAAAATTGCAAGGTATGTTCTGTTTGTAACAGCAGGAAACCGAGCATGAGACACGTCTTCAGAACCACTGCACTTGCGGCCACGCTGTGTGTGGCTGCCAGCCTGGCTGTTGCAGCCACTGCGGGGGCGGACACCGATTGGCCTGTGTTTGGCGGCAATTGGCAGCACCAGCGACACAGCGAGCTGACGCAGATCAATGTGCACAACGTCAATCGCCTGGAGCCCGCCTGGACATTTGACACCAAGGTGTCAGGCAGCTTTCAGGCCACGCCAATTGTGGTGGGGCGCGTCATGTATGTGTCACTGCCTTTCAATGGCGTGGTGGCTTTGAAAGCGGACACGGGCGAGGAAATCTGGCGTTACATCCACGATCGAATCAAAAGCCGCCCCATGTGCTGTGGCCCAGCCAATCGTGGCGTTGCCGTTGAAAACGGCCTGGTCTACATGGGCACGGTGGATTCACGACTCATTGCGCTGGACGCTCAAACGGGCAAGAAGGTGTGGGACGTCGATGTGACCGGTGGTGAGCAGGGCGTGCACGAAGACGCGGACACGTTGGGCAAAGACTTGAACACAAACGGCGGAAAGATGACCGTCGCGGGCACTTCGGGCGCGGGTATCAACATGGCCCCCATGGTGGTGGATGGTTTGGTGATTGTGGGCATTACCGGCGTGGGTTATGGGCTGCATCTGGACAAGCCTGACCCCAATGCGCCACTGGGCGAGGTGGTCGGCATTGCGGGCAAGTACGGTCGCCGTGGCTTTATGGCTGCGTTTGACGCCAAAACCGGTCAGCAGGTGTGGAAGTTTGACACGGTGCCTGCCACAGGCTGGGAAGGACATTTCCGCAAAACCACCCCCGATGGCGTACCCTTGCCGCGAAACATAGCCCAGGAAAAACGCGAGTTAAATAAGTACCCGGACGCTTGGGAGTATGGTGGCGGCTCCGCCTGGAGTACACCGGCCATTGATCGTGAAAACGGTCTTCTGTATTTCGGCACAGGCAACCCTTCGCCGCAGATGGAGGGTTCTTCAAGACCTGGGGACAACCTGTACACGGCCAGTTTGGTGGCGCTGGACGTTCACACCGGCAAAATCAAATGGTATTACCAACAAGTGCCGCACGATCAGTGGGGATACGATGTGGCCAGTCCGCCCGTTTTGTTCACTGCCAACATCAAGGGCAAGCAGGTGCCAGCGGTGGGCGAGGCCGGAAAGACAGGCTGGTTTTACGCTCACAATCGGATAACTGGCAAATTGCTGTACAAAAGCGACTCGTTCGTGCCGCGCAAGAACTTCTTTAAGAAACCGACTGAAGCCGGCACACTGATTTATCCCGGCGTGATCGGTGGTTCAAACTGGTCGCCTGTGTCGGTGGATGAGCAGCGCCGCGATGTGTTTGTTGCCGGCATTCACTGGCCGGTGCGTTACACCCTGCACACTTTGCCTGCGAATGCTGATCATGGTGAATTGAAGTACTCATCCATGGCGCCGACAGACGACGGCCAACGTTATGGCATCTTGAGCGCAATCAACCTCGACACAGGCAAGTTGCGCTGGCAGCACAAGGTGGACCAGCCACTCATTGGCGGGGTTTTGAGCACCGCCAGTGGTTTGGTGTTTACAGGATTGGGTGAGGGCAAGTTGATTGCCGTGGATGCAGACACCGGCAAACAACTGTGGGCGGGGCAAGCCGATGCAGGCGTGAATGCGCCACCCGTGACTTACACCGTCGACGGGCGCCAATATGTGGTTGCAGCCGCGGGTGGCAACAAGTTGTTTGGTTATCAAACCGGCCACACCATTCGGGCTTGGGCATTGCCAGCACCCTGAGCGTTTACCCTTCAGGGTTGAAGGGCCGCCTTGCTTTTGATGAGGCTCAGCAGGCTGGCCATGCTGCCCGTTTTGCTGAAAAAGCGAATGCGGCCCTGCGTGCGCTGTTCAAGTTGCCTGCCACTGCGTTCATCCGCCGTGAAGCAGGCAATTTGCGTGTTGGCCGGCAATGCTTCCAGATATTGCGCTGTTCGGTGAGCGGGCGAGTCTGGCAGGTCCAGATCAGAAACCAGAAAATCAAAATTCAGGCCTTGATCGACCAGCTCGGCCATGGTGGTGCATGTGGTCAGTGAGCAGGTGGGCAAATTGTCATTGATTAAACCCACCAGTAGCTCCAGCAACAGGTGGTTGTCCTCCAGCACGCAAATGCGGTAGGTGGTTTGGGTCATCTTTTTATATCCCTTGCCTTAGGGGTGGATTGTTGTTCCAAGGCTGTAGGGTAACGGCGCAATGGCAGGGCAGGTTGACCCCGTAATCATCTGTAACAAAACCGATGGCATTTTGAAAGCGGCTTAAAGCGATTCCACGTCGGTGCAGGGCAGTTCCAACCGAAACAAGGCGCCCCCCATCGGACTGGCCAAACAGGCAACGTTGCCCCCCAACTGCCGGGCAACCTGTTGGACGAAGTGCAGACCCAAGCCGATGCCCTTGTCACCCTTGGGTGCATCGCCTTGTACGAAGGGTTTGAATATCTGTTCGCGTTGTGTGGCTGGAATGCCGGGCCCTTCGTCTTCAACTTCGATTGCAACCATGCCGGGTGACTGTTCGTGATTCGTCGACAAACGCACCCACACCCTTCCTTTGGCTGGGCTGTACTTAATGGCATTGTCGAGCAGGTTTTGTAGCACGCGCGCCAGCAGTTCGTGATCGCCCTGAACGTAATACAGGGCATTGTTTTCTTCGAGCGTCAGAGTGACTCCAGCCCTTTTTGCGTTGGCACTGGCTTGATAAATCGCCTCCAAAGCCAGGTTGTTGATTTGCACTTCCGTCAGATTGACCGTGTTGTGCTCGGCCCGCTGGGCTTCCAGAAAACCTTGCGCCATGCTCAGGGTGCGTCGGGCGGCAGCGGCAATCTTGTCCAGCAAGGGCCGATTGTCCGACTCGGAGGTCTGTTCTCTGGCGTCGTCGATCATTGCGAGTATGCTGGACTGGGGTGCCCGCAGGTCGTGAGACAAAAACCGGATGGTGTCGTCGCGTTGCTGTTGAAGGGTTCTTTCCTCGGTTCGGTCGATCAGCAGCAGCAAAGTAAACTGATTTTTCCCGCTGGCAATTGAAAAGGCCTGTGCTGAGAAGATGCGTGACTGACCCGACTGGACTTGAAGTGTCAATTCCTGACTTTCATGCGCTGTCAGCAGGCTGTTCCAGGTGTCTGATCCCCAAAATTCTGGCAGTGTTGCACCCTCAGTCAGCGCAAACTGTTGACGCGCCAGTTCATTGAGCTTGACCAGGCGGTGATGCGTGTCCGCAATCATGACGGGGTGCGGATGTTCTTCCAGAATGGTCCTGAAAAAAGTTTCGGACTCGCCAATCAGGGTGTGCAGCGCCTCGATGGTTCGCAATTTCGCGCTCAATGGGTCTTCGGCGGCGTGAAGGCTGCGCGGCGCGGACCAACCGAACAGATTGCCCAGTGCCCTGTCGGGGTGCAGCTTTTCAAGTTGTTCGCTTGCAAAGCGGGACACCCACTCCAAACGCTGCCAGCTCCAGAGCGGGTACACCATCAATACGGCAAACAGGGCTTGAGCCGGGGCGATGAACACCCCCTTCGCGGCAACGCCGATCCACATGACGCCCAAAATGGCGAGAATGAACATCAGCACGCCCAATGCAAGTTGTCGGCTTGCACTGTGACCGAACAGACGAAGCAAACCAATCACGGCCAGCACCGCTAAAACCCATGACCATGCCGTTGAAAGATGCCGGTAGTGCAGATTTTTTAAAAGTGCGTCTGTGGCTTGGGCATGCACTTCAACCCCGGGCATGTAGCCACCACCTGGTGTGATAAAAAGGTCCTGAAGACCCGCTGCCGTGGCACCCACAAAAACCAGTTTGCCCGCAAGCAGGCTTTTGGGAACCTGTCCTTTCAGCACCTCCACGTAAGACACCGCAGGCACTGACCCCCCGGGGCCGGCAAACGGAATGTGCCACACTCCAGCAGGCTGGGGTGAAATTTGGGGCAGGGCGCTGTTTGCCATTGCCCACGACAAAGAGGGCATTGCGCCCGCATCGCTTTGCGGCGTCTTTAAGCTGCGCAGTATGCCGTCAGGGTCTACATGGACACCGATGTCAACCCATTGGCCGGGCTTGCTTTTGAGGGTTTCGCTGGGTGTCAGCCACCCGTTTCGCAATCCGGGCAAATTGGCCCGATCCGCCTGAATGGCGGGCAAAAAGACAGGCATGCGTGTAGTCGAAATTGCGTCGGCAAGTGCTTTGTCCTCGGTCGGTGCCTTTGCAGGCTCGGTCAACACGATGTCCAGGGCCACCGCCTTCACCTCAGACTTTGAAAGGCGATCAATCAGTTGAGCATGCAGGGCGCGAGACCAGGGCCACTGACCCAGTTGGCTCAAGCTGTTGTCATCAATGGAGATCAACAACAGTTGGGGATCTACTTTTCTGTGGAACTGGCTGAGTGCCAGGTCATCAAAAAGCCGGTTCAGTGTTTCGGGGGCTTTGCTGAACGAGAACAGCACACAAAACAAAATCAGCCAGGCCGCCAGAATGATCTGGGGCCTGAGCAGTGCCGGCTTTTTTTCAGGGTCATTCACTGGCTTTTGGGCGCGGACGGCAGACTGACCTTGGGACCCACCAGCAGTGTTTGTGCAGGGCTTTCATGCACCAAGGTGTTTGAACTGTCGAAGTAGCTGACCTGCCACACATAGGCGCCTGGCTTGAGACAGCACACTGAGGCAGAGGGTGCTTGAGTCATTTGTTGGATGGCCGGTGCATTTGCTGAGGGTGTAATCCTTAGTTGATAGCGCTGTGCTTGACCAAGCGGCACCCATTTGAAAGTCACTGAACGGCCATTGGGATCTGTTTGAATGGCCGACGGACTTTTACCACCTTTGCCAGTCAGCCGGTCGATCATCAGGGTTTGGGCCTCACCCTCTGCACCGTTGGGTAGGGTGTAAGCCGCTTTGGCAAACCACACGCCGTCTGGCAGGTCGGGGATATTAATCACCGGGTTTGCACTGCGTGTCTCGAATCGTGGATTGTCAAAGGCGGTGTTGTCGGCCACGGTAACGTGCACATTGGGTGCAGCCATGGGTGTGTCGCCCAAGGCAAGATCCACCTGCTCTGAAACCTGAATACTGCTGTCGATATTCCAGCGCGGCGCAGTGGGCAGGCTGGTTGTGCTGAGTTGCCCTTGCGAATCAACGCTGGCCAACTCGCCCCCTCGCACCAATTGTTCTTGCTTGCCTTGTGGCGCACCCAATGCCACGGCCCCGTCGAGCACTTCCAGCAGGGTGTTGTCTTGTTCACCGAGTCCAAATCGGAATTCTGTGCCACGCACGCCAGCAATGGCTTGAGGCGTGCGCAAAATGAAGCGGTCATCCTGCTTTTGCCGGGTTACGATGGCCTCCACTTTGCCTTGCTGCACAGAGAGATCCGACTCAATTCGGTTTTTGAAGGCTGATTTGGCCAGTGCGTTGACTTGCACCTCGGTGTTGGAGGGCAAGCTGATGATTGAGCCGTCGGGCAGCTTGATGCTGGCAAAACCTTGTGGTCCGGTGCTCAGGCGGTCTTTGTAGGCCACGGTTTCACCCGCTTTTGCAGCGTGCGCAGTTTGTCCGAAAGGGATCAGGTTGACAGGCCCAGTGCTGGAAACAATGGTGGCCAGACTGCGCTCCTGCTTCAACAGGTTGACCGGAATCCGCAAATGAGTGCCAGGTTGCAGCAGTTTCGGGTTTTTCACCGCATTTAACTTCACCACCTCTTTCCAGGCTTCATCGCCGTTCAAGTAGACCTGAGAGAAGGTCCAGATGGTGTCGCCCTTGATCACTGTGTAGTCGAGATTGCCATTGTCGGCCGAGATTGCCGGGCTGCAAAGACCAGCCAAAGCAAAAAGCAGGGTAAAGGTCTTAAACGGAGTGTGTCGCATGGGTGGCAACCAGTCGGTATCCGAAATTGTAAATGGGCATCAGGTGATAACCCTGTTCAGCATCGTTCAGGTGCAGTTTGGTTCTCAAGCGCGACAAATGCGCGTCCATCGAGCGCGTCGTGATGTTGTCGTTGCCCCAAACGTGTTGTTGAATGTAGGTTCTTGAAAGGGCTTTGTCTGCGTTGCGAAACAGCAAGAGTGACAAGTTCAGTTCCTTGGGCGTCAGCGCGATGTCCTCGTCGTTCAAACGCACGATGGATTCAAGCGCTTTGAATGTGTAGGGCCCGTAGGTCTCAGTGGCTTTCGGGGCTGTAGCGGGTTGGGCACGTCTTAGCGTGGCATGCACACGGCTTAAAAACTCGCCTTTGCGCACGGGCTTGGTCAGGTAATCGTCAGCGCCGTTGTCCAGTCCTTCCATGATGCTGGCCTCGCCCCCAAGATTGGTCACAAAAATGACGGGCGTGTCGGATTGCATGGCCTTGCGGATCCAATGCAGCACTTCAAGTCCGCTCATGCCGGGCATTTGCCAGTCAATGACGATCAGGTCAAATGTTTCGCGGTGCAGGTGTTTGACAAAAAGGCGGGGGTCCTGAAACAGATCCGTGCTGTGCCCGGCACCTTGCAAAAACTCGCTCAGGCGGGCTGTTTCCGAGGGTTCGTCATCCAATAACGCAATTCTCACGTTAATCCCTTTGTTGTGGCAATCATGCAAACTATGACAAGGTACAGCCCAGGCTGTTACTGTATCAAAGTTTCAAGGCCATCACGAAACAAGCAACCTGTTGATGTACTACCCAAGGAGATCCACATGAAAAAACTCGCAATTGCAGCATTCTCATCCATGGCTTTGTTTACAGCTTTGGCGCACGCCGATGACGCACACATGAGTGCCAAAGGTGAAACCCAAATGGACCAGCATCACAGTGGCATGGGCATGAAAGAGGGCGCTGAAATGAAAGCCGATGGCGCCATGAAAGGCCAAATGCACGGCAACATGAAGGGCCATGACAAGGAGCACATGAAGGGCCACATGAAAGGCAAAATGAAAGACCACATGAAAACAGATGGTGATGCAAAGGCCGAGGCGGGTGCAAAGGCTGACCTGGGCGTGAGCGGCAAGAAGTTGGGTGTTGACGCCGGCGTTGGCGTGGGTGTCGGGGCAACTTCCAAGTAAAGCTACTTTGAAGTAATATCCAAAACAGGAACGGCTGGTATTGTTCGCGCAATGCCGCCGTTTTTCTTTTTCCAATCCATTGGTCTGTCATGAAAACTCGAATCACTGAACTGTTTGGTATTGAACATCCGCTGCTGTGCCCCGGCATGACCTATGTGGCCAACGCCGATCTGGTGGCTGCCACCAGCAACGCAGGTGGCTTGGGTATTCTGGCCATCGGCCATTTGACGCCTGCGCAAACTCTGGATGAAATTCGGCGGGTGAAATCGCTGACAGACAAACCTTTTGGCATTGGTTGCGCCTTGTTGATGCCGGGCGCCCGTGAAAATCTGGAGGTTGCCCTGGCCGAGCAGGTACCCGTGGTGAATTTTTCACTGGGAAGCGGTGCCGATGTGTGTGAACGGGTACACGCCTATGGCGGGAAGGTGATTGCCACGGTGGTGTCTGCCAAACATGCATTGAGTGCCCAAAAGGCGGGTGTGGATGCTTTGCTGGTGACGGGTCATGAAGCGGCTGCGCACGGCGGTTCGGTCACCTCGCTTGTGTTGATACCCGCCATTCGGCAGGTGACCAACCTGCCGATTGTTGCCGCAGGTGGGTTTGGCAGTGGGGCAGGGCTGGTGGCGGCCTTGTCGCTGGGCGCCGATGCCGTGGCCATGGGCACGCGCTGGGCTGCCACACAAGAAAGCCCTGTGCATCAAACCACCAAAAGCATGATCGTCGACAAGCAGGTTGAAGAAACGATTTACAACGCGAATTTTGACAGCATGCCCTGCCGCGTCATGGCCACGCCCAACGCGAAAAAAGTAACCGCCAAAAAATTGTCATTGTGGCGTGCCGTGTGGCGTGCCCTGCAGGCCGCCCGAGACACCCGTCGCCCTGTGGGCAGTTTGATTCGCGACGTGTTCAAAATGGGGTTTGCACAAACCTTGAAAGTGACATTTTTTGGCGCGTCCATTTTGTCCATCAAACGCGCCACGATTGAAGGCGATCACCAGCGCGGTGTTCAACTGATCGGCCAGGTACAGGGTTTGGTCAGCGATGTGCCCACGGTGGCCTCGCTGACTCAGCGCATCATGCACGAAGCTGAAATTGCCCTGCAGTCCCTGCCCAGGTCTGAACAGCCCCAGGAAGCTGCACTGGCTCAGTAAGCGGCCCACCCGAATGTCTTGCACCGGTATCCAGAACAGCTCATAGGTCAGACCTTGCTTCTCTTGCGTGCGGTCTTTTTCGTCGATCAGGTTGAAATAGGCTACATCGCCGCCGTAAGTATTCTGGTAAACATACGTCAGTTTGCTGCGGAATGTGCGGGGCGTGTCAATCGATGGGCCACCACCACCGTTGACTGAATCGTCAACCGTGTTGCGCATGTAGGCCATCTGCACAGACACCACATTGGGATCGCCCAAATACTGATACTGCATGTCCAGTCCAATGCTCTTTTTGTGCTGGTAAGCATTGCCGTCTGTGGGGGTAGTGGTGCCGTCGTACACGTCGGCCAGCATGCCACTGGTGCCCACCATGATGTTCTGGCTGCCCCAGTCTTTGGTGTAGGCCAGGCGCCAGTAGGGGTTGTTCAAACCCTGCAACTGCGTGGTGTCGGCCGTGGGTGTACCCGCGTTCAAGATTGAAAAGATCTGGTTGGCTGTGCGATACAGGCCAAATTCTGCATACACGCAACTGTTCCACAGAGCGTAGGCTGTTAAACCGGCCACCCCACTGTCAGACGCGGTGGTGGGGTAGGGTGTGTTGGCATCGGTGAACTGATAGGCACCGGGTGAGCCAACGGGCACATACTGCATCCATGCGGGTGCAGCGTCCAGCGTGCTGGCCACTTTGGCGTACTCTGCCAGCGCCATGACCGAAAAGGGCATGGTGCGCTCGCCCATGGTGTAGCCCGTTTCCTTGAACAGGCGACCAAACGGAGTCAGCTCTGGAAACTGCCCGCCTGCGTGGCAAGCCACGCATTTTTGTTGGGTTTGGCGTGCGAACACTGGGATTGCCTGAGCGCTGTTTGTGGCGAACAGGCTCAGAATGGCGCCAGCAAGCAGCAATGCCCGAAGCACTGCTGGCTGATTGGATAAACGGATTTGATGAATTGACATAGCTCGCCCCCCGTGTGGCTTTTTGTAATTGGCTTAAGCAATTTTTAACAAAAAGCAAACATTGGCGTCTTGATCTAAATCAAGCCAACACTCTAATTCCACCCAAACCGACGCGCGTAATAGCCCTTCACAGCCTGTGTCAGTGCCATGTAACCCACCACAATCAGCGCAGTCAGCGCAAAGTAAAGCGGCGGCAGGGCCTGCAGCTTGAAGTAATGCGCCAAGGGCCCCATGGGCAGAAAAATACCCACTGCCATGATGATGCCGGTCATGACGATCAACGGCGTGGCCGCCCGGCTTTGGATGAACGGCAGCTTGGGCGTGCGGATCATGTGCACAATCAGCGTTTGCGTGAGCAAGCCCATGACGAACCAGCCAGACTGGAACAGGGTTTGGTGTTCAGGGCTGTTGGCACCAAACACAAACCACATCATCAAAAACGTGATGATGTCGAAGACCGAGCTGAGCGGCCCGAAATACAGCATGAAACGGCCAATTTCAGCGGGCTGCCAGGTCAGTGGCTTGGTCAGCATTTCATCGTCAACCAGGTCGAAGGGCACCGCAATTTGTGAAATGTCGTACAACAGGTTTTGAACCAGCAAATGCATGGGCAGCATGGGCAAAAACGGAATGAACGCACTGGCCACCAACACTGAAAACACGTTGCCGAAGTTGGAGCTTGCGGTCAGCTTGATGTATTTCAGCATGTTGGCAAAGGTGCGGCGGCCCTCCAGCACGCCTTCTTCAAGCACCATCAGGCTCTTTTCCAGCAAGATGATGTCGGCGGCTTCTTTGGCAATGTCCACGGCGGTGTCCACTGAAATGCCGATGTCGGCCGCACGCAGGGCGGGGGCGTCGTTGATGCCATCACCCATGAAGCCCACCACATGGCCGTTGCCTTTCAACATGCGCACAATTCGTTCTTTGTGGGCCGGTGTCAGTTTGGCAAACACATTGTTGTCTTCCACCGCTTTGGCCAGTTCCGCGTCGTTCATGCGCTCGATTTCACCACCCATCAGCACACCGCGCTGCTCCAGGCCCACTTCGCGGCAAATTTTGGCGGTCACCAGTTCGTTGTCGCCAGTCAGCACTTTCACGGCCACGCCATGCGCGGCCAGGGCTTCCAGGGCAGGGGCTGTGGATTCCTTGGGGGGGTCCAAAAAGGCCACGTAACCAATCAAGGTCAAGCCAGACTCATCGGCAATGCCGTAGTTCTCCCGGCGGGGTGGCATTTCCTTGGCGGCCACGGCCACCACGCGCAAGCCTTCTTCGTTCAGGTCGCCAGTCACCTGACGAATGCGATCCAGCAGCGCTTGCGAGAGGGGTTCAACCCCTTCGCCATGGCGGACGTGGGTGCACACGGACAACACTTCTTCAACCGCGCCTTTGGTGATCAGTTCGTGGTGGTCTTCACGTTCGCTGACGACCACAGACATGCGCCTGCGGTTGAAATCGAACGGAATTTCGTCGACCTTGCGGTAGTTGCGTGCGGGGTTTAGTTCACGGTGCACGTCGGCGTGTTCCAGCACCGCCACGTCCAGCAGGTTTTTCAGGCCCGTCTGGTAGTAGCTGTTCAAATAAGCCATTTCCAGCACCTCATCGGCCTCTTCGCCCCACACATCCACATGCCGTGCCAGAAAAATCTTGTCTTGCGTCAGGGTGCCTGTTTTGTCAGTGCACAGCACGTCCATCGCGCCGAAGTTCTGAATGGCGTCCAGGCGTTTTACGATGACTTTTTTGCGTGACAGAAACACCGCACCCTTGGCCAGTGTAGAGGTCACGATCATGGGCAGCATTTCGGGGGTCAGGCCCACGGCAATCGACATGGCAAACAGCAGGGCTTCCATCCAGTCGTGCTTGGTAAAGCCATTGATGAACAGCACCAATGGCGCCATGATCAACATGAAGCGAATCAGCACCCAGCTGACCTTGTTCACACCAGTTTGAAAGGAGGTGGGCGCGCGGTCGGTGGCGGTGACGCGGCTGGCCAACGCGCCAAAATAGGTGCGGTTACCCGTGCTTAGCACCACGGCTGTGGCTGCGCCTGACACCACGTTTGTACCCATGAACAAGATGTTGTCGAGCTCCAGCGGGTTGATGGTGCTTGCATCGCGTTGTGCCGCAAACTTTTCAACGGGCAGAGATTCCCCGGTCATGGCGGCTTGCGATACAAACAGGTCTTTGGCGGACAGCACGCGGCAGTCGGCAGGAATCATGTCGCCAGCCGACAAAATCAGCAGGTCACCCGGCACCAGCAGCTTGATGGGCACTTCCTCGCGGCGGGCTGATTTCGCTTGAATCTTGGCGCCGTAAAATTGCTCGAACACCTCAGCGGCGTCCTCGGTGACATCGCGGCGGCTGACTGTGGCCGTATTGCTGACCATGGCTTTCAAGGCGTCGGCCGCCTTGTTGGACTTGGCCTCTTGCCAGAAGCGCAGAAGCGTGGACAGCACGATCATGGTCGAAATAACTGTGGTGGCCTTCATGTCGTGTGTCAGGAAAGACACGATGGCCAGCAGGGTCAGCAGCAGGTTGAACGGGTTGCGGTAGCACTGCCACAGGTGCACGCGCCAGTGCAGGGGCTTTTCATGTTCAACCTCGTTGTAACCCACGCGGCGGCGCACCAGGTCAGCCTGCGGCTCAGACAGACCATCGCTGTGACTTTGCAGGCTTTTTAGCAATTCATCATTGTTCAATCGCGCCGCCTTGACCAGATGTTGAGTCAACTGCGGCGGTAATGTCCGGCCAAATTCAGACTGAGGCAGGGTCTCCAGTAGGGCAAGACGCTTGAAATGGCGACCCAGGTGGCGATTGCGCAAAAAGCCGGCAAAAAATTCTTTCAAGAGGGCGAGGTTCATTGTTGTGTGCTCCTGACAGGGGCCCTATAACTGATACGAACAGGAATAGCTGGGTGAGCCATTAACTCTTGAGACACACGGAAGGCATACACAGGCGACGGACAAACTATCCGTGCGTGTGCCAGGCGATCTGTTCACTCAAAAAAGGAAGGAATTTGTAACAGGAATTTGTTACAGAATTACCACCGTTTAAACACTGGGCTTAACGGTGGATGCAGTAGAAACTGGATTTACCGTCAGGCCAAGCGGGTTGCGATCGATATCAACGATCGACTACTGTCACCACAAGAGGTTCCCACTCGGATCTCCAAATTTACAAAGTGGTGCGAGTTTACTGCTGCCCTGCATGAGCGTCAACGATTTTGTGATCTAGGTGCTGGTTGGAGCGAATCGAAACCTCAAACCCACACCGTTTTCAGTGATGATGTATTTGGGGTTCAGCGCGTCCTCACCCAGTTTGCTTCGGATTTTACTGACCGCCACGCGCAGATAATGTGTGTCTTCAATGTGGCTTGGCCCCCACACTTCTTTCAGCAGTTGTGGTTGGGTTAGCGTTCGCCCTGCGTTTTTTACCAAAATCGACAGCAAGTGATATTCTTTTTTGGTCAGACTGACTTCAAGGCCCTCCAGCCAAACCTGTCGGTTTTTCAAATCGATACAAAGGTGTCCATCGTCATAAAGCCCGCTCGGGTCCGTGTCTTTGGGTTGGTGATGTCTCAGCAGTGCCCGAACCCTGGCCAGCATTTCCTGAAGTCCGAACGGTTTGGTCAAATAGTCATTGGCCCCAATATCCAGTAGCCGAACTTTTTCCTGCTCTGAAGAGCGCACCGAGAGTATCAGCACAGGTACCTCAGACAGGGTTCGGATGTGTTCCAGTACCTCTCCGCCATCCATGTCGGTAAGTCCCAGGTCAAGAATGACCAAATTCGGTTGAGAGGCTGCCAGCTCGCCGAGCCCCTCTGCGCCAGTGCTTGCCTCGCAGGTGCGGTAACCAGCGGCACGCAAGCTGATGCCCAGAAACCGCCTGATTTGGGGTTCATCGTCGATGATTAGTATTTTTGCAGTGGTGGCTTCTGTCATTCTGTGTAATCAACCGAGGAGCTGTTGGGTTCAACACTCAAGGGCAAGCATATTCTCAACGTTGTACCCTGGCCATCTGGACCGGGCAGGGCAGTGACTTCGCCCATGTGTGAACCAACAATGCCTTGCACAATGGTCAGTCCAAGACCGGTGCCTTGAGTACCCCGATCGCCGCGCTGCATGGTGTAGAACATGTCAAACACCTTTGCTCTTTCATCGGCAGGTATGCCAGGGCCTTTGTCGGTCACTTCAATTTGAAGTTTGTCTGATTGTCGGGCTACTCTTATTTCCAGCGCTTCGCCAATTGGAGAAAACTTGGCTGCATTTTCAATCACATTGAACAAAGCCTGCTCAATCAGGGCCGGATGGGCATGAAGTGGAGGCAATCCGTCTTCAATTTGTACTTCAATGGTTTGGCCCGGGTGGTAGCGTTGAAGTCTCTGGACTGCAGAGGCAACGAGATCTTCAACGTAGGTCCATTCACGCTTTAAGGCAAGGCCGTTGTGTCCCAGTCTGGTCATATCCAGCAAGTTCTGAATGTAGCGGTCCAAGCGTTGACCTTCTTGCAAAATGGTGTCCAGAAGTGCTGCATGATCCTCCGGCGGAAGGCTTGTTTGGAAAGTGTCCAGCGTTTCGGCAGCGCCTACCATGGCCGCCAGTGGGGAGCGCAGGTCATGTGACACCGATGAGAGCAGTGCCGAACGAAGCTTTTCAGTTTCAGAAATCACTCTGGCTGACTCCAGCTCATTGACCAGCCTGGTGCGCATCACTGCATCACCGATACTTTGGGTCATCGACTTCAGAAGCGTAGCCATTTCATTGGACAGGCTTTTCTGACTGGCCGGGAAGCAAAATCCTGCGACTCCTTCCGATCCGCTGTTGCTGGCCGGCATGGGCATGAATAGCCATTCTGCGCCGGCCAATGTGTTGGTGAAGCGTCCGCATTCTTCCCGTGTGGATTCACAAAGGCTTGCAGCATGCCGAATTTTCGGATCTTCGGATAAGGTGAATTCTGCTTGGGTTTCAGCCAAGGTACCTACCCTCAACCAGACACGAGCCCCACTGGATTGAGCCAATGCCCTCGCGCCACGTTCCAGAACCGCATGTATGTCGGTGGCTGTCGAGAGTTGCCGGGTGAGTTGTTCCAAGGCAATGCCGTAGGCATTGGCTGCCCGCAAAGCGTCCAGTTGTTCTCGCATACGCGAGGCCAGACCACCAGCCATCAATGCAGTCACCAGAAAACCCGATACGGTGATAATCCCTTGTTCTGCGGATATTTCGAAAGTAAAACGAGGCTCTATGAAAAAGTAGTTGTAGGCCAGAAAACACGTTACTGCAGCCAGTGTAGCCGCGCTTCTTCCGGTCCGCGTGGCAACCACCAGCACTGCGATCAGGAAAATGGCTGACAGGTCTTTGAAGGCCAGAAGGCTGTCGGCTGCCCACGCGGTCAAAACCGCCAGAATGCTGCAGAGTACTGCAAATGCCCAGTCAGCAAAGGGCACCTGGTTTGCCCGCAAAATCGATTTTGCAGGTCTGGAATCGTCTGAAGCAATCAGCGTGATTTCATATTGCCTTCCCCGGTGCAGCAGCTGATCCGCCAGCGTTCGCCGACAAAGCCTTGCTATTAAACCCTCATGACCACGTTCAGCCAGTATGGCGGTGACTTGTCTTACCCTTGCTACCTCAAAAATGGCATGAATTCTGTCGGAGTGATGAACCACCTCAAATTCCCCGCCCAATCTGCGCGTCAAGTCACTCCACTGATCCAGACGCGCCCTGTGAGTGTCATCCAGATGGGCATTTCGACTCACGACACACAGGGCGATCCATCGTGCACCGCGTCTTTCGGCAAGACGTCCGCCCGCGCGCAACATGTATTCGCTGCGTTCGGATCCGTCCAGCACAATCAGGACGGTTTTTCTCATCGGTGCAGATTCGCGTCCATTGGCGCTAAGCGCCATGCGGGAATCCTGATCAATCAATTGACCAGCCTTGTCAATGGCGAGGTCGCGAAGTGCCTTTAAGTTGACGGGTGTGAAGAATCCCGTCATTGCTTGCCTTGCTATGTGTGGTGCGTAAATTTTTCCTTGTTGAAGGCGCTCGAGGAGGTCATCCGGTGGCAAATCAATCAGACGAATATCCCGAAGATGGTCGAATAGGGTGTCGGGCACGGTTTCACGCACTCTGACACCGGTCAACTGATGGACCTGATCATTGATGCTTTCAAGATGCTGGATGTTCAGAGTGCCATACACATCGATACCTGCCTTGAGCAACGATTCCACGTCCTGCCAGCGCTGAGCGTGCAAACACCCTGGTCCGTTGCTGTGCGCCAGTTCATCGATCAATATGAGCGAGGGGCGCCTGTTTAGGGCGGCCTCCAGATCAAATTCCTTGAGTATTTGGCCCTGGTGGTGGATGTCCATCATGGGCAGGGCAGGCAGCCCTTCCATTTGCCGCGCAGTTTCACCGCGTCCGTGCGTTTCCACCACTCCGATCACCACGTCTGTACCGTTTTGCAAAAGCTCCCGGGCGCGTTGCAGCATCGCGAAGGTTTTTCCGACTCCTGGTGCCGCACCCAAAAATACGGTCAGTCTGCCTTTGGCAGTTTTGTTCAGTTCCTGGACGAGTGCATCAGCCCTGTTCATGGTGTGATTCAATTTTTTACTTTGTCCAGTTGATCGAGATGGGTGTTGAGTTGCATCACATTGACGCGTGCCTCACCCAGTAAACCGAATTGCGGAGTCTGCGTCAATTCCGAAACCAGGGACTGCAAACGCTGCGTCGAAACATGACGCGCACTGGCCACGGCAGGCAGTTGGAGCAGGGCCGATTCAACACTGATATCTGGATCGATTCCGCTGGCAGATTCAGTCAGTAAATCAGCAGGAATTGTTTGTTTGGGTTCCAGACCCAATCGAGCGCGGAGGTCTAATGCGTCTTTCCGGATTCTGGCGTTTAAAGCGGGATTGCTTAAGGCCATGTTGCTGGCACCCATGGTCATCGGATCATAGTTCGCTGCAGAAGGTCTGGACAGGAAATATTGCTGGTTCGGAAAGGCTTGTGCGACCAGATAAGAGCCGCGTACTGTGCCATTTTGAATGATCAGGCTGCCATTGGCCTGTTCGCGATACAGCAGTTGCCCGGCTCCTGTTCCGCAGAGGGTGTAGACAAGCCCGAATACCCCCAGGGTGACAATTAAAAGTCCAATTACTGGTCGGACCAGCTCAATAGTTGCGCTTTTCATAGTCAGGTCCTTTCAAAATCTTATAAATTGAAGGGCTAGGTCAATGAGCTTGATGCCGATGAATGGCAGCAGCACACCACCCGCTCCATAAACCAGCATGTTTCTGCGAAGCAAATTGGTCGCTGGGCCTGGCACAAAGGGAACGCCCTTCAAGGCCAGCGGAATGAGCAAAGGGATCACAATGGCGTTGAATATCAAGGCGCTCAGAACGGCCGAACTCGTACTGGCAAGGTGCATCACATTCAGACTGGCCATACCCGGGGAAATTGGAACAAACAGAACCGGCAAAATCGCAAAATATTTCGACACGTCATTGGCCAGTGAAAAGGTGGTCAGTGCTCCGCGGGTGATCAGCTGCTGTTTTCCGATTTCAACCACTTCCAGCAATTTGGTCGGATTGCTGTCCAAGTCAACCATGTTGCCAGCCTCGCGTGCGGCTTGCGTGCCCGAATTCATGGCCAGCCCGATGTCGGCTTGAGCAAGCGCAGGTGCATCGTTGGTGCCATCGCCCACCATGGCGACCAGGTGACCTGCAGCCTGTTCCTCCCGTATTCGTGCCAGTTTGTCCTCGGGGCGTGCCTGAGCCATGTAGTCATCCACTCCAGCTTTGGCAGCAATGGCTGCCGCCGTCAGTGGATTGTCTCCGGTAATCATCACTGTGCGTATGCCCATGCTTCTCAACCGTGCGAAACGTGCCTGAATGCCAGGCTTTACGACATCCGAAAGCTCTATGACGGCCACAATGTCTGCGTCCTCACACACCAGCAGCGGTGTGCCGCCAGCCCGGGCAATTTCCTCAACCAGACTCTCAGTTTTGGGGGGAATTCGGCCGCCCAATTGCGCACAATGCGCCGTGATGGAATCGGCTGCCCCTTTGCGCAATTGAACACCATTGGATAGATTCAACCCGGACATGCGGGTGGTCGCACTGAAGGGCAGAAATTCGGCGTTTGTCAGCGTGGCTTTCCATTCGGCTTGATCACCCGCCAGCGTTACGATGGATTTTCCTTCAGGAGTCGGGTCCATGGCCGAGGTGAGATAACTGATGCGTCGGGCGGTGTCTTCGGTGTATCGTCCCAAAGGGATGATGCGCGTTGCCATGCGGTCTCCGTGAGTGATGGTGCCCGTCTTGTCGAGCATTAGAACATCCAGATCGCCAGCCACCTCGACAGCTTTGCCACTTTTTGCAAGCACATTGTGCTTCAAAGCCCGGTTCATGCCGGCAATTCCAATGGCCGGCAGCAGACCGCTAATCGTCGTTGGGATCAGGCACACCAGCAGTGCGATCAGAATCAACGGGTTGATCTGAAGGCCCAGCTGCCGTGCAACAAACGGCAGAGTCAGAACCACAATCAGAAAGGTCAAGGTCATGATGATCAGCAGCTGACCCAGGGCAATCTCGTTGGGCGTTTTTTGACGGTTTGCGCCTTCCACAAGGCTGATCATTCTGTCCAGAAAACTGTCACCCGGTGCTGCGGTAATCTCAACGTCAATTTGATCTGACATCACCAGCGTGCCGCCGATCACTCCGGAACGGTCGGTCTCTGCTTCTCTTAGAACGGGTGCTGATTCACCGGTAACTGCAGCCTCACTGATGGAGGCGCAGCCTTGAACAATTTCACCATCGGCGGGTATTTGCTCACCTGCGCTGACACGTACTCGGTCGCCACACTGCAGTGCCGACGCAGGCTTGATCTGCACCGATCCGTCTTGAAGCAGGACATTGGCCATCAGGTCTTTGCGTGCTTCTCGCAAGGCGCGGGCCTGTCCCCTGCCGCGCGCTTCGGCAACCGCCTCTGCAAAGTTTGCAAACAGCACTGTAGTCAGCAAGGCCACAAAGACAGCAATCCCGAAGGCCCAGCCCAGGTTGTTGCTCGGTGCCAGCAGTAAGCTAAGCCAGGTCCCGATCCAGACGATGGCCATAACCGGGTTGCTGAATGCTTTGGTGGGTGACAGTTTTCTAAAGGTCTCCAGAGCGATTTCATAACGCATATTCATGGCTTGACTCCAGTTATTGTCAGGGCAAAGTGGTCTGCGACGGGGCCCAGCATCAGCGCAGGCGTGAATTGAAGCAGAGTCAGGATCAGGATTGTGGCAATCAGAACCAGTCCGAATGTGATGCTTTCAACTTGCAATGAGCCAGCGTTTTCAGGTACCAGAGGTTTTCGGGAAAGGCGCCATGCCAACACCACAGGAATCATCAGCGAAGGAAAGCGGCCTAGCAACAGAGCAATCGAAGCGTTGACGTTCCACCAAACTGTGTTGTCACCCAGACCTTCAAGGCCTGAGCCGTTGTTTGCATACGCCGAGGTGTACTCGTAAAGCACCTGGGCAAAGCCGTGAAAGCCCGGGTTGCTGGTTGCGGCCAAGCCTGGAAAAGAAAAGGTGATTGCAGACAGGCCCAGCACAGTTAAAGGCTGCAACAGGATGAGAACTCCCAGCCAGCGTATTTCGCCTGCCTCAATTTTTCGACCGAACAGTTCAGGTGTGCGGCCGGTCATCAAGCCAGCCAGAAACACGGTGAGCATCAGGTAGACGAAAAACTGCAGCAGTCCACAACCTACACCGCCAAACGTGCTGTTGATCATCATGTTGCACAGTGCGACCAGAATGGTCAGCGGGGCCATCGAATCCATCATGGCATTGACCGAGCCATTCGAGGTTTGGGTCGTCAAACTCGACCACAGCGCTGATTCGTCGACATTGAAGCGTTGCTCCTTGCCTTCCATCCAACTTGCGCCTTGCAAACCTGGGGAATTATGTTCTGCCGCGATCGATGCGGCGCTCGCCCCAATCGACATGGCGATCATGACTCCGATGATGAGGGTGGTCAGTCGTTTGCGCCCTGTGAACGGACCGACCATAAACACGACAGCAACAGGCATCAATAAAATGGCCAAAGTCTCCAGAAAGTTGGACAGTGGTGTCGGGTTTTCAAGCGGTGCTGCACTGTTCGGGCCATACCAGCCACCGCCATTGGTACCCAGCTGTTTGACTGCAACCATGGGGGCAACTGGGCCCAAAGGCACTACTTGCGCTAGGTTTTTCCAAGTGGTGTCCAGTGGTCTGAATTGGGGTCCACCTGACAGCGTGGCTGGTACACCTTGCGACGTCAGTAAAACGGAGAGTACCAAGCCAGCTGGCAAGAGCAGGCGAATGGCTGGACGCACAATGTCCACCCAAAAATTTTGTGGTTTGTTTGGTTCATCCTGTCTGCCAAAAAGCAGCCGCAACATGCAACAGGCCATAGCCAATCCCATCAGCGGCGAAGCGACCTGTAATCCTGTGATGGCGGACGCCTGCGACAAAAGAGACAATTGAGCCTGACCCGAATAGTGCTGCTGATTGGTGTTGGTCAAAAAAGAAATGGCTGTGTGCAAGGCCAGATCCCAGGACATGCCTGGGGCATGATTTGGGTTCCATGGCAGATGGCCCTGAAACATAAATACCATCCACACCGTCAGACCCAGTGCGGCGTTGCAAGCAACAAATGCGGTCAGGTACTGCCGAAGTGACATGGGTTGACGCGCGGCTTTGCCAAGCATTGCATAAATGGGCTTTTCGATCAGATCAAACAGTGGCTCTGCACGGCTTCGATCTCCCCGCATGACAGCCGCCAGATAATGCCCAAGCGGCCAGCCCAGTATCAGCACCGCTGCGTAGAGCAAACAGGTTTCGAGCATGATGGTTTCCTGTGGTTTAGACAGGCTTCATTGTCTTGAACTGTTGCGTAAATTTTCCAGACGAAAAAAGTGGATTCTCGTAAAGAAATCGTTAAATCCCTGAATTCTTCTTGCACGGCGAAGACATCCACCTCCCGCTTAATTTTTGAATTAAAGTGGAGTGGGTATAACAAAAAATCAATCAGATACCATGGCGCAGCAGCAACCGGACAACTACTACCTGAACCAGCTATACCGATACCAGGCTGGCCGCCTTGAGGACATCAAACGCACGGCGCTGGCCATGGCCATTCAAGTGGCGTTTCGCGGTGTAGGCAGCCTGAATTTTGGGTTTGACCTTCAACGCAAGGCCTTCGACCAGATCACCAGCAAGCTGCGCCCTGTCAGTGGCGTTCGAATTTCGCAGCGGCGCTTGGGTGACACCCCCGTGGAGTGGGTTCAGTCTTTGCATTGCGACCCCAAGGGCGTGATTATTTACCTGCACGGCGGTGTGTTCTGTTTGGGCAGCGCCAAGTCGCATCGCTCGATTACCAGTCGGCTTGCCCGCATGACAGGCGCGTCTGTGGCGGTGGTGGATTATTCACTGGCACCCGAGAACCCATACCCCAAAGCGATTGATGAAATACTGGCAGTGCATCAAGATTTGCGCCGCATGGGTTACCTGGCCCGTCAAATTGCAGTTGCTGGTGATTCTGCGGGTGGCATGCTGTCGCTGGCCCTGTGCCTTCGCATTCGTGACGAGTGGGAAATGTCCGCCGCATTGGCTTTGCTTTCACCCATGACCGACGGCACCCTGCGTGGCACCACGCTGCGCAGCAAAGACGACGAAGACCCCATGTTGAGTTACGACCTGCTGGCCCGTGGTCTGGATGCCTATCAGTTCAACCGAGCCGACTGGGCCCACCATCCACTGGAGCAAAACTTGCGGGATTTACCGCCCATGTTGATTCAGGTGGGCGACCGTGAAGTGCTGCTGGACGACAGCATGAGACTGGCCGAAAGGGCCAGGCTTTTTGAGGTGCCCGTGCGTGTTGAAATTTACGAGAACTACTGGCACGACTTCCAGATGAATGCCGACTTGCTGAAAACCGCTGAGCGGGCGGTTGAAAGGCTGGGTGCCTTTCTGTCGGCCCGTATGCAGGGCCGACAGCCTACGACCGAAGAACTTACAGCGAACGCGCAATAATTTCTTTCATGATTTCGCTGGTGCCGCCATAAATGCGCTGCACCCGTGCATCGGCGTACATCTGGGCAATGGGGTATTCCAGCATGTAGCCATAGCCGCCAAAGAACTGCAAACATTCATCGATGGTTTTGCATTCCAGTTCACTCATGTGCAGTTTGGCGATTGACGCGGTGACGGTGTCCAGCTTGCCTGCGATCAGTTTTTCAATGCAGTTGTCGATGAAGGCACGCGCAACCACCGCCTGCGACTTCAATTCGGCCATCTTAAAGCGGGTATTCTGGAAATCAAAAATCGCCTTGCCGAAGGCCTTGCGGTCTTTCGCGTATTCCAGCGTGGTTTCAATGGCCATTTCGACAATGGCCATGGCGCCCACACCCAGCATCAGCCGCTCGTAGGGCAGTTCTTGCATCAACTGCACAAAGCCTGCACCTTCGGCCCCCAGCAGATTGGCCGCAGGAATGCGCACATTGTCAAAGAACAGTTCGCAGGTGTCTTGCCCCTTTTGCCCCAGCTTTTCCAGAATACGGCCTACCTTGAATCCTTCGGCGTTGCGTGTTTCAAGCAGCAACAGGGAGGTGCCCTTGGCACCTGCAGCCGGATCGGTTTTACAGACCACCACAATGACATCGGCCAGGTAACCGTTGGAAATGAAAATCTTGGAGCCGTTGACCACATAGTGGTTGCCATCGCGAACGGCAGTGGTGCGCACACCCTGCAGGTCCGAGCCCGCACCGGGTTCACTCATCGCAATCGCACCGATCATCTCGCCGCTGGCCATTTTGGGCAGAAAGTATTGCTTTTGCTCTTCAGTGCCGTGGTTCAGAATGTAGTGTGCGGCAATGGCATGCACATGCACGCCGAACGAGCGGTCGCCGGAATAGGCCAGCTCTTCAAACAGCACCGCCATGTGTGAAAAGTCGCCACCTGCGCCACCATATTCATCTGGCACGTCAGCCAGCAACACGCCCAGTTCGCCGGCCTTCAGCCACACTTCACGGTCGACGTGCTGCTGTTTGGCCCATTTTTGCTGGTTCGGTTTGATCTCTTCTTCCACGAAACGGCGTACATTACTGCGGTAAAGTTCCAGATCCGAATTCATCCAGCTGGGGTTGGGGTAACGCATGATGGAAAATCTCCTTTGGTGCTGATTTGTTTTTGATTTAATTTATAGGTCGAGTGACCTAATACTACACCAACACTATGGCAAAAATGCAAGAAAAAGGGTTTGAGCGCACGCAGGTCATTCTGGCGGTTGCCCAGACTTTGCTGGCGCAGCAAGGCTATGCGGGCTTAAGCATGCGGGCGGTTGCGCAGCAAGTGGGCATCTCTCTGGGCAATTTGCAGCACTACTATCCCAGCAAGGAAAAGCTGGTAGAGGCCTTGTTGATTCACATTCTGGATGGCTTTCAACTGCGGGTGGCTGAAATGACAGACCGAATGCAGTCTGCCTCTCAGCTTGAACGGTTCAAGGCCCTGATTGATCAGGTGCTGATCGAGATCAGGCAACCCGATACCTATGGTTTACTGGCTGAGATCAATGCCCTGGCCAATCGTTTGCCATTCGCTGCGCAATTGATGCAAACCGTGTTTGAACGCGAGCGCAAAGAGGTGTTCAAACTGATCAACGGCCTAAACCCGAAAATTTCAAAGGAAGAATACAAGCGCCGTGCCGCCATGATCGTGGTGCAAATTCATGGCTTGCTGGCTCCGTTGGTGCCGGACGGCGGCCGAGGTTTTAGTCGCACCGAACTTGAAAAAGCCGCCAGAGAAGCGTTTTCAATGCTGGCTTTGAATGGATGACCTGATCGCGTTTACGCGGAACTACGGAATCAACTGCAATTGTCTGAGGAGCTGATGCACTACACTTTTGCCAACGGGTATTGTGTTGTTGTAAATGCTGTTGATTTGCTCTTGGTCAAGCTTCAACGAATCGTTGAGCTCAAATTGTGGAAGCCACCAATCGTGGGCTTCCTTGCTTAGCATGACTTTACCGTTTTTTGCGTCGTATAGAGTCGCACGTAAAATGACTTGACCAATTGTCTTGTGTTTGCCCGTGAGCGTGCTGGTTTGTGTAATGCCGATTCCATGGAGTGCAGAAAGAGTTCCGAAATCAATGCTTGCTTTACTAGCCGGTCGAAAGACAAGCACATAATCGATTTTTTTGTTCAGAATCGCCGCTCTCTGAAACACAGAAGTGGGGTTGTAGCTGTCAAACGCGCTGACCGAGCTAAAGCGATGCGCTCCTTTGAGGGTATCTTGCGCATAATTGTCCAATAACGCCTTTAGACCCCATTTGGATATGTTGGCCAAACGATCTTGATAGCTGATTTGAGTAACGCCCACTTTTTTAAGCTGCAGCGAATTGCCAGCATCGAAAACAACCGCGATGGCTCCTGAGTCGACTAAGGGTTCTTTCGGTAGAGAATCAACGGACGCACAACCTGAGGCACATAACACCCAAAGTCCTGTAAATAGAGTAAATCGTAGTTTTGTCACAATGCAGTTGATGTGTTGAACGCAGTGACCTTTAGTGTATTACTCGATGGGGGCTGGGGCAAAATACACCCCATTTGCTGAATCTTATGGGTGAGGAAGCCGCTGACTCTGACTGGCGTTTAATCGCTCCTCCCGCATCAGCAGCACAAGCAGCCCAACACCCGACAACATCACGAGCGCCGTGACCACCAGCGCCCAGTGGTAACTTCCGGTTGCGTGCGCAATGGCACCGGCCATGGCGGGGGCCACAATTTGTGCCACCCCAAAACTCAGGGTCATTCTGGCCATGGCTTTGGCCGGGTTGTCTTTGAAGTGCAGCCCAACCAGGGTGAGGGTCAGGCTGACAATGCCCACAAAGGTGATGCCGAACAGCACTGCACCCAGAATGTTCAGGGCGGCGCCCTCAGTCATGATGGGCAACACCAGAGAAAACGTTTGCACCACATACGCCAAAATCAGCGCCTTCACATGCCCCAGGTTGCTGGCCACTTTGTCCCACAGAAAGCAGGACGGCGTGGCTGCCAGGCCTACGATGACCCACACCCAACTGCTGTTGGCTTTCAAAAGGGGCAGATGCACGAGAATGTCGACTGTGAACGTGGCGCTGATGACATAGCCAAATCCGCCACAGAAATACGCCGCGATCAGCAACCACATCCATGTTTGAGTGGGGCGTGGTGTTTGATTCAGGGCCGCGTTGTGTGTTGTTTTGGATGAACTTGCTGGGGCCTCCGGTGGTGGCAGCCACAGCCAGGCTGGAATGAAAAACAGAATGCCAAACACACCCAGCGCCATCCATTGCTGATCCCAGCCCAAGTGGCTGGACATCAATGCCACAGCCGTACCTGACACGGCAATGCCAAGGCCCAGGCCCGTGAAA
Organism: Limnobacter litoralis; assembly: GCF_030160455.1. Classification (GTDB taxonomy): domain Bacteria; phylum Pseudomonadota; class Gammaproteobacteria; order Burkholderiales; family Burkholderiaceae_B; genus Limnobacter; species Limnobacter litoralis. Next base: position 32,501 of record NZ_BSOJ01000027.1, on the reverse strand, counting down.
TGCAGCCCCAGCTCGGGCTTGTGCCCCTTGCGCATCAGCCAGTTCATCAAAAGGCCTGAGCCGATCAGCATGCCTGTCATGCTGGAAAAACCACCGATGAATCGCATGATTCCCCATGCAACGACGCTCTGGGTCATGCCCATGGTCATGGTGCTGACGACGGCAAGCACCAGGCCGATTTTGTAAAGGCGGTATTTCAACTGGAGGTTGCTGATGGACGAGGCCAGAATGGCACCGGTCATGTAGCCCGCATAATTGATGGTCGCCAGCCAGCCCCCGGCCAGTACGCTCAGCCCAGCCTGATTGCGCATAATGGGCAGCAATGGGGTGTAGGCAAAACGGGACAGACCGAGCGTAAGCACCAGCGCGCAAATGCCGCTGAACAACACCCGATAGCGTTCAATCTGAGGGCTGCTGAGTGTGCTCATGGGCAATGCTCTTGAGAAGGTGATGCGGATGATCGGGACAGCTTGTCCGTAATAAATTATAGGCGGATTGGCTTTCAGACTTCTTGTGCTCGACTTGGTTTGTCGTCATTTCATGATTTATTGTGAATCACTGAATGGTGTTGAGGGTCTGTATTGATTGATTGGCTTCTTTACGGATTTGACAGCAATTGGGAGTCAAATGAGATCCGCCCGTAGATAAAAGATCAGACACATTGTTGCGATCCCAAGAGTAAGCTTCCAGCCAACCCGCCTTGACTGGGATTTGGACTTGTCGTTTTGCATTGTTTAATCTGCCCGCACATTTGTTTCTATCCAAACCCGCCCGCCATCCAATGCTTTATTTGAAAAGCAGCGCGGAAATTCAAATAGTTTTGAAGCTATCCTGATTTCAATGTAAGGCGGACTTCAGCTCGCAAATTAGGGTATGCAGGCTGCAATACCCAAGTTGACCTACCACCAAACAGGGGAAGGTCAAACTGGAATTTGTCTATCGGTTTGATGGTTTGTTGGAAAGTTTTAATCCCATACAGTTGAAGGCTCTAAAGTGGTCATTGCCTTAGAACAAATTCAGCAAGGGTGCGTAACTCCGCTGATGTCAGTTGAGAAAAAGGAGGCATTGCAGCCGATCCCCATTTCCCGGAGCCACCAGCGCGAATGTTGGCTGCGATCTTGGCCAGAGCTTGAGGGTCACCTTTATACTTGACCGCAACCTCATGATAGCTTGGGCCGACTATCTTTTTGTCGATAGCATGACACCCAAGGCAACTGTTGGCATTTAGCAGCGACGTGGCATCTAGAGTTGCCACCTGTTCTGTTGTTGTCTTGGATATTGGGGTGTCAACTTTTAATTCAGGTGGCAACTCACTTTCCTGAGCTGTGCCGTAGGTCACAGCCAGATAGGCACCTACCTTTCGGATTTCGTCATCGGTAAGGGGGGCACCATAAAGGTGCTGCATCTTTCCAGCCTCACTTGTCCACTGCGCTAGGTTCATGCCTGGGGGTTGGTACTTGATGTAATCGGCCGAATGGCATATTACGCATTTTTGGGTGGCGACCACATACCCAGGCAGAGGCGAAATCTTGAACTGTGCCGTCTCAGGCGGCAGCTTAAGCTCCAAGGGAGTCGCACGCACGAGCAGGGCCGTACCAGCAAAGACCAGTCCCGTGCACAGGTTTAATATTTTGTTCATGTGCGTTCCCTTAAACAATCATCACACCAGTTGATTCGATCACGTGGCGGCGATAGCCCCCCGGATTCCATGTTGAATTCGGTGGCTGCACTTCACCCTGTCGATTCGTGGCGCGCACCATGAGCACGGCTCCTCCTTTAATATTGAATTTGACCGGCAAGATCCATTCCCGGAATGAATAGCGACCAAGATCGCTCCCCAACTTTGCTGTGCGCCAGGTTTTGCCTCCATCAATCGACACTTCAACCAACTTGATTCCGGCTCCCCCGTCAAAGGCTATGCCCTTCAGTTCTATTGTGCGGCCGACAGGTATAACACTTCCGTTAGTCACGCTAGTAATGAAACTGCGCACTGGCAGAGTTGAAATAGGCCGGGTTTTGTCAGGTGTAGTACCAGGCGTTATACAGTTACATTCATTGTCGGGAATACGGTATGCTTTGGTCATAAACAAGGCGTCGTGACCCTCAAATTGCTGGTCGAGCACTTCAATTTCTGAGAGATGCTTAACCCAGTAAGTGCCGAAATAGCCAGGTACGATGAGCTTTAATGGAAAGCCATTGAGGAAGGGAATATCTGAGCCATTCATCTGCCACGCAAGCATCACCTCACCATCCAGCGCGTGATCTATGTTCAGTGTTTTCCTGAAATCGGATGTAGTGGGCAGCACTGGTTGATCCAATCCGTTAAACATCACTTGCTTGGCACCCGCCTTGACCCCAGCCTTTTCAAGCACGGCTTTAAGAGGTACACCAACCCAACGTGCATTACCCATGGCACCATTTGCCAACTGGGCACCGAACACGCGCGGAGAAGAAAAGCCACGACTATTGCCGGAACACTGGTTGACGGCAACTAATTCCACATGATTTGCCAAAGCCTTGAGTTCAACCAAAGACAGGTTCAGCGTTGTATTGACGTGACCTTTGACCACCAGTCTGTAGGTGTCGGGGTCGATTGCAGTCGGAATGTTTGCCAGATGATAGCGCACGAAAAATGCATCGTTAGGCGTAATTGCTCCACGGTTAAATAACTCGAATGGCGTTTCCAAGTGTGGGGGGCGGGTTGTTACACGGATTAGTGGTTGTTTCTGTGGGTACTTGACCAGTTCTCGGGGACCATCGGCAAACGTTACGCCTTCTCCCGTTGCGGTTATGGCCAAGCTTCTGGCGGGAGTCGTCGCGAGGCTTGTAACAAGCATGCCAGCTCCAACAATGAAGTGTCGCCGCGATGCAACTGGTATTTGGGGCTCGTTATCTAACGGGGCAATAATGGAGTGAGGTTTCATAGATACGATCTCCTTTGTGATAATAATTGTATGAAGTACACCTCTTGTCAGCACACGTGGCCAAACTCGCGACTCATTTATGCCTCAGACAACTGATGTCGTCATGGTCTTGACTTTAGCCAATATGAACACCATTGCAAAACGGATAAAACAGGCAATTCCCTTTTATCTATCTCTTTTATTGGTAGATCATCAAAGTAATGCCAGGAACACTTAAACCAGCAAATGCCGAATTGCATCGCGTTCCTGCCGTAATTCATCTTGAGCGAGCTGTAACCTTTCGCGCGCAAATGCATTTATATCAAGGTCCCGTATGCGTTCGATGCTTCCGCTTCTGCAGATCGTGGGAACACCAAAGAATATACCCTCTTCAATGTCATACGATCCATCAGAAGGTAAAGCCATGGAAACCCAGCGATCATTACTGCCGCACACCCAGTCGCGCATATGATCAAGCGCGGCATTGGCCGCCGAGGCCGCCGATGACTGACCACGCGCCTCAATGATTGCTGTACCGCGCTGTGCCACAGTTTTAATGAACACCTCACGGTTCCACTGTTCGTTTTGAATAACAAAAGGGACTGAATGGCCGTACACCAGGGCAAAGCGGTAGTCCGCAAACATTGTCGGTGAATGATTACCCCACACTATTAACTGAGAAATACTGTCAACAGGCTTGTCGAGATGCGATGCCAGCATTGCTTGAGCCCTGTTTTGATCTAGCCGTATCATTGCGCTAAAGCAAGATCGATCAAGGTCTGGTGCAGCAGTCATTGCAATGAGCGCATTTGTGTTGGCAGGGTTGCCTACCACCAGTACTTTGACTGATCGGTTGGCGACTGCGTTCAATGCGCGTCCCTGCTCTACAAATATACTGGCATTTGCCTCCAGTAAGTCAATGCGCTCCATACCCTTTTTACGCGGCTGTGCCCCAACAAGAATTGCAATGTCAACGTCGCGAAAGGCAACGTGTGGATCGTCTGAGATCACTACTTTGTCCAGTAGCGGGAATGCGCAGTCCTCCAACTCCATCGAAATACCACGCAAAGCACCAGACGCATGCGGTAAATCCAGTAAATGGAGAATGATCGGTTGATCTGGTCCAAGCAGATCTCCGTTTGCAATTCGGAATACCAAGGCGTAGCCGATCTGGCCAGCTGCACCGGTAATGGCTATGCGTTTGGGTGATTTCATAATGAGCTCCTCGGGTTGATGTTTTAAAAGTGAATTGGTTTGAATGCCCTTAGCCTCAAAATCAGCCAAGCACAGCGGATACAACTGCATTGATGAGCAGACCGCCGACGATCAACCAGACAAACAACACCAACGCCAGCAGCAGCGGCTTAACACCAGCCTTCTGGATTGCGGACATGTGTGTAGTCAGGCCTAGTGCCGCCATTGCCATAGCCAGCATTAATGTGTCAATGTCAAGTGCCACTGATACCAGGCTGTGCGGCAGAATCGCGAGCGAGTTTAGCCCGGCGACTGCTACGAAGATCAATGCGAACCAAGGAATCGTGATTTTGCCCGGTGTGGGGTGATCAGTTTTGGCGACCTGGACTCCAACGTGCGCAGGATGCACAGACTTTTCTCGCGATAACCAAGCGGACAGCATGATTAAAAAGGGTGCCAGCATCATCACTCGCACCATTTTTGCGATCACGGCTGTGTTTGCTGCTTCTTCGCTGATCGCGCGCGCTGCTGCAACGACCTGTGCGACCTCATGCACTGTTGAACCGGTAAAAATTCCAAAAGCTGTAGGTGTGACTGACACCAGGTGCCACTGCTCATTCAGGTGATATAAAGCTGGGTAAAGAAAGATCGCAAGTGTGCCAAATACAACGACCGTCGATACTGCTACGGTCACCTGCTCGGCACGGCCCCTGATCACTGGCTCTGCCGCCATTACAGCCGCTGCGCCACATATTGAGCTACCAGCACCGATTAGCATTGCTGTTTTGCGGTCAAGCTTGAATAATCGTGTTCCAAGAAACCAGGCAAGAAAAAAAGTGCTGGTAAGTACTATTGCGTCGATGATGACGCCAGCGATTCCGACGCGGCCAATGTCCTGAAATGTCAGACGCAATCCATAGAAGATGATGCCCAAGCGAAGCAGGTTTTGTTTTGAAAAACCAACTCCAGCTGCGCATGTAGCCGCAATCCGTGGATAAAAAGTATTGCCGACAACCATACCCAGTACGATCGCCAAGGTCAACGCACTGATGCCTTTGGACTGCAGAAACTGCAGTTTGCCCATTTCGTTGGCCATTAATGCAATGAGTGTTGCCAGCCCAAGACCAGGCAGATAGGCTGCAAGCGTTATTCCTAGTCCGCTCCGACTTCTTGAATTTCGGGCGACAGCGGAGGGGTGGCTGACTTGTGGGGAAGTTTTTAATGTGTCCATGATCATTTCCAGGTTGATGTATGGATCAGGTTACGTGCATTTTTAATAATTAAAAAACAAATAATTTACGTATTAATAACCTAAAAAAAAGGTAGGTTTTTTGGTAAATACCATTTTGCTCCTCACAGAAACGCCTCTCCCATGAATGGCAATTCAGGAGATGAAAGCGAACATTGATTTGTCAGCGAACCATTGTGGGGATTGTGATTTGGAAAATGGTACGGAAACTTGCACCGATTGGCCCAAAACAGACAGCGTTTTTGAGATCAACAACAACCAGAATATAAGAACATGTTGTGTGCCCTTTCCAGGCACCCGAGGTAGAGTGCATCGGAAAGGGCACGACCAGTTTTGATTACAGGCAATGCGACGCGGCCTACAATGACTTCCTTTTTTGTCACTAGGGCCAAGATGGTCAGGGACTTTCGCTCGGATCCATGACGCACCTTGCCGAGCTCGAGTCCTAACCGATGTGTGCGTTTGGGTTTGTTAATGTTGAACTTGGACGACCTCTTCCGGCTTTCCTTCGGATGTCAATTTTGCAATTACCAGGTAACGTCGTTGTGTCGCGTCAGCTGGTAAATCTTTATCGACCGCTTTGCGCAACGGGCCCAGCGTGCTGATAATGGCGGCCCCTGCCGGATTGCCCACAAATTTTGCCAGAGGTTCAAGTGAGCCGGCACCATCAGGCTGGGTAGAGAGAGCCAACATATATGGTTTTTTGGGTTCAATTCCGGTTACGGCCACCTGCATAAGATCCAGCAAACCTTGGTTGTTTATGGAAACAGTGGTGCTGACCTGTTGTGAACCACTCGGCCCCATTGTGAGCTTGATTGCACTGCCGACATTGGCGAGCGGCAGCAGATTCTCGGTACCGGCACCGACCGGAACTGCATTCGGAACATACACCATGCCTTGCGGTGACTGACCGCTGGCAACCGTCCCTGTTACCTTGTTGTTCAAGGTGTCAATTATTGCTACACCATTCCCATTTTCCAGACCCACGTAAATTCTAGTTCCATCGCCAGATGGCCACAAACCGTGAGGTAACGCACCTACCGGGATTGTTGCGACCAGTTTTGGCTTGTCGGTGGTCGTGAAAACTTTTACTTCATTCAGGCCGCCTACCGTTACGTAGGCAAATTGCCCGTTTGCATTGCGTGCAATGTTAACGTGATTGGTGATTGGCCCCGTGTCCAGTACCGCAAGTGTATTAAAGGGCGGATGCGCGTTAATCACCTGCGTCTTCCCGATGTCTTTCAGTGTGAGCCATACTTGCCCGCCATCGGGGGTGGCGGCCAGGTCCGGGCTGAAGGGCGATGCCTGTTTAACATGGCCGACAATCTTGTGTGATTTGGTGTCGATCACCACCATGTCGGGTGTGAAACTTGACACCACATAACCATATTTTCCGTCTGGCGAAAAGATAGTCATGCCTGGACCGTTCGGAACCATGATTTTCTTGGTTGGCTCGTAGGTTTTGCCATCCAGTACCTGAATGTAATCTTCACCTCGAATCGTGACCCATACTTCCTTACCGTCCGGGGTGAAGAACGCCTCATGAGGAGAGCGGCCAACATAGGTCGTGTGCTTGACCCGATTGGTCGCTGTGTCTATAAAAGTCACTGAGTTCGAGCCGATCGACACCACGTCCAGTGTCGCATGATCTGGTGAAAACCCCATGCCATGCACCAACAGCTGTCCTTTATACAGTGGGCTGAGGTTGCCAGGGGTCGGGTCTCCCAGGCGGATTACACCAAGTAAACTTTCCGTGGCGGGGTCGAATACGGATACGGTGTTTGACGACTGGTCGCTCAGATAGACGCGGTCATGGGAACTAATCGGAATGTCTTTGGCACTTGCTGATTCTGGTGCCTGACCTGCAATTGCCACAGCACTGAAAATTGCAGTGGTTCCAAACAATGCTGTTGCCAGTACTGATTTTCTGAAAATACCTTTTATCATAATTATTCCTTGTGAGTTGATGTGTTATGTGGTGGCGTCTCGGCCGACGCGACGCCTAATTCAGACTGCATGACTGAAATTTCAGAATTTTGAGTGACTATGATTTCCTGGGCCAGGCGGCGTAGAACAGGATTTTTTCCGAACAGCAATTCAGCCTTGGCCATGTTGACCGCGCCCTGATGATGTGGAATCATCATTGATGCGAAGTCGTGGTCTGGGTCGCCATTCATCGGTGCCTGGCTCATGCCCGCGTTCATTATGTTCATTGAATTGTCCATGGCCTGTGCAAAGTTGGAAGCACCGGATATAGCTTCCGTCTGCGTGATTTCTGGAATTCTTTGAATGTCTTGTGCGGAGACAGACAATGAAAATGCCGACAGAGCGATTGAAAACAACAGCGGCATTTTTTTGGTGAATAAAGACCCATAGGTCATCATGATTTTTCCTCTTTGGTTCCAACGGTTATGAAGATGCAATTTGCTCGTAAACAACCTTTGCGATACGAGCGAGTTCTTTCCTGCCTATCCCGGCCGACAATGCGTAACCGAATCTGCCGTCAATCCAATAGAAAACGTTAACAGGCCCTTCCTGCTCGAACCGGAATCGCGTGTCATGGTTTTGAGTCTGGTCTTTTGTGACATACAGTGTGAGCCTCTGGCCGGCAACATCCTGATACATGAATTGGGCGACCGGGCCGCTCTGGCCGGGCAACAGCCGACCGCCGATGAGCTCGTAACCGATCTGGCCAAGTTTTGGCGGCCTAATGGGGGTCCCAAGACGTTTCGAAAGCCAGGTAACCAGTTGGTCCTCCTGGTCGGCACCTATCTCCACCGGGCGTCTCACATCCGGGCTGTAGACCACGTGTGCAATTGCTGCTTGCCGTGCCAGATCGTCCGAACTTGAGCCTTGCGCAACTGTGTAAACACCATTTTTCGCAAGCATTTGTTCAGCATATGTCTGCCCATGCAAATACCAGCCAGCTATGCCACCTGTAAACGCGATGGCCACACAAGCAGCTATCCGTTGTAGATGCCAAGCGTGTGTGCGAGCAGGCGTTGGGGGGACTGTTAACCGTTTTGGTAGAGGCTCATCAAGCACGCTGTCAAACGCCATGTGCAAAGCCTCATTTTGCTTGAGATATGACTTGAGTCGCTCAGCCTCTGCCGGGTGTGATGCCAAATATGACTCTATCTCGGCACACCTGCTCAACGGTAACAATCCATCGATGTAGGCATGCAGATCCGCCTCCGTTACAAGAGCGTGACTGAATTGATCTTTCATTTCACCATCCTCAACAGGTTCGAAGACTCACGAACCTCCATTAAAGAACGCAATTTCTCGCGTGCTCGAAACAGCCTGGACATCACGGTGCCGACGGGGATGCTCAAGGTATTGGCTACTTCTTCGTAGCTCAGTTCTTCCAGCGAAACGAGCAACAGAACCTCCCTTTGTTCCATCGGCAACTTGCTCAGCGACGTATGCAAATCCATGATGAGCATTCGATTCATTTGAGGTTCACTCAAGTCCGATGCTTCCTTGTCTTCATCGTAAGCCTCGGTCGACATTCTTTGCCTGCGTACAGTGTCTACGAACAAGTTGTGCATAATAGAAAACAACCATGCGCGCATGTCGCTTCCATGCTGCCAGGAATTCAATCGACTCCAGCCGCGTTCCAGGGTGTCCTGGACAAGGTCCTCTGCCATGGAACGATTTCCTACTAGTGCTCGTGCATAGCGGCGCAGACTCGGGATACAGACTGTCATTTGTTCTTCCCGTGTCGTCATGACTTTCCTAATGCTCCTATTCAGATATGTGCTCACCAGGCGGACCAGTAATCTGTGTGTACTTGGACCACATCGCAATTTCAATCACGGGCGTCCCAAATAAGTTCACCTGTGTCCCGGGATGCCTAGTGCTAGTCACAACTATGGAATCTAAAAAACACATGCACGCTTATGTTTTTAACCCGATTGCGGCAAGTGCCCGATCTTGCACCAATCGGTATTCCCGCTCACACTCAAGTGATCAATAGCTGGACAACTCAAGTTTTGGATCAATCTGCCAAATCTCATCAACCAGTGCGCCTTCACGATAAGTCAGCACATACCGCACCTTGATCGGCATTTTTCCTACAAACATCACGTTGGCCGTGACAGTTGAGCCTTTCGGATTGGCTGACTCCTCAAGTTTGTCAATTTTCAATTCCAGAGGACCGACTGCCTTGCCGAACTTTTCCCACGTACTGCGGATTGCCTCATTGCTGCTGTACCTGCCATCAAGCGGACCGCCAACCCACTCAAGCACGGCATTTGCCGCATAACCTTTCATTATTCCATCGGTGTCATGTGAGGCAACTGCTGAAAAATGGGCTTTTGCTGCATCGCTGGCGGGCCCCGCAAGTGCGCTGCTTGCTGCTGTGAAACTCAACAGTGCTGTAATCAATAATTTTTTCATGATGCTCTCCGGTAGATGATTTAGTGATACTTACAACGGGATATACGAAATCTGGTGGCCTTTTATTCCAAACCTTTTGAAATTTTTCAGATGTCAATTGACGGTCGGGTCAAAGGCCCCCGACTCGGTCAGAAGACCTGTTGGTCTTCATTGCGGGGTCTTGCGGTAAGAATATGTGCATCCTGCAGAAGTAGATACGGCTTTTTTCTGTATCATTCAGCGACAACACAGTTATCTGAATCGCCTAACTCTTATGCGCCTATCGCTACGTCAGCTTCAGATCTTTTTAGCGATTGCCGAATCGGGAAGCACCACGGCGGCTGCCGATCTGATAGCCCTGTCTCAATCTGCCACCAGTTCGGCACTAATTGAACTGGAGTCAATGCTTGATGCAAGACTTTTCGATAGGCTTGGCAAACGGCTTAAGATCAATGACAACGGTCGCCTGCTTTTGCCTCAGGCCAGGCAGATGCTTGATGCAGCGTCGACTATCGAGAAGCAGTTTGCGCCGGGCGGCCTTGAGTCGGGTGCCGGGCTGCATATTGGAGCCAGTACGACGATTGGTATTTATCTGTTACCCAAGATGCTGTCGGCCTTTGGGTTGAAACAGGCGGGGGCTGCCCCGAGCGTAACTATCGCCAATACGTCGGAAATTGCAACTGCAGTGATTAATTTTGAGCTTGATATCGGCTTGATTGAGGGCCCGTGGCATGACCCTGACCTGCATGTAGAGCCCTGGATCGTGGATGATTTGATAGTGGTAGCTGCACCGAGCCATCCCCTGGTCTGTGACAATTCACAACATCCGATATCGATCAAGGCATTGCGAGAAGCCCTATGGCTGCTGCGCGAACCTGGTTCCGGTACGCGTGAGGCAGTAGAACATGCATTGGTTCCATACTTGCACAGCATCAATGCTGGTGGGCAGTTTAGTAATTCAGAAGCAATCAAGCACGCCGCTGCTGAGGGGTTGGGGTTGGCCTGTCTGTCGCGATTGGTTGTAGCCGATTTTATTTCAGCGGGAAGACTAGTGGAATTGAGTACTCCCCTTCCAATACTTAAACGAAATTTATTTCTAATCCATCAACGGCACAAAGTGTTGTCAGCACGACTTCAAACGTTTTTACGATTTTGCAGGGAAAGGTCAAATCAGAAATAATGCATAGCTGGCTTGTAGAAATCCTGCTCTCCAATTCACCGTTGTGATTTTATGGTTTGCACTGAATGACCCAGAATAGCTTGATTCTTTTCGCGGCCGCCGCGTTTCTCATGGCTTTAACCCCGGGCCCCAACATGATGTACCTGTTGTCGCGTTCGCTGTGTCAGGGGCGTCGCGCCGGTGTGATGTCGTGGTTTGGGGTGGTGCTGGGTTTTACGGTGCACATGTGTTCTGCCGCGTTGGGTTTGTCTGCGCTGTTTCTGGCTGTGCCGATGGGCTATGAAGTGCTTCGCTTCGCGGGTGCTGTGTATTTGGGCTGGCTGGCTTGGCAAACCCTCAGGCCGGGGGCGCGATCTCCTTTCGAGCCGACACCGATGGCTGCCGAGTCAGATCGCCGATTGTTTGTGATGGGGGTGATGACCAGCATACTCAACCCCAAAGTGGCCATTTTTTATCTGTCGGTGCTGCCTCAGTTCATTGTGCCGGGAAGAGGTTCAGTGCTCGGTCAAAGTCTGGTATTCGGCATGACACAGGTGTTGATAGGCGCCACGGTCAATTTGCTGGTGGCCTTGTGCGCCGCGCAGATTGCGGTGTGGTTTGCCCGAAACCGGTTTTGGCTGTCCGTGCAGCGCTATGTCATGGGGTTTGTGTTGGGCGCGCTGGCCCTGAGGCTGCTGGTTCAGCCACGCCACAGCGCGTAGGGGCAAGGTCACATGAAAGGCCTTCAAGACACGGACACGCCGGAGGCCTAGTTTTGAATTTTCATTTGGTTGGTGTCTTGAGCTTTAATGTAGCTCGACAGTAGTCCAGTGATTTGATTTTTGAATCGACTATTTTTTGAACAAAATGCGTTGCTGTTTCAACCTCAAGTTTCATGCAAGCGCATCCATATCCATGGAACCCCGAATTGGTCACTGCCCATTGTTTGTCTGGAAACTCAGGCCAGTCTCCTTGCGCCTCGTGACCACCTTGTTGCGAAATAATCCAACTCTCGTGTTTTGTGGCAAAGGTAACTTCGTTGGGTACAGGGTTGATGAACCAGCCGCATTCGTTAATGACCTGCTTGCTGGCGTTGCAGGCTGTGGTTATCAAAAGCAGTGGGATACAAACTCCGAGTAATCCGAGGTGTTTGATTATGCTGGTTCTGGGCATTTCAAATCCACTTTGCTGTCGATCAAAATTTTTTCAAACTTTTTTGCTATTTCCGCGATTTCATGTGCACGATTGAGACCATTGACCATTCTCCGAGCATTCACATAGTCTGTGATGTCGCCATGAAAATAATCGGAAAATCGATGTCCGTTTGCGAATCCCTCGCCAGTTCGCATTCCGTGCGACATCAACCGGTAGGCGATCTCCGGTTTCAGCACCAAATCAGGTTTTAACAACAGTTGAAGGCCCATGCCCAATGCTACGCTGGCTCGGGCGTAGTTGCTCCACCAGGTTAATTGGGTATAACCACGACCGTAATATCTATTCTCGGTCCCTTTGTTATTTACATAACTGGAGTTTGGCTTAATGTTACACACGGCCCCTAATGTGGCTTTTGGGGTTTTCGCAACTGCCTTTCCTGACAATGAATCAATTTCAAACTGATCGCCATCGAACTCCGTAACAAGGACGTTTCCGGTTGATAGCTTCTCGACTTTGACTGGAAGAAAATAATTTCGTCCTGCACCTCTACCAAATTCTGTCACTGGCTTCATGGTTATAACCCATGCCTTCGACTTCAAGATCTTTCAAGCAGCTCGATGTGTAATGAGGGTCAGATGCGAACTGCTTGCGGAATTCCACCAGGAACTTGAATTTGTCGAACGGATGGCAGTAGAAGTAAGGCTGATTGGACATTAATCATCATTGGTACGGTTCACATGTTCCTGCACTGTAGGTATTTTCGATTCGGTTAGCAAATGTCTATTCTGTTCTGATTAAAAAACACCCGCTGGCTTTTGACCAGCGGGTGCTCGACTCAGGCCGGGTTGGATATCCGGCTTTCCCAGGTAACTTGTTGTTCAGCTCAGGCTGCGCCAGCCTTCACTTTCAGGCGCCATGCGTGCAGCAGTGGCTCGGTGTAGCCGGAAGGTTGTTCCTTGCCCTTGAACACCAGATCGCATGCTGCCTTGAAGGCGGCAGACTTTTCAAAGTTGCCAGCCATGGGCTGGTAAGCGGGGTCGCCTGCGTTCTGGCCATCCACCACAGCGGCCATGCGCTTCATGGTTTCCATGACCTGTGCTTCGGTCACGATGCCGTGCTCCAGCCAGTTGGCAATGTGCTGGCTTGAAATGCGCAGTGTGGCGCGGTCTTCCATCAGGCCAACGTTGTTGATGTCGGGCACCTTGGAGCAACCCACACCCTGATCCACCCAGCGAACTACATAGCCCAGAATGCCCTGTGCGTTGTTGTCCAGTTCTTGCTGCTTTTCAGCGTCAGACCAGTTGGTGTTGGTGGCCACGGGCACTTGCAGCAGGTCGGCCAAAATGGCTGGGCGCTCGGCTTCAGCGTCGATTTTTTCAAGCTCGGCTTGAACAGCGGCTACGCTGACCTGGTGGTAGTGCAGGGCGTGCAAGGTGGCTGCCGTGGGTGAGGGCACCCAAGCGGTGTTGGCACCGGCTTTGGGGTGGCCGATTTTCTGTTCCAACATGGCCTTCATCAGGTCGGGCATGGCCCACATGCCCTTGCCGATTTGCGCGCGGCCTTTCAGGCCACAGCTCAAACCAACCAGCACGTTGTTCTTTTCGTAGGCGGCAATCCACTTGCTGCCTTTCATGTCGGCTTTGCGGATCATCGCGCCAGCCTGCATGGCGGTGTGCATTTCGTCGCCAGTGCGGTCCAAAAAGCCGGTGTTGATAAAAGCTACACGGCTTGCAGCGGCAGCAATACAGGCCTTCAGGTTGACTGAAGTGCGGCGCTCTTCGTCCATGATGCCGAGCTTGACGGTGCTTTCTGGCAGGCCGAGCAGCTTTTCAACACGGCTGAACAGTTCACCGGCAAAGGCGACTTCGGTGGGGCCGTGCATTTTGGGCTTCACGATGTACACAGAGCCTTTGCGGCTGTTGCGAATGCCGTTGACGCCATGGCCTTTCAGGTCGTGCAGGGCGATGGTGGTGGTGACGATGGCGTCCAGAATGCCTTCTGGAATTTCCTTGTTGTCAGCGCCCCACAGAATGGCGGGGTTGGTCATCAAGTGACCCACGTTGCGCAGGAACAGCATGGAGCGACCGTGCATGGTCACTGTGCCACCGTTTGCACCGGTGTATACGCGGTCGGCGTTCAGGCCGCGGGTGAAGGTTTTGCCACCCTTGGTGACGGATTCAGTCAATGTGCCTTTCAGAATGCCCAGCCAGTTGCTGTATGCCAGCACTTTGTCGTCGGCGTCCACCGCAGCCACAGAGTCTTCGAGGTCGAGAATGGTCGACAGGGCCGCTTCCAGCACCACGTCGGCCACACCAGCGGCGTCAGACTGGCCGATGGGTGTATTGCGGTTGATGATGATGTCGGCGTGAATGCCGTTGTTGACCAGCAGCACGGAAGAGGGTGCAGCGGCATCGCCTTGGTAACCCACCAGTTGTGCCGCATTGGCCAAAGTGGCCACTTTTCCATCTTTTTGGGCCACTTTCAGCGCGCCGCCTTCGATGGCGTAGCCAGCGGCTTCCTTGTGGCTGCCACCGCTCAGTGGGAAAGAAGCGTCGAGGAAGTTGCGCGCGAATTCAATCACTTTGGCGCCGCGGACGGGGTTGTAGCCGCCTGCGCGGTCAGCACCGCCTTCTTCAGAAATGACGTCGGTGCCGTACAGCGCGTCGTACAGGCTGCCCCAGCGGGCGTTGGCGGCGTTCAGCGCGTAGCGTGCATTCAGGATGGGCACCACCAATTGTGGGCCGGCTTGAGTGGCCAGTTCGCTGTCGACGTTCGCTGTGGTGGCCTGCACCTTGGCGGGCTGCTCAACCAGGTAACCAATCTTTTTCAGGAATTCCTGATAGGCGGCCATGTCTTTGATGGGGCCGGGGTTGGCTTTGTGCCAGGCATCCATTTCAAGCTGGATGCGGTCGCGCTCGGCCAGCAAAGCGGCGTTTTTGGGGGCCAGGTCAGCCACAATGGCGTCAAAACCTTTCCAGAAAGCGGCGCTGTCGATGCCAGTGCCGGGCAATACCTGTTCTTCAATGAACTTGTACAGATTGGTGGCTACTTTCAAGCCGTGAACGGTTGTGCGTTCTGTCATTTTTTGAAACCTCAAGCTGTGGAATAAGTGGCGCGCTTTCTGTTGCTGCACGTCTAGACCGAAGATTGTAAAGGATTTGATGCGCGAACTTTATCCGAGGAAACGAGAATACCGACACCGTGAATCCATTTGCAGACATTTTCTGTATCAAGTCAGTAATTTACCGTCTTGTTGTGGAAGTTACCCGGGAGTAATCTTCTGGGAAAATTTAAAACCCACGGAGACTTTTCAATGAAATTCAAGGGTTTGGGTGGGGCTTGGGTGCTGTCTGTGGCTGCGGTTTTGGCCGGTTGTGGCGGGCAAGATCCGACCACCACGGGCGCTTCTGGCAGCGCAGGCGGGTCGGTTTCGGCCTCTCAGGCGGACAATGGCCCGAGTTTTTCAACCCTGGGTACACGCACCAGCACAGCCCGGCAAGTGCCAATTACGAAGGGCAACGGTCAAAAGTGGTTCGATTACGATCGCCCTGTCGATTTTCCCGGCGTCACAGCACTGCCCACGCAATACATCAAGATGAGCGACGGCGCCGAGCTGGCGGCCACCATCAGCCTGCCGGCCAAAGCCGACGGCACTGCGGCGGATGGCAAGTTTCCGGTCATTCTGATTCAGACTTCTTACAACAAGCGGGTGGGTTCCTACGTGCCAGCTTTGGGCGGTGCCGACCCTTACCTGGTTCAGCGTGGTTACGCCACTGTGGTGGTGGATGTACGTGGCACAGGCAATTCAGACGGCGTGTGGCGCGCATTTGATGAACGCGAGCAACAGGATTACGGCGAGGTCGTGAATTGGGTGGCCAACCAAGCCTGGAGTAACGGCAGCATTGGTGTATATGGCGTGTCCTACCTCGGCATTACCGCCATGCTGACCGCTTCCCAAGGCAACCCGGCTGTGAAAGCGGCGTTCCCGATCGTGCCGATCGGTGATGGCTACCGTGACATCGTTTTTACGGGTGGGCAGGTCAACCCCACCTTTATCCCGCTCTGGCTGGGCCTGGTGACCGGGCTGGGCAGTGTGCCATTTGATTCTCTGCAGACCGACCCGCAGAAAGGCCTCACCCAGATCGTTCAGCATTTGTTGAGCGCTGTCAACGATTTTCAGGGGCCTACCATCGTCAAGGCGGTCACGGGCGATTCAAACACCGCCTACGACGGTGATTTCTGGAAGACGCGTTCCCCACTGGAGGTGGCAAAAAACGTAAAGGTGCCTACATTTGTGGTGGGCGGTTTGCACGACTTGTTTCAGCGCAGCGAACCGCTGTGGTTTGAAAACCTGAAGCAGAACACCACCACCAAACTGCTGATTGGTCCATGGACTCACATTCAGGCTGGCGGCGTACCCTCTGATGGCTTGCCAGCCGATGCTGTGCCCGCCATGAATCACATTGAACTGATGTGGTTTGACCAGTACTTGAAGGGCATGAATGCCAAGGCTGACAGCGTGCCGAATGTGACGCAGTTCGTGCAGGGCTACGGACATTATGTGAGCACCAGCAACTGGCCACACCCCAACATGCAGGCCACTGCGCTGTATCTGCATGGTGACAACAGCTTGAGTGCCAACCAGCCTGTTGCCGGCGAGCAAAGCAACACGATTTTGCAGGCACCTGTGTTTGGTTTGTGTTCGCTCAGCACCTCGCAGTGGACCGCTGGCATTGCCGGTTTTGTGCCGCTGCCTTGCTTCTCGGAAGACACCTTCAACCAGATTCCGTCTGCCAATTTCCGTACGCCAGTGTTGGCCGACGACTTGTACCTGAACGGCCCGATAGAGGCCGACGTGTGGATCAGCACCACCAGTCTGGACGCCAGTTTGTCAGTTCGGGTGTCGGATTACGACCCCGCTACAGGCAAGTCGCTGGCCATCACCAATGGTTTGTTGACCGCGTCACACCGGGCAGTGGATGACACGCGTTCCCGCTTCATCAATGGGTTGCGCATTCAACCTTGGCACCCGTTCACCCAGGCGGCGGTTCAACCCGTCAATATGAACGAACCCATGTTGCTGCCCGTGGAAATCTTCCCGACCAGCGCCATGATTCCGAAAGGGCACCAATTGCAGATTTCGATTGCGTCCAGCAACCTGCCGCAGGGCCTGCCACCCCTGGTGACTTTGGTCAAAGGTGCAGTGGGGGTCGTGACAATTCTGAACGACGACAAACACGTCTCGAAGGTGGTTTTGCCCGTGGTGCCCAACACGGCCTTGAAATAAGGCCATCCGGCAGGCGACCCCCGTGGGTCGTCTGCTTTTGTCAGCTTCCTGCCAGCTTGGGCGTTGCATAATGCGGGTATTCCATAACACATCCGCGAGACATTCATGAGCAACGCCTACGCCCAGGGCCTAGACGCCAATCCAGCCAACTTTGTACAGCTGTCCCCTTTGAGTTTTCTGGCCCGTTCGGCTTTGGTGTATCCCAAGCGCATCAGCCTGATTCAGGGGGAGCGCCACTACACCTGGCAAGAAACCTATGCCCGGTGCAAAAAGCTGGCCAGTGCGCTGGCTGCGCATGGCGTGGGCAAAGGCACCACCGTGGCGGTCATGTTGCCCAACATCGCGGCCATGTTTGAGTGTCACTTTGCCGTGCCCATGACGGGCGGTGTGTTGAACACCCTGAACACTCGGTTGGACGCCAAAACCATTGCTTTCATGCTGGGCCATGGCGAGGCGAAGGTGTTGATCACCGACCCTGAGTTTTCCGGCACCATCAAGGAGGCGCTGGCCTTGCTGACCGGGCCAAAGCCCCTGGTGATTGATTCCCTGGACCCGGATTATCACCAAGGCGAGTCGCTGGGCAGTGTGAACTATGAGGATTTTCTGGCGCGAGGCGACGACAACTACGCTTGGCAACTGCCTGAAAACGAGTGGGACGCCATTTCCTTGAATTACACCAGCGGCACCACGGGCGACCCCAAAGGTGTGGTCTATCATCACCGGGGCGCTTACCTCAATGCCGTGTCGAACATTCTGGCCGGTAACCTGCCTCAACACGCCACCTATCTGTGGACGCTTCCCATGTTCCATTGCAATGGCTGGTGCTTCCCCTGGACCATGGCGGCCAATGCGGGCACCAGTGTGTGCCTGCGCAAGGTGGACCCTGCTGTGGTGTTCCCGCTGATTCGCCAACATCAGATCACCCACCTGTGTGGCGCACCCATTGTGTTTGGCATGTTGATCAATTCACCCGAGGCGAAAACAATTGGGCTGGATCACCCGGTCAGCGGCCTGATTGCCGGTGCACCGCCACCCGCTGCCATTTTGGAAGGGTGCGAAAACCTGGGCATCAGCATTACCCATGTGTATGGCCTGACTGAGACCTACGGCCCCGCAGCGGTGTGCGCGCAGCAGCCTGAGTGGGGTGATTTGCCGATTGCCCAGCGGGCTGAGCGCAATGGCCGGCAGGGTGTGGCTTACCACTTGCAGGAAACCGTGACGGTGCTGAACCCGGAAACCCTGCAGCCCGTGCCTGCCGATGGCGAAACGATGGGCGAGATCATGTTCCGCGGCAACATCGTGATGAAGGGCTATTTGAAAAACGAAAAGGCCACCAAGGCGGCCTTTGAGGGCGGTTGGTTTCACACCGGCGACCTGGCGGTGGTGCATCCCGATGGCTACGTGAAAATCAAGGACCGGTCCAAGGACGTCATCATTTCGGGCGGAGAAAACATTTCGTCTGTCGAGGTGGAAGAAGTGCTGTACCGCCACCCCAGCGTGATGGCCGCAGCGGTAGTGGCCAAGCCCGATGCGAAGTGGGGTGAAGTGCCTGCAGCCTTTGTGGAGCTGAAAGACAGCGCGGTGCTTTCCGAGGCGGATCTGATCGAGTTCTGTCGTGAACACATGGCGAAATACAAAGTGCCCAAGCAAATCGTGTTTGGGCCTTTGCCGAAAACCGCCACTGGCAAAATCCAGAAATTTGTGTTGCGTGAGCAGATGAAATCGGCGTCGGCCATTGAATAGGGCTTGGTTTTTCCGAAATGGCAATTCGTTCAAAAAAATGGCGTTATCATGCTTTTTTGCAGTACAACAAAGAGGTTAACTCATGAGCGATGGAAAGTACGTTCCCCCGAAAGTCTGGACCTGGGATTCTGCCAACGGCGGTGCCTTTGCCAACATCAACCGGCCCATTGCGGGTGCCACGCACGACAAGGCCTTGCCGGTGGGCAAGCACCCCTTGCAGTTGTATTCGCTGGCCACGCCCAACGGTGTGAAAGTAACCGTCATGCTGGAGGAATTGCTGGCCAAGGGCCATGCGGGTGCTGAATATGACGCCCACCTCATCAAGATCAGCGAAGGCGACCAGTTCAGTTCCGGCTTTGTGGAAGTCAACCCCAATTCCAAAATTCCAGCGCTTGTGGACCGCAGTACCAACCCGGCCACACGCGTGTTTGAATCAGGCTCCATTTTGGTGTATCTGGCTGAAAAGTTTGGCGAGTTTTTACCCAAAGACCCGGCTGGTCGAACTGAAACCCTGAACTGGCTGTTCTGGCAAATGGGTAGCGCGCCCATGTTGGGTGGCGGCTTTGGCCACTTTTACGCCTATGCACCCGAGAAGTACGAATATCCGATCAACCGCTACGCCATGGAAGTGAAACGTCAGCTGGACGTGCTCGACAAAATGCTGGCAACCCGCACCTACATTGCCGGTGAGGACTACACGATTGCCGACATGGCGATCTGGCCCTGGTATGGCGGTGTGGCGTCCAATGCGGTTTACAACGCAGCCGAATTTCTGGATGTGCAAATTTACAAAAACGTACAACGCTGGACCAAGATGATTGGCGAAAGGCCCGCTGTAAAACGGGGTCGAATGGTCAATCGCGCCTGGGGAGCCCCCGAGGAGCAGCTGCATGAACGCCATGACGCTTCTGACTTCGATCTGAAAACCCAGGACAAATTGAACCCGCCGAAAGCCAGCTGACAGGGTGTTTTCTTTCACCCGCAATGAGCGCATGATGGAACTGTCTGCACGGTCAGACGGAGGCCATCATGCAACTCAACAGACAGGTTAAAACCACCTTCCTGAGCGTGAGCGATGTACGCCACCTGATTGAACGGGAAGGGCTCTACAATTGCCTGGCCGGCATGGCGCAAGACATTGAATCCGACTTTCTTCACTGGAAAGAATTTCGAAAAAGTCCGCGCACTGCCAGCCACACCAAAGACGGTGTCATTGAATTGATGCCCATTTCCAACGCGCGGCAATTTGCGTTCAAATACGTCAACGGTCACCCTTACAACCATCGCTTTGGCTTGCCCACCGTCATGGCCTTTGGGGTGCTGGCCGATGTGGCCACGGGTGCCCCGCATTTCATCAGCGAACTGACCTTGACCACGGCCCTGCGGACTGCGGCCACGTCGGCGGTGGCCGCACGGGCGCTGGCACGGCCAGGTTCAAAAATCATGGCCGTTATTGGCAATGGTGCCCAAAGCGAATTTCAGGTGGCGGCATTTGCCCATTTGCTGGGCATCCAAGAGTTTCGTCTGTATGACATCAGCATGGATGCCACCCGCAAGCTGGTCGACAACATGCGCCACATGGGTCTGGATGCGAAGCCCTGCGCCAACGTGGAATCGGCGGTGAAGGGGGCGGACATCGTGACCACATTGACGGCCGACAAAAACCGCGCCACGGTGATTACCCCCACCATGATTGAACCGGGCATGCATCTGAACGCAGTGGGTGGTGATTGCCCCGGAAAGACCGAGGTTCATCCCGATGTGCTGCGCCGGGCGCGTGTGTTTGTGGAGTACGAGCCACAAACCCGGATGGAGGGTGAAATTCAGCAGATGCCCGCTCATTTTGAGGTCACCGAGTTGTGGCAGGTGTTGGCCAGGCAAGCGCCCGGGCGCAGCAACAACGAAGAGGTTACCTTGTTTGATTCGGTGGGTTTTGCGCTGGAGGATTTCTCGGCCCTGCGTTACTGGAAGACGTTGGCCGGCCACTGGCACGTGGGTCAAAGGCTGGATTTGGTGCCGCAACTGGAAGACCCTCGTAATCTGTTTGCCTGTTTGCGCATGGGGCAGGAGTGCGAGGTGTGAATGCGTGTGATTTCAGAGGCATTGGCCTGCTGGGCGCTCCCACGGGTGTGGGTGCTGGCGTCAAAGGCACCCGCCACGGGCCTCAGGCCCTTCGGGCCAATGGTCTGCTGGAGGGTTTGCGGGGGGCTGGCTGGCCAGTGACCGATTGGGGCGATCTGCCCAAGCCCGGCAAGATTTCGCTGTCTGAGGATGAGCCGTCTACCTTTGCAGTGAAGGATTGGCAGCAGGTGTTGGGCTGGAATCTGGCGGTATTCAATGCAGTCAGCCAGGTGTTGCAGCACGGTCAAATGCCTTTGCTGATCGGTGGAGATCACAGCGTGGCCGTAGGGTCGGTCAGCGCGGTGGCAGCGCACTGCAGAGCAACCGGCAAACGGTTGAAGCTGGTTTGGCTGGACGCGCACGCTGATTTCAATATGCCACACACCAGCCCCAGCGGCAACGCCCACGGCATGCCGTTGGCCTGCCTGTGTGGTCTGGGCCCGCCTGCGCTGGCACAAATGGCCGGGTTTCCGCAAGCGGTGGCTCCGGCCGATGTCAGCCTGATTGGCGTTCGATCTATCGATGCGGGTGAACAACGCCTTTTGCAACAGGCAGGGGTGCATGTTTTTTCAATGGCGCAAATCCGACAATTGGGCATGCACGAGACATTGAGGCTGGCCTTGGGCGACCACGGGCCAGACGTGCACCTGCATGTCAGTTTTGATCTGGATTTCCTGGACCCGGTTTTGGCGCCCGGTGTCGGCACGCCTGTGGCGGGTGGCCCCACCCAGGAGGAGGCTTTTCAGTGCGTGCGTCACATGGCGGCTTTTGGTCAGGCTGGCTCCATTGACTTGGTGGAATACAACCCTGCAAAAGACCCAGGCGGCATGACAGCCCGACTGGCGGTGGAATTGTTGCAATCTTTACTGCCCGCGTTGTCGGCCGGGGGTATTCGCGTTTAAGATCATGCCATACACAAAAATGATCAAACGTTTGATTTATGCGAAACAACTTTCCTGCCCCGTGGAATTTGACTGGTCGTGGTTTGATTGTGCTGTTCAAGGGCAATCAAATGGCCACCCTGAGCGATCCTTGCGTGCCCAGGCATGTCAAGGGCAATCTCAAATCGCCCCTGCGCGTGTTGATGCTGGTGGATTATGCGTCCTCGGATGCCGGCCCTTATCAGGAGCTGTTGTTTCTGCCCGGCAGCATCGAATTGCTGGGCAAGCGCAGGTTCACCATCAGCAATATTTTTGTGTCGTCCATGGCCAGCGTAATCAATGGACGGGCCAATTGGGGCATCCCGAAAAACCTGGCTGACTTTGAGTGGGAAACGCGCCCGGATGGAAGCCAGCGTGTGTGTGTTCGAAGCGAGGGCCACCCCGTGTTCGAGATGGACTGGCAGGGCGTCGGTTTTCGTTTTCCAGTGTCGACCCGCATTGCGCCCAAGGCATTCAAAACCCTGGTGCAGCAGTGGGAGGGCCAGTGCTTCACCTACAGCCCAAGCGCAGCCGGGCGGGCGCGTTACGCCCGTGTGGGCGAAATCAAAAGCCGTTCAGGCCTGTTTCCGGCACTGGAAAGGACCGAGGTACTGACCGCCTTTGAGATTGCCGATTTTCAGATGACTTTTCCAATTCCAGACATTGAGGCTTTGTAAAGACCATGACTACCGTGTTCGAAGAAGACGTTCTAATCGTGGGTGCCGGTATTTCCGGCATCAGCGCCGCCTGCCACCTGAAGAAGGAATGCCCGAAGCGCCGTTTTACGATTCTGGAAAGGCGCACCAAAATTGGCGGCACTTGGGACCTGTTTCGCTACCCTGGCATCCGGTCGGATTCCGACATGTTCAGTTTCGGTTTCAAGTTCAAGCCTTGGCGCAACGCGCACTTTTTCTCGCATGGGCCCGACATTCGCAGTTACGTGCAAGAAGCCGCGGAAGAAAACCGGGTGTTCGATCACATTCGGTTTGAGCGCAAAGTGGGCAGCGCCAATTGGGACAGCGCATTGAAGCGCTGGGTGCTCGATGTGTTGAATGAGGCCACGGGTGAAACCGAGCAATACCGCGCGCGGTTCTTGATGAGTTGTGCGGGTTATTACAACTATGACCAAGGCTACAAGCCGCACTTTCCGGGTGAAGACCAGTTCAAGGGTTTGATTGTGCACCCCCAGCACTGGCCTGAGGACCTGGATTACACCGGCAAGAACGTGGTGATTATCGGCAGTGGCGCCACAGCGGTGACCTTGGTGCCCAACATGGCACCCAAAGCTGGTCATGTCACGATGCTGCAGCGTTCACCCAGTTACATTTTTTCATTGCCGTCGGTGGACGCGCTGACCAAGGTGTTGCAAAAAACACTGCCTGCCAAGCTGGCCTACAAGGCCAACCGGCTGCGCACCATCGGTTTGGCACACTTCATGTTCAAGGCCTGCAAAAGCAAGCCCACCGTGATGCGCAGGCTGATTATTTCGCGCATGCGGGCGCAGTTGAAGGGCTCCAATGTGGACATGAAGCACTTCACGCCAAAATACATGCCCTGGGACCAGCGCTTGTGCCTGGTGCCTGATGGCGATTTTTTCAAGGCACTGAAAAGCGGCAAGGCCAGTGTGGCCACCGATCACATCAAGACCTTCACGCCAGAGGGCATCGAACTTCAAAGCGGCGAGGTGTTGAAGGCCGACATCATTGTGACCGCGACTGGTTTGAATGTGCAGATGTTTGGAGGCATTACCCTCTCGGTGGACAACAAGCCGGTTGAACTGGGCAACAAAATGATCTACAAAAGTGCCTTGCTGCAAGACGTGCCCAATGCCGCCATGGTGGTGGGCTACACCCATGCGTCCTGGACTTTGAAATCAGACCTGGTCAGCGGCTATGTGTGTCGCCTGCTGAACTGGATGGACAAAAAAGGCCATCAGGTGGTGGTGCCCAAAGCCGATGGCGTCAATGTGGTGGATGGCCTGACTGTGCTGGGTGGTTTGAATTCCGGCTATTTGCAGCGGGTTTCAGACCAGTTGCCACGGCAAGGTGAGCGGCACCCCTGGCACAACAAACAGGACTACTACTACGACAGCAAGTTGCTGCTGGACGAACCAGTGGAAGACCCAGCGCTGAAATTTGCGTGATCCATTCGGGCTGCCCTGCCCGAATGTACGATCTGTTGCGAATCGGGATTTGTTGGTAGCATCAAGGTCGTTTGAATGTCGAGCACGGCTGGGGCCTTGGTGAATCCGTATTTGCACAACGTTTCAAGTTTTTTGCCCCGGTTTTTGGTCCGTCTGGCCAATGCCGGGCACCTCGACGACGCCCGGCAGCCCCACGGCCACACACTTCATGGCATCGCCCTGTTTGCCGACATTTCAGGCTTCACTGCGCTGGCCCTCCAAGAGGCTGAACTGGCGGTCGAGCTGGCGTCCAAAGGGCTGCCACCTTTTACTCAGGCCTATGCGCTGGGGTGTGCCATGTGGACCTGTCTGCACATATCCGATGGGCCACGGGCCGAGCATTACGCGGCCGAGACTCTGCGCCTTTCACAGGCGCTGGGCTTTGATTATTTCGTGACTGCCGCCCGCGTGGTGTTTGGTTGGGCAAAAGTGTGGAATGGAGACGCCACGGGCGTGCCCGACATTCAGGAGGCGATTGAACAATGGCGCGCCCGTGGCAACACCATGGGTGTTCCCGCCTTCCTGATTCAACTGGCCCGCGTGCTGCGCAAAACCGGGCAGTCTGACAAAGCACAGGCCGTGCTGGTAGACCCTGTGTTTGTCAGCAGCCTGCCCAAGGAACCCTGGCTGGGCATGCTGGCCACCAAAATGATGAACGAAACCTTCTAGAAGTTTTGACGGTTCAGGGCTGACAGAGGCACCGCCTTGGTGTAGTCCGGTTTTCTGCCGCAATTGGATTCACCGGGTTTGCAGCTTCTGAACCGGGTAATGCCGCCGAAAGTGCCTGTCCACACACTGTGGTCGGGGCCAATCGTGGTGGCAGCATAAAAGCTGTTGTCGCTGGGCAGCGGCGTGCTGGGCACCACAAACTCGGTTTGCCCACTGGCAAAGTTCACAGCCTCCAGCGTCCAGGTGTCAATGCCATTGACGGTGCGCGATCCAATGCCGTAAATCAGGCCGTCGGCGGCGCTCATGGTGGGAATGCCGTTGGGCCAGCTGATGTCGGTGTTGCTCCACACGGTGTGACAGGTGCGGGTCTTCGGGTCCCAGTCCACACGTTGAAGGCCATGGGGCCGATTGAATGACAAGCCCGAAAGCAACTGCGTGAAGGGCTGTAACTGACTAGGCACTTGGGTCAGCAGCGGGTTCAGGGCCACGCGATTGTTCACCACCATGGCGCTGTTGCCACGCACCAGCACCGATTGTTCGGAGAGGCTCTGCGTGGCATTCGGATCGCCAAAATTAATGGGCACCTCGCAGGCGATTCGCCGATCAGCGCCCTCGCGAATGGGCTTCCAGTCGCCCGGAATTTGATCGCGCCACATGAAGACCACATTCATCAGATCAGCACCGTCGGTGATCACCACAAAGCGGTCGTCTGATCCACGTGTGCCTGCCAGCGTGGGGGTGCTGCCAGAACCTGGCCCGAGTCGTCCGGCACCGGTTTTGCCTGCGCCAAGGTAAGTGGACCGCCAGCCCTGCTGTAGCGTGTTGTTTTGTGCTTTGATCTGATACATGGCCTCGCTGGTGACCACATAGATGTTGTTGTTTTCATCTGCCGCAATGCTGTTGGACACTTCTTCCAGGCCGTTGCCGGTGTTGCAGCGTTCGCCGTTGATTTTGTAAACCTGAAGGCTGGCATTGCACATGGCCTGCGGGTAACGGGGCAGTATGCCGACGTTGCCATATTTGGTGGCAAAGGCCACATTGCCATTGGGCAGCATGGTGATGCCGACCATTTCATCGTTGTTGGTGCACAGGGCGTCGGGGGGCAGGGCAAAGTCTTTCAGCACCTTCACGCCCGAGCGGTGGTCGCCGGCTACTGCATCGCCGAACACCCGAATGTTTTTTGCCGCACCCACGATCAGGTTTTGGCTGCGGTCCAGCAGGTTGTAGGCGCCCGATGTTGAAATGGTGCCCACGCCGCTGGGCCTGTATTGCCCCAAAGTCTCCAGCGTTTCAGCGTCTTTTTTGAACACCAGCCCGGAAAATCCCACAGTGGAAGCCCACACGGCCACGTTTCCTTGGGGGTCGGGTTCAGTGAAGTCCATGATGATTGGGGCCGAGTCCAGATCGGTGTGGTCGATGTTCAGCGTGCTCAGGTCGCCTTTGACCCCCGGCAGGTTGCTGGACGCTTGTGCGTAATTGCCACGGTGCGCAGCAGACCAGGCGCTTTGCGCCAGTTGCGGATTGCAGGGCGGTTCATTGCCATCGGCGCTGGCGGGTGTGGTGCAGCTCAGGGTTTCCAGGGGCAGTGTGTTGCCGCAGGCCTTGGCCAATTGCACCAGGTTGGCATTGCTGGCACTCGTGGTAGTTCCTTCAACTGTGCTGTTGCCAGCCTGGGCTGGGGTGACGCTGGCGGAGGGGCCTGCCGCAGGGGTGACGGAATTGCTGTCGCTGCCGCAGGCCTGCAGACCCGCTACAGACAGGGCAAGCAACAGGGTGCTGACGTGGCGCTGTTTCATGGCTTACGATCCTGGCTTGAGGTGGTCAAATTGATACTTTGAACACAGCGCAAACACCTCTGCGGGGTTGTTGCTTTGCTCAAAAGTGGCTTTGTCGCAATAGGCGGCTTCTGGGTAGTACTCGCCCATGCCCGCTTTCAGATCTCCGCCAAACGGCTGATTCTGGATGGATTGTTTGAATGCCGGGTTGGCCAGCATGTGGCGATAGATCACGACCATGTCGGGATAGGCACCCCAGGCCAGCCAGGTGAACCCGTTGGCTGCTGTGGCATTGGCGGGTCGGTCCGCCAGGTCACTGACCACCGCCGTGAAGTAACCATTGGCGTCTATTGCAGTTTGATAGTCAGCGGCACATTGGGTAAAACGCTGGGTGGCAAATTCATTGCCGCAAATCGACCAGTACCGCATTTGCTCCTGGTTAAAACCCACGCCGCGTGCCCCGCGAAACGTGGGTGCCTTGGCCCTGACCAGCACAATATTGCCGTAGCGGCGGTTGAAAGTCGTGGAGGTGTAGGCGTTGTGAATGTTGCTCAAAAATCCGCCCCCGCCGTTCAAAGGCGCCACGTCAGGGGTTGGCGGCACGACGCCGGTTTGTTCTCGCCCGATGCCTAGCACAGTGTCTGGCAGGCTAAAAAACTTGGCAGATTTGGGTGGATAAGTGCCAATCGGAAAAAAGGTGGGCAATTGGTCGGGGTAGTCAGCCGACACCAAGGCGTTGTTCAAGCCCTGTTTCGGAGCCAGTCCGCCGAAAGTGGGTAGCAGGGGCTCTTCGCAATTGGGCAAGGTTGCAATTGTGTTCTTGCCGTCTGCCGATTCAAGCGTCAGTTGGGGCAATGGTACGCCGCCGCTGAAATAGTCGCCTGAGTGGGACACGTAAATGCGGTAAATCAGGGTAACCAGTCCAAAGTTGGGTGATCCACCCGGGCCAAGCGCCACATTGCCGCCGTACAGGGTATTCGGTGCCCTTGGAACCGAGACGTTTTGTGTGGGTGATTGCCCATAGTTTAAATAGGCGGTGTATGCGCCACCCGGGCGGCCGTTGGGTGTTGAAAAGGGGTTGCTTCGACCATTCTTGGGCGAGATCTCCACATCCGCCAGCGCGTCGGTGGGTCGAAGGGCTGGGTCGTACACATTGAATGAAAAGTAGCGCGCGTCGGGGTATCGGCCATCTATGCGCAGGCGATTGCCTGGTGTCAGCAAGACACTTGCAACCCAGTACTTGGCGCTGGTGTCTGGAAACGCGATGTTCGTGCGGTCTGGGTCTGAGGCGGTTTGCCAGCCACAACCCAGGCCTGCCGGGGCCTGCTGTGCCGACAAGGTGCTGGCCAGGCTTGGGCTGGGCGAGCTGGCATTGCCGCTTGGCGACACGGCTGGGCTTGTGCCGCCACCCGCATCGGTGTTGCCCATGCAGGCTGCAAGGCCAAGGCAGGCAATTGCCACGCCCAGTTGTTTCAAAGAGAGTGTCCGCATGTCAATCTGTCTCCCCGTCTTTGCGGTTTTCTGTTGTAATACCCCTGCTTTAATACTTTCAGATTAATACGCTGTGATTAATTCAACAATCCGCACATTACCGACAGAGGCGCACTCCGATACCCGCGAGCACATCTTGCAGGTGGCACTCATCGAGTTTGCCAAAGCTGGAATTGATGCGGTGAAGATGAGCCAGATTCGTGATCTGGCCGGGCAATCAAACCGGTCTGCGGTGTATTACCACTTCAAAACACGTGAGCTACTGGTGCAGGCAGTGGTTGATCGGGTAAAGCAGGGCTTGGCCGTCCACATGGACAAGGCGCAGCAGCAGTTTCAGGAACGCGGCCCTGTGCCCACCGTGGAGGCTTGGGTGGGTCTGGTGTTTCAGCCGTTTTTGAACTACTTCATGCTGAACCCGGAAGGACCGGTCGGTATTCGCTTTTTATCCCGATTGACTTGGCAGGCGGGGCAGCAGGGACAGTCGGTGTTGCAGAACCTTTTTCTGCCTTATCTCGAGCCATTTGAAGACAACCTGATGCAATGCCTGCCCGGGCGTGACCGGGTGGACGTGCGTTTTCGGATTTACCTTGCGGTGAACTCGGTGGTGCACGGCTTGGCCGACTATTCGATTCTGCTGGCAGACGAGCAGCTAAGCCCCATTTTTGAACGTCCAGACTGGATCAAACATCTGAATTCACTGTTTCTCGGGTATATCAAGGGAGGGCTGGCCGAACCCACAGAGACCTGAGCGGCCAGTCGATTATTAAAACCTTGATCTAACTGGGTATTTCTCGAATGAAGAAGAGACTGACTTTGCTTGACTCCGGCTGGTTGACCATGGAAACCCCGGAAACCCCCATGCACGTGGGCGGCCTGATGTTGTACGCCCTGCCGGACAACACCCCCGAAAATTACATGCAGGACATGCTGGCCTGGCTGAGAGACGCCAAGGAAGTGGCCCGCCCCTTTAACCGAAAGTTGCATGCGCGCCTGCCCATGAATCTGGATGCCGGGTGGGTGAACGACCACGACATCGACATGGAATACCATGTGCGCCACGCTGCTTTGCCCAAACCAGGTCGCATTCGTGAGTTGTTGTCGCTGATTTCGCGCGTGCATGCGCAACGGCTCGACCGCAACCACCCCCTGTGGGAATGCTATTTGATCGAGGGTATTGAGGGCAATCGCTTTGCCCTATACGTCAAGATTCACCACAGCCTGGTGGATGGCGTGGCCGCCATGCGGATTTTACAGTCGCGCCTGGCCATGGCAGCGGACCAGAAGCTGCCACCCCCTTGGTCGGCAGAGTGGGAGGACATTGAACGCGAACAGACCGGTAAAGTGAAATCGGCCAAACGCAAGGCCCCCTCGGTCGGTGAATCTGTCAAGGCCCTTGGCAATGTGGCAGTCAATCTGGCCAAGCTGGCTACAACTTCCAAAGACAGCAACGTCAAAAGCATTTACAAGGCCCCGCCCACGGTGCTGAACAAGCGCGTGCATCAGGCGCGTCGATTTGTGGCGCAGAGCTGGTCGCTGTCTCGTTTGAAAGCGGTGGCCAAGCAGTATGACGCCACCTTGAATGACGTGGTGCTGGCCATGTGTGGCGGTGCGCTGCGTGAATACCTGTTGGGTCATTCCGTGTTGCCAGCCCATTCACTGGTTGCCAACGTGCCGGTGTCCGTGCGTTCTGCCGATCAAGTGGACGAGGGCGGCAATGCCATCTCCGCAGTGCAGGTCACCCTGGGCACGCGCATTCGCAGTGCGTCCGTGCGTATCAAAGCCATTCAGGAAAGCATGGCCTCGGCCAAACAGCGGTTGGGTGACATGAGCAAGGTGGAAATCGACACCCACACCATCATGACCAACGTGCCTTTGCTGGCCGGGCAGGTCAGCGGGCTGGACGGCCGTATCCCAGTGTTGTTCAACGTGGTGGTGTCCAATGTACCAGGCCCTCGTGAGGCGCGTTTTCTGAACGGCGCTGAGTTGCTGGCCAACTACCCCGCTTCACTGATTTGGCACGGTTACGCCATGAACATCACCGTGCAAAGCTATCAGGACAATCTCGACTTTGGCATTATTGCCTGCCGCGAGTCTGCCCCGAAGGTGCAACGCATGCTGGATTATCTGGAGAATGCGTTGCTGGAGCTGGAGCAAGAGGCTGAAAAGCCTGCGCGCCAGGACAAAACCCAAACGGTGTCTGCTCAATAAGGCAAGCGGCAAGACTGATGGGTTTTACAGCTCGTCGGTCGTGCCGAATTCAATGGGTGTTTTGACGTAGAACAGTTTGATTTTTTCGGTTCTCAATAGCTCAAACACACGTTCCGCCTCGGCTTGGGTGACCGCCATGGTCACTTCAAGTGGTTGGTCGGCCAATTCAAAAAAGCGCGCAGCGTGCAATTTGTGGGCGTGCCCAAAGCCCTCGCTGGCGGTGCTTAAGGTGGCACCACCCAGTCCCATTTTTTTGGCTTGCTGAATTAACCATTCGCCCATTGGCACATGGCCGTGTTTGCGGTTTTGTTCGGTGAAAAACGTCAGTTGATAGCCATGCATAGTGTCCCCCGGTCATTAAACGTGTCTTAAGGCAGCCACTGTGGCCATGCCCAGCAGCGTCATGGTCAGCGAACCGATCACATGGATCGAAATGGCTGCACCGGCCCACACTAAACGGCCCTGTTGAATCAGACCGACGACCTCGGCCGAAAAGGTTGAGAAAGTGGTAAGTCCACCCAGAAAACCCGTGATGACCAACAGGCGCCATTCAGGGGCCAGTTCGGTGTGATGACTGAACCAGGCAATCGCCAAGCCAATGAGATAGCCACCCAACAGGTTCGCCACCAGTGTGCCGGGCGGCACGGTTGGAAACAGGTGGTTCAGGCCGTTGCCCAGGATCCATCGCAGCACTGCCCCAAGCGAGGCACCTGCGCAAATGGCAAGAATGGATTGCACCATTGAATTAACTCCGCTTACTTTGGTTTGAAATGAGATTGTGCCCCGGAAAGGTGTCCTGTAGTGTTTGAATCTGACCGCAGTCATGCGCTGAGTAACCAGGTAATTCATTCACCAAGGCTCTGAAAGCTTCGCTTTTGAGCACATCCACGACCCGCTTCACCGAGGGGCTTTTCAGTTGCTTTTCATGGCAAGCCAAAAAATAGCGTTCGGTGGCCATGGGCACGAAATCCAGTTTAAACCGTTTGGAAGGTGTTTCTACGCCGAGTCCCGCATCCGCCATGCCGCTTGCAACATAAGCTGCCACAGCCGCGTGGGTAAATTCGCTTTGGGTAAAGCCATTGAGCTGATCCGGGCTGATGCCCTCTTTGCGCAAAAGGCAAGTCAACAGAAAGTGCGTGCCTGAACTGGGCTGTCGGTTGACGAACCGCACCTCGGGGCGCGTCAGATCTTTCAAGGTGTAGATTTTCATGGGGTTTCCTCGTGCAACCATCAGCCCTTGGCGCCGTGTGGCTACATTGATAATGCGCACTGAGTCGGTGTTTAGCCATCGCGCATAGTGGGCCAGTGCCTCGGCTTCAAATTCGCCCTGCGGTAAATGGAAGCCAGCCAGATCACAATGACCCTGCCCAAGTGACGCCACTGCCTCCTGGCTACCCACATATTTGCGTTCAACGGCCTCGTTTTCGCGCAGCAAAATGTCTATCAGTTTTTCAACGGCAAACCCGTGGCTGGCATGCACCCGAAGTGGCTGAATGTGTTGGCTGAGTGCCTTTTCAAGTTCGCCCTCAAGCTCGGAGGACAAAGATTCCAGCATGGGGCTGAGCCGTGCAGAAATTCGGTGACCTGCCCACACCAGCTTTTCTCCCAGTGGGGTCAGGGTTGATCCTTTGCCCCTTTCCATGACCAATAAGGGTCTGCCTAATTGGGCCTCGCCCTGTCGAATCAGATTCCAGGCATGGCGATAAGACGCACCAGTCGCCTTGCAGGATTGGCTGAGACTACCGTGTTCCTGTACGTCTACGAGAAGGTCTAAAAGCCTGGGGGATAGCGGTTGATTGCTGGAGTCGGTGATGGTCCACACCGGTTTGATGGATACTTTATGCATTCAAAAACCTATAGAAATCCCCTAAGGGTTAACTCTTATGCTACTTAATGCATAAAAAATCGTGTTTTTTTCGCATATTGCACAATTTAAGCAGTTTACTCTACTCTCCGGTTTATGTCCTAAACACATAAGTTAGGACCGTGCGTTTTTCCAAATAATTAAAAGTATTGAGGCAGGAGGTTCAATGTCATCAGTTGCAGTAGGAGATATGCGAGGCGG
>NZ_BSOJ01000026.1 GCF_030160455.1 Limnobacter litoralis | reverse complement strand
GGCATGGCTGGCTGTGGGTCTACCGCTGGCTTGGGGTGTTTACCGCACCCTGCTGAGTGCAGGCAAATTCTTCTGATTGACGTTTGAAAGCAAAAAGGCAGTAGACAGACATGAATTCTCATTTGAAGTTGTCAAATCGGCAGGTGATCGACGGGCTTCTAGCGCAGTTCCAGAATACGCCCGGTGGCTTGTTGCCCCTGCTGCATGCGGTTCAGGACACACTGGGCTTTATTCCGCCAGAGTCCGTGGATCACATTGCAGACGGATTCAACCGGTCGCGTGCTGAAGTGCATGGCGTGATCACCTATTACCACCATTTCCGCATGAGTCCACCGGGTCGTCACCTCATTCAGGTCTGCCGGGGGGAAGCCTGTCAGGCTTGCGGGTCTGAGGCTTTGTTGGCCGAGATGGAAGGTGCTCTCGGGTGCAAATCCCATGACACTTCGGCAGATGGAAATTACACGCTGGAAGCTGCCTACTGCCTGGGTCTTTGCTCTGTTTCGCCGGCTGTTCAGGTGGACGATCGCTTGATCGGCCGCGCGAATGTGGATCGTGTTCGTGAAGTGTTGAACCACATGGAGGGCAAGCAATGAACCGGGTCGTTTCTATTTATGTGCCCCGCGACAGCGCTGCCCTTGCATTGGGTGCAGATGAGGTGGCAAAGCGAATTGTTGAAGAGGCTGCAAGTCGTGGCCTCTCGATCAAGCTGGTCAGAAACAGCTCTCGAGGCATGCACTGGCTGGAACCTTTTGTTGAAGTGGACACGGCGCTGGGCCGCATTGGTTACGGGCCCGTGGCTGAGGCTGACGTGGCCAGTTTGTTTGACGCTGGGTTTGACAAAGGGCAACTCCATGCCTTAAGCCAGGGCATTGTAGAAGAAATGCCCTATCTGGCTCGTCAGGAGCGTCTGAGCTTCAAGCGCGCGGGTCTGATTGACCCTGTTTCACTGGCCGACTATGAGAATCACGGTGGTTGGGCAGGCTTGAGGCGTGCCCTGACCATGACACCAGAGGCGATGGTTCAAGAGGTACTGGACTCGGGGCTGCGTGGTAGAGGTGGCGCCGCATTTCCCACGGGCATCAAGTGGAAAACAGTCCTGAATACGCACGCTGATCAAAAGTACATTGTGTGCAACGCCGATGAAGGTGACTCAGGCACGTTTTCAGACCGCATGACCATGGAAGGCGACCCTTACCAGCTGATCGAAGGCATGACGATTGCCGGGCTTGCCGTAGGTGCTACGCAAGGTTACATCTATGTACGGTCTGAGTATCCTCATGCCATTGCAACGCTGAACGAGGCCATTTCCAAAGCAGTCGATGCCAGTTATTTGGGCGACTCTGTACTGGGTTCCGGCAAGGCGTTCCACCTGGAAGTGCGCAAGGCAGCAGGCTCGTATGTGTGTGGTGAGGAAACCGCCTTGCTGGAAAGCCTGGAAGGCAAACGTGGCATTGTGCGGGCCAAACCCCCCTTGCCGGCCATCGAAGGCTTGTTCGGCAAACCCACTGTCATCAACAACGTGGTGTCATTGGGCAGTGTGCCTGAAATTTTTGCGAAGGGCGCTGCCCACTACGCCAATTTTGGCATGAGCCGTTCGCGCGGCACCTTGCCTTTCCAACTGGCAGGCAATATCCGTTTCGGTGGCCTGGTTGAGAAAGCGTTTGGCTTGACCCTGCGCGAACTGGTATTCGACTTTGGCGGTGGCACCCGCTCAGGCCGACCTGTCAAAGCCATTCAGGTGGGCGGCCCTTTGGGGGCCTACATTCCGGAATCGCAGTGGGATGTGCCGCTGGACTATGAGCAATATGCAGCCATGGGTGGCGTGCTGGGTCACGGTGGCGTTGTGGTGCATGACGACACAGCCAACCTGGCCAGCCTGGCGCGTTACGCCATGGAATTTTGCGCGCTCGAAAGCTGTGGCAAGTGCACGCCCTGCCGCATCGGTTCAACCCGGGGCGTTGAGGTGATTGATCGCTTGACCGCTGGCCAGAAGCCCGAGCAGCAGGTGGTGCTGTTGCGCGACCTGTGCGACACCATGCTCAACGGCAGCCTGTGCGCCATGGGTGGCATGACGCCGTACCCCGTTCTGTCAGCCCTGAATCATTATCCGCAAGACTTTGGCGTGGCTGAGAAAGCAGCCGCCGCGCAGTGAGGGAACTATCATGCAATTCGTAGAAATTGAACTGGATTACGGCACCCCGAAAAAGGTGTCCACAGAGACCGTTACACTGACCATTGACGGTTTTGAAGTGACTGTGCCCAAAGGCACGTCAGTGATGCGCGCTGCCATGGACGTGGGTGTCAAAGTGCCCAAATTGTGCGCCACTGACAGCTTGGAACCCTTTGGTTCATGCCGCCTTTGTCTGGTTGAAATCGAGGGGCGCAAAGGCTACCCGGCCTCGTGTACAACACCGGCTGAAAACGGTATGGTGGTGCACACCCAAACCCAGAAATTGCAAGATCTGCGCCGTGGCGTGATGGAACTGTATATTTCTGATCACCCTTTGGACTGCCTGACCTGTTCTGCCAACGGTGACTGTGAGCTTCAAACCCAGGCGGGCGTGGTCGGTTTGCGCAATGTGCGTTATGGCGTGGGTGAGCAAGCTGGAGCCCACCACTGTGACATGGCCAAAGACGAATCCAATCCCTATTTCACTTACGACCCCAGCAAGTGCATTGTGTGTAACCGCTGCGTGCGTGCCTGTGAGGAAACACAAGGGACCTTCGCGCTGACCATCTCTGGGCGTGGTTTTGAGAGTCGGGTGTCTGCCGGTCAGAGCCAACCGTTTATTGACAGTGAATGCGTTTCTTGTGGTGCCTGCGTACAGGCCTGCCCGACCGCCACCTTGCAGGAAAAATCCATCATTCAGTGGGGTCAACCTGAGCATTCAGTGATTACCACCTGTGCTTATTGCGGTGTGGGTTGTGGTTTCAAGGCCGACATGAAAGGCAACACCGTAGTCCGCATGACACCCTGGAAGGATGGCAAGGCCAACGAAGGCCATTCTTGTGTGAAGGGGCGGTTTGCCTGGGGTTATGCGACGCACAAAGACCGCATCACCACCCCCATGATCCGCGAAAACATCACCGACCCCTGGAAGGTGGTGGGCTGGGACGAAGCCTTTGAGTTTGCTGCCAAGCGATTCAAGGCCATTCAGGCCAAACACGGTGTCGATTCTGTCGGTGGAATTACGTCTTCACGTTGCACCAACGAAGAAACCTATCTGGTGCAAAAGCTGGTGCGCGCTGCCTTTGGCACGAACAACGTAGACACCTGTGCCCGAGTGTGCCATTCGCCCACTGGTTATGGTCTGGGTCAGACACTGGGCACGTCCGCCGGCACACAAACCTTCAAGTCGGTCGAAGAGGCCGACGTCATCATGGTGATCGGTGCCAACCCAACGGATGCGCACCCGGTATTTGCATCCCGCATGAAAAAACGCCTGCGCCAGGGGGCCAAACTGATTGTGGTAGACCCACGTCGAATTGATTTGGTGAAGTCTGCCCACATCAAAGCCGATTATCACCTGGCCTTGCGGCCTGGCACCAATGTGGCGATGATCAATGCCTTGGCGCACGTGGTGGTTACCGAGTATCTGTTCAATGCCGAATACGTGGCAGAGCGCTGTGAGGACAAGAGCTTTATCGAGTGGCGTGATTTTGTGGCTCGCCCTGAAAATTCGCCCGAGGCATTCGAGGCTGAAACCGGCGTGCCCGCCGAGCAAGTTCGTGAAGCCGCTCGCTTGTATGCCAGTGGCCCCAACTCTGCCATTTACTATGGTCTGGGTGTGACGGAACATGCACAGGGCTCAACCATGGTGTTGGGCATTGCCAACCTCGCCATGGCCTGCGGCATGGTGGGTCGTGAAGGCGTGGGTATTAATCCGCTGCGTGGCCAGAACAACGTGCAGGGCAGCTGTGACATGGGCAGTTTCCCGCATGAACTACCGGGCTACCGCCACATTTCCGACACCACCGTGCGCAGCCAGTTTGAAGCTGCCTGGGGTGTTCCGCTGAGCCCAGAGCCTGGCTTGCGCATTCCGAACATGTTCGACGCCGCACTCGATGGTACTTTCAAAGGCCTGTATTGCCAGGGTGAAGACATTGTTCAGTCCGACCCCAACACACAGCATGTGATGGCGGCACTGTCAGCCATGGAATGCATCGTGGTGCAGGACATTTTCCTGAACGAAACCGCCAAGTTTGCACACGTGTTCTTGCCCGGTACTTCCTTCCTTGAGAAGGACGGCACCTTCACCAACGCCGAGCGACGCATTTCGCGCGTTCGGCAGGTAATGCCACCCCTGCCGGGCCTGGCGGACTGGGATGTGACCCTGAAATTGTCCGAGGCGCTGGGTTATCCGATGCGGTACAAAAACCCGGGTGAAATCATGGACGAAATTGCGGCGTTGACGCCCAGTTTTGCGGGTGTAAGCTATGCCAAGATCGAACAGCATGGCAGTGTGCAGTGGCCCTGCAACGAGGGTACGGATCTGCTGGGCACTTCGATTATGCACAAGGACAAGTTTGTGCGCGGCAAGGGCAAGTTTTTCATCACTGGTTACGTGCCAAGCCGCGAGAAGGTCACTCAACGGTTCCCCTTGTTGCTCACGACTGGTCGAATTCTGTCTCAGTACAACGTGGGCGCTCAAACCCGCCGCACTGCCAACAACGTGTGGCACAGTGAAGACGTGCTGGAAATTCATCCGCACGACGCACAAGACCGAGGCATTCGCGAGGGTGATTGGGTCGGTATCGAAAGCCGGGCAGGGCGCACAGTATTGCGGGCGCAAGTCAGCGAGCGCATGCAGCCGGGCGTGGTGTACACCACATTCCATTTTCCGGAATCAGGTGCCAACGTCATCACCACCGACAGTTCTGACTGGGCCACCAACTGCCCTGAATACAAAGTGACCGCTGTACAGGTGGTGGCTGTTAGCCAGCCTTCCGAATGGCAGCAGCGTTACGTCAAATTCAGCCGCAATCAGGAATCGCTGGTGCCCACCGAAGCCACAGCCACCCAGTTTGCGGAAGAGGGCGGAAAGTGATGATCGCTCGGGGCGAAGAGGTTATGCCAGAGGGAGTCGCCAGTCTGGCTGTGTTTCGACACAGCCAGTCGGGTAGTCGCCTGGAGAACGACCATGTGGCAGAGGAAGTGCCTGTGGCCATGGTGTTTAACGGCATTTCCCATGTGGTGATGATGGCTTCGCCCTGTAACCTTGATGACTTCGCCCTGGGCTTTGCGTTGAGTGAAGGACTGATCGACAAGCCTTCGGCCTTTTACGGAGT
The DNA here is from genome assembly GCF_030160455.1 of Limnobacter litoralis. Classification (GTDB taxonomy): domain Bacteria; phylum Pseudomonadota; class Gammaproteobacteria; order Burkholderiales; family Burkholderiaceae_B; genus Limnobacter; species Limnobacter litoralis. The sequence continues at coordinate 1,136 of NZ_BSOJ01000026.1, read as the reverse complement.
GGACGTGTTGCGCAGTGCCAAGGGAATTGAGCTGCGCATCGAAGTGTCCGCCGCCTGTGAATATGCCATCAAGGCCCGCAAGCGCAATCTGGCTGGCCGCACTGGCTGTGGCTTGTGCGGCACCGAAAGTCTGGATCAGATCAATCGCGATCATCCACCGGTCCAGGCACTCGCCATACCTGCGGAGGCCATCGACAAGGCCGAACAGCACTTGCGAAAGCATCAGGTGCTCGGGCAAGCCACTGGGGCTACTCACGCAGCCGCTTGGGTCACTTTAAGTGGCGACATTGTTTGCATTCGTGAAGACGTGGGGCGACACAACGCCCTGGACAAATTGATCGGCGCAATGGCTCGCCATCGCGCTGTGAGACCCGACGGATTTTGCATGGTAACCAGCCGTGCCAGCTTTGAGATGGTGCAAAAGGCCGTGGCTTTGCAGGCGCCCGCATTGGTGGCAATCAGTGCACCTACAGCGCTTGCCATTGAGACTGCCTGGGCCGCCAACCTGACCTTGCTGGGCTTGGCGCGCAACGGAACCTGGGTGGCTTATGCCCACGGAGAGCGGGTACAAAACCGGCAAATACAGACCATTGAGGACAATTGAGTAATGAACTTACACAGCCTGATTGACATGGCCAACCAGATTGGCGACTTTTTCAGCACCATGCCCGACGCCGAAGAAGCCAGCATGGGCATTGCAACCCACATCAGCAAGTTTTGGGAGCCCCGCATGCGCAAGCTGCTGATGGATGCGATTGCCGCGGATGAAGCGGTGGATCTTTTGCCCGGCGTGAAATCAGCCCTGCTGGCGCACGCCGACTTGATGAAAGACCGCCGTGTCAGCCAGTCGGCCTAGGGACACCGTCAGCGCGTCAGTGCAACCCCCGTCTCGGCTCAAAATGCTTGCTCTAGACAACCTGAGGCATCAGGAATTCCCTTAGGGGTTATTACTGACGTGCGTTTCTTGCTAATAAATCTTATCTTCTAGGTCAATTGCGTAATTTGCGCAGTTTACTCCACTGCCCCTCACAGGCTTTGAATTCGAATACAGAAGGGCAGTGGTTTGTTCTAATAATTAAAAGTATTGAGGCAGGAGGTTCAATGTCATCAGTTGCAGTAGGAGATATGCGAGGCGG
>NZ_BSOJ01000025.1 GCF_030160455.1 Limnobacter litoralis | reverse complement strand
CGAACGAGTTACCGTTCACCACCCTTGATTCCGAATGAACTTACACAGAATTTTTTACAGGCTCGCAGGTCCTGGAAAGCCGGGATCTGCCAGATCAGATCGGAACCACTGCAATTTAAAGATCCAACTCGTGCCATATAGAGTTTAAAGCCTCTTTAATTCTTAAGTTAATAGCCCTCCGAGTTTCAAAGTCATCTCGCCAAACAAAGTACTCTCCAAGTCCACTGTGAGGGGTGTATAGAGCCCGAAACTCATCTCGAAAAAAGCCTAGGGCTTCATCCCTTGTTAGCCCCCCCTCTTCTATTGCAGACAAAAGATCGATAAATTTTTTAAATTTTTTGGCATAAAACTGCTCATTCTCAACTTGGAATATTGACAACAATTCGTTACATGATTTTTCTAACTGAAGTATTTTAGTCATCATTTGATCGGATTCTCGGAAATAACCTGAACTCCATTAATATTCCATGGAGTCTCGATGTATATCTGTATATTATTCTGCCCCCCTAAGGAAGCACTGAAGAATTCACGATTTGTAGTTCTTCGGCGCGTACATTTCGGTTGATCTGTTC
>NZ_BSOJ01000024.1 GCF_030160455.1 Limnobacter litoralis | reverse complement strand
ATCGGTCATTTCCTCAAAAGAGGTTAATTGGCCGAATGCACTTACACAAATTTATTTACAGCCTCGGACCTGCCCCCCCTTCAATCCCCCACCCCCAACTCTAGTCGCCCTATCCAGTAACACAATAGCGGTGCTGGTATTCGCATAATCTTTGCATCTGAATCGGGCATGCTTTCCACTGGTCCAAAGTCATCCAGTGATTTGGTTACCACATAACCACGATTAATCTTCTTCTGTCTGCAAAACTCGATCAGCCCCTTCAAGTCGCGAAGGCCTGTGTGTTGTGTTCGGTATTTCACCTCAAAAGGGATCAATTGATTACCCACCTCAGCTACAAGGTCGACTTCTCGGTCTTTTGTGCCGCGCCAGTAGCTAAAGCGAACGTTTTGAGCGTAATAGCGTGCATACAGATGTTTAAACACGGCGGTTTCTGTGGCAATTCCCAGCGCTGCTGGGTCTTCCAGAATGGCCTTTCCGCGTAACATTACAGCCGGTGCAATGGCCGCATCGGCCAGGTAAATCTTGAAGCGTGCTCGCAGTATGTCTTTGCCGTATCCAAAAGGTGGCAGTCTGTAAATCAGGTGCGTGGCTTCCAGTAGGTCGATAAAATGCTGGGCGGTGGGCCGCTTTACTTCAAGATTGGCGCACAAGTCGGGCATGTCCAGCAAGCCCCCGTCATGCAGGCAAAGATAAAGAAAGGTGTTTTCAAGGTCCAGTATTCTTCGAACACCGAACAGCGCGGTCATGTCTCGCTTCAGCACCCTTTCAATAATGTCTTCGCGCAGTAATCGTTGTGCCTGCGTGACGCTTTCAACCTGCGCACTTTGTGGAAATCCGCCACGTACCAAATATTCGTGAAAATGGCCCACATAGGGCGCAGCCAGTTCGCTGATCCGATAAAGGTCTGGCTTTGTCCAGCCAAACAGGTCTTTGAGTGAGGTCACGCTCTGCAGGGGTGGCAAGTCCACTTTTTTGATCTGCAGATATTCGTAAAACGACAATGTTGTCAATCGGATGGTGTGCCAGCGGCCCACCCCCGATTCCTGTCCTTCTACCAGCAGCGGCGTTGCTGAACCCGTAAACGCAATTCGGCGTTGTTTGTTGAAGTCAACTTGGTGCTTGATCCATGTTCCCCACTCTCGAATGAACTGCGCTTCGTCCAGCAACAGGTACTCTGGGCCTTCCTTTTTGGGTTCACGTTCGCGCCATGCATCCAGAACGGCATCTATTCCCACCAGCTTCAGTAGGGGGTGGTCAAGGGTGGCATACAAAATATTGGCCGACGGCACGCCCTGTTTAAGCAAGGCCTCGGCCATCTGTAACAACAAGGTTGTTTTACCAATTTGCCGAGCGCCAGACAGCATGACCGCCCGTGGTGCGGGCGGGGTGGAAAGCCAATCCTGCAGCTCGTTGAAGGCAGCTCTGCGCCATGTAGGCAGGTCTGCAATGGGCTCGTTTCTCCACCAAGGGTTGAATTGGGATAAAACGGCGATAAGTTCAGCTTTGGATATTTTCATATCTAAAGCCTAACAAAAGATGAAATTTAATACAACTGTACTTTAATTAAATAAGAAGTTTAGTTTGTTTTCCTTCATTCTTAACCGTTCTCACCCTCGATCAACAGGGTTGTTAAGGCCTGATTAATGAAATAAATCTGCTTGCCCTGGGCATGTCCTACCAGTAGGCCGAGTTTTTCCAACTCCCTCAAATACTTGGACGCGGTCGGTCGTGAAATTTGTAACTCCTGCTGCAGAAATTCAATTCGAGTGTAGGGGTGTCGAAACAGGTTGTTCAGCAAATCCTGAGAATAAATTTTTGGTAGCTCGGTTCTTAGCTTCAGTTTAGTTTCTGACATGAGCCGACGCATGCCATCTACCAGTTCTACAGCAGCCTTGGCCGTGTTTGCCACGGCTCTCAACATGAATAATACCCATTCATTCCAATTTCCCTGGTCACGTACTGCCTGTAGAAGTCGGTAATAGTCGGCTTTGTGTGAATTGATGTACCTCGACATATACAGAATGGGTGCATCGAGTAGGCCCGCCTTGCTCAGATATAGAACTGACAGCATTCGACCAACCCGACCATTGCCATCCATAAAAGGGTGAATACTTTCAAATTGATGATGAATCAGCGTCATTTTTACAATCGGATCCAGATCATCAGATGTGTTGATAAATCGTTCAAGATTCGACATGTGTTGAACAATGTCGTCCTGATTTTGAGGAGGAACAAAGACTGTTTCGCCGGTCCGTTCATTTTTCAATACTGTTCCCGGAGATTGACGAAATCCCCCTGAGCTACTTTTGAGAATTTGAAACAAGGTGATCAGGTTGCTATTGGTGAGTAAACCTTGTTGGTTTTGCATCTGACGAAAGCCTGCTTTCATGGCTTCACGATAGCGTGCTACTTCTTTTGCAGCGGGTGAGACCCATTGGGCCAACTGTAAATCAGCTTGAAACAGTTCGTCCTGCGTGGTGACGTAGCTTTCAATTTCAGAACTGGCCTTGGCTTCTTGCAATGCTAAGGTGTCGATCAGAATGGCTTGATTTGGAATACTTTTCGCGCTTCCCTTCAGTTCAGCCAGGTAGCGATGCGCCAAGGCCAACTCTTTGAGAATTTCAACCTGATCCGGGTTTAGCTGCCGTGGTGGCAAATCAGGAATTGCGTAAGTTGGCTGCAATGTGTTGGAGGTCATGTAAAAAAAGCAGTTAATTTTTTACATGATAGCGTTCTCATGTAAAAAAAACAGCGAATTTTTTACATGAGAACTAATTCATGGAAAGCTTCCTTAAACCGTCAACCCGCCCACAACTTCCAAATGCTCCTCTCCCCGCATGCGCCCTAAAATCGCCAGCGGGCTTTTCTCGGGATTGTTTTGGTGTTTCACCTGCAAGTGGCAGGTTTGTTCCATCATGTACTGGCCAGAAAGCACGCCGTGCGGCACCAGGTCGGAATAGCACACCCACACCGCGCCGGGCGCAAATTCGACCAGATCGTCGTTCGCCTTGGCCTGGTAGGCCTCGTCGTGCTTCATCAGGTCGTGCAGTTGCAGCATCAGGTGATCGTATTCGCTGCGCACGCTTTTGGTAATGCGCAGCTGGGCCAGTAGTTTCGCCTGCCAGGCAGAATAAGGCTTGGCGCGGGGCAAAAACCGCTCTGCCACTGTTTCAAATCGCTCGCCCACCCGCCACACGCGGGGTGTGCCTTCTGGGTTGATGTTAATGAACACACGCAAAATGCGCTCACCGTAATTGGGGCGGGAAGGGAAGGCGTCCACATGAATACGCCGGTCATCGGCGCGAATCGATTGCTTGCGATCCTCCACCTTCAGCGGCCTGAAGCTGGTGGGCGCAACGCGTAAATTGGGTGTGTAACCGGGCGCAATGCTGTTGAGCAAGTCCAAAGCCTGCCCTTTAAAGCGCCCAATCAACTCGGTCAGTTGCGCTTGCACCACGGGGTCGACGTTGGCACCTTTCAGTTCACCCTTTTCATTCAGGCTGACGTTGCGGCTTTTTTCGTTCAGTACTCTGGGGCTGAGAAGCCGCTTCTCATCAGGGGACAACTCAAACGGCAACCCGGAGAAACTCAGCACCTTGCCGCTTTCCAGCGCGTTTACATAGTCAGCCTTGCTTTCAAACTGCCATTGTTTGGCCTCAATTTCCAACACTCTGGATGACATGGTGAATGCCTTTATTCTTAAAAATACTTAGGGCTTAATGATAATTAAAAATGCTCCCTCTGTGTCTTTTTGTTAAACAACGCCTTGCCCACCGTTGATGCTTTAAAATCTGACCACTATGCAGCACACCACCACCATCGCAATCCTGGGCGGCGGCCTTTCTGGCCTGTACGCCGCACACCTGCTTCAACTGCAGGGCATTCCATTTACTTTGTTCGAGGCGCGCACCCGCCTGGGCGGCCGCATCCATTCCACACCCCAAGGTTTTGATCTTGGTCCGGCCTGGTTCTGGCCCGAGGCCAATCCGCGTATCTCGCAATTGGTGAATGAATTCGGCCTGTCATGGTTTGAGCAGCACAGTGCGGGTGCCGCCCTGTTTGGTTTTGTGGGTGGGTCCACCGCAGCGCGCAATCGCCTTGACAATGAACAATTGAAGGCTTTGGCGGTCGAACAGCTAAGCCAACTGTTTGGGCCAGCGGCCGCCAACCCCTTAGCAGTGCACCATCAGGAATGGGGCAACGACGCGCTGTTGAGCACGGCAGACGATTTGCAAGGCACGGGCCAACACCCACATTACGCACGCAGAACCCTGCCGCAGCCGTGGGCTGAATTGGTTCAACTGGCTGGCACTGAAAACAGCCCAGAGGCAGGCGGCTATCTGGAAGGCGCACTGGAATCAGCCCAATGGGCTGTGCAACACATTCAAAGGGCAATACATTGATGAAAAATTACCGTTGCATATTGGCCGGTCTGGCCTTGTTGTTTGCATTCGCTACCCAAGTACAAGCTGCCCCTGTGCTGGATCAGCCCGCACCCGCTTTTACAGCGCGATTGCTCAATGGCCAAACCATCAGCTCGGCTCAATTGCAAAACAAAGTGGTTATTCTGAATATTTGGGCGTCGTGGTGCGGGCCATGCCGGGCTGAAATGCCCGTCATTGATGCGTTTTACAAGGCCCATCGGCAAGAGGGTGTCGAGGTTGTCGCCATCAGTATGGACGACCGCAAAGACCTTGCCGAGGTGCAAAAAATCGCGGGTCAGTTCAGCTTTCCGATTGCCTGGAAAATCGGCTCAAACATCGACGGATACGGCAAAATCTGGCGCATTCCGCTGACGTTCATCATCGACAGGCAGGGCATTTTGCGCCGCAACGGCTTCGAGGGTTCGCCCACCGTGACGATGGACGAGCTCAACCGGGTGGTATTGCCCTTGTTACAGCAGAAAGACCTCAAAAGCTGACCTTAAAAACTGAAGCGCGTACCCACCGACACCAAATACCGGGGCGCAAGCTGGTAACCGTTCAGGTATTGGTAAACCGGCAACTGTACAAAGCCATACACCGACAGTTTGTCATTCACGGCGTAAGTGGCCCCAGGGCTGGCATACAGCGTTACACCACCACTGTCGGCCGGGGTTGCATTTGCACCTTTGTCTTTACCGATAGCCCGTGCATTCAACTGAAACTGCGGCTCAAGTCGCCCCAGGTCGGTGTAGCGTACACCCAGGTTCACATTCACCGAATTGCCGGTTTTATAACCGTCTTTGCTGTTGAGTGGCATTTGCGCCAAAACCTGTGCGTAGCCATCCAGCGTTTGCGTCAGCGTGGTTGTGCGGTAGGCCCCCAGTAACAGGTCAGTGGTGCCCGTGCCAGGCTGCAAGCCACGGTCCAGTGGCTGCCCGGCAATTGGCCCCACATTAAACACCTCGGTGTGGCTGCCGGTGGGCAGTTTCACACCCACTTGAACGCCCAGTTCCGGGTTGTTTAAAAAGCCGTTGTAGCGGGCCAAAAATTTCACATCGCCCAGGCTTTGGGTGCGCGACTCACCATAGTCTGTGCCGTCGTAATTAAAACCATTGGTGGCGTGGCTGCGGTCAATGTAGGGTAGCTGAAGATTAAATCCCCACGCGCCTTCGGTGGTGTAGTCCAGGCCCAAAGTGGTGTAGCGGTTGATGGTTTTCAGTTCTTGCTCATGGCCCGCTGTGGCCAGGTACCTACAGCACTGCCTCCGCTTCGCACCTCGTTTTGGTTCAGGTAGTCGTAGCGCAGGTCCACTTTAAAGCCTGCCCGTGCGCCGATTCCTTGCGTGTCCCAGTCGGAGCTGAGTGAGCAGCCACAACTGGCACAAGCCATTGCGTTGATGGCAAACAGCGCGCCCGCGCCAAGCGCAAGGCCCTTGGCGAAAATAGTGTGCATGGTGGTGTTCATGAAGTGTTTTATTGGGCGTTCGGCCCCGATTGGTTGAAGCCGTATTGTAGAAGTTTCTTTTCCAGTTCACTGCGAGAAATAGGCTTGCTGATGAAGTCGTTGATCCCCGCGCTTTTGCATTCTTCAAATTACTCTTCCAGCGTGTCTGCCGACACTGCCAATATCGGAATGTTGCGGTTCCGTCCAGGCATTTGGCGAATCAGGCGGGTCGCGTCCAGACCAGACAGCACCGGCATGCGAATGTCCATCAGAATCAGGTCAAAATCTTCCGCGCTTACACGGTCAACGGCCTCCTGACCGTTTTCTGCCAATGTGTAGGTGTAGCCGAGTCGGTCAAGAAGATGACCAATGATCTTTCGGTTCATTTCATTGTCTTCTGCAACAAGAATGTGAAGTGGTTTTGCAACGCCCTGGTTTGCTTCGTGACTCAAAGTCGCGGTTGGAACCTCCGTCTGAGCTGGTTGCTGCTCGTCTCGCACGCAGGGTATTTCAAACCAGAACTCGCTGCCTTTGCCAACCTCACTGTGCACGCCGATTTGACCCTCCATCAGGCTGACCAGTCTTTTGCAAATCGCCAGGCCAAGCCCGGTGCCATGGTAGCGCCGGTTAATCGACGCGTCGGCCTGGGTAAAGTCCGCAAACAGGTTGGGTATAACTTCGGGTTCAATACCGATGCCGGTGTCCTGAACTGCAATGCGAAGAAGTGGGCCGTGCATCTCGCAAAGCACTTTTACCCGCCCATTGTGGGTGAATTTCAAGGCGTTGCCGATCAGGTTGATCAACACCTGCCGCAAGCGGGTTGGGTCGGCCATGATCCTGGCGGGCACGCTTCCGCTGATCTGGTAGCTCAAACCCACGGTGTTGAACCTGTCGTAGTGCGCGGCCTGCCCGCAAATGGCCAGACTTTCTGTAATCAGGTCACGCACATCCACACTGAGCTGTTCTAGTTTCAAACGGCCAGCCTCCAGCTTCGACAAATCAAGAATGTCATTGATGATCACCAGCAAGCTATTGGATGCCTCCTGTATGCGCTGCACTCGCGCGTGGCTTTCCGGGGGCAGGGGGTCGTCCATCAACAGGTCGGCGTAGCCACGAACGGCTGTCATCGGGGTGCGAATTTCATGACTCATGGTGGCCAAAAATTCAGCCTTGGTTTTTTCACCTTTTTCGGCGTTGGCCCGCAAAATGATCTCGCGCTTGGCCAGTTCAGTCAGTGAGTTGGCCTGGTCCTGAAGCCTTGCTTTGGACTCTTCAAGGTCTTGAATGATGGACTGACGTTCATTCAAAAGATGTGCATTCTTCAGAAGTGGAATCAAAACAAGCAGTTCAATTAATAGCAATCCTGCCCACATTGCAATTTGATTGGCCAGCGGCACGTGCCAGCCATTCGCTGGAATGGCTGCCATTTCCCAGCTTCCATAGGGCAGGCGTACTCGGGTCAACACCGGGTTGTCCTCAAAAATCAACTCGTCGCCGTAAAAAACTGGCCCGCTCGGGCCCGTGGAGTCTTTGCCTCTCATCGCAAGCCTGATCAGGCTGTTCGGATTGTTCATGCCCACTTGCTCGTACAGTTTATCGACATCGATCACCGCGGCCACCAGGCCCCAGAACCGCTCGTCAGGCTGGCTGGCGTCTGCGTTGGGGGTCGGAATGTACACAGGTATTCGACCAATCAAGCCCCTGCCGCCCTGCACCAGATCCATCGGGCCTGCCAGCACCAGTTGTCGGGTTTGTTTGGCTTTTTCCGCTGCGGCAGCCTGGCCTTTCATGTCCCTGTAATTCATGCCAATGGCTTTCTCGTTGCCCTTGACCGGGTACATCATTGAAATGACGAAATTCGGCGCTGCCGCGATGTTGCGCAACAGGTCTCCGTCTTTGAACAAGTGGCTTGCAAGCTGCACAAACCGGTCCTGATCCATGTCCGGTTCAGTGATGATCGACGCCGTCAACCCGCGCACCAGGTTTGCGTTGGCCAGAATCGCCCCTTCCAGCTTGGCGCGCACCACGCTGGATTCGCGCAGCACACGGTTTCGCTGGGCATCCAGTGTGGCTTTTTGTGCCATCTGAATCAGCACTATGCCGGCCAGAAAAATACTGATTCCTGCCAAAAAGGCAGGCAGGTAGGCAGCCTTGTTGCCGATGCGTTTGGTAGGTTTTTCAGTCATTTTTGGGTTTTAATCATTTTGGGCCTGACTAAGCTGGGCCATGCAGTCCGCCAGGCTAAGTGCGTCTACACCGCCTTTCATCTTGAATGAATCATTGCCGCCGTGCACAACAATTTGTCGCTGCGGTTTCAGGTCATCACAGGCACTGAAAAAGCCTTTTGACAGGGTGGGCGCGCTGGCCAGTTTAATCTCGATCGCCCACAACACCCCGGGTTTCAATTCAATCAACAGGGCAACTTCTGCGCCACCGCTGCTGCGATAGTGGCCATATCGGCTTGTCAACCTATTGGTACAGCTCAGCAGGTTTTCAATCACAAAACCTTCCCAACTGCCACCGCACACGGGGTGCCCCAATAGTGTGTTCACATCACCAATGCCCAACAAGGCATGGCAAATGCCGCTGTCGCGTACGTGTATTTTCGGCGCTTTGGTCAGGCGCTTGCCCACATTGCTTTCCCAGAGGGGTAACCTGCGCACAAGCAGCAAATCAACCATCAAATCGACATATCGGCCAACTGTCACACCACTGATGTCAAGCCCGCGTGCCAAACCCGCGCTGTTCAGTAGCCCACCCTGGGTGTGCGCAAGCATCGTCCAGAATCGGCGCAAAGTTTCAGCGGGAATGCGTGGCCCCAGTTGTGGAATGTCCCGCTCCAGATAGGTTCTTACAAAGTTTTCTCGCCACAACAGGCTGTTTGAATCACTGTCAGCCCCAAAACTGTCCGGAAATCCACCTCGCAACCACAGCTTGTGCAGATCGGCGGCCTCCACCTCGTCAAGGCTTAAAGGGTTCAATTCCAGGTAACTTACCCGGCCCGCCAGGGTTTCACTGGTTTGTTGAAGCAGCTCAAGCGCGGCACTGCCCAACAACAAAAATTGGCCGGTTTTGTGGCCTTTGCGCCTTCGCCTGTCAATCACCCCCCGCAGTGGTGCGAACAAATTGGGAACGCGCTGAATTTCGTCCAAAACGATCAAACGGCCCTCGTTCAGGTCGCAAAAACCCTCAAAGTCGGTAATTTTTGCCAAGTCACGCGGGCTTTCCAGGTCTAAGTAAACGCTGCCTTCAAATTGCGACTGAATCATCAAGGCAAGCGTTGTTTTGCCAACCTGCCTGGGGCCGGTTAGCACAACCGCTGACGTGGTGTTCAGAAGTGCTTGTAGCTTGGGGTGTAATTTTCGATCTATCATCCTTGCAAATTTAATATGGTTTATTATTTTTGCAAGGTTTTGTTGTTCGGCGCAAATTTTGCAGACACTGAGTCAGTTACTCGAATATTGGGGTGATCTTGGCAAGCACTTCATCCATGATTGATTCCGGCAAAGTGTCCACCTTCCGAGCGTTTCGAGCGCCAAAATCAAGAACACGAGGTTGATCACATCGAACAACACCCGTAGTCTTTATGCCTGTGATTGGAACCGCAAACCCGATTCGTCTGGCAAATTCTCCCCCACTGGTGATTGGGCAAATGACAGGCAACTTGGTTACCCGGTTGAACTCTGTTGGAGAAACGACCAGCACGGGGCGACTACCTTGTTGCTCACGTCCTTCTGTTGGGTCTAAAGAAACAAGAAAAATATCGCCACGCTTCATATCAACTCACCACCTGTGCTGGGCGCGTCAATCCACTCGCGCTCCTCAGGTGTCTGCGGTTGTGAATAATCAGAGGCCGCCAACAACTCAGCGAGTGTGTATCGCGGTTTTGGTTTGGGGACAATAACAAGCTGACCTTCTGAAACACTGATGCCTACAGTGGCCCCTGCTTGTAAATGTAGTTGCTCAAGAAGTACCGGCGGCACCGCGAGCATGACTGAACCTCCAACCTTTCTCAAATTGGTTGTTTGCATTTTGAAACTCCAAAAAATATTATATTTAAGTATAACAAAAATTTCAGACTCACAATATCGAACCAATCACGGCGATGTCCGCATCGTTGTCTGCGCGGTTAGTGTGGCGTGCACGGCTGCCAAACAAGTTTGGTCAATCGGGCTTTAACTGTCATTCCCAAACAAATCGCGTGTAAACACCTTGTCTTTCACGTCTTCCAGCGCAGGGGCCATGCGGTTGGTAACAATCACATCGCTTTCGCGCTTAAAGGCGTCCAAGTCATTCACCACGCGTGAACGGAAAAAGTCTGCCTCGTGGTAGTTCGGCTCGTACACAATCACTTCCACGCCCTTGGCTTTGATGCGCTTCATGATGCCTTGAATGCTGCTCGACCTGAAGTTGTCGCTGCCCGCCTTCATGATCAGGCGGTGAACGCCCACCACTTTTGGCTTGCGCTCTAAAATGCACTTGGCAATAAAGTCTTTGCGCGTGGTGTTGGCCTCTACAATGGCGTGAATCATGTTCTGCGGCACGTCTTTGTAATTGGCCAGCAACTGCTTGGTGTCTTTGGGCAGGCAATAGCCGCCGTAGCCAAAGCTCGGGTTGTTGTAATGCCCGCCAATGCGCGGGTCTAGCCCCACGCCCTCAATAATCTGGCGGCTTTCCAGCCCGTGGCTGATGCAGTAGCTGTCCAGCTCGTTGAAGTAAGCCACCCGCATGGCCAGGTAGGTGTTGGCAAACAGCTTGATGGCCTCAGCCTCGGTGTTGCCCGTCAGCAAAACCGGCACATCGGGCTTCAGGCTGGCCTCTTGCAGCAGGCCCGCGAATGCACGCCCGCGGTCGCTGTTTTCACCCACCACAATGCGGCTGGGGTACAAGTTGTCGTGCAGCGCGCTGCCCTCGCGTAAAAACTCAGGCGAAAACATCAAATTTGACGTGCCCATCTCGCTTTTCAGGCGCTCGGTGTAGCCCACCGGTATGGTGCTTTTAATCACCATCAACGCTTGCGGGTTTATCGCCTTCACATCGCGAATCACCGCCTCAATGCTGCGGGTGTTGAAGTAATTGGTCTCGGGGTCGTAATCGGTGGGGGTGGCAATTACTACAAAGTCTGCACCTGCATACGCTTCTTCTTTGTTCAGCGTCGCCTTGAAGTTCAGCGTCTTTTCGCGCAAAAAGCGCTCAATTTCAGCGTCTTCAATCGGGCTTTCGCCCCGGTTCAGCATGTCCACCTTCTCGGCGACAATGTCCAAAGCCACCACATCATGGCGTTGGGCCAGCAGCATGGCCATTGAAAGGCCGACGTAGCCAGTGCCTGCAATTGCGATTTTCATGTTTGTTTTCAGCGTTTACCAACCTCCAAGTGTACAACGTAGTCATTTCACTGGTGTTGTGGTGGCAGATTGTTAACACCAGTTACATGTCATATTCTCCGCTTGACGTTCTCCCCCGTTAGAGTCATGCTCACCACCTGGGTTTTCCATTACCTGCGGCCAGTGGACATCCATTTTTCGGCCTGTTGGGTATTAGTGTCACATTTTGAAGTTTTTAGTGCGTTTAACAAATAATTCAATATAAGAAGTCATAATCGCCTCCTAATTTATCGCCGACACATTTCGGGCATTGGCAAATAAACATGAGCACAGGCGTTCAACTCTATTCACAACTGGCTTGGCCCCTCATCGCTGCGGGCTCTGTATCTTTCGTGGTTTGTCTGCTGCTGGTGTACACCAAGCAATGGCATGGTCGGTTTACCCTTGATAGTTCGGTTGGCAAGCAAAAAGTACACGCGTCGCCCACACCCAGAATCGGTGGGGTTGCCCTAGCCGCTGGTGTCCTTGTTTTTTTGTTGATGAACGGCAAAGGCACCATGGCATCCGGCGCTGCCTTGGTGTCCACTTTTAAAAGCGTGTGCGTGGCTGCATTACCAGCCTTCTTTGCAGGTCTTTTCGAAGACCTTACCAAAAAAGTAAGCGTGCTGGCGCGTTTGCTGGCTACCGCTTTTAGTGGTTGTTTGTTGGTCATGCTAACAGGCCATTGGGTAAGCCATGTGTCCTTGCCTGGGGTTGATTTTTTGCTGTCTTTTTACCCTGTCGGCCTTGTATTCACGGCATTTGCAGTGGCCGGCATTGCGAACAGTGTCAACATTATTGACGGTTTTAACGGGCTAGCCGGTGGTGTGGTAATCCTGATGTTGGGCACCCTTGCTGTAATTGCAGGTCGCGTCGGTGACCAGGTCATTTTGCCCATGGCCATTGTGGGTATCGCCGTTACTCTGGGCTTCATGCTTGTTAATTATCCCAAAGGCAACATTTTCCTGGGCGACGCGGGTGCCTATTCCCTGGGTTTTTATGTGGCTTCGTTGGCCATATTGCTGGCTGAACGCAATCCAGGTTCCGTCAGCCCCTGGGCCATGTTGTTGGTGTGTGGTTATCCGGTTATTGAAACGCTGTTCAGCATTTATCGTCGCGCTTTTCGCAAGCGCAAGTTGTCTCCAGGTCAGCCAGACGCCTTGCACCTGCACAGCCTGGCTTACAAAAAGCTGGTTTCCCGCCGTTTAATGGTGGGGGCGCCTGCCTGGCAACGCAACGCTGCCACATCGCCTTTCATGTGGTTGTACGCCGCCATTCCAATGTTGGGTGCCATCAATTGGCCTGAAAGTTTGTTCATGGTCATTTTGTGGTTCAGCTTCAGTGGCGTCATATACCTCCGCCTTTATCGTAAACTGCTTAGCTTGCGGGCTTCTAGCCTCAGGCTGTCAACAGCAGGCTAACCGGGGTTTTCAATCTCTCCGGCGTTTGATTGTCAGTGTTTAAACACCCTATATTATTGATTTAAAAATGAATTTAAAAGCTTGTGCCCGTTTTTTTGCCTGTGCAGCCGTGTTCGGCTGGTGCGGGCTTGCGTTTTCGCAACAGGCCATGCCCGCCGGGGCTGGCGGTTTTAGTGCATATTCAGGTGCCGGTGTAGGGGCAGATGCCACGGCTGGCAATGTGCCCACAGCCCCCGCCGTGTCTGTAGACAATATGTCACCAGCTTCTCAGGGCCTTAACAGGTCTACTGGCAAGGCAGCCCAAACTGCCGATGGTAAATCGCCCAACCAGGTGGTTGAGCGCAATGCACCAACTGCCCAACCACAGCCCTCAGCCTTCCAAAAATTCATTTTCGCTTCCATAGGGCAAGACCTTCCCCGTTTTGGTGACGAGGCACTGGCCAGTGGCGCATTCACCCCATCCGCTGATGTACCCGTGCCGGGCGATTACCTGGTCGGCCCGGGCGATGAAATTCTGCTGCGCGTGTGGGGCGGTATCGACGTCAACTACAAAGCCACGGTTGATCGTGATGGCCAGCTTGCCATTCCCAAAGTGGGCACCTTCCCGGTTGCTGGCATTCGCGCAGCCGACCTTAACAGCTTCCTGAAAGGTCAAATCGGCAAGTACTACCAAAACTTCAATGTCAGCGCCACACTGGGCCAACTGCGTGGCATACAGGTGTACGTGGTGGGTAATGCCCAAACGCCGGGCTTGTTCAATGTTAGCAGCATGTCCACGCTGGTAAGCGCTGTGTTTTCAATTGCCAAGCCCGGGCCCGAAGGCAGCTACCGCGACATCGTGCTTAAACGCGGTGGGCAAGACATTGCGCACTTTGACCTGTACAACTTCCTGAAAAATGGTGACCTTACCGGCGACCGCAAACTGCTGGCTGGTGACGTCATTCTGTTAAAGCCCGCTGGCCCGCGCGTGGGCATTGTGGGTGCCATTGAAAAACCCGCCGTGTATGAAATCAAAGGTGACGAATCCCTTGCCGACATGATGGCCCTTGCCGGCAGCAACGGCCCGCTTAGCGACAAGCGTGAGTTGTTGATCGAAACTTTTGACTTTAAACACCCCAATGCGCCACGCAATGTATTGCGCATGCCCTACCAACAAGCGGTTACGGGCCGTGTTGTCAAAGACGGCGATGTCGTTACTGTGTTTGGAATCAGCCCAAAATTTGACAATGCGGTTACTCTGCGCGGGCAGGTGGCCAGGCCTTTGCGCTACCCTTACAGCCAGGGCCTGCGCATTTCAGACCTTATACCCGACGCCAACGCCTTGGTTACGCCCGATTACTACCAGCGCACCAACCGTTTGGTGCAATACACTGACAAGAAAAAGGTCGACCTGAATGACCTCAAAAACAGCCTTGAAAACCGGGTAGACCAAGTCAATTGGGACTATGCAGTCATCGAGCGGCTTGATGCTCAAAACATTCAAACCCAGCTGATTCCATTTAACCTTCGCAAAGCCATCGCCAAAGATCCAAAGGAAGATTTGGTACTTCAGCCCGGAGACGTGGTTACAGTTTTTGGCACCAAAGACACAGATATTCCCATTGCCCGCAAAGAAACCTTGGTGAAAGTCAGCGGCGAGGTGAATGCCCCTGGCTATTACCGCGTCACCCCCGGTGAAACCCTGCGCGACGTCATTGTGCAAGCTGGCGGCATTACCCCCAACGCGTTTTTGTTTGGCACCAACATTTCGCGTGAAAGTACGCTTAAGCAGCAAAAAGCTGCGCTGACCAAAGCGCTTGCAGAGGCCGAGCGACTGCTGAACGCCTCAGCCACCACGCGCACCCAGTCTGCACTTAGCGGCAACGATGCACAGGTTGCTGAACTAACTGCCAAACGCCAACAGGCCTACCTTGAAAAGCTGAAATCAATTCAGCCCGATGGCCGTCTTATTTTGCCGATCAAGCCCAGCGTCAATCAGGTTGCTGAATTGCCCCCTGTACCGCTTGAAGATGGCGATCAAATTACCATTCCGTCTCAGCCCGGATTCATCAGTGTGTTTGGGGCTGTACCTAGCCAAGGCAGCTTCATCTATCAAAAAAGCAAAACCGTATTTGATTATCTCGATCTAGCCGGCGGCCCCGCCAAAAGCTCCGATCAAGGCTCAATCTTCGTAATTCGTGCCAATGGCACCGTAGACAGCGCGCAGCAAGGCTGGGTGCCGTTTGTCAGCGGTTTGTATGGCACGCGTGCCTTGCCTGGCGATTCTATCTATGTGCCTGAAGACTTTGAGCGGGTCAGCTTCACGAAAAGCCTGTTGGATGTATCGCAGATTTTCTACCAGGTTGGCTTGGGTGCGGCCGCCGTTCGTGCAATTCAAAAATAGGGGCGGGCATGAATCAACAAACCAACGCCCCAGCCGAACAGCTTGATTGGGTTGAAGAAGATGAAATCAGCCTGATCGACCTGGCCACAACCCTGGGTGAACAAAAAAAACTGGTGTTTGGCTTGCCAGCCCTTGCAGCCGTGGTGTCTATCATTGTGTCGCTGTTGCTGCCGCCAATTTTCACCGCTGAAACAAGCCTGCTTCCACCCAGTGGCAATAGCGGTGGCGGCGGCGCTGCTGCGGCGCTTGCTTCATTGGGTGCTTTGGGTGGCTTAGCGGGTGGTTTGGGCATTAAAACACCCGACGAACAGTATGTGGCGATGCTGCAAAGCCACAGCGTGATGGACCAGTTGATTGAGCGCTTTAACCTGCTGAAGCACTACGACGTGAAATACCGCAAAGATGTCTATGAGAAGCTTAAAAAGATTGCTGTAATTAGCTCTGACAAGAAGTCTGGAATAATTTCAATTAGTGTTGATGATAAAGACCCCAAGTTTGCCGCTGAGCTTGCCAACGGCTACGTAGATGCTCTTTCAAAATTATTGGACCGTGTGGCCGTTACTGACGCCCAGCAGCGCCGCCAATTCTTTGAAACACAGTTTGAAAAGGCCAAAGAAAAGCTTTCAGATTCCGAGGTTAATCTGAAAAAGGTGCAAGAAACCACGGGCCTGATTCAAATTGACGGGCAGGCCAAAGCCACCATCGAGGCAGTGGCCAATGTACGCGCCGAAATTGCCAAGCGCGAAGTGCAGCTTACCGCCATGCGCACCTTTGCCACCGCTGAGAACCCCGACTACAAGCGCATTCAGGGCGAGTTGGCAGGCTTGAAAGTACAGCTGGCCAAGCTTGAAAAGGGCAATGGCGACGACGGTGGCATTGTGTCCACCAAAAACCTGCCAGAAACCGGGCTTGAATACGTTCGTGCCTTGCGTGACGTCAAGTACAACGAAGCCATTTACGAAATTATGGCCAAGCAATTTGAGCTGGCCAAAATTGACGAGGCCAAAGAGGGCGCAACCCTGCAGCAGCTGGACAAAGCCGTACCCCCAGAAAAGAAAAGCAAGCCCAAGCGTGCACTCATCGTGATTTTAAGCACGTTGGCCGCTGGCTTTCTGGCTGTGCTTATTTCGCTTTTGCGTGGGGCCATGCAAAAAGCCGAAGCTGACCCCGAAACCCTTGAAAAATTGCAGAACTTAAAGCAGGCTTGGCGCTTGTAGTCGTACTTAAACGCAATAAAACGGCAATAAAATCATTTACTTTTCGCTGTACACAGTAGTCAAGTTTAGGTAGAGTTTGGTTGAGCAATTTTTAATTCGGAGAATATTCATGAAAAAGTTTATTGCAGCGGCAACATTGGTCATGTTTACAGCCAGCGCATTCGCAGTGGGTGAAGAAGGTGGTGCAGTTGCACCAGGTTCAGCCGGCGGCGCAGCCACTGGTTCCACAGGTGCTGCTGGCGCGGGCGGTGCAGGTGCTGCTGGCGGTGCAGGTGCAGGTGCAGGTGCTGGTGCTGGTGCAGGTGGTGTTGGCGCTGGCGCAGCGGGTGCCGGTGCCGCAGGTGCCGGTATTGGTTCCGGTCTTGCTGGTTTGGGCGTGGCTGGTTCAGTGGCTGCCGGTGTAGCTGTTGCGGGTTTGGCCATTGCTGTTACCAACAATAACAACAACGCCACAACGTCCACAGCCACTGCCACATCAACCACCAGATAAGTTGCGCGCTTGGCAGTTCAGGCTGTTTTACAAAAAGGCCCCAAGCGGGCCTTTTTCTTTAATTAATTCTTGTTTTTGATCTTTGTTTGCCTAATGTTTGCACTTAATCGCTTGATGTTGTTTTTGGGTGTATTGCCTTTGCTTTGTTCAACATCTGCATGTACAAACCTGAGCGGTGCTGCTGTTAAAGGTGTACAGGCTGCCTTTGGCGCTGGGCAACCCAATTTGCAAGCTGCGCCTTTAAAACCTGGCTATGCGTATCTTGAGGTGCATTCACCCAATGCACAGGCGCTGCTTCCCCTTATTTTTGAAGACAAGCTACCCGGCCAGGCACCCATCGACACTTGGGTGTCGAATGACGGGCAGGTATTGCGCACACAGGCCGGCTTTTTAGCGTCTTCCAGTGGTTTGCAAAATTACTGGCAAAACGTGCATTACCAGTTCAATGCAGATGGCACGCCAGCCTCTGTTCAATTCGATTTGCCTTCTGCAAGCCTGTATGGCGCTAAGCTGAATTTTGTAAATCTTGGGCCTGTAACAGGCACTTACACGCCGCTAATGCAACGTGCTGCCAAAGCACCCAACATCGCTTTCAATGTGTGGCAAACCCAATGGGCCAACAAGCCTGCGCATTACAATGGGCCCGCCAATTTAAACAAGCTGCAGTTCATTGTGGGCTACAACACCAGCAACTACATGCCTGTGTATGGTTTGCACTGTTTGCAGGCCAACTACTGTGTTGAATATTTACTGCGCACCGCTGCGCAAAACCTGTAACTTTTATTGTTTTGGTACATTCATGCGCTTAAAGCACGTTTCAATGGCGGTTGGTTTGCTGTGCAACGCCGCGTATAGCCCAGCCCACGCAGATGCCAGCACAAGCCCGGCAGTTGCTGCCGCCAGCCCCGTTCAACCCACAGTGGCCGTTGGCAGTCCGAATGCTGGCCAGCGCTTAAGCGCATTTTTACGCGGTGCCCGTTGGTTGCCCACCGTGTTGGATGAGCAAGGCTTCTACTTGCCCGGCCTAGTGTTTAAACGCCAAGCACTGCTTCAAGACCAGCAACTGCAACAGCGCCAGTTGCTTACCAGCCTTTACACCCAAGCTGAATCCAACCCCAAGGGCACTGCGGGCGAATCGGCTTACCTTACCGCACTGGTAAAGGCACTGGCACCCACCGGGCGCTTGCCCTTGCTAAGCGCCGATGCAGATTATTTACTGGCCCACCCTGAACTCGACCCCACCTTACAACCTGGCGACGCAGGCACCGTGCCCAAGCGCCCCAACACAGTGGTGGTGGTTGGCAGCGGCGGCATTTGCGAGGTTCCTTATTTCGCAGGTGTTAGCGAGCAAACCTACGCCACAGCGTGTTTTCACGGGCAAACCGATTATGCGTTTGGCAAAAGCATAGATACACTTTGGCTGGTGCAACCAACCGGCCAAGTATTGAAGAAAAACGTCGGCAACTGGAATGCCGAAAACGCTGAAATTCCAATGCCGGGTGCATGGATTGTTGCCCCATGGCGCAACAGTGGCTACCCTGCGCAAACCTGGCAAAATTTGGCCAATTACTTGGCTACCCAAGGGGTTGCCACTATTCCCGTTGAAGCCGCACAGGCGAAGCCCGTGGTGTACGCCACGCAAAAGGAATTTGCTGAAAGGGCCGCCACCGTGCCATTGCGCACTTTGCCTATCAGCGCCAATGATTTTGGCTTTGTGGGGTTGATTCAAACCCCCACAGCCCGCATGCGCGAAGCAGGTAACTTTACATTCACAGCCAGCCGGGTGGCCCCTTACACGCGTTACAGCTTTATTCTGCAACCGTTCGATTGGATGGAGGCTGGCTTTCGCTACACCCGCATTACCAACCGCCTGTATGGCCCGCAAAGCTTCAGCGGCAACCAAACCTATCTTGATAAAGAAATTGATCTGAAATTCAAGCTGTACGATGAAACGCCGTACCTGCCACAGTTGGCAGTTGGCCTGCAAGACATTGGCGGTACGGGTCTTTTTTCAGGCGAATACGTGGTGGGTAATAAACGCTTTGGTAACTTCGACACCTCGCTGGGCTTGGGGTGGGGTTATCTGGGTGCACGGGGCGACCATGGCAACCCGTTTAGCTTGCTGGGTAGCAAGTTTAATGTACGCACCAATGCGGCAACCGCTCAAGGCGGTACCCTGTCTACTAAGGACTTTTTTCACGGCCGCACAGCCCTGTTCGGCGGCGTGCAATGGCACACCCCTTGGGAAAGGTGGACCGTCAAAGCCGAAATGGACGGCAACAATTACGCCAATGAACCGTTGGCCAACCCGCAGGTGCAAAACAGCGCCATTAACTACGGTGTGGTGTACAAAGTCAACAGCAATGTTGATTTTGGCGTGAATGTTGAACGTGGCAACACCATGGGCTTTGTGCTTTCCATTCACAACAATTTGAGCAAATTTAACACATCCAAAGTTGCAGACCCAAAGCCTGTATCGCCCTTTGCAACCCCTCATGAAGGGCCAGTGGAGTGGCCCAAAACCCTACAGGGTGTGAAAGAGCAAACCAACTGGGACGTTACCCAAGTTGAAACCCGCGGCAGTGAAGTGCGCCTTACCGTGCGCAATGGCGCCGCCGCTTATTACGCTGACAGCCTAGACAGGGCCAGCGCCGTGCTTAACCGCGACCTGCCGCCCAATGTGGGCTGGTTCAGTTTTGATTACAATCAAAACGGCGTGAATACGGGCGAACACGTGGTAGACCGCAGGCAATGGGTGGCCCGCCACACCGATTACACCTTAAACGGGTTTACTCGGGCAGACAATCGTTCAGATCTTGCCGCAACCGAGGGGTACGATTTTCCGTACAACACTGTGTATGAAAAAATGCCTGAACGTGCCACCAGCAAGTTTTCCATTGGCTACAAACAGATATTCGGTGGTGCTGATGGGTATTTGTATCAGTTCAACCTAG
The DNA here is from genome assembly GCF_030160455.1 of Limnobacter litoralis. Taxonomy (GTDB): domain Bacteria; phylum Pseudomonadota; class Gammaproteobacteria; order Burkholderiales; family Burkholderiaceae_B; genus Limnobacter; species Limnobacter litoralis. The sequence continues at coordinate 8,582 of NZ_BSOJ01000024.1, read as the reverse complement.
CTAATGACAGCCGCTTGAACCTGAACCAGTCCACCTGGTTAGACTTTTCACTGGCCTACCGCCTGCTGGGCAATTTTGACACCTTTACCCAGGGTAGCAACAGTGTGCTGCCGCATGTGCGCACAGACATTCAAAAATACGCCAAGGGTTCAAGCTTCAATATTCCCAACTTGCAGCTAACGCACCTGGGCAAGCTTAGCAGCAATGTGTTTTACTCGGTGTATGGTGGCCTGTTTGAAGAAATGTTTGCCGGCGTGGGTGGCGAGGTGCTGTACCGCCCATTCAACAGCCGCTTCGCACTTGGGGTGGATGCGAACAGCGTGCGCCAGCGCGGCTACAATGAAGATTTTAGTTTGTTGCCGTACCACGTAAACACTGGCCACGTAACAGCCTATTACGACACTGGAATCAGCGATGTGTTGGCGAAGGTCAGCGTGGGGCAATACTTGGCGGGCGACAAAGGGGTTACAGTCGATCTTTCACGCGTGTTTAACAACGGCGTAAAAATGGGTGCGTTTGCAACTAAGACCAATGTGTCTGCGGCCCAGTTTGGCGAGGGTAGTTTCGACAAGGGCATTTACGTTCAAATACCGTTCAGTGCTTTCTTTGTTGAATCAATACCAGGCAATGCACAGTTTTTGTGGCGCCCACTTACACGGGATGGTGGTGCAAAGCTGAACAGAACTATTCAGTTGTTTGACCAGACAAAAGTAAGAGACCCGCGGGCGATTGAGTACAGGGGGGGAAGTGGGGAGTAGGTCATTTGTAGCAGTTATAATCCAGACATCCGATCTTCATCAAATTCGAATGTGGAGCGTTGTCTCTTGTTAGGGCACATTTCACTCTGTATAGAACACGCCTTCATGTTCATTTGACTCCATGAACTCATACCGTACTGTTTGAGCGAGAGCTTGCTCTAGAGGCACGGGAGAAACGAAGCCAGTCCTGCCAATAGCTGTGTTGTATACAGAATTCGCGCAAAACTTCTTGACGCGAATCGAACTGATGGCGAATCTTTTCCCAGTCAGTGCCGCAACCAGATCAAAACATTTGCCTATTGCATAACCGACGACAAAGGGCAGCCTGAAAGCAATTTTTTCTGACCGACCAAGTATGCGATTGACGTTGGCAACCAGGCCTTTCATTGTAAAGTCAGGCTTGTCGATGAAGTTGTAGATGTGTACGCCAGGTTTGAAACTTAGCGCATATTCAATGAACGCAGCAACATTTTCAACATAGGCCATGGATTTTCTATTTTGCCCACTGCCTACCATCACAAACTTACCTGAAGCAAGCTGCCGCAGCAAGTTATAAACGTTACCTCTATTTTGCTCCCCGAAAACCACGGTTGGCCTGATGATCACTAAGGTACGCTCGTTTGGTTCTTCAGCTTGCCAGTCCTTAAACACCTGTTCAGCTTCGTATTTGGTGCGCCCGTAATCGTTGAAGGGGGCGATTTTGCCGGACTCATCGGTCCCAACCGGTGCGAAACCATACACCGCAACCGTGCTCGTGAAGATAATTGTTTGCACACCTCTTTCGTGTGCAACAGTGCAAATGTTTCTGGCACCCCCAACATTGACCTCTCCATAAAGACTCACAGGTCTCACGTCATCGCGATGCTCAGCAGCTAAATTGATAATAACAGAATCATTGGCAATCGACGCCCGAAGCTGTTCGATTGATCTGACATCCCCCAATGTTGCAACATCCGGAAACGCTTTGCTCGGTGTCTTGTCAGTAATCTGCACAGCCATACCCCCTTTACTCATAAGTCGTCTGACTAAGCAAGTTCCAATGAATCCACTCCCGCCGATTACGTTTATCGTCTGCATTAAATCTATCTCCTAATTAATCATCGAAATTATCCGTCTTGATGAAAAATTTACCTGAATAATACTCAGAATTTTCAAATATCTACAGGTAAAAATTTCAAAAATACGATAAATAAAATATCAAAATCAAATAATCAATACTATTGGAAAATGGAGTAAAAGTTTGATGAGTAGATTGTTTTTTTTAAATAAAGTCAATTTAATAAGCGGCATTTTTAAATTTATAATTAGATATTAATATTTCTTTCAAATTTAAGTAGCGCAGCCACCAAAACTAATCTTGATAGCCTAAAGGATTTATTAAATGCCAATTCCACGTGTCTTGCATCATTTGATCTATTCCTCGCTTAGCTTTCCAGCCAAGCTCGCATTCCGCTTTAGATGCGTTCGCTAAACAGGTAGCTAAATCCCCAGGTCTGCGTGGAGCTAGCTTGGTATTAATAGATCGACCACTAGCTTTTTCAAATGCCCTCACAATTTCGAAGACGCTATAGCCGTGACTTGAACCTAGATTCCAAATATGTACACCATTTAAATTTTTGAGTTTATTTAATACAAGTCCGTGTCCCTCGGCAAGATCCATTACATGAACATAATCGCGTACGCCAGTGCCATCCGGTGTATTATAATCAGAACCAAAAATGGATAGGTATGGTAAGTTACCAGAGGCAACTTGCGCAATGTAGGGTAATAGGTTATTTGGAATGCCACACGGTGATTCGCCAAGTAAGCCACTTGTGTGTGCACCTGCAGGATTAAAATAGCGCAAAATTCCAATTTTCCAATTCGAACTTGATCTAGCCAGGTCATACAAAATATTTTCAACGAATAATTTACTTCTTCCATATGGACTTGAGGGAGGGTTTAAATTACAGTCTTCGGAAATTGGTAAATCAGATTGCTGACCATATATTGTAGCCGACGAGCTAAATACAAAGTTAAAAACATTTGCACTTGACATTGCACTAAGTAAAACCTGACTCCCGTAAACATTATTATCATAATATTTTAATGGTGAGCTTACGCTTTCGCCAACAGATTTAAGGCCGGCGAAGTGCAAAACGGCATCAATTTCGAAATTTCTAAATAATTTATCTAATAGGTGAGAATCACGAATATCGCCTTCAACAAAAATTGGTTTTCGATTGGTTATATCATGGATGCGTTGTAAAGGTTTTATTGAACTGTTGCTGAGATTGTCTAAAATAACAATTTCATGCCCTTCTGATATCAATTGAATTGATGTGTGAGAGCCTATATAGCCTAAGCCACCAGTAACTAGAATTCTCATAAAAAAAGCTACCTTAACAAGAAAAGTGTTATAGTTCGATTTATCCCTGTATTAGAGGGGGCTATCCCCTTTATTAAAGAGAAATCGGTATTAGTTAATTGACCTCTGCGTTTTTTTGAATCTACAGAGTGGCAGGCATCCAAAAGCGCTGTGAGGGTGCTATTCATTGTAATGCTCGAACCAAAACTTCAATTCACGCTTAAAAGTTTTCATAGAGATATCGGTCATGCCGTTGATTTGCAGGCGTTCAACCGGCGGTCTGACGGGATTAAATCCCAGCTGCGCCTCAGAGGTACTCGTTTCAGTTGCTGTCTTAAAAAAACCATAGACAGACAACCATTAAACGGGAGTTTGAGCCACATCGTCTGCCCCAAGTCGATATTCCATTGCTTGCATAATCAAATCAACGTGGCAAGTACAAATGCGTTTGGTGAAAGTAAACCAGTTGATGGCCATGTGTTCACAGCAATCTAGTCGGTCCTGAATAACCCTGTTTTTCCGTTTATGCCTTTAGGAAACGGTTGATTTGCCGATGGTGTTGGTTCGAATGTTTCACTTCCGCATAAAAATCGGCCAACAACGCCATAACCAGCCCGTAGGTCTTGGGCGCAAAAGGAGCCAAGGCCCTCAAAGATCTTCTTAACATTGAAGCCACTGGCGGCCAGAATCGGTGCCATGCAGTCACCCAGATGCCCTTTGAGCCAATTGCGTTTGATTTTGTGGTCGGCCTTCAAGTGTCCGATGATCGGTTCCACGCTGTTTCGCCGTTTCATCCAGCGCTTGGTTGCTTCGCTGTGTAGCTTTTGCCCAGTGATGATCACATCGGTTTGTTGCCCCAAGTACGCGGCTCGGTAACCTCGGTCTACGTACACTTGCTTCGGGGGGTGATCGGCAATGGCTTTGATCTGATCAAACGCTTCTTCCAAAGTGTGCCCGTCGTAAGGGTTGCCTTTGAATGTTCTTGCACCGACCACCCAACTGTCTTTGGCTGTTACTGCAATTGAGATCTTGGCACCAAACTCATAGGGGTTTCTGGCTTTGCCTTTGGCAATGCACGCCACTTTAGGGGCATGTATTGCGTACACTTTGTCTTTGCTGTTTTTCTGCTGCACCTTTAAGCGCTTGGCCAGCGCCAGCAACTTCATCATCTTGGTTGTCAATGGGGTTTTGCTGGTTTTCGCCTTGCGTTCAATGTCGCGAACCACACGGCCCAAAATGGTTCTTAGTTTGTTGCTGGCCTTGCGCATGCGGGCGTATTGCCTGGCATGCCCGTATCGGGCCGCTTTCTTCACCAGTTGCGGTGCAACCTGGTTGTAGTTCTGGCGAAGGGTTATGTTCAGGCACTCTGCTTCTTTCACCAAGTGTTCCTGCATGCGGTTGAACAGTTTGCTGTCCACGGGATGGCCTATAGCCTTCTCCATGCAAGTGGTGTCCACCACCACTTTGTCCAAGCTGCTGGCCCTTAATACACCGAGCTTCTTGCCAGCCTGCAAGGTTTGAGTCAAAAGCCACTCGCAGCCTTCTTCGCCAATCTTTCTACGCCACTTCACCAGCGTTGTAAGGTAAAGGGGAAAGTTGTGCTGGAAAAATACTCTTCGCCTGTGAAGTGTTGCCACTAGGGTGACACCACCCAGCGTTCAACCACGGCTCCATCGCTCATGTCGTACATGAATTGCAAATACGTCAGACCAACAATCAAACGTGTTCGGGTTGCCGGTCTGCCCGCTTTGGCGGCGTAGTCCTCTCCAAATTCTCGATCAAAAACTTTCCAGTCAATGCATTGACCTAACTTCACCAAGGGGTGGCTCATGTCGATCATGTTCTCAAGCCGGGAGCGAAACAATTCGTCTTGGGGTTGGTCCGGATTTGAACGAATAGACATGAAAAAATCTTACTGAAATTTAAAAGAAAGTGAACCCATTTTAACCACTTTCTTGTAAATCCAAATTGCTAGTTTCAACATCACAGCCATTATTCATCACGTCTGCAGGGGTATTCCAGGACCGACTAAGTAAGCGGAAGTTAATAATCTACATTGGTTACTGCTATGCAGACACAGGTTCAGAAACCAAGAGATTGATTTAACATCAGTATTGGATAGTCATAATATAAACGATCGAAAAAATAGATTAACTCATTAAAGATTATTTACTATGCTCTCCATTTGATAAAAAAACATCGACTAAATTAAATAACATTCAATTAGTGTTAGATTTTCTAAGCCAGATAGAGTAAAACATAGCTCTCAAGCGGGAAGGTAGTAAAAAAACAATTGAGCGCATAGAACCAACAAAAATTGCTAGAGGAAATTGCTGCAATTTTAGCTTAACTAACAATGATTGTATGGCAAATTCAGAATATATGTATTTTGTACCCCCTCTCCTTTTGATCATGTCTAAACCAGCAGTAGCTCGAACCAAAACTTTATCTAGATTCATGACTTTCATATTTTTGCTGAGCATAATTGCCCAAAGAGCATAGTCCTCCTTTAAGTAAATTGTTGGATATCCGCCTGCACTCAATACCGCATCAAGACGATAGGCAACTGTCATATGGTTAAAAGGATTTCTGAATTTAGCAAAATGAAGAATATCACGCTGGGAAAGTGGGGTAACTCTTTTGGATAAAGTAATTCCCTGAAAGTCTTGTTCAACGATTTGTCCACCAACCAAATCAAAACCCTCAAGTAAATAGGGGAGTTGAGATTCAAATCTATCAAACAAATTATAATCATCAGCGTCAGCACGAAATACAAATGGTGTGTTTATATGTTTGAGTCCGATATTTAAAGCTTTTGCAAGCCCTAAATTACAAGGTATATCTATGTGCAGAAATCCTTGCTTGGGTTTATATAGTTCGATTACCTTTTTAAGATTATTGCCAATAGGACCATCCTGGCAGAGCACAACCTGAGTTGGTTTTAAGGTATTATTATATATACTGTGCAGTGCGTTTGCAAAAAGATGAGGGTCGTCATTGAAATAAACTGAAATAAGTACAGAAAATTGGGTATTGTCTGACATTAGAAAACGACCTATAAAAATGTACTGTTCTTAAACGTGAAGAGCTTAATAGTCAAAGCGAAATCCATCTAGTTGGGATAATTGTATTTGCTTGTTTATCAGCTCTATACCATTTTTTCGGGGCGATCACTATTTTGTCGTCATTTGAATTTAACCAAGCGGCCCACCAGCTGAAGCTGCTGTTTGCGATTATATTGTGATCAGCTGCTGCCATAAGACGCATGTCATTACAGCTAAATTCTCCGCTATTATGAGATACTATGTGTAAATTTTCAAATTTTTTCGCAAGGTTTACATCTACCCACTCTGGATCGTCAGAAAATGCAAATATATTAAAATCACTGTAGATATTTTCAAAGTGCTTGATTGCATTTATATAATAATTGGCATCGCAAATATGATAAATACGTTTAAATTTACCCTTTAAATAATCGCCTCGTCTGACGTGTATGCTTACAGATGGCTTTTCGCGCATTTTTTGTAGTATGCGAAAATCTTCAGTGTTAATACTGGTCTTAAAATCAAATTCATTTCGGATGATATTTTCTTGATCCTTAAAATAATCTTCTGATTGCCAGTATCCGTGTAGATATAACGGTGGTTTTTGCTCAAAGATTTTTCTATCGAATTGATTGCTTCGTTCTGCGTAAAAGTTAGTACTCTGAATCCATGATAAAAACGGATGAGCATATATTCTACGAAGATTTAGCACTGATTTAAAACCAATTATATGCCTAAGCGTACTTATTGGCATAATGTTCAAATTTAAGCCAAATACCCTGTTAAGCTCATAGCCATTATGTTGGTTGTAGCGTTCGATTTGATCTACAGTGACATAAAGTTTCTGCTGCGTATAAATACTCAAAGACTTCCCGCATGCATACTGAAACATCTGATTTCCCAACCCTCCTACCAAGTTTACAACTATCATATTTAATATCCTATGCGTGCGTAATTGTTAATTCAAGCGATTTTTGAATTGCCTTTTCTACGTTTTCGAGATGAAAGAATGTGCGGTAATGTGTACGAGCTCTCGTTGAAAGTTCATTCCAGTGAGCTTCATTTGTAAGAATATTTTGTGTTGCGCTTAGGAACTCATTTCGTGTCGCAGCAATAATTCCCCCTTCTAGCGTTGGGACTGCCCCAACGTTAAATGATACAAATGGTGTACCTGCGGCCATTGATTCCAATATTGTAACTGGTAAAACTTCTGTTATAGATGTGCATATTGATAAAATGCTTTTCGAAACCTCTTCCGCAATGTCGCACTCGCTATCTTCGAGAAAACGGACTCTGTGAGTTAAATTTAGTGATCTTACTAATGACAAGCATTTTCTATAATATTTCCCTTGTCTTTTTCCTATTAATGTCAGGCTGTATTCACTTGGAAGACTGTATAGTAAATTTATCGCAAATTTTTGATTTTTAATCTCTGAGAAATATCCAATCGATATGATATTTTTGGTTCTCGACTCATATGGTATTAAGTCCTTGGCTTCGTGAATTGCCGAGTTCGGAATTAATGTAATCTTTTTGCCCATTTTAATTGCAATATCTCTATCGTAAAATCTTGGGCATTCAGTATGGTAATCTAATGTTGATAGAACTGTTAGTTTTGACACTAACTGAGGTAACTTCTTAATTCGGTACATAAACCAACCAGCTGCTCTAATTAGATCGCGTGGTCTCCATGTAAATGCATGAACGGAAATTCCATGGCTTATCATTAATGTTGGAATCTGGAGTTCGTGAGCAATTTCCAAAGCGGCTTCTGTAAGTGAAGTCTGCCACGCCTCTAATAAAACTGCATCAGGTTTTTCACAGGTAAGAATACTTTGCAATTTTTTCTTGTCTACATATTTTTTAGCGTATAGTGCGTCGCTTCCCTCGGATTTTATACGGTAAGTTTTGTCCGCTTTTATTTCCTTCTCCAAGATATTCGTACCAATCACAACTACCTCGTGTCCAAGTTTTTTCAATAAAAAACAGTGCTGATATGCTATCAGTGAAACACCAGACATCTCGACTTTTGGCCATGATCTCGAAACAAGGACAATTTTCATTTTGGGTTTTTAACCTCAAGTGTTGATATTATATTTTAAATCTATTGTTAAGATTTACAATGATTAGTAAAGCTTGTTCTGCTCGATGTGTATATTGAAATTCTTTAAAGAAATTGAATAAAACCTGTCTGTAAACTGTCAATAGACTTGATAAGGTGACGCTTACGAGGCAGACTGGTACTTCATAAATTTAGGTCGCTGCGTTTCTTAATAAGCACAGCCCGATAAGGCTTGATAAAGCGTATGTAGTGAGTAAAGAGTTAGCGTGACTACTTTTATTAAGGATATGGAAAGTTCTGAAGGGCTAAGGAAGCACTGAAGAATTCACGATTTGTAGTTCTTCGGCGCGTACATTTCGGTTGATCTGTTC
>NZ_BSOJ01000023.1 GCF_030160455.1 Limnobacter litoralis | reverse complement strand
ATTTCTCCTTTAACCAAAGTATAAAAACACTCCAGTTAACGAGTCCATCTTTCAGGGGCAAGGTCAATCAATAATCTCGTCAGAGAACTCGGAATGGGAGACACCGAGCACAGTACGAAACACGTGGAACTACAGCCAATCAAACTACTTCGGTGAAAAAGGGGATGCGATTGGAAAAACGTTCTACTCTATTATTAAATCACCAAAATCTGCGTTTAGCTGGGCGCGAAATAACAACCTGAAACCCAGCCTGGAAAATTTGGCCGCGAGTATTGCCTACATTTATCACACACTGAAGCTATCCCATAATGCAATTATCAATCGCCTTAAAATTGTGTAATGGAGTCCTCCCGTCAAAGAAATGCCTAACTGTGCATTCAACCTGAACGTTAAAATTGGTCATGGTACCGTCATTTTAGCGGGCTCTGTTGGGTCCCTCCACCTTCGGCTCCGACGTCAGTTGAATAGGGTGTTATCCAAAGTCGCTTTATGACCACATTTTAGACTTTTGAAATCAAAAGCTTCATGTCCGCTCTGGCCCAAGAGCCGAAATTCCCCGAAGGTCAAAAGAACAGAAGATGGAGGTCGTCAGTCTGCTTTTTCAAAAAAATCTGAGATGTGCCCAAATAGAATGAAAATGGATTAATTTTCCAAAACCCAGCGAATTATATTTTTTTAATAAAATCAATTTGTTGATGAATATTTTGGGCACCGAAAAGGCACAGACTGAGGCACATCCTCGTTTGAGTCAAAAGTATACCTTAAGGTCATCTAAATAATATTTTTAACGTATTAATTGAATTCGTTTGATCTTTTAGGCAATGACCTTCGGGTCGTTTACCCGATGGGTCATTAGGCACAGAAAGGAAACTCAGAATTTAAATAAATTTTGATAATTGTGCCCAAATGACCGCTTTTGATTTGACTGAAGGTCACGACGGAGGGAAGAGGGATTTTTAAAACTTAGGCACAAAATGGGCACATTTTGGGCACACGATGTTGATGGCCTAGAAAACAAAAAAACCAACCGCTGCTAAGTGATTGGTTTCATTGAGAAAAATTTGGTTGCGGGGGCAGGATTTGAACCTACGACCTTGGTTATGAGTATTTTCTTTTTTAGCGACATCTTGCGAGTTACTTTAACAAGAAGCGACCTAAATTGGCTTCAGAGGTACGCTGTTGCTTGTTGTTTTATCGACAACCGGGGTGCAAGTTAGCTCACTTGGGGCCGAATAAAACCACATGCACCCCAAGCCATTTTTCTCAAGTTTTAGGCACAGAGATCTTTTTTCAAAGCTGGTGGCTGACCTTCAGGCTTAAAAGGTCACGTTGGGGTCTAGAAAATATTCGCTCAGATGCATTGCGCTTTTGTACAATCGGGCTAGGCTATCAGAGTTTCGAGTACAGGATCCTGACGAGGGGATAGGTGTGTCTTCAACCGAGAAGCGGCGTTCGCCCCTTAACCCACAGGGTCGGATCTTTATTAAAAATCCACAAATCTGTCCGACTAAACGAACGCTACGCTTAGTTGGTTAAAACACCATAGTAGTTAAATCAGGCTGGACCGAAAACTCTGGGGTATATTAAGAAAAATTTTGAGATTTATTCATCTCACGGCACCTCACGTTGATCAATCGACCTCTCGGTAAATTTGCGGATAGTCATCACCATTTGATCGACGTTCAGTGGTTTAGTAAGGTAGTCATCCATCCCGGATTGCAGTGCTTTATCCTTTTCGCTTGCAAGGGCGCCTGCTGATAATGCAATGACAGGAAGTCTCTTCAACGCATCAATACTTCTGATTTCGCGCACAGCCGTGTATCCGTCCATTTCAGGCATTTGTATATCCATCAAAACAACATCTATCTGGTGTGTCGTCTCTTGTAGCCACTTCAGGGCCTCAGATCCTCTTTTACAGCTGGAGACTATTGCTCCCTGGTTGGCCAGAACGCGACCTGCTACACGAAGGTTAGTGGGGCAATCGTCTACAAGCAAAACTCGGATTTCGTTCAGTAAACGCTTAGAGGAACCAATTTCAGGATGATTGTGGTCCTGAGGAGTTGACTGTAGTTCCGTCTCACTGGCGATTTTAAAAGGCAACTCTATGGTAAAGCAGCTCCCAACTTGGGCTTTGCTGGTCACATAGACCAAGCCCCCCATGAACTCACAAAGTCGCTTCACGATGCTCAAGCCTAGTCCTGTGCCACCAAACCTTCGTGTGATTGAGGGGTCTGCTTGACGAAACGGCTGAAAAACCCTGTCGAGAGTTTCAGGTGCCATACAAATGCCTGTGTCTTCAATTCGAAATGCCAGTCGTTGAACCTCGCTGGTTTGCTGTGTAGGTTGTTGGCGGTCTAGCAATTCGACCGACAAGCAGTTGCCCATACGCTGTAAACTTTGTGGCATTGTTGAACAGGTTGATAAAAATTTGACGAAATCAAATTGAATCACTTAACACTGTCTGGTGTGATTCTTCCAAAGCCTGAAGTTCGGCAGATCGTACAGGAGCTGCTGAAGATTGCAAAAGTTTGTCCGGGTGTGATCAAAGAATGCAGCGACATAGTCAGGTCTACTGTGGCAGGCCTTGCCGTTCATGAATTCAACCCAGAAAGTCCTGCAGCAAGGGCATTTTGGCTGAATTGGTCAGACCTACAGTATGAACTGACCAACCAGCCTTCCAACTTGAAACATCGAATGGCGTAATGACGTTACGCATCCTGGATATTGCCAGACAGTTGTAGCCTTTCGTTGTGTTGTTCAATGATCTGCTTTAATGTTGAAGGAACAGTGATTGCAAGCGGATCAAAGGGCGAGGGTTCTGGTTCAGGGATAGGTTTTTTCGCTTCAAAGCAGCTTTGTATTTGTTCGATAAGGATGCTCATTGCTTCTCTTCGAGCCAATTCTTCAGACTCAAACAATTCCCTCGCTCCTATCAGATCTGGAAATCGCAATTCAAATTTTCCGATATTCAGTTTGGTAATCGTAAAACGAAATCGCATGCTTGGTACTCCTCTAATGATTGAGCTAGGGTACCGACACACTGTTACTGATTTTTAAAATTGACTTCTGATTCTTCGGTCACTTTTGACTTATTGATGAGTTCTAACCATTGTGTGGATCGATCCGATACGCTTCGTGAGTAAATTACAACACCTAAGCTGGACCTGCTTGTTGATACCCTGGCGTGTGGTCCAAAGCATCTGTGTTTCAACTCCTTTGCATCTCCCCAAGGGAGGTCAATGCAAGGTAACCTCCGCTCGACTTGTGATAACCCACAGCCTCATCAGCAAAGGGCGAAAAAAGGCTTTTTATGATCACAGCCAAATGGTCTATGAGTACATCAATGACCTTGCCCCTGAAAGATGGACTCGTTAACTGGAGTGTTTTTATACTTTGGTTCAAGGAGAAT
>NZ_BSOJ01000022.1 GCF_030160455.1 Limnobacter litoralis | reverse complement strand
TCGGATCATGGACGCCGACTTCGCCAAGGAAACGGCCAACCTGACCCGCAGCCAGATCCTGCAGCAGGCCGGCACCGCCATGCTCAGCCAGGCCAACCAACTGCCCAACAGCGTACTGAGCCTGTTGAAGTAAATTATTGAAGTAATTGCTGACCAAGCAGCAGCCCGCACATCGATTCCCGGTTGCAGGTTGTTTTGACAGAGGCGGTTTTAACCGACCGCCTCTTTTTTTGAGAAAGAATATCAGTCAAATTATATTTTCAGAATTCAAATTTCTGAAAATATAATCTGATTTTTTTATTGCCTAAAAAATATATTTTTATTTATTTTCAGTATTTTTATTTAATAAAAAGAAAATACATCCGATATAGAGTTGTCAGCACTTAAAGCTGAAAAGCGCGCAACCAGTGCACATTCGATCTGGTAAAACCTGGAGGCCACTATGTTAGGCATCAATACCAACGTTTCATCTCTTACTGCTCAGATGAACTTGTCCAAGTCACAGAGCAGCCTTCAAACTTCCATTGCTCGCCTGTCCTCA
>NZ_BSOJ01000021.1 GCF_030160455.1 Limnobacter litoralis | reverse complement strand
TGCTCTGGAAACGGTGTCCAGTTTCAGCCAGAAACCGTGTCCAGTTTCGGCCAGAATACGCAAACAAACCTTTAAAAACAGCCTGACCGGGCTGCCCATGGGTGGTGGCAAAGGCGGTTCCGACTTCAATCCGAAAGGCAAATCCGATCGTGAGATCATGCGTTTTTGCCAATCCTTCATGACAGAACTGTGCCGGCACATTGGCCCCTTTACCGACGTGCCCGCAGGTGACATCGGCGTGGGCGGGCGCGAAATTTCCTACATGTTTGGTCAGTACAAACGCATTCGCAACGAATTCACAGGTGTGCTGACTGGCAAGGGCCTGGCGTTTGGCGGCAGTGAAATTCGGGTAGAGGCCACCGGCTATGGTGTGGTGTATTTCATGGAAGACATGCTGGCGCAAAAAGGCGAAAAGCTCGAAGGCAAGGTGTGTGCGGTCAGCGGCTCGGGCAATGTGGCCCAATACGCAGTTGAAAAGTTGCTGGCACTGGGCGCCAAGGTCATCACCATGTCGGATTCATCGGGTGCCATTCATGACCCCGATGGCATTACCACTGAGAAACTGGCCTTCATCAAACACCTGAAGGAAGTCAAACGCGGCCGGATCAGCGAGTACTGTGATGAATATCCCAATGCCCGGTATCTGGATGGCAAGCGCCCCTGGGGTGTGCCCTGTGACCTCGCCTTTCCATGTGCTACCCAGAATGAAATTTCGGGTGAAGACGCCTCCTTGCTGGTTCAAAACGGATGCAAGGGCGTGTCAGAAGGGGCCAGCATGCCGTCCACCAAGGAGGCGATCGACACCTTTCAAAAAGCGCGCATCATGTTTGCGCCATCCAAGGCCGCCAACGCAGGCGGCGTTGCGGTGTCGGGGCTTGAAATGACGCAAAACAGCATGCGCTTGTCCTGGTCTCGTGAGGAGCTGAACCAGCGTCTGCGCGCCATCATGGGCGACATTCATCGCAAATGTGTTCAGTATGGCAAATCCGACGATGGTCACGTGGATTACCTGAAGGGGGCCAATATTGCCGGCTTCGTCAAGGTGGCCGATGCCATGTTGGCGTACGGCGTGATTTAACGCTTTAATGCGAGAAAGTATTACCAAAATACGCATCCGTGTTTGATACGTTATATACGGATGCGTATATTTTGGTAATGAAAACAGCATCCATTCTCAAGCAACTCATGCAAGCCCACCGCGAAAACGCCTATCAACTGGCAGAGCGGTCGGGTGTCCCACAACCCACCATTCACCGTATTCTGTCGGGCGAACATGCTGAGCCCCGATCAAGTACACTTCGCAAGCTGGCCCAGTGTTATGGTCTGACCGAAAGCCATTTGCGTGGCGATTTGGTGTACAGCATTCAGCACATTGAAGGCGTCGGGGTGGCAGTTCAGGCCAGCGAGGTGGTGTATGGCGAGTTTGCGCGGATTGCGACCCTGGATACGCTGAAAACAGACGCCTCGCAATCGGTCGTCAGCATGGATATCCGCCAGAGCTGGCTTGAAAAGCACGTGGGTTTGCCCGCTTCGCAACTGCGATTAATGACCTGTTGCGATTCAGACATGAGCCCGACCCTGTCACCGGGTGATCTGCTGCTTCTGGATGTGTCCACTCAGGAAAAGCAATCCGAAGGCATCTTTCTGGTGTCGGTGAACAGCAATCTGAAACTTCGTCGATTCCGGATTACTTTGAGCGGTCAAGTCGAAATGAGCTGCGACAACCCAGCCATTCGCGCAGTGGACAATCCGCTGAAAATCCGCGGACTGGTTGTTGTTGGTCGCGTGTGCCACACCTGGCAGTCGAGGGGTGGAACCTGACCGGAATGTGTTGTCGTATTGATTCTCGATTTCGTATTAAGATTCAAATTCTGAATTGCGAATGGACCCGACAACATGCACACTTCGCCAAGCGAACCCGATGCAGCATTAAAGGATGAATACACAAGTCTGTTGGCCCGATTCAACTGGGCCTTTCAAATTCATGCAATACCCGAGGAAGAAGCGCTTGCCCGTCAGCAATTGAAGCGCATGTGGGCACTTCAGCAGCATCTGGATGCAGAGGGCGCAATTTGGCGTCGTTATCGGCCTGATTACGGCCCAGAGCCCATTGCGCCCTTGCCAGCTTTGGTAGCATCAAGGAATCGCCAATTTCCCTGAGTCACCACATCCATGAATATTCTGATTGTTCACGCCCACCCAGAGCCCCAGTCTTTTTGCAGCGCGATGGGTCGTGAAATGGCCCGTGCCTGGCAGTCTCAAGGTCACACCGTCGAATGGTCAGATCTGTATGCACAAGGGTTTAATCCAGTGTCTGGGCCAAACGACTTTACCCAGCGTGCCAACCCCGACTACCTGGTGTACGCGCTCGAGCAGCGAAACGCGGTCAAAACCAATTCCCTGCCGGCAGACATCGCCTCTGAGGTGGACAAAGTAAAGCGTTGCGACCTGCTTGTGTTGAATTTTCCGCTCTATTGGTTTTCAGTGCCCGCCATTTTGAAAGGCTGGATAGACAGGGTGTTTTTGTCTGGTGTTTTTTACGGCGGGCGCACGTTTTATGACCGGGGCTTGATGGCCGGAAAGCGAGCCTGGGTCACCTTCACCTTGGGCGGGCGTTCAAACATGTTCGGCGAAGAGGCGGTGCATGGCGACATTCAAACCATGCTTCGCCCTTTGCTGCGTGGCACCTTGGGCTACTGCGGATTCACTGTGCATGAGCCCTTTGCGGCTTACCATGTGCCTTACCTGCCTGAGGCAGAGCGCAACAGCATCATGGCTGACTGTGTTCAGGCGGCTGAAACGCTTGAAGACAGGCCCGTGTTGCGCTTTCCCAAGCTTGAACAATTTGATTCAGACATGAACCCGCTGAAATAAAAAAGTCCGGCATTTGCCGGACTTCGAGTGACTTGAAGAACCGTTGAGATTACTTCAGTCCAAACTGCTTTTTGATTTTGTTCAACAGATCGGTTTGCAGTGTTTTGGCAAGTTCTTTCACATGCTTTTGCACTTCACCGAACAATTTTTTGCGCTCTTTTGCGTCAAGCGCTTCTTTGGCGACCGACTTCACGGCTTCCACTTTTTTCTTGGCTGTGGATTTGGTTTTGTCGACTTTCTTGGTCACTTCTTTTTTGGCTTTCGTGGCTGCAGCGGTTGCATCTTTCTTGGCGGCTGTCACCTTCTTGGTGACCTTCGCTTTGGTCTGCTTGGCTGTGTCTACGGCCTTGTCTACGGTGTCAATGACTTTCGTTTCAGCCGCAGTTTTGACTTCGTTCAAAGCGGTTTGTGCTTTGGTGGCTGCGGTGGCAACAGTTTCCTTGACGCTGGCGGCAGGCTTTGCTGCGGGTTTTGCAGCAGGCTTCTTGGCGGCAGGTTTGGCTGCAGGTTTTGAAGCGGGCTTGGCGGTTTTTGCAGCAGCTGGTTTGGCAGCGGCTTTGGTGGCGGGTTTTGTAGCGGTGGTACTGGCTGGTTTTTTTGGAGCAGGTGCTTTCTTGACGTCGGCTTCTGCTGTTTTCTGTTCAGGTGTAACCATGTTAAGAACCTTCCGTAAAAAAATTACATCTCAATTGATACCCGATTTTTCATCTGCTGAAAAGTATTTTGTTTATTCCCATTCTGTAATGGGTTTTGGTTTGCAAATAAGCGACATATCGGTGCATTTCGGGAGTCGGTTTGCACCACCACCGTGCAGCTTTGTCTGAAATTTCATGGCACCAGTCTTGCTAAACAAACCGAGTGAAGTTTGTTTTTCAAGAGGAGTATGAAATGAAAAGAGAAGACGTCACTGAAATGATTATTGCGGCCAAACGCAAGAAAAAAGTGACCTGGGCCAACTGCGCAGAGGTCATTGGACATTCCAAAGAATGGAGTACCGCGGCACTGCTGGGCCAGATGGTGCTGAACGAAACGCAGGCGAAAGCGATCGGAGAATATTTGTCGCTGCCAGCAGAGGCGGTTGAATTGCTGCAAGAAATTCCCTACAAGGGATCGTTGCCAACAGCAGTTCCAACAGACCCGCTGGTGTATCGGTTCTATGAACTGATCAATGTGTATGGCACCACGCTGAAGGCACTGATCGGTGAAGAGTTCGGCGATGGCATCATGAGCGCGATTGACTTTTCCATGGACATCATGCGTCAGCCCGATCCAAAGGGTGACCGCGTCAACATCGTCATGAGCGGAAAGTTCCTGCCCTTCAAGACCTACTGACCCAGAGTCGCTATAATCGGGCAACGATGATGGTTCATCTTCTTTGCCCGCCTCATGTCACTTTACACCCGCTTTCTGTCTCTCCGGCTTCGACTGCTTGAATTGTTCAGGCTGTCACGCATACAACCGGTGCTGCTGTGGGCTGTGTTGATCGGCTTGCTGGGTGCCTTTTCCACTTTTCTGTTTCGAGAGGCCATTGCCGGTCTTCAGTGGTTGTTCACTCGTCACCCGGGTTCCATGGTTGGCATGGCCATGCAATTGAACCCGACGGCGCGGCTCTGGTTGCCGACCATTGGCGGGCTGGTTGCGGGCTTGCTGCTGGCCTGGGCTCGGCGCGTCTCGGCGGAAAGACGATCGGACTACATGGAAGCCATTGCCGTGGGTGATGGTCATTTGCCGGTTCGTCACAGTCTTCTGCGCAGCGTTTCTTCGTTGTTCTCGGTGGCTTCTGGCGGATCGATCGGCCGGGAAGGTTCCATGGTGCAACTGTCGGCCTTGATCGCCTCGGTGTTGGGTAGCCGCTTGCGGCTGGATCGCCCTCAGTTGCGATTGCTGGTTGCCTGTGGCGCGGCAGCGGGGGTGACCTCGGCGTACAACACGCCTTTGGCGGCGTCTTTGTTTGTCTCTGAAATCGTGCTGGGTAGCATTGCGATCGACACGCTTGGGCCAATGTTGCTTGCCTCAGTAGTGGCCAACGTCACCATGCGCGCTTTGCCGAATTATCATCCCGTTTATGCCATGCCGACCTTCGCGGGTTTACAAGGCTTGCAGGTGCTTTGGTGTGTGCCTTTGGGTTTGTTCGTCGGGGCGATGGCGCCCTTTTTTTTGAGAACCCTTGCGGCAGGCAAGCGGCTGTTTGAGTCACTCAGTTTGCCTTTGCCGATCCGTCTTGCAGTCGGCGGCTTTTTGGTTGGGGCGATCTCGGTGTGGGTTCCACAGGTGTGGGGCAACGGTTACAGCGTCGTCAATTCCCTGTTACACCAGCCCTGGCTGTGGAGTAGCGTGCTGCTTGTGCTGGTGACCAAGGTGCTGGCAACCACGCTGACTACAGGTTCCGGAGCAGTGGGCGGCGTATTCACGCCAACGCTGTTTGTCGGTGCCGCCTTGGGCTGGCTGTTTGGTGCAGCCGCCATGGTGATTCTGCCTGCCCAGGGTGTGTTGCCCAGTGCCTTTGCAGTGGTTGGCATGGGCGCATTTTTGGCTGCCACCACGGGTGCACCGTTGATGGCCATTTTCATGATTTTCGAGATGACCTTGAGCGATCAGGTGGTTTTGCCTTTGATGGTGGCTTGCGTGATTGCGTTTTGGGTGGCTCGCAATTTCGGGGGTGGTCGCTGGATGTACGAGGTTGTGACGCAGCGCAATCGGGAGGAGCAGGAACGGACTCGTCTGGAAGGGCAAACCATGGCCGATCTGGTTCAACCTGCTGACACGGTGTTGACGCTGGATGATTCGGTGTCTGCCGTGATGCAGATGTTCTTTAAATACCCGGTGAAATACGTCTATCTGGTTGACTCAAAGGGCTGGTACCAGGGTGTGGTGTCTTTGAAAGATGTGTCTGAGGCTTTAACACGTGATCCTTTAATTGCCACCCAGGCAGTCGCCCCTTTCCTGAAATCGGGAGAAATACCGGTGCTGTTGCCCGCGTATTCGCTTTCAGAAGGTTTGACTCAATTCATGCAGCATTTCGGTGAACGACTGCCCGTGGTTCATAGCCACGAGCAACCGTTGTTAATGGGTGTGGTTCACAAGTCGGCCATTCTGGAGACTTTTTCCGTGTTGGGGCGTCAGCCCGCCGCGGTTGCGTCATCCAGCTTGAATCGCGACAACAAGCCTTGAAGCGCTTTTGAGGTTTGGTGAACCTCGTGGCTGACCTCAAACACTTGTCTGGCTGCCGTCGCACTTTCCTCGGTCATCTGTGCAATTTTTTCAATTTTCTGTGCAATCGCATTCGAGGCGGCGGTTTGCTCACTCAGCGCATCATTGATTTCTTGAACGGCTCTTTCTGTAATCTCCGAGTGCTCCCGTATCTGCACCATACTTCCATTGGCTCCCTTGGAATCATCAATGCCCTGGCTGATTTTTTCCTTCCAGCCTTGCACATTTTCAACGGCTTTGCGGGTTTCTTTTTGAATGCCTGTAACCAATTCAGAAATGCTCTCGGTCGATCGCGCTGTCTTTTCTGACAGCTGACGAACTTCGTCGGCCACCACCGCAAAGCCTCGACCCTGCTCGCCAGCTCGAGCCGCCTCGATTGCAGCGTTCAAGGCCAGCAGGTTGGTTTGCTCGGCGATGGCTTGAATGGTTTGAATGATGCTGGAAATGCCGTCAGAGCGTTGTCCCAGGCTATCGATGCTGGCAGCCAGTTCTTCGGAGGATTCTGCAATACGCTCAATTGCATTTTGAGTACCCCGCATTTTGGCTTGCCCCGTGTTGGATGCCGTGCCCGTGTTTTGGGCCATTTGAAATGCCTGGTTTGCATAGTCGGCGACTTGGCCGACAGACACGCTGAGTTCTTCCACTGAACTGGCCACTGATGCGGCAGAGTCCGATTGTGCGCACGCGCCAGCTTTGACCTGTTCAGTGGCCACGCTCAGCGTCTCGGTGCTTTGGCCTAGCTGATTGCTGGCTTCGCGAATTTGTCGAAGAATCTGATTTTGTTGAATGCGCACCGTTTCAACCGATTGGGATATCAGGCCCAATTCGTCCTGCGATTGGACCAGTTCAACCGCAGTCAAGTTGCCTTCGGCCAAAGCCTGGGTTTGGTGCCTCAGCAAATTGACATGCTTTGTGATTTGGCGAAAGACGAGAACGCCCAGTGCGACAGCCACTGTCAGCACCGCAAGGGCTTCAAGACATTTAAGCGTCAAATCACGGGTCATCTGTTCGATGCGATTGGCCAGTGCCTGATCAAGCACCGTGATGATCTGTGTTTGCGTGGCTTGAACATTGGCCAGGCAGTCATTGATTGCTCCAATGACTTTTGGGTCTTTGAAAGCCTGTGGGTTGGCGTTGGTCTGTTCCAGCAAATGCCGCGCTTCAGTGATGCGGGTGGCCAGGTTTTTGGCCTGTTCAGACAGGGGGGCAGGTACATCAGTTCCTGCCTCCTGAACCTTCTTGAGACTTTCCGCCACGTCCGATGCCAGCAATTGGTTGTTGTCCAGCAAGGCCTGAGCCTCCCCAAGGGCCTGGGCGTATTCTTCGGGGGTGGAAAGGGATGCCGTCTGCAATCCTTGAATGGTGGCCAGTTGAACTTGCATCAAAGGCAAGCTGAAGTTGGCTGGGCTCATCAGATAATAGCCGGCCACTTCAGGATCAAGTGTCAGTTGGCTTTCATCGGCTGCCAATCGGATACTGTGAATGATCGCATTCAGCATTGAGTGATGCGCGCGAAAATTTTCTTTTTGAGTTTGAACAAGATTTTTGGATTGAAGTGTTTTCCAGTCCGCATCCATCTGGGCAATGGCCGCCTGGGTTTTCGTCCATTCAGAGGGCAACTTTGTCTTGAGATCGGTCAGCCCGTTTTGAACGGACTGTTCGATGGCTCCGAGGCTTTGCCGGGCAGCAACATCGCCGGAAAGCGCCAAAGCGGTTGCCGTGCGGTGGGTTTGAATCAGATCCATTAATTGAGTTTGCAAAGGCAGGTTCTGCGCACCAATCAGCTCGTCTTTGCTGGCTTGAATCAGCCCGTTGGCTGTTTGAAAATAGTTAATAAAAAGCAGGCCAAAAGCCAAGCCCACTGGCGCTGCGATGAGCAGGATTTGCCGGCTCAATTTCAGCCGCCCGAGCGCGCGTGCAACGTAATTCATCGTGATACCTCCGTCCATGTTCACTGTGGACAAGTATCGCTCTGGTCGAAACGCGCGCCTTCAGGCAGAAGAGGTAACCCTGCCGGGGCAGGAAATGCGGATTACTCTGTCAGGGCGACAAGTTCCAGCGCATCGCCTTGGGCAAGCACCTCGCCGATGATGGCGGCGTGCGGGTATCCATTTTGGCGCAGTTGCGCAACGCAGTGCAGTGCATTGTCTGCTGGCACACTGGCCAGCAGGCCACCAGCGGTTTGCGGGTCGAACAACAGCGGGTAGAGTGGATGGTTCACCCAGGCTGCCTGGTTTTGTATGGCGCGGCGCAGCCGCACGTTGGCTGGCTGCAATGAACTGACAATGCCCGCGCGGGTCGTTTCAAGTGCACCGTCCAGCAGTGGCAAGCTTGTCAGTTTCAAGCGAACGTCCACACCCGACGGTTTGATCATCTCGACCAGGTGGCCCAACAGGCCAAAGCCGGTGAGGTCGGTGCAGGCGGTTGCCCCTGCCTCCATCAAGATTGCGGCCCCTTTTCGATTGGAATGCATCATGGATTCCAGCGCGCGTTGTATCCACACGCCGCGCGTGCCCAGTTGCGGAAGTGCGGCAAACAGCGTGCCGGTGCCTATCGGTTTGGTCAGAACGATCACTTGCCCAGCCTTCAGGCCCCCTTTGATCATCACCCCTTTCAGGCTTTCGTCCACCAGTCCGTTGATTGCAAATCCCAAAGCCAGTTCTTTGCCCTCACCGGTGTGTCCACCGACCAGTGCGCAGCCCGCCTCATTCAGCACCTCCACCGCACCCGACATCATCTGGAACAGCGTCTCCTCCACCTTGGCCTCAAGCCCTGGGGGAACCGTGGCCACTGCGGTTGCAGACTGGGCTTGTCCGCCCATCGCAAACACGTCGCCCAATGCATGGTTGGCGGCAATTTTGCCGAACACATAGGGGTCGTCGATGAATGCCCGGAAAAAATCAACGGTGTGGACCATGGCCTTGCCCGGGGGCACCCGCACAATGGCGGCGTCATCGGGTGCATGAAGACCCACCAGCACGTCGTCACGTTCAATCGGGTGAATGGCCTGCAGTGCACGAGAAAGCACATTGGCGCCCACTTTGGCGCCACAGCCACCGCACCGCATGGCGATTGCCGAAATGGCCTGCTGGCTTTCTTCGGCACTCAAGTTGACAGAAGGGGCCGGGGCTGCGGGCGCAGCGTCCATGTCCATCGGTTGCAGATCAGTGAATTTGCGCATGAAGCGACGATCGATCCAGTCTTTCCACTGCCAAACCCAGCCACCTGAAAATGACAGTGCGCCTTTGGAGGCGATCGCAAATTGGTCGCCCGTGCTGATCAATGCCAGCCAGGTGCGTTGAGGGCGATAGTGCACCAATGGGGTGCCTTCCATGTGCCTTTTCAAATTCTCGGTCAGGGGCTTCCCCATGCGAACCGCAAAAACCCCCGCCTTTTCAAGGGGTCGGTCTTTGAAGCTGGCCACGTCACCTGCAGCGAACACATGGTCGTCGTTGACACTTTGCAGGGTGTCTTTGACCTCAATGAAGCCACCTTCATCCAGATCAAGCCCTGTGTTGGCGAGCCAGGCGGCCCCTTTTGCCTGGGTGACCCACATGACTTCGTCGGCTTTGAGCTGGAGCCCCTGTGTGGTGCTTAACACGCCCTCGTTGAGCTGAATCACCTCCGCATTCAGGTGCACATTCACACCGCGCTGTTGAAGCACCTGCATGAATTCCTGTTGCACTTTCGGGTTGTGCGTGGGCAACAGCCTGTCGCCCGCAGTCAACAGGTGAAAGCTCAGTGAATCGGGGTTCTTGCCTGCCTTGGTCAATTCGTTGCGCAAACGGTATTGCATGGCCAAGGTCAGCTCTACACCGCCTGCACCGCCACCCACCACGGCGATGGACACGCCCGGTGCATGCGAACGGATGCGTTCAAGCAAGGCCTGCCAGCGTGTGTTGAATTGCGCGATGGGTTTGACAGGCACAGCCGAACCCGGTGTGCTTTCCTGCAGGTCAACACGTGGTGTAGACCCAATGTTGATGGACACCGCATCGTAAGCAATCGGTGGTCTGCCTTCACAAATCACCTTTTTGGCCATTCGGTCAAGTCCGGTAACCCGTGCCTGAATGAAACGGGCCCCAGCGAACGCACACAGGCGACCGAGATCAATGTGGACCTCGTCAAATCGGTAATGACCCGCGATGTAGCCCGGCAACATGCCGGAGTAGGGTGTGTCAATGTCGGTGCAAATGACGGTGAGCCTGACGCCGGGCCATGGGGCCATGCCGAACTTCTTGATGACACCGACGTGGCTGTGGCCCCCGCCGATCAGGACGATGTCGCGCAGAACGGGTTGATCAACGCTTTTCATGGACAGGTAAAACCTCCTGGATGACTGCCAGCAACGATTGTCGCTCATTTTCCGGGGTAAACAGTTCGGCCCGCTGTGCAACATGGGCGCATAGTTCAGTGTAAAGTCCGTTTTCGCCGGTTTGCTGTTCGTGTCGAAGTTGTAGCAGCATGTCGGCCAATTGTTTTGAGTCGCCCAGTGGAAAGTACCCGGGGTAGGTTTCTCCCAGCATACCGACATTGCCATCGATACGGCTGGCCAACACTGGCGTGCCGCTTTGGGCCGCTTCCATGATCACGTGGGCGCCGCCTTCCATTTTGCTGGCGTGCACCAGAACGTGAGCCTGTTGTATGCGTCGCCGTGTTTGCTCGTGGTCAAGACCACCCAACCAGCGATAGGCTGGACAGGATGCCGCCGTGCGCTGCGCAGCCTGACCAAGCTCGGCGTCCAGCGCTTCTCCGATGTGGTCAAGCAGGATGGATTGGCCTTTCAAATGGGTGGCTGCAGCCATGAAGGTCAGCGGGTCTTTTTCCTCTCGCAGGTGCCCCACCATCACGGCGCGCAGGTGTCGCCCGGTTTTTTGCAGTGCTTTTCGGGCAGAACACGACTGATAAACCACTCGCGTTTTTTCCCTCAAATGGGTGGGTAGCTGCCTGTCGCCCAACCCTTGCAGTACGATCAAACGATCTGCCTTTTCGATTGAACGCTGTGCTTGTGAACTGTCATGGATGTCACGGTACAAATCGGTGCCTGTTAACACAACAATCAGCGCCTTGTTGTCGGGCCATTGCTCGATGGCCATGGCCGACTTTTTGGCGTGTAATGCAATCATGAGATCGCTGGCATGGATCTCAGCCTGGAGGGCATTGATATCCGTTTGGTTAATGACCTTGACTTTCAATAGGCTTGAGATATGGCGGAACCAGCGATAAGCTGTCTGATGATTGCCATTGGTACCACTGGATACCAGCGGCCCAACAATGACTGCAGATGTTGAGTGTTTGTGCACGGCCGGTGTTTGTTAGTTTGATCGAGTTGTAGTGAGGGTATTTAGTGTCTGTATTTCCAGTTTACACAAGTTCAAGGGGAACGATCGCTCATCAGGCAAGGGTATCGAAAGGTAAAAGCCTGGCCCGTCTGCTCAAGGAAGCCCGTGTCAGAACGATTACCCTGCTTGCTGACTACGTGGCGGCGCTTGGGCCTGAGCTGCGGGTGCCCCGGCGGCCTGAAATCAATCCTCCGCTTTGGGAGCTTGGTCATTTGGCCTGGTTTCAGGATTGGTGGATTGGTCGCAATCCTCACCGGTACCGAGGATTGCAGGCCAATCGCGACATTCAACGCTTGCTCTCCAGCTTTGTGCAGGCCGATGCGTTTTACAACAGCAGCCTTGTGCCCCATGAAACACGGTGGACCTTGCCACTGCCCAACTTGCATGAAACACAAGTGTATGCCCAGGATGCCCTGAACCGCACCCTTGAGTACCTGCAGGAAATCGAGACATTGGGTGAGAGCAATGCCCAGGCGATTGAAGAGGCGCATTATTTTTTCCGGTTGGTGTTGTTTCACGAGCAAATGCATGCGGAAGCGGCGGTTTACATGGCACAGACACTGGGAATTCCCTTGTCGAAACACCACACCAGAGAACTTGGCCCGGCGAACGCTGAACCGGCAAATCCAAAGGTGCTGACGGTGCCAGCGGGTCGATATGTGGTGGGGTGGACCGGGGCGGGTTTTGCATTTGACAACGAATTGTCTCCCCATGAACGCACTGTTGCAGCCTTTGAGATCGATGACAAGCCTGTGACCTGGGGAAGTTATCTGGGTTTTTTGGCGAAATCGGGACATGCCATACCGCATGTTTTGAAAAACACGACCTCAGGATGGCAGATTCAATGTTTCAAGCACTGGCAAGCGCTTGACTTGAATTCGCCGGTGTCCCATGTGTCATGGTGGGACGCCATGGCCTACTGCATCTGGTCTGGCCGAAGGTTGCCCACCGAAACAGAGTGGGAAGTGGCGGCCCGAATTCACAATGATTTCGAGTGGGGGCAGGTGTGGGAATGGACGTCAAGTGCCTTTTTACCCTACGAAGGGTTTAAGGCGCATCCGTATGCCGACTACTCAGAGCCTTGGTTCAATGAACGCAAAGTACTGAAAGGGGCAAGTTGGGCCACTGCACCGGAAATGCAGCACCCGGCTTACCGCAATTTCTATTTGCCGGACCGGCGTGATCTGTTTGCCGGTTTTCGCACCTGCGCCCAATAAACCGCAAATTGTTTTTCCGGGTCTGTCAGCATTCGAATGTCGCCAAAGCCCGCCTGTTCAAGCAATGCGCTGAACTGGTCGATGCGCCACTTGTATGAGTTTTCAGAGTGAATGCGTTCGCCTTTTTTGAACACTCTCTGTCCGCTGGCTGGCATGCGCCATTGGACCGTCAGGTCGCTGAGTGCCTCAAGGTGCATTTCAATTCGACTGTCGTCGGTGTTGAAGTGCGCCACATGCATCCACTGACGAATATCAAAATTGGCATCGATCAACCGGTTGATGTGAAGCAGCATGTTTTTGTTGAAAGCCGCTGTCACACCCAGCGCATCGTCATACGCGGCCTGAAGCGTGTTGGTGTCTTTCACAAGATCAACCCCGATCAAAAGGCCGCTGTCTGGATGATGCGAGCAAGTCTGAGCGATGGTACTTGTGAAGTGCAGGGCTTGTTGAGGCGTGAAGTTACCGATGCTGGAGCCCGGATAAAACACAACCAAAGGTTTGTCGCTTTCCAGTTCAAGCGCCTGGGGCAGGGCAAGGCCCTTTGAAAAATCAAGCCCGACACCGGTCATGCGGACCTGTGGATACTGCCGTTGCAGGTGGGTGAGCACTTCTCGCAAATACACGCTGGAAATGTCCACGGCAATGTACCTGGCCGGTTTTATGACCGGAAACAGGCTGGCCGCCTTTTTACAATCGCCCGCACCCAAATCAATCAGAATGTGTTCGGCGGGCACCCATTGCGCCAGTTCCCTGGGATGGTTGCGTAGAATTTGCGCTTCGGTTCGGGTCGGGTAATATTCCGGCAACGCGGTGATGCTGGCAAACAGTTTCGAGCCCAGGTCGTCGTAGAAGTATTTGGGCTCAATTTCAACATGACTAGCCAGCAGGGCGCTGGCCAATTGCCCAGCGTCATGGTCGTTCTGGGGTATGTGAAACTCAAGGAATTCTGGCAATGTCGACATGTTGTAAAACCAAATGGCAGCTTGTCCCGTTGTTATACATCGGGCGGTGGTGTTCTGTAAGACGCCCCAGACCAATTGCCGGATTTTCTCACCTATACTGCAATGTCGGGCGGCACGCCTGCATGTTCAAACCCAACAGGAGTACACAATGGTCAGTTTTTCACCTTCACGCACTTTTAAAGTCTTGATGACCTGTGCCATGATCGGACTGGCCGGTATGGCGCATGCCGAAAAAGTTTTCAAGGTAACCGCCATTCCTGACGAGTCGCCCACTGAACTTGCGCGCAAGGCCGACCCCCTGATGGATTATTTGTCCAAGAAGTTGAACATGAAAGTGGTGTACACCCCCGTCACCGATTACGCAGCCGCTGTGGAATCACTGGCCAACAACAAGGTAGACCTGGCCTGGTTCGGCGGTTTTACCTTTGTGCAAGCCAATGACCGCTCCAAAGGGCACATCATTCCGCTGGTGCAACGCGCTGAAGATGAAAAATTCAAATCTGTATTCATCACCACCGACCCCAGCATCAAAACCCTGGAAGACCTGAAGGGTAAAACCGTGAGTTTCGGTTCTGCTTCCAGCACATCTGGCCACCTGATGCCACGTTATTACCTGCTGCAAGCCCACATCAATCCCGAAAAGGATTTCAAGCGCATTGCATTTTCTGGCGCGCACGACGCGACCATCGCTGCAGTGGCTGCAGGCAAGGTGGAGGCTGGTGCATTGAGCATTTCCGTGTGGAACCAGTTTGTGAAAGACGGCAAAGTGGACACCAGCAAAGTGCATGTGATCTACACCACACCGTCCTATTACGATTACAACTGGTCAGTCAACGACAGCATGCCTGCTGCCGAACGTGAAAAAATCAAGCAGGCCTTTCTGGACCTGACGCCTGATACACCTGAGGGCAAACAGATTCTTGAACTCCAGCGTGCCACCAAGTTTGTTCCAACCAGCCCAGCCAACTACAAGGGCATTGAGGAATCAGCACGCTCAGCCGGATTGTTGAAGTGAAACTGGAATTGAAGCAATGCAGTGCCCGTCACCCTGCTGACAATGGTCAGGGCCGGGCGGCCATCACCTCGCTTTCCCTGTGCATTGAGTCAGGGGAGCAAGTGGCCATCATCGGCCCCTCTGGCGCGGGTAAAACCACGCTGTTGCAGGTGTTGGCCTGTGCACTTCGCCCAAGCGGGGGTGAGGTGCTTTTCAACGGCGTATCGCCTTGGACTTTGCGCAAGGGCGCTTTGACCCGCCTGCGCCAAAGCCTGTTTTTGGCACCTCAAGTGCCACCCTTGCCGCCCCGTCAGCGGGTGGTCACCTCGGTGTTGGCGGGGGCGTTGCCCAAAATGGGTCTGTTTCGCAGCTTGCGCAGTCTCTTCTACCCTGTGGACATTCCTGCTGCAGACGAGGCGCTAACCCGTTTTGACCTCAGCGAGAAGCTTTTCGAGCGGGTTGATCGATTGTCGGGTGGAGAGCGCCAGCGTGTTGGGCTTGCCCGCGCGGTGTTGGCAAAATCCGAATTGCTGCTGGTCGATGAGCCGCTGTCCGCACTGGACCCAACGCGCGCTGAACAGGCCTTGACCGTTTTGCTGGACAGTTGCAAGACCTCTGACGCCACTTTGGTGTCTACCCTGCATCACGTTGAAATGGCTTTGCGGTTTTTCCCACGCGTCATTGGTCTTCGAGACGGCGAGGTGTATTTTGACCTGCCGGCGGCCGACATTACAGAGGCTATGCTGCAGGGTTTGTATGAGCAGCATCTGGACGAATTGACCGGGCCCGCACCCGAGCCCGCGCAAATTCTGGAAAAGCCGGCGCCTGTGGTGATGACATGCAGATGACAGCCTCTTACCGGGATCGCGACCCGGCCTGGCTTGGCCGAGTGTTCTGGTTTGGCGTCTTTTTGGTACTGCTGTGGCCGGTGACGCGGCTGACCGAGTTTAAGCCTTGGGTGTTGCTGGACGAAGAAAACTACAAACCCGCGATTAATTTCGTGGTGGGCATGTTTCCGCCCCGCATGGATTCCGAATTTCTGTGGCTGGTTGCCCGTCAAAGCTGGCGCACTGTTGCAATCGCCACGGCCGGTTTAACCCTGGCCTGGCTGGTTGCCCTTCCGATTTCGCTGATGTCAGCCCGTGTGTTGTCGATTTCAGCCATTGGTGGCCGCATGTCCCCTTGGTCGGCGGCGGCTCGCCAGTGTGTTCGGTGGTTTGCCATCGTGCTGCGTAGCATCCCCGAGTTGGTGTGGGCCTTGGTGTTTGTGCGCGTGGTGGGTTTGGGCCCAACCTCGGGTATGCTTGCCATTGGCCTGACCTACGGTGGCATGTTGGGCAAGGTGTACGCCGACATCGTTGAGTCGTCTGACACGCAGGCGGCGTCTGCCCTGCTTAAAAACGGCAGTGGGCGGCTGCAGGCCTTCTTTTACGGCACCTTGCCCCAGTGCGCGGCCGAGCTGTCGAGCTACACAGTGTACCGCTGGGAATGTGCCATTCGATCATCGGCCGTGCTTGGTTTTGTGGGGGCCGGTGGCTTGGGTCAGGAACTGGATTCCTCGATGAAAATGTTTGCCGGCTCTGAAGTGGCCACCATACTGGTGGTGTTTGTGCTGCTGGTGTGGATGGCCGACCGGGTGAGTGGCTGGCTGAGGAGTGCGTTGGCATGAGCACAAAAATGGTTACGAAGCCTGCCAACGAGGTGTATCGCTTGCCGCCCAAACTGTTTGATGCGCGCTGCAAGTCCTGCTGGGTCACTTTTGCCATTCTGGTGCTGATCGTCAGCAGTTTTTACAGCTTGAATCTGGAGATTGCCAGTTTTATGTCAGCCGATTCCATGCGCGCCATGGGGTCATTCGTGCTTGAATTGCTGCGACCCAATTTTGAGCATGATTTTTTGCTGAAAGTGTTTAAAAGCAGTTTTGAAACGCTGGCAATGTCGGCCCTGGGTACCATTCTGGCGGCCATTTTCGGCTTGGCCTGGGCCATTCCGGCCAGCAAGGCTTACCCCACAGACCCTGCCCGCTGGCGCAAGTTGGCGCGCGGTGTTTTGAATGGCTTGCGTGCCGTGCCTGAACTGGTGTGGGCGATGCTGTTGCTGATTGCGCTGGGCTTGGGTCCTTTTGCTGGCACCGTGGCCTTGGCGTTTCACACCACGGGTGTGCTGGGTCGTTTGTTTGCCGAGTGCATCGAGAACAGCCCCGATGAGGCGGCCTACGCGCTGCGTGTACGTGGTGCCAGCGGCTTCATCGTCTTTTGGTACGCCACATTTCCGCAGGTGTTGCCCCAGTTGGTCAGCTACACCTTGTACCGCTGGGAAAACAACATTCGCGCCGCAGCCATTCTAGGCGTGGTGGGTGCAGGCGGCCTTGGGCAAATGCTGGCTTATTACATGGCGCTTTTCCAGATGTCTGAAACCAGTACAATTTTGCTGGCCATGATTATTCTGGTGGCTGCTGTGGACGCTTTAAGCTACTTTAGCCGCAAGCGATTCTCCCGATAACAGCGCGCGCTCGGTCAGGCTGAGTGGCGTTGGCCAGCCCAGCACATCGCTGGCGGCCTGCGCATTTCCAAACAGGTCAAGCCGGTCTTTGCCATCCAGATGCACGATGCCGTAACGGTAGCTGCGCAGCCACTTGAAGTCGCGTTCCACTTGTCCGGGCTTTTTCTTGAATTCGAAAAACAGGGCGTCCGGAAATTGTTTGCGAAAAGCGGCCATTTGCAAGTGGTCTGGAAACGGCGGATGGTCTTGTGGGCGAAGCGCCCTGTAAACCAGGCTGCTGGCCATGCCTGCCTTGGGCTTTTTGCGAGCGGCCTGTTCCGGGTTTTGGCCATGCGCCAACATCAGTGCGATTTCGTGCAGGTTGATGCCATCCACCCGTGAATACAGGTCAGAAAACTGGGAAGCCATGCGCGGGTTGAATTCGATGACGGTCAGCCTGTCCGTTTCCTCGTCATGGAAAAATTCCATGTTGAAAAGCCCGTGCGTAAAACCGACTTTCTGTAAAAAACGACGCGCTACGTCTACAGCCTTGCCTTGGGCGGTGCTTGCCAGTTGCGAGGGGTAGTCAAATCGCATGAACGCGTCCGTGCCCGGGTACATCACCGAGTCCACAATGCCCAAGGGGTGCATCTCATTGTTGAACACATAGCCGTCCAGACAATACTGGCGCGCATTCACAGGCTGTTCCAGCATCAGGCTGTGCGCTGTGCCCGCCTGTGGCAGACGCAATTTGACTTCACGCTCGAAAGGCTCCACCAAATGGCGGATTACCCACAGTTCCCAGGGGCCGAAGCGCGTGTGTCTGTGCAGTTCATCCTGGTTGTCCACCTGCCGGGCCAGCACTGAAAACGCAGCCTTCACCGGCTTGACATAGCCGGGGTAGGGCAGACCATCGGGTATCGGGCCACCATAGGCCGCCTCAACCCGCAGGGCGGGCACGGTGGCCTCAGGGGCAACTTCTTCAAGAACACGCCGGGCGTGCAACTTGTGTTGACAGGCCAGCACCGCGTGGACAGGTGTGCCCGGCCAGCCCATTTTTTCGGCCAGCAGTGCTGCGCACAGGGCACCAAACTGTTCATGGTTTGAGACGACCGCTTTGGCACCGGTCAGCTTCGCCTGCCAGGCGCTGATGTTGACGAATCTTTCCATGTCAAACCAGGCCAGGCGAGCGTTGCTCGGAAAAGTGAACAGGTCAAACCCGCGACTGCTCTGAGGCCATTGGCGCTTTAAGGCACCAAAGGCGATTTGGTCCCAGTCGTAATTGAACAGAATGAGCGTTTTTTGCTGCTTCATGGTGAAACTGGTCCGGCTACCGTTTGATGTCGTTCAAGGACCAGTCGTAATCCTCAAATTGGACCGGCATGGATTTGGACTGAATGGCGGCCACGTCTTGGGGGGAGTTGCCCAGTACACTTGCGTATTTGGCAAAGACATCCTGAATGCTGTTGAAGCCTTGATACCCTTTGGCAAAGTCATCCCCAAACCATTTGAAAATCGGGCTGACGTGCAGTTCGCCGTCTTTGACGTAATTGCGTGTGTGATCCTTCAAGAAACGCTGCATGCCCTCGTCAAGCTGTTTGTCCAGTTTGCCGGGCACAAAGGCTTCGTCCAGCAGGGCCGGGCAACCAATGCTGGCACAGTTGATGGCGGTGTGAATGCGTGGGTCTTTGTATTTGGCGCGAAGCTGGCTGTTTTCGATCCAGTCCAGGTTGTGCGTTGCACCCAGCAAGGTGAAAAAGTCTTTTTTCCAAGGGCTGCTGAACAGGGAGCCCAGGTCCTTGATGGACTTCAAATCAGGGTATTTGCTCAAGATCAGTTCGATCGTGAAGCCGTTGTACGCATTGATCAAAAACGCCTTTTGCGTGTTGACGTCCATTTTGCTGAATTCAGCCTGTGTTAACCCAGACCACTCTTTCAGCACGCTGTCGAGCTGCGCTTTGTCGGATTTAAAGCCGGCGTAGTCCACCCGGCTTTGCGTTTTACCGGGTAGCCACTGTACGTGCTTTTGCAGCAGCTGGTTCCACTGCTTGAAATTCGAATCAATCGGGGTTGCCCAAGCAAGGGTGGCAACCTGCATGAACCCCGCACAAATCAGACCCGTTAACACGATGCGCATTCTGTTGAACATGACAACTCCTGTAGAAGGTCAACAGAAAACGAGTGTGCCACCAAACCGGATTCAAAAGCGCCCGTTTCAAGTTTAATTGGGGTGTGAAACTGTCAGTCCTCTTCCTTGTGTAATTTGCAGTTGAAGAAACGCTTCCAGCGCAAGGGCAAATTCGGGCCCCCTGCCAGCTTTCTCGACCGCTTTGATATTGCCTTGGCCCAGGCGTTCCAGTCGCTCTGGCAAATAGGGATCAGACGATTGAACAATCACCGGGGTGTGTTGGCTGTAGTCGAGCAGGAATTCGGCGGTTTGTTCGCCTTTGGAGTCGCCCAGATGGAGATCGGATATCAGCAGGTCGCAGGGTCCCTTTCGTTGCTTGAAATGCCCCAGGCTGAAGAAATATTCGATGTGCGCATGATTACCCAGCAAGTCGGTCAAACGATGCTCGATCATATTTTTGTAGAAAAGGCCGTCTTCGAGACAGAAAATGGTTTTGGATTGCATCGGTTCACCCTGTGGGAGTTTACGCACCGCCTTGAGTTTGACAGGGGTCATGGTAGCCCCGCAAAAGGGTGAGATGAATCGCTGTTTGCCCTTAACTAGATGGAGTGAAAATCCGTCGTCAGGCATTTGCAAGGGGACTCTTTTCAGGCGTCAGTATCTGCCTCTGAAAATAGGTACAATCCCTTAATTAAAATCAAGAACAATAGGCCACATGGGGCAAATCAACCAGTTCATTCCACACGGCTTTTGCATCGCTTGGAACATTCCCTTGCTCACTTTGCACGTGGTTTCTGACGCACTGATCGCAATTGCTTATTTTTCAATTCCTGCCGGTTTGCTGTACGTGGCGTCCCGCCGCAAGGGTGGCGCACTGCATGGTGTGTATTACCTGTTTGCTGCGTTCATCATGGCCTGCGGCTTTACCCATCTGATGGGTATCGTCACTTTGTGGTACCCGCTTTATTACCTCGATGGGCTTTTGAAGCTGCTCACGGCAGTGGTGTCAGTGGCAACCGCGCTGTATTTGTTGCCCAAACTGCCAATGGTGCTGAGTCTGCCCAACTTGGACGAGCTGATGGCCTTGAATCAGCAGTTGTCCAATGAGAACGCTCGCCGCCGCCAGGTGGAGTCCACACTGATTGAAGAAAAGGAAAAAGCACTCGCTTTGCAGCGCGCCCAGGCTGATTTTTTGGCCAACATGAGCCACGAGATCAGAACGCCCATGAACGGGATTGTCGGCGCTTTGAGTTTGTTGAGCGAGACGCCTCTGAATGCGGCTCAATCCGAGTTGTTGAACATCACTCGCAAAAGTGCCTCATCGCTGGTTCATTTGCTTAATGATGTGCTGGACGCATCCAAAATGGAGTCGGGTCAGCTTTTAATTCGTGAAAACGAACTGAATTTGCCCGAGTTGCTGGAGGAAGTGGCGCAAACCCTGAATGCCGAGGCTGAGTCGAAGGGCATTGAACTGGTGTGCCCCACGGGTTACGTGCCCGAGACCCCTTTGCTTGGCGACGAGGTCCGGTTGAAGCAGGTGCTGTTCAATTTGATTGCGAACGCCATCAAGTTCACCAAAATCGGTCAAGTCAAGGTGAACGTTATTTTGGGCAGCACCGAATCTCAGATGTCTGAGGTGCGTTTTGAGGTGGTGGATTCCGGGCCGGGCATGTGTCAATCGGATCAGCAAAAACTCTTTGAGCGTTTCAGTCAGGTGGATCTGTCGCTGGCGCAGGCTGCACAGGGCACCGGGCTCGGGCTTGCAATCAGTCGTCAGTTGGTGCACCTGATGGGTGGTCGAATCGGTGTTGACAGTCAGGCAGGCGTGGGCTCCATGTTCTGGTTCACGCTTCCCCTGAAACGGGCTTTGAAGCCCCCCAAGCTGCGCGCCTATGGCCCCCGGTTTCTGGAGGGCGTTCAGACCGCCGTGTGCTCACCCCTGCCAGCCCTTCAGGAATATCTGGTTTCTATTTTGAGCCGATTTGGCGCCCGCGTGGACTGTTTCGATTCCATGAAGGATTTGCTGAACCATGATTTTGAGGTGAACAAACGGCCTGAACTGGTTGTTCTGGACCGGCAGGCACTGGGGTCACGCATTGACCTGGAGTCGGTCATTGCCCAAGTGCGCGACACTGGGCAAGCCATCAAAGTGGTGTGTATCAGTTCTCAGGCGGGCCATTTGCATGAAATTGAACGAATTGAGCACTGGGCGGATGCCTATTTGATCAAACCGCTCGCCCAACACACCTTGCTTCAAAAAGTGGCGCATTTGTTCGTGTCTGATTTTCAAGTCACGGCCAATGTACCTGCTCCGGCTGTGCCTCAATTCAATGCAAGGGTTCTGCTGGTTGAAGATCATCCGATTAACCAGAAGGTGGAAAAGGGCATACTGGAAAAATTCGGATTGCAGGTTGAAATTGCCGAGAATGGCCAGCAAGCCCTCGACCAGTTAAGTGACGGTGATTTCGACCTGGTCTTGATGGACTGCCAGATGCCGGTCATGGATGGTCTGGAGGCCACGCGACGCATTCGCGCGGAGGGCAGTTCAGTGAAAAACCGTCAAATTCCGGTGATTGCATTGACGGCACAGTTCCTGAAATCCGACCGCATTGCCTGTCTGGATGCCGGCATGAATGACTACATGTCCAAACCATTTGAGCCCGGCAAACTGAAAGAAATGCTGCAACGGTGGCTGGGTTAAAACCCCCCTCTGTGGCGGGACTACAACTTTGAGTAGTTCTGTCTGTTTCGCATCAACGTTAAAGTACTGTAATTGCTGTAATAATGTTTGGCCTTTGTGAAAAACGAAGTCCTCTAGAAGAGACTTGAATGAGCCGCTGGGATCGATACCAATCGTTCTTTTTTCCTGCTGCGCCCGAATTCTCCCGGGTCAGCAGGATACGTGCGCACATGCTGTCCGGCTTGAGCCTGTTTCTTGCGTTTGTACTCAGCTTTCCGCTGGCTTTGTCCGGTGTCATGCACGGGGACTGGTTCAATGTCTGGATCGATGTGATCGCCGGCCTCGCCTATGTTTGGGTCAGTGGCACCTTAAAGCGCAATCGTCATTCCCAATTGGGCGAGATGATTTTCCTGAGTATCAGCCTGATGTATTTTTTCCTGGCCTGCTATGTGGAGGGGATTGGCGCATTTTTCTATGCACCATTGGGCATGGTGTTCGTCTACCTGGTGTTTCAGCCCGGCAAGGCCTTGGTGTGTACGCTGGTGGCGTACGCGGTGGGTTTGCACGTGGGCATGTTGGGCCTAGAGCCCATCAGCAGCTACAACTTCATCCGTCTTGTTTTGTCCGGCATACTGATGATTGCCATTTGCCACACCATTTCCTGCCTCTCCATTCAATCGGTGGGCAAATTCAATCGGCTTATCTTGCTGTTGCGTGAAAGAAACCGGAGCCTGCTGGAAGCGCATTCCACACAGAAGGTTTTTCTGCGGTCAATCAGCCACGAATTCAGAACACCCCTGCACGCGGTCATCGCAGGCTTGCATTCCTTAAATGCATCCGGGCTGGATGTCATGCAGAGCAAGATTGCATCCGACATTGAGGAATCGTGCAAAACGCTGGATGACCTGTTGTTCAAAATCATTGACCTCAACGAGGCGGAAAACGGCCAGTTACAAACACTGAACGAACCATTTGAGCTGAACCGTTTGCTCAATCGCTTGGTGGCCTTGCTGGAAGGCATGGCCCACCAGTACAACCTGGACTTGAGTGTGGAAATGTCCAACGACATTCCCGAACTCGCCCTGGGCGATCAAAACCGCTTGCAACAGGCGCTGGAGGAGCTGATCGTCAATATCGTCAAACTGTTGCGCAACGGCCAACTGCGCTGCCGCATTTTTGCGCGTTTTACGTTTCCTCACCAGTTTTTGCTGGTCATCGATCTGGCTGACACCGGCGAGCCCAAGGTGACCAGCACGCTTCGCGTGTTGCGCGAGGCTTTCGACAAAATCCGGAAGTCGAACAGCCTGGGCAGTGTGTCCCGTCGTGACGTGGGTTTGAGCCTGGCGTTCCGATTGATCAAGCTGATGAATGGCCATGTTATTTCAGAGGAGCAGATCAACCGGCGCTCGAATGTGACTTTGGAAGTGCCACTCTGGATCGCCCAGGGACAGCAGGACGATTTGCCAGAAGACATTCCGAAACTGGTGCCCAAGGCCCGCCTGAAGGGCCGTCGCATTCTTGTGGTCGACGACAACCTGATCAATCTCGAGGTGGGTCGTGAAATGTTTTTGATTGCACAGGCCGATGTGGACATAGCCCTTGGCGGTGAAGAAGCTTACAAGATGATTGACCGCGCCGAGCCCCCTTACGACCTGATTCTGCTGGACATCCACATGCCAGGCATGGACGGTTACACGCTGGCCCGCGCACTGAGAAGCTCGATGCGACACCGTAAACTGAAAATCATTGGATACACCGCCAGTCAGCTCTACAGCGACCGTGAAGCGGCGCTTCGGGCAGGCATGGATGAGGTGTTTGTCAAAGGCGGTGAACCGCACAGGTTGATCAACCTGTGCGCCTCGCAGATTGACTCAGGCATGGCCGCCTGAGTCAGTGTGGAGTTGCCGCAATACCTTCAGAAAGCCCAAGGTGAGCGGGCTTTTGTCACTTTTGCGATAGGCTGCAGACAAGGTGTAGTAAGCGTCTTTGTCAACAATGGGTAAGTATCGCACTCTCGGCAATTGAATGCATTCCAACGGTGCCGGTAGCAAAGCCACCCCCAAGCCCGCAGCCACCAGTCCGATTTGGGTGGTGGCCTCTTTGGCTTGTTGCACAATATTGGGCGTGAATTTGGCTTTTTGAGCCAGTTTTTGCAACAAGGCGGGCAGGCCTGAGCCCACACCCTCCGGAAACGTGATGAACGACTCTTCTTTCAGTTGTGCAAAGCGCACAGATTCTTCAGCTGCCAGCGGGTGGTTGACATTGACCACCAACCTGAGGCTGTCGCGTCCCAGTTCTTCAACCTCCACATCATTCGGCAGTGTTCCGCCGTTGTATCGAACCAGACCCACATCCAACAGCCCGTCGGCGAGCGCCTGCAGCTGCTGGTTGGAGAACAGCTCCGACAACTGCAGCTTGACCTGCGGGTGTTCACTTTGAAATGTGAACAGCAGCTTGGGCAGCATCAGGCTGTAGGGCAGGGACGAGGCAAAGCCGATTCTCAGTTCGCCCAATTCTCCCTTGCTGAATCGTTGCGCTTCTAATCTTGCCGATTCCACATCCTGCAAGATCCGGGTGGCTCGTTCGAGAAACCGCTCCCCGGCCTGCGTAAGGGCAACATGTCTTTTTGAGCGTTCAAACAGTTTGATGCCTAACTGGTTTTCAAGGTCTTTGATTTGAGTCGACAAAGGGGGCTGTGCCATGTGCAGGCGCTCGGCAGCCTTGGTGAAGTTGAGTTCTTCGGCGACAGTCACGAAGTAGCGTAGGTGACGTAATTCCATGGATGAACCTTTATATATTCCAAATGTATTTATTTTGAATTATAAATATATTGGACGGATTTTATTGGCATTCTTACCATTAACGCTCAAGGACCGTTGTCGGGGTACAAGAATGTCAGAAACAACCGCAGATTCTCTTTACCTGGAGGCGGGCACCCCCGCCTACCGGCAGGCCAACCTGGCCATGTTTCTGGGCGGGTTTGCCACCTTCTCCCTTCTGTACGGCCCTCAGCCCCTGTTGCCCCTGTTTGCCAGTTACTTTGGGGTGTCGCCGGCCGGTGCCAGCCTGACCCTGTCGGCGAGCACCGCTGCGCTTGCCTTTATGCTGATTCCCTTCAGCATGCTGTCTGATCGCTTTGGGCGTGGCACTTTGATGAAGTGTTCGCTGTTCGGGTCTGCTTTTTTCACGCTCTTGTTGCCTCTGGCTCACTCTTTGCCGCAGTTTCTGTTTCTGCGGGTGTTGCTCGGCGTGGCCATCGCGGGTTTGCCGGCCACTGCAATGGCCTGGCTGGGCGAAGAAATTGCCCCCAATGCACGGGGCCGTGCCATGGGTTTGTACATTGCGGGCAATGCCTTTGGTGGCATGAGCGGGCGCTTTATCATCGCGTTCATTACGGAATGGTCCAGCTGGCAAACCGCATTTTTGGTGTCTGGCCTGATTGGGCTGACAGCGGCGATGCTCTTTTGGCGCAACGTGCCCGATTCCCGGCACTTTCGGGCGCGCCCTATCCAGATTTCAAACCTGATCGCGGACCTGGGGCAGGTGTTGGGCGAACGGGGTTTGCAATGTTTGTTTTTGGTGTCATTCCTGTTGATGGGGGCTTTTGTAGCCCTGTACAACTACTTCGGGTTCAGGCTGGAATCGCCCGCCTACGGTTTGACTCAAACCACGGTCAGCGCCATTTTCCTGTTATACGCGCTTGGCACCGTGGCTTCGGCATGGACCGGTCGGCTGGTGGACAAAATCGGGCGTGGCAAGGTGTTGTGGCGTACGCTCGCCATCATGGCCTGTGGCCTTTTGTTCACGCAATTTCATTCGCTGTGGTTGGTGGTGCCTGGCGTGGCGCTGTTTACCATCGGCTTTTTTGGGTCCCATTCCACGGCCAGTGGCTGGGTGGGCGAACGGGCGGGCAGTCGCCGGGCCCTGGGCTCGGCCATTTATCTGACTGCCTACTATCTGGGCGGCAGTTTAATCGGTTCGCTGGCGGGTTACGCCTGGAGCTGGGGTGACTGGTTGGGTGTCAGTGCCGCCTTGGCCTGTTGCCTTGGCCTGATGCTGTGGCTGGCGCGCAGGCTGCCCCGACTGCCAAACAGGCAGATGGTTTGATGATGTAAGTCAAAACAGTCGTTCTTTCACCCCTCAATTTAATTGTTAAGTCACCCCCTATTTGTGGGAACATGCAAATGGGTGACTTGGCAACTTTCAACATTGTGGATGAAACGCATGAGACGGCTGGCTTCCAGACTATTCGTGTTAGGCGGGCTTTTGTGTCTACCTTTGATTTCGCGAGCGGATCTGACAGTGGCTATTTCTCGTTCGCCGCTGAGTTTGCCGCTGTTTGTGGCGCAAGACCAGGACCTGTTTCATAAAAATGGATTGACAGTCAAGGCTGTTGAGTGCCTGGGCGGGGTAAAGTGTCTGGACCTTGCACTGGAGGGCAAAGCCGACGTCATCACTTGCGCCGAAATTCCGGTGGTGCTGAACGCATTCAATCGAACCGATTATTCATTGATTGCCACTTTTGTGAGCAACAAGGACGACATGCGAATTGTCGCCAACACCGCCAGCCACATTCACAAACCTCGTGACCTGATCGGCAAAAGGCTGGGTGTAATCAACAAAGGCACTTCACAGTATTACGCTGACCTTTTCTTGTTGTTTTATCAAATTGACCCGGCGAGCGTGACGCATGTCAATTTGTCTGCCGAGGAACTGTTGCCCGCCCTGGAGGCAGGCAAAGTAGACGCCATTTCAGTGTGGGAACCACTTGGTGAGATTGCCCTGCGTGAGAACTCCCGTGATTACAAACGGTTAGAGGCACCATCTATCTATGCCCAAACCTTCAACCTGGTTGTGATGGATGCCATTAAAGATCAACATCGAGAAGACATCCAGAAATTGCTGAAAAGCGTCAAGCAGGCCATCGACATCATTCATCAAAATCCGGCTTACTCAAAAGCTCTGCTGGTGCACAGGCTTGACCTTCCCCTGGACGTTGTGAACAAGGTGTGGCGAGGTTTTCGTTATGAGCTGTCTCTGCGTCCCTCCCTGTTGACCACTATGCGAGGCCAGTTGAACTGGGCCATCGATTCTGGCTATGCGACTGGACCGAACAAGACTCCCAACTTGCTGGATGTCGTGGACCCTCAGCCGTTGAAGCGATTTGACCCAGCACTTGAGGGGTTGCAAAAGCCATGAGGCTCTCAATGCAAAAACGGCTGGAAACGCAGGTGAATGCTGCCTTTTTCGTCTGTTTATTCATCTTTTTACCCAGTGTGGTGTGGTTACTGAACCTGAACGAGGAGCGTCAGCACGTCAACGTCAATTACTTGCTGGCCGAAAGTGCATCGCAGGCCGGTTCTCGTCTGCTGCAACTGACCTATTCCATCAGTATGGATAAATCGCCGACCAGCATGCAGCAATGGAAAGGGGTACAGCTGCAGCTGGCTGACGATGTGGCCCAACTGGGCAGGGCCTTGCCGGGTGATGCTGATCTGGCACTGGTTCATGAAAAACTGGCGATACTGGATGAG
This sequence comes from Limnobacter litoralis, assembly GCF_030160455.1. Lineage (GTDB taxonomy): Bacteria > Pseudomonadota > Gammaproteobacteria > Burkholderiales > Burkholderiaceae_B > Limnobacter > Limnobacter litoralis. The sequence continues at coordinate 15,634 of NZ_BSOJ01000021.1, read as the reverse complement.
TTGTACTCCGCTTTGGGCGAGCGAGATCAAATTTTGTCCCTGAACTTAAGGGATCAACGCATTTCTCTACTTGTAGAGCGCATGCTGAGTGAGGCGCATGAAATCACTGAGTTGGGTCATCATATTTCGTCGCGCTTGCGCATGGCACAGGCCCAACAAACGGACAGGCTGGTGTATGCATTCGGGCTGGCCCTTGGGGGGTTGATGCTGGCCATGGTGCTGGTGCAGTATTTTGTTCAAAAGCGCATCATTAAGCCGTTGCAGCAAATTGAAAACACCGCACGCAAGTTTCGCGCTGGTGATTTGTCAGCCAGGGTCGCCTTGCCAGACCGGGGGGACGAAATGGGTTCGCTCTCTCTGTTGCTCGATGACCTGGCCACAAGGTTAGAACATCGCATTCAGTCCCTTAGCACTCTGAACGAGCAGTTCGCCAGAGAAGTTCAACATCGCCAGGCTTCTGAGGAGCGTCTGGCCAAGGCGCTCGAGGCATCCCAATTGAACTTCAACCTGCTGGAATCCGCTGGGCGGGTTAGCGGTGTGGGCGCCTGGTTTCTGGACTTGCGCACCAATGAATTGAATTGGTCTCGCCAGACTTATCGCATTGCTGAAGCGCCAGAAAGCCACACACCCACGGTGGAACACACCTTGACCTTGTATCCTGGCGAAGCGTCAGCCCAGCTTGCCGCTGCATTGCAAGAAGCACAAACCTCGGGTGAAGCCATCGACCTTGAACTGCCGTTCATCACCTTCAAAGGCAGGCCCTTGTGGGTGCACGTGTTTGGCGAAGCTGAATTTGAGGTGACTAATGGTGAGCGAAAGGTCATCAAGCTGTTTGGCGCCTTTCAGGACATTTCAGAACGCAAACGCCAAGAATTCAGCTACCGACAGGCCAGGGAGTCAGCTGAGGCTGCAAACCGTACCAAAGGGGAGTTTCTGGCGAATATGAGCCATGAAATCAGGACCCCTTTGAACGCCATCGTCGGCATTGCTTACATCCTTCGTCAGTCCAAGCTGGATGCTGATCAGCTTGATTTGCTCCAAAAGCTCGAAATGTCGGGGCGAAATCTGATCGAACTGATTGGTGACATTCTGGATTTGTCAAAAATTGAAGCCGGGAAGATTGAACTGGAGGAGCATGAATTCACTGTTCATGAGGTTTTTGACTCATTGGCGGGCATCGCAACCGGATACTTGCTCAAACCGGGCGTTGACGTCATTTTTGCGCCAGAGTGCACCCTACCTGCGACCCTGATGGGCGATGGTACCAAGCTCAAGCAAGTGCTGGTCAATTTGCTGGGCAATTCACTGAAGTTCACTTCGTCGGGGTACGTCAAGGTGCGTGCCCATTTGCTGGAAATGACCGATCACGAATGCCAGGTGCAGTTTCGGGTTGAGGATTCCGGTATTGGCATGAACGAGGCCACCAAGGCCAAACTGTTTGGCAATTTCATGCAGGGCGATTCGAGCATTTCGCGGCGCTTTGGCGGCAGCGGCATCGGTCTTGCGCTTTCAGGTCGCCTTGTTGAACGCATGGGCGGAAAAATCGAGGTTGAAAGTACACCGGGCGTCGGTTCACGATTCACTTTTTCCCTGCGTTTCAAAACCTTGAATCAGGCCTTGATTCCGGTGCCCGATCTGGAACCGGTCAACTTGGTGCTGGTGGACTCTCAGCCCAAGCTGTACGACCCATTTCGGCATTTGGCAAGCCGGTTCAAAATGCACGATGTGTTGTGTGCACCCAATCCAGATGCCTTGTTTGAACTGCTGCCCAACGCCTTGGACACTTTGCGTCAGCGTTCGGTCGTAGTGGTGGTAGACCCAAGGCGCATCAAGCGGGCTAAGCGTCAGGAAATTGAGGCGCGGCTGTTGAACGCCGGTGCGGCGAACTGCCAGTTTATAGGGTTGGAACGTTTGGCCATGCCGAACGATGAGGCTTGCAAGGCTGAGCATGTGTTGATGGTGAATATGAAGTTGCCAGTCACGCCCGGTGTGTTTTGCAGCAGTTTGCTCAAAGTATTGCACATTGAGCGCTTGGCCCGCCCTGAGTTTGAGACAGTAACGATGATGTCCGCTGACACCCTGGCCGGCTTGACTGTGTTGGCGGTGGACGACAATCAGTTGAATTTGAAGATTTTGAGAAAAATTCTGGTTAATCACGGTGCGTCAGTTATTCAGGCGGGTAACGGCGAAGAGGCTTTGCGGGAAATTGAAAACCACAGGGCAGAAATTGATGTTTGCTTGATGGACGTGCAGATGCCCGTGATGGACGGGCTTGAGGCTTGCCGCCAAATTCGCTTACGCACAGACATGGCAGATTTGCCCGTGCTGGCACTGACGGCTGGCGCCATGCTGGCTGAGCACCAAGACGCTTGGGCCGCCGGCATGAATGCGGTGCTGACCAAACCCCTGGATGTGCACAAGGTGCTGTATGAAATTCGTCATTGGGTCACGCAGCGGGCCATCAAACACTGATTTTAATTATTGCAATAATTAAAACCGACTGAACATCCAGTCTCTTGATTTTTGCTATATTGGCTGCTCCAAATGTCACACATTTCAACAAGGAGCAGTAATGAAACGTACAGTGACCGCATTGGCCATCAGCATGGCCGTTCTCGCAGGTGGCTTGGCAGCCGCCAACACCGCATCCGCAGCAGCCCCCATGGTTAAAACACAGGCCCCAGGCTACTACCGGGTCATGTTGGGTGATTTTGAAATTACTGCACTGTCAGATGGCACCGTCAAGCTGCCAGTGACCAAGCTGTTGCAGGAAGACGCCAAGAAAACCGACAAGGTGTTGAAAAAGCACTTTCTCGATGACGACGTGGACACCTCTGTGAACGCCTATCTGGTGAACACTGGCAGCAAGCTGGTGTTGATTGACACGGGTGCGGCAGGCTTGTTTGGCCCCACATTGGGCAACGTGCTGGCCAATCTGGAAGCGGCAGGTTACAAGCCAGAGCAGGTGGACGACGTGGTGATTACCCACATGCACCCCGACCACGTGGGCGGTTTGATGCACGACGGCAAAATTGCATTTCCAAACGCCACCTTGCACATCGACAAGAAAGACACCGATTACTGGCTGAGCAAAGAAAACATGGAAAAGGCGCCCAAAGACAAACAGGGCTTTTTTCAGGGTGCCATGGCGTCGGTCAACCCCTACGCCGATACGGGCAAGCTGAAACCCTTTGACGGCGTGACCGAGATTGTGCCGGGCATCAAGGCCATTCCAACCGCAGGCCACACGCCTGGCCACACCGAATACGAAGTGGACAGCAAAGGCCAGAAGTTCATGGTGTGGGGTGATCTGATTCACGTGGCGGCAGTTCAATTTGCCAACCCCGTGGTGACCATCGGGTTTGATTCAGACCCCAAAACCGCACGCAAGGCCCGTGAAAAAGAGTTCGCCAACGCCGCCAAACAGGGCTACCTGGTTGCAGGCAGCCATCTGTCATTCCCTGGCATTGGCCATTTGGTGAAAAACGGCAAGGGTTACACCTTCTTGCCGATCAACTACCATGGCTTGAAGTAAAGCCCTTGTTGTTTGGCGTCAGTTAATCTCAAACAACTCGACGTCAAACAGCAGGTCGGTGTTGGGCGGAATAGGGCCCGCACCGCGTGAACCATAGGCGGTGGCCGATGGGCAAAAAATGGTTGCCCGGTCACCGACTACCATCTCGCACACCGCTTGTGTCCAGGCGGGAATTACCTGATTCAAACCAAATGAAATGGTTTCGCCACGGCGAAATGAACTGTCGAAGACGCGGCCATCCAAAAAGGTGCCTTCGTAATGCACCGTCACTTTTGATTTGGGTGTCGGCTTGACAGTGCCAGTGCCGCGTTTGGTGAATGTGATTTTGACGCCGGATGGCAGTGTGATTTCGTCGCTCATGGTGTGTACCGCAGTGGGATGAATAAAACCCGATTGTACCGCCAGTTCATCCAGCAAGCCTCTTGGGGCGTTTAAGTGATGGGGGCTTTGTGCACGCGCGGCTTTGGTGTTGCGTTCAAAGTGCTTGAATTGCCTGCGTGTTACTCTTGCTGCTTGCCTTCTTGCGAATTTCACCGCGTTATTTGAGTGTCGTTGTATGCCGTCCATTCTTGCGCTTTGCGCATTTGTCTTGATGGTTCTGGGTGGGTATGGTTATGTCAATCAGCCTATCGATGAGCCGCCCTGGCCACAGGTCATACCGGGGTTTTCGTTTTCGCCTTTTCAGGAAGGGCAAAACCCGCTCGAGAACAAGCTACCCAACAAGGCCGACATTCAAAGCGACCTCAAGCTATTGCAAGGCAAAACCAACGCCATACGCACTTACACGGTCGATGGCGTGTTTGCTGACATTCCTGCGCTGGCCGACCCGTACGGGCTGAATGTGGCCTTGGGCGCCTGGATCAGCCCCGATTTGAAAGCCAACCGCCGCGAAATTGACCGCCTGCTGGAGGTGGCCAACACCCCGCCTTACAACGTGGTGCGCCTCATTGTGGGCAACGAGGTGCTGCTGCGTAAAGACCTGCCACAAGCCCAGCTTGAAAGTTATCTGGATGAAGTGCGCGCCAAAACCGACATTCCGGTCAGCACCGCTGAGCCTTGGCACGTGTGGCTGAAGCACCCGGAGCTTGCACAGCACGTGGATTTTATCGCGGTGCATTTGCTGCCTTTCTGGGAGGGCATTGCGCTCGACCATGCGGTCGATTTTACGATGGAGACGTATCACAAGCTTCAAGCCACCTTTCCGGGCAAACCCATCGTCATTTCGGAAGTGGGTTGGCCCAGCCAGGGCCGAACCATCAAACAGGCGGTGGCTTCGCAGGCCAATCAAGCCAAATTCCTCAGACGTTTCATTCACAAGGCCGAGCAAGAGGGCATTGTGTTTTACGTGATGGAAGCCTTTGACCAACCCTGGAAGGCCGGCATAGAGGGCAGCGTGGGCGGGCACTGGGGCGTTTTTGACGCAGCGCGCGAGCAGAAATTTGAAATGCGCAGCCCCATCATTGCCATTCCACAGTGGAAGTTGCTGGCGACCGCATCTATCGTAGTGGCTTTGTTAATGACAGTGCTGCTGCTGACGGATGCGGGGGGCCTTAAAAACAGTGGGCGCGCGTTTTTGATGTTCAATGCGTTTTTTGCGTCGTCGCTGATTATTTATGTCATTTACGACTTCACCCTGCAGTACTACACCTGGGCCAGCGTGTTGGTGGCCGCCCTCTTGTTGTTGGGTGTGGTCGGCGTGTTCGTGATTGTGCTGGCCGAGGCGCATGAATGGGCCGAAGCCATGTGGTACCAGCGCCGCAGCCGCCTGCTGGCAGTGCCCACGCAGGTGCCGTCATCGGCCAATCAGCCCTTTGTGTCTGTGCATGTGCCTGCCTATGAAGAACCGCCCGCCATGCTGATTGAAACGCTGAATGCGCTGGCCCGGCTGGATTATCCAAATTTTGAAGTGATTGTGGTGGACAACAACACCGAGGATGAACGCACCTGGAAACCCGTGCAGAACCACTGCGCGGTGTTGGGGGCACGCTTTCGGTTTTTTCACGTCAAACCCCTGGCTGGTTACAAGGCTGGGGCGCTGAATTACGCCTTGGAGCGCACCAGCCCAAAAGCGGAGGTGGTCGCTGTCATTGACGCGGACTACAAAGTGCGCCCCAACTGGCTGAAAGACCTGGCCCCCCAGTTTGAAAACCCCGACATCGCCATTGTGCAGGCCCCGCAAGATTATCGCGATGGCCAGGACAGCCTGTTCAAAGCGCTGTGCTACGCCGAGTACAAGGGTTTTTTCCATTTGGGCATGGTGACCCGAAACGAGCGCAACGCCATCATTCAGCACGGCACCATGACCATGGTGCGCAGGTCTGCGCTTGAAGCTGCGGGCAAGTGGGGGGTGACCACAATTACTGAGGACACAGAACTTGGCCTGCGCATTCTTGAACAAGGCCATGAGGCCGTGTACATCGACCAAAGTTACGGTCAGGGTTACATTCCAGACACCTTCACGGATTACAAAAAACAGCGGCACCGCTGGGCGTATGGGGCCATGCAGATTTTGCGCGAGCACGCACGGCCACTGACAGGCCTAACCCCCAGTAGTTTGAGTGCCGGGCAGCGTTACCACTTTTACGCAGGTTGGCTGCCCTGGATCGCAGACGGCTTCAACCTGATTTTCACGGTGTTGGCGATGTTGTGGTCGGGCCTGATGCTGTACGACCCGGTGTACTACAACGCGCCGCCCATGCTGATCAGCGTGGTGCCCATCCTCTTTTTCATCTTCAAGGTGACCAAGTTGATTACGCTGTATGTGGGGCAGGTTAAAACAGGTTTTCGAACTGCATTGGCGGCAACTTTGGCAGGCTTGTCGCTGAGTTACACCATCGGGCGCGCCACGCTGGCGGGGTTGTTTATTGGCCGCAAAATTCCGTTTATCCGCACCCCAAAAATGGCAGCCCGCATAGCGGTGCTGCGCGCCATGAATGCTGCAAGGGATGAAACCTTACTGGCGGCTACATTGCTGGCGCTATTGGTTCTGATTTACCTCCGTTTGGGTTTTGAGACGCGTGAGAACCTCGCTTGGTGCCTGGTGCTTTTCTCTCAAAGCCTGCCTTTTATTGCCGCTTTTGTGGTGTCGCTGATCAGCGCGATGCCCCAGCGCGTGCGGCCAGTTGCACAAGAACAAACCAGACCATGAATCAAGCTGTAACCCACCCTTCCGCTGACCCAGTGTTCAGGGCCTCTCGCCGACATGCGCTTGGCCTGCTACTTGCGCTGCTGTTTTTGAATGCCTCACTCAGCTTCATGGCCGTGTGGCCGACCATTCTGGTCAAACCCGATTGGCTTTTGGCACCCGAGTTTATCTTGCTGGTGGCAGCTTTGTCGGTCTGGCTGGCATGGCGGGGTCAGAGGCCTGTGCCAAATGCAGCGGGTTGGCTGGCTGGTTTTTATTTGGTGATGGTGGTTGCGCACTACGCCGATGTGGTGGTGCCCAATGTGTTGGGGCGTGAAATCAACCTGTACTGGGACGCGCCCCAGTTGCCCCGTTTCATCTGGGTGACCGCCAAGGGCAACCCGTGGTGGGTGTCCGCACTGGCCATTGTGGCCGTGGGTTTGCTGGTGTGGGTGCTGCATCGCCTTTTCCGGGTGGCGTTCTCGGCCTTGTTGACTGGCTTACAACCCGTGGCGCGCAAGGTGTGGTGGTGGCTGTTGGTGTTGCCCCTGTGTGGCGTGGTGTTTGCCAATTACGCTGGGGTTGAAATCACCTTCAAAGTGTTGTGCAAGCCGGTGTTGCCCACCTACGCCCGCGAGGCCCAGCGTTTGTGGTACGCCTTTTCGCCTGAGGGTGCGGCCAAGCTGCTGCCCCCAACGACCGTGGTTAATGCAGCTATGGACGAGCCCAAAGGCACGCCCCTGGCCACGCTGAACCACCGCGATGTGATGGTGATGTTTCTTGAAACCTATGGCGCCATGCTGTACGACCAGCCCGACGCATCCGCCGCAGTTCAAGGGTCACGGGAGAAACTGCAACAGGCCATTCGTGCGGGTGGTCGAGATGTAGTGTCTGCCTTTTACACTTCACCGACCGTCGGTGGAGGCAGCGATCTGGCCCACATGTCGCTGTTGTCGGGCATCGATTTGAATCTGAAGCAGCCACGCCGGTTCGACGTATTCATGACCCAAAACAGACCCACCTTGATCAGCCTGTTCAAGCGCGAGGGTTACCAAACGTTTGGGCTTTATCACTCTGTGTTTTGGGACTGGATTGAACGGTCTGTGTATGGTTACGACACTTACGTGGACGGGCCAGCCTTGGGCTACAAAGGGCCTGCTTTTGGGTACTGGAAAATTCCGGATCAGTTCGCCATTGCGCGCTTTCAGCAGATGTACCCCATTCACAAAGACACGCCGCCCCGGTTCATATTCTTTCCGACCATTTCGACTCACTTTCCGTTTTGTCAGGTGCCGCCTTATCAACCCGACTGGCAGCGCGTGTTGGGGCCGCACCCCTTCGATGACGAGGCCGTGGCCAAGGCGCAAGCGGAGCCTGTGCAGTGGCAAAACTTCCGCCCCGACTACCTGCGCACCATCAATTACGAGCACACCTGGCTGGCAGGCTTCTTTCAAAAGCCCGACAAGCGGCCCATGGTTTACATCCTGCTGGGCGACCACCAGCCAGTGGGTAGCGTGACCCACGGGGAGGTGTCTTGGGACGTGCCCGTGTTTATTGTGTCTGACGATGAAAAGCTGTTGGATCGATTCCGCGCGGCTGGGTTCTCGAATGGTTTGACACCCGCGCACCGAAAGTCGCTGGGGGAGATGAATGCACTGACGGGTGTGCTGTTGAAGGCGTTCGGGCCTAACTGACCATTGATCGATTCAAGTGATGTTTGTTTTTTCGGCCATTTCAACCAGTGCCTTGGCAGGATCGGACAGCGCTAGACGATTTTTCATGGCCAGCAGCAAATGCCGTTTTGATCGTATTCCGGTCAGGCTGGTCATTCTCAATCCCAGGGATTTAACGATGGGGGTTACGCTTTTTCTGGGCAATACTCCAATGCCAATGCCCACGTCGATCATACGGCACACTTCGTCAAAGCCACGCACCTGCACTCGAAGGGTTAAAACCCGACCCACGGCGTCTGCGGCTGCTGCAATGTGTCGCATCAGCGAGGTGGCCCGGTCCAGGCCGATCAGGTCATAGGCCGCCACGTCTTCGATACGGGCCTCGCTGTGCCGCGCCAGCGGGTGGTCTGGTCGAGTAATCAGCACCAATTCGTCTGTGTCGCAGCGCACAGTTTCAAGCCCCTCAGCAGGGGTGTTGTCGCCGATTATCCCCAACTCGGCGTTGCCGCGGGCCACAGCACGCACAATGTCTGCGCTCAGTGCATCTTCCAGGTCCAGGCGAACCGATGGATAGGCTTTGGTGTACTCGGCCAGCAAAGCGGGTAAAAAGCCGGTAAAAGCAGAGGTGTTGGCCCACAGTTTCAGGTGGCCTACTGCGCCTTGCTGAAAGTCCTGCATGGCGATTGACAGGTGTTCAAGCCCGGCAATGATGTCAATGGCGTGCCGCATGAAGGTCAATCCGCTGGGTGTGGCTAACACGCCTTTTTTTCCACGGCTCAACAGGGTGGTGCCCAGGTGGGTCTCCAGCTCCGAGATGCGTCGGCTGGCGGCAGCCACGCTGATGCCGAATCGTTCAGCACCCAGCGTCAGGCTTCCACTCTCGACTGTGGCCACAAAGAGCCTTAGCGAGATGAGGTCGAAACGGCTGAGATTGATGGGCACGGACATGTCTTATCCTTAACTTTTGGTTAAGGATAGCTCAATCAATTGCGAATCCAAAGTCAATCAAAAGTTTTAGGATTTTCCTGTACCCGATTAAAACCATAACTGATGTGAAACGGAGACTGAACCTCATGCAATCCATTGCACGCACTGATTCCACGCATACCCAACCCTGGTATGCAGGCCTGACCCCCAAACACTGGAGAATTTTGACAGCAAGCTGGCTGGGCTGGGTGTTTGACGGCTATGAAGCTTACGCCCTGTTCATCGTGATGCCCTTTGTGTTGAAAACGATGCTGACCGCCGACATGGTGGCGAACAAACCCGTATACGCTGGCTTGGCCATCGGCATTACATTGCTGGGTTGGGGCATCGGTGGCATGGTGGGTGGCGTGCTGGCCGACTATGTGGGCCGCAAGCGCATGATGGTGTATTCCGTGTTCTTTTATGCGCTATTCACTGGCATGACGGCATTTGCCAGCAACTTCTGGGTGTTTTGCTTCTTGCGCTTCATCACCGGCCTGGCCATGGGTAGCGAATGGAGCACTGGCGTGGCTCTGCTGGCTGAAACATGGCCCAACAAGGCTCGCCCCAAGGGCGCTGGTTTTCTGCAGTCCGGCTTTGGATTTGGCACCTTGTTTGCGGCGGTGGCCTGGATGGTGCTTAGCCAGACCAACCCCTTGGGCGAAAACACCTGGAGACTGGTGTTCATCGTGGGCGCCTTGCCTGCATTATTCTGCCTGTACATTCGCCGTGCTGTAGACGAGTCTGAAAAATGGGTGGCTGCCGTGCGTGCTCAGCGTTGGGCGACCAACGGTGGCAAAAACGGCACCGGGTCCACAAAGCGCCCGTTCACATTGACGGAGATTTTCCGCGAGCCCGAGAGCCGCAAACGCACTTTGCTGGCTTTCTTGTTGTCGCTGTCTGCCACTGTGGGTTGGTGGGCCATTTCAGCCCTGTTGCCCGGCTTTGCGGTGCACATGGCCCAAACGTTGGGTGAAGCAACGCCCGCCGTGTGGGGTCTGCGTGCCGCGCTGGTTTACACAACAGGTGCTGTGGTAGCTTACGTGCTGTCGGGCTTTCTGGCCGACATGCTGGGTCGCAGGCTCTTCCTGGTGTTCACTTACGCGGGCTCATTGTTGCTGACACTGATTACCTACCAGTGGACCCACTCCATTGAAGGCTTGATGGTGGCCAGTTTTGTCAACGGCTTTTTCACCCTGGGCTGCGCCTACTCCTGGATGGCGATTTACCCTGCTGAACTGTTTGGCTCGAGTGTTCGCGCCACGGCCGCCTCGTTCATCTTCAATGCCGCACGTTTGATTGCCTGGGTCTTCCCGATTGTGGCTGGCACCATCGTCAAGACATTTGGCGGTGCACCGCAGGCGGCCACCAGCATTGGTCTGATCTACCTCATCGGTTTGGTGGTGCCTTGGTTCATGCCTGAAACGCGCAATCAGGATCTGCCGGACTAGTTCCAGCGCTTTTTTTCACCTCCACCCCCTTCTTAGTCGTTGTGGCCGGGCGGGCCTGATGGTCCCGCTCGCCCTGAAAAAAGGAATATCACCATGAGCAAACCCGATTCCAAGTTGCCTTTGACCGGCGTGCGGGTGCTTGAGTTGGGCACCTTGATTGCCGGGCCCTATGCAGCCAGCGTTCTGGCGCAGTTTGGGGCAGAAGTCATCAAGGTGGAGTCACCCAGTGATGGCGACCCTTTGCGCAATTGGCGCAAATTGCATGAGGGCACCTCGCTGTGGTGGTACTCACAAAGCCGCAACAAAAAATCACTGACGCTGGACCTTAAGCACGAAAAGGGACAAGCGGTGGTGCGCAAACTGGTGGAATCAGCCGACATCGTGATTGAAAACTTTCGACCCGGCACACTGGAGAAGTGGAACCTCGGTTGGGAGGCATTGCATGCGATCAACCCCAACATGAACATGGTGCGAGTGTCGGGTTACGGGCAAAGTGGCCCATACCGTGACAGACCCGGCTTTGCAGCCATTGCTGAATCTCTGGGTGGCATGCGTTATCTGGCTGGCTACCCTGACCGCCCCCCAGTGCGCGTCGGGGTCAGCATTGGCGACACGCTGGCCTCCCTGTACGGGGTCATCGGCGCTTTGCTGGCGCTGCATCATCACAAGGTCAATGGTGGTCAGGGGCAGTTGATTGATGTGGCCCTTTACGAAGCTGTATTCGGTTGCATGGAAAGTCTGATCCCAGAGTTCTCTGCTTTTGGATTTGTGCGCGAACGGTCCGGTGCCTCGCTACCTGGCATTGCCCCATCGAACACCTACCCCTGTCGCGATGGCAATTACGTCATCATCGCTGGCAATTCAGACAGCATCTTCAAGCGCTTGATGGTGGCCATTGAGCGCCCCGATCTTGCGGAAGACCCCCAACTGGCCCGCAATGAGGGCCGCGTCGCCCGTGTGGACATGCTGGATGGCGCCATTTCAGGCTGGACCACCCGGCATGATTTGGAACATGTGCTGGCCGTGCTGGAAAAAGCGGCGGTGCCTTGCGGGCGCATATACAACGCGGAAGACATTGCCAGAGACCCGCACTACAAGGCCCGCGACATGCTGGAAGAACACCAGCTGCCCAATGGCGATCAAGTTACTTTTCCCGGCATTGTACCGAAGTTGTCGGAAACGCCGGGTCAGACCCGTTGGCTGGGCCCTCAACTGGGCCAGCACACCGGAGAAATTCTTCAGCAATTGGGCATGTCCGAGCAGGAAGTGGCCGAACTGCGACAACAGGGCGTCGTTTAACAGGGGGCAAACATGACAGACAGCACACAGAAAAGGCTTTTTATTCAGGAGGTGTCGGTGCGCGACGGCTTCCAGATGGAACCTGAATTTATTCCGACTGACGACAAGATCCGCTTGATCAACCAAATTTCAAGAACCGGGGTGAGCAAGATCGAAGTCACCTCGTTCACCTCACCCAAGGCCATTCCCACCTTGGCCGACGCTGAGGAGGTGATGAAATCCATTGACCGGGTTGACGGTGTGGAATACGCAGCCTTGGTGCCCAATGTGCGTGGCTGCGAACGGGCCTTGAGTTGTGGCACGGATGAAATCAATGCGGTGATGTCGGCCAGTGAGAGCCACAACCAGGCCAACCTGCGCATGGGTCGAACTGATTCATTGCAACAGATCAGAGCCATCTCTGAACTTGTCGGTACACAGGCAGTTGTGAACGTTTCTCTTTCCACGGCCTTTGGTTGCCCTTTCGATGGCGATGTTCCGGCCACGGAAATTATTCGTCTCGTTGATCAGCTTGCCTCATTGGGTGTCAAGCGCCTCACGCTGTGTGACACCACTGGTATGGCCAATCCAGTTCAGGTGGCGGCCTTGTTCCGGCAGGTCGGTGCCACTTTTCCTGGCCTGGTGCTAACAGCACACTTTCACAACACGCGTGGCATGGGGCTGGCCAATGCCGTTGCTGCATGGCAAACGGGTGTGGTTCATTTCGATTCTTCATTGGGCGGTTTGGGTGGCTGCCCTTATGCACCTGGTGCCAGTGGCAACGTTTGTACAGAGGACATGGTTCACATGTTCAATGCCATGGGTTTAACAACGGGCGTGTCCTTGGAGGCTTTGCTGGACTGCGCCCGTGCTCTGCAAACCTTGGTTCACCGTGATTTACCGGGTCAGGTTTTGAAAGCGGGTCCATCCACTCGCCGCTACACGCGCAAGGGGGCAACATGCCAGGCTTGACGCTGTTTGAAAAATTGTGGCGTAGCCACGTTGTCGGCGATGAAGACGAGCAGGGCGAAGGCCCAAGTCTGTTGTACATCGATCGTCATCTGGTTTACGAAGTCACCAGTCCACAGGCCTTTGAAGGATTGAGAATTGGCAATCGGCGACCCTGGCGTGCGGACACCGTGCTGGCCACGGCAGACCACAATGTACCCACACGCCATCGTGAACTGGGCAGTCGCGGCATTCAGGACACGCATTCCCGCCTGCAAGTGCAGCAGCTGGAAAAGAATTGTCAGGAGTTCGGAATAAGACAGTTTGGTTTGGGCGACCCTCGGCAGGGCATCATCCATGTGATCGGCCCCGAACAGGGCGCAACCCTGCCCGGAATGACCGTTGTGGCCGGCGACTCACACACCAGCACACATGGCGCTTTTGCTGCGCTGGCTTTTGGCGTCGGTACATCCGAAGTTGAGCATGTGTTGGCCACTCAATGCCTGTTGGTGAATCGCATGAAAACCATGCTGGTGCGGGTCGATGGTGTTCTTAATCCAGGTGTTACAGCCAAAGATGTGATTCTTCACGTTATCGGTCTGTTGGGCACCGCGGGTGCCACGGGTTATGCACTTGAATTTGCGGGCACGGCCATCTCGGCACTTTCGATGGAAGGTCGAATGACTTTGTGCAACATGGCCATTGAGGCGGGTGCGCGCGTGGGTTTGGTCGGAGTGGATGACAAAACCCTTGCTTATGTGCGTGAGCGACCCATGGCGCCTGAGGCGCAACACCGTCAAATGGCTGAGCAATATTGGCGCACCTTGGTCAGTGATGCAGATGCAGAGTTTGACCAGATTGTGTTGATTGATGCAGAACGGGTGCAGGCCATGGTGACTTGGGGCACTTCGCCAGAAATGGTGGTGCCGTTGGCTGGCAAGGTGCCTGACCCCATAAACGAAACGGATCCCATCAAAGCGGCCAGCATGCAAAAGGCATTGGACTACATGGGTTTGCAAGCTGGCACACCCATGCAGCAGATTTCAGTGGACAAGGTGTTCATTGGTTCATGCACCAACGCGCGCATTGAGGATTTGCGGGCGGCGGCGGCCGTGTTGAAAGGCAAATACCTGGCACCCAATGTCAAGCAGGCGCTGGTGGTGCCCGGTTCAGGCTTGGTCAAAGCCATGGCAGAAGCAGAGGGTCTAGATGAGATTTTCCGGTCGGCTGGCTTTGAGTGGCGCGAGCCCGGCTGCTCGATGTGCCTGGGTATGAATGAAGATCGCCTGAACCCGGGTGAGCGCTGTGCGTCCACATCCAACCGGAATTTCGAGGGTCGACAGGGTGCTGGCGGCAGAAGTCACTTGGTTAGCCCGGCGGTTGCTGCGGCAACAGCGATAGCGGGTCATTTTTCTGCGGGTGAGGCATTGCAATGAAAAAGCTCAATCTGTTTACCGGCCTTGTTGCACCGCTTGATCGCAGCAATGTAGACACCGACGCACTCATTCCGAAGCAGTACATCAAATCCATTCGCAAAAGCGGTTTCGGCCCCTTTCTGTTCGATGAATGGCGTTACCTTGACCAGGGCGAGCTGGACAAGGACCCTGCAAGTCGACAGCCCAACCCCGAGTTTGTATTGAACCAGCCGCAGTACGCCGATGCCACCATTTTGCTGAGTCGTGAGAACTTTGGCTGTGGCTCCAGCCGGGAGCACGCCGTGTGGGCACTGGAGAATTACGGCTTTCGAATGGTGATTGCCACCAGCTTTGCCGATATCTTTTATGGGAATTGCTTCAAGAATGGGGTGTTGCCGATCGCTTTGCCTGCCGCGCAGATAGAGATCCTGTTTCAGGCCGTGCAGGCCAAGCCTGGCTATACCCTGACATTGGATCTGTTCAGTCAACTGTTGTTGACCCCGGACGGCCGAGACATTCATTTCGAAGTGGAGGAGGGGCGCAAGAATCGGCTGATTCAAGGCCTGGATGACATTGCACTGACCTTGACTTTGGCTGACCGGATCATGCGTTACGAGGCACAACGCAAGACGACCGAGCCCTGGCTGTTCGCCAGCAGGCAGGCCTCGCAATAAGTTGGGCAAACGCATAAAATGCGCCCTTAGATCCGAATGAGCTGATTTCAGGTCTTTTTGTTAGCGACCAGGTTGTAACCCTGTTTCACTGCGCCCAGACCAGACCCGATTTGGTTTTGAGGAACATATTCCTCCGTGTATTCCGAAAAGCTTAAACTGACCTTGCCCTCAAATAATGGATACGTTAACTGGTCTCTAAGCGGCTCGTCCCCTCGGTTGGTTTTGAGCCAGTTTTTCAAACTCCATTGGGCTGCGGTAGCCCAGTGTTGAATGAAGCCGTTCACTGTTATAAAAGTGTATCCAATCCATCACTTCGTGCCGAGTTTGTTCGGCTGATTTCAGTGGTTCTCCATGGATTCTCGCCACCTTAAGTTTGCCCCATAGGCTCTCGGTAGGCGCATTGTCCCAACAATCGCCTTTCCTGCTCATGGAACTGACCATCCCATAAGCCTTCAGCGCATCTTGGAATAACTGACCACAGTATTGGCTACCTCGGTCGCTATGAACAATGACCCCACGAGGCTGCTTACGCCTGAACCAGGCCATCCGTAATGCATCGACCACCATTTC
>NZ_BSOJ01000020.1 GCF_030160455.1 Limnobacter litoralis | reverse complement strand
GCGGGCCTGGGTTGGTAAGGACATCGGTCCGATCGCCAAGCCCAAGGAAATCCGCTTTGGTGACAACTTGCCGAAAACCCGGTCTGGCAAGATCATGCGGCGTTTGCTGCGCAGCCTGGCCAAAGGTGAGAGCATCACGCAGGACACCTCCACCCTTGAAAACCCGGCAATTCTGGATCAGTTGTCCAAAACGCTGTAAATGCAGTTCAAGAAAAAGCCAGCTTGTTTTAAGCTGGCTTTTTTTTCGCCTGAACCCCTGGAGCCGCATTTGGAGAGCAAGACATGAGTTTCGCCATGAGCCTGACCCGGTTTTTCTCGGTGTTGGCGCTTGGCTTTCTGGCCTGTATCGGCGTGGCCGCAGTGATGGAGGACCTTGGCGTTGCGCGCCAATGGATCGGCTATTTCTTCATTTTTGTAACTCTGGGTGCGTATGCGGTCATCGGCATGATGAGCCGCACTTCGAACCTGCGTGAGTATTTCGTGGCGTCGCGCGCCGTGCCTGCGGTGTACAACGGCATGGCCACAGCAGCGGACTGGATGAGTGCTGCATCGTTTCTGGGTGTGGCTGGCACCCTTTACTACAGCGGTTTTGAAGCCTTGGCCTTTTTGGTGGGTTGGACCGGGGGGTTTGTCTTGATCGCCCTGTTGATTGCACCGTACATGCGCAAGTTCGATTTTTTTTCGATTGGCGATTTTCTGGCGGCCCGTTACTCGGGCGGTGACAATGGCAAGGCGGTGCGCTTGATCTGCATCGGGGTCACGGTCTCCATTTCATTCGTGTATGTGATCGCGCAGATTTACGCAGTGGGGTTGATCACCTCGCGATTTGCAGGGGTTGAGTTTGGCATTGGCGTGTTTTTTGGCCTTGCCGGTATTTTGTTGTGTTCATTTTTGGGGGGTATGCGTGCCGTAACCTGGACGGAGGTGGCGCAATACATCGTGATGATCGTTGCCATGGCGGTGACGGTGGCGGCTCTGTTTGCCAGCGCCCAGAAGGACCGTGCAGACTGGACCTCAGAAGGCAAGCTCGTCAGCTTCCCCCAGTACATTCAGGATCAGGAAAAGAAGCTGAATGCAGACCCTGCTGAAATTGAAGTGCGGGAGATGTACCGCAAAGAAGCTTACCGATATCAATTGCTGATCGACGGTTTGCCCGCGTCCTGGTCAGAAGGGTATGAAGCCCGTCGTAAAAATCTGGAAATGGCACGTTACGATGGCTCCACGTTCAAGGAAATCAAACGAGACGAGCAAATTCTGGCCAATTTCCCCCCCAGCCCACAGGCTGCAAAAAGTTATTGGACGCGCAAGCGCCAGGAAATGCTGGAAAAGGTCAAAGTGAGCGTGCCCCACTACGGCTTGCCCGCAGCGGGTGAAGGCGAGACCGACCTACATGGCTCCATCAATTTTTTGGCGGTGGTGTTCACGCTGATGTGTGGCACGGTGGCCTTGCCCCACATTTTGATGCGGTTTTTTACCACCCCAGACGCCAAGACAACCCGTTGGTCTGTGGTGTACGCGCTGGGCTTTATTCTCGTGTTGTATCTGGCGGCCCCCTGGTTGGCCAGCCTGGCCAAGTTGGTGGTGTATGAGCATTTGGTGGGATTGAGTTATTCGGACATTCCCAACTGGATTGCCGCCTGGTCGAGGGTGATCCCCGGCCTGGCCACCATGCAAGACGTCAATCACGATGGCATTGTTCAATTTGCAGAGGTCACCATCAACCCTGACGTGCTGGTGTTGGTGACCCCGGAAATTGCCGGCCTGCCGTTTTTTCTGTCGGGCTTGATTGCTGCGGGTGGGCTGGCTGCGGCCTTGTCGACTGCCGATGGGTTGTTGCTGGCAATTGCCAATTCACTGGCGCATGACTTGTATTTTCGGATTTATGCGCCAGAAGCCACTGCGCAGCGGCGCGTCACCATGTCCAAGATCGCCTTGCTGGGCGCAGCGATGAGTGCGGCCTGGGTTACCTCGCTTCAGCCCGGCAACATTGTGGCGGTGGTCGGTTCGGCATTTGCATTGGCGGGTTCAGCCCTGTTTGTGCCGCTGGTGGTCGGCATTTTCTGGGCACGCGCCAGCCGCCGGGGGGCAGTGTGGTCGATGGCCGTAGGCTTTTTCAGCGCGGTGTTGATTTTGTGCCTGACCAACACCAGCCTGATGGGCTATTTGCATTTTGACCCTCTGGACTTGTTTGGCATCAGCGCAATTGGGTCCAGTGTCATCACCATCCCCTTGAGCGCACTGGCCATGGTGGTCATGTCATTGACCGACAAAAACCCGGGCGACAGCAGCGAGATGGTGCGTGTGTTGCGCGCACCGGAAAGACCCGAAGCTGAGTTATTGAATTAACGCGCAAAAGTTGGCAAGGCAGGCGCGTTCTTTGCTATACTTGCGCCCTCATGCACGGAGAGGTGGATGAGTGGTTGAAGTCGCACGCCTGGAAAGCGTGTATACGTTAATAGCGTATCGAGGGTTCGAATCCCTTCCTCTCCGCCAGCCAATTCAAAAAAACCCGCCCTTGTGGCGGGTTTTTTCATTTGGGCGGGGAGAGCAAAGCCCCTGCGGGCTTTGCGGGAAGGGATTCGAAGCTTTTCGCCTGCAAGCGAAAAGCCGGGAGAATCGACACGCCAAGTGACGCAGTATGCGGCGCGTAGGGGTGGCGCAGAAGGGATTCGAAGCTTTTCGCCTGCAAGCGAAAAGCCGGGAGAATCGACACGCCAAGTGGCGCAGTATGCGGCATGCAGGGGTGGCGCAGAAGGGATTCGAAGCTTTTCACACTGCTCCTCCAGTGCTCTGTTTTCTGTCATACTTTCACAAAAACAAGCAGTTAAAAAGACAAGCAGTAGCAGGAGTGTGTATGGAGAATCGGCCTCAATTCGCCGTGGTCCCTTCGGGGCCTTTGGGTGACTTCGTTCGGCAAGTCACTTCCGCAATCAACGAGCATTCTTCCGAAGAACTGGTGTTGCCGCAGGTGGCCAGTTTCATGAAAACGCTGGTTCAAAACGACAACTGGCTGAGCGAAGAGTTTTGCAAACCCCATCCGGAGTATTACCAACAATATTTGTTGTACGCCGATCCTGATGACCGCTTTTCAGTGGTCAGTTTTGTATGGGGCCCCGGTCAGGCCACGCCCATTCACGATCACACGGTGTGGGGCGTCATCGGCATGTTGCGCGGGTCTGAATATGCGCAGGCTTACGATGTTGCCTTGGATGGCACGCAGCCCAAGCCAAAAGGCGAAACCCAGCAACTACAGCCTGGCGATGTGGAGTGTGTGTCGCCAACCCTGGGCGACGTGCACAAGGTGTGGAATGCATTCAATGACCGGGTTTCGGTCAGTGTGCACGCCTATGGCGCCAACATTGGCAAGGTGAGCCGACAAGTCTACCCGGTCGATGGCTCAGCACCCAAGACTTTCATTTCTGGCTACTCAAACGTCAATTGAGCAGGTTTTCATCATGATTTCCCAAAACAACGCGCTGCAAGTCCGTTTTGCAGACTACGCCTTTGTGCGCAACCGCCTGCTGAACCGCGAGGAAATTGCCTTGCTGGATGTGCGGGAGGAAGCGCCCCATGCCACTGGGCACCCCCTGTTTGCCGCCAATTTGTCACTTTCTCGGCTGGAGCTGGATGCCTACACCAAACTGCCGCGAAAGGACGTGGTGGTCGTTTTGATTGATGCGGGCGAGGGCTTGGCCGAGGCTGCAGCGGACAGGCTGACTGGCATGGGTTACACGCAGGTGTACGTGTTTCGCGGCGGTATTGCCGAGTGGCGGGAGGCCGGCGGCGAGCTTTTTATTGACGTGAATGTGCCCAGCAAAGCCTTCGGTGAATTGTTGGAGGCTGTTTGCCACACCCCCTCGCAACCAGCCCAGACTGTCAAAAAATGGCTGGACGAAGGTGAAGACATGGTCGTGGTGGATGTGCGTCGCTTTGATGAATATCAGACCATGAACATTCCGACTTCGGTCAGCGTGCCAGGGGCTGAGTTGGTGTTGAGAATACCCGAGCTGGTGCCCAATCCGTCGACCAAAATTGTGATCAACTGCGCAGGCAGAACCCGCAGCCTGATTGGCACGCAATCATTGATCAATGCTGGGGTACCCAATGAAGTGGTGGCCTTGCGCAACGGCACGATTGGCTGGACGCTGGCCGATCAAACGCTTGAGCACGGGCAAAGCCGAACTTACTCAGAGGTCAGTGAGGAAACACGGAAGCAGGCCCGTGCCCGTGCCCGCAGTGTGGCCGATCGCGCGGGGGTAAAACGCGCCACCCTAGCGCAGCTTCAGCAGTGGCAGGGCCAGCAGGGGCGAACCACTTACGCCTTTGATGTTCGCAGTGTTCAAGAATATGAAAGCGGACATTTGCCTGGGTTTTTTTCGATACCCGGCGGGCAATTGGTGCAAGAGACAGAAATGTACGCGCCAGTGCGCGGTGCCCGTGTTGTGGTGGTGGATGACGACGGCGTGCGCGCAAACATGGCTGCATCTTGGCTGGCACAGATGGCCTGGGACGTGTATGTGCTGGACGATGCGCCCCTTTCTGCCTTTGATCAACAAGGGCCTTTTGTGCGCAGTACACCGCCTTTGCCAGCCGGATTAATGACCGTGACCGCCCAGCGCCTTGCGGGCTGGCTGCAAGAAGAGGTGAAACCATTGGTAATTGATGCCAGTCGTTACGCCAATTACCAGCGTGGGCATGTGCCAGGCGCCTGTTATCTGTTGCGCTCCTTGCTGGAATCGGCCCGCATTGCGCTGACCGAGGGGCAAAAGTGCGTTTTGACGTGTGAGGACGGTTCACTGTCGGCTTTTATGGCGCCGGAATTGTCCAAACGACTGGGGCAGGCTGTGTTTGTGCTTGAGAAGGGCAACGCAGGCTGGCGAGAACAGGGTTTGGCCCTGGAAAAAGGCGAGGGCATTCGCTTGTGTGAACCGATTGACCGGTATCGTCGCCCCTATGAAGGCACCCAAGTGCCCAAGTCGGCCATGCAGGCCTACCTGGACTGGGAATTTGGACTTGTTGAGCAGTTGGGCCGGGACGGCACACACCACTTTAAACCGCTTAAAAGTTGAGAATGCCTTTGACCATCAGGCCGGCAGCCACGCACAGCAAAACCACTGAGAAAATTTGCTGCACCGTTTTTGCATTGATGTGGTGAATGGCCTTGCGGCCAACCAGCATGCCAATGGCTGTGGCCAGTGTAAAAAGGGCGGCCTGATGCACTGGTACATGAATGCCGTGAATCAGTGCTGTGGCCACGCCACCAGCCCCCACGAGGGCAATGACCAGCAGTGAGGTGGCCACGATGCCCTGCATGCTGACCTGCGTGAATTTTTTGAGCATGGGCACGATCACAAAACCGCCGCCCACACCCAGCAGGCCAGTCATGAAACCAGTGAGCATCCCGATGCCCACCAAAACGCTGGCGGTTGTTGCATTCCAGACAAATTTGCCGGTGTCAGGATGAATTTTGCCTGGGGCAAAGGGGTCGGTCAGGGGAATGCCGCCTGCAGACCTGGCCTGCATCATCATGCGAATGGCCACCACAATCATGACCGTTGAAAAACAGATCAGCAAAATGGGTTGTGACAGATTTTTAGCCACAATTTGCCCAAGGTAAGTGATGGGCACGCCCGACACGGCCATGACCACGGCCGCCTTGTAGCGAACCACCCCCCGACGCAGTCCTTCAATGGCACCAATGGCTGCACCAATGGCAACAGCCATCAGCGCGACCGGTGCGGCCTGTTGCATAGTGAGGTGCATACCGAACACCAAGGCAGGCACTGCCAGAATGCCGCCGCCAGCCCCTGTCAGGCCGAGAATGGCGCCCACCAATGCGCCCAGCACAATGCTGATGTTCATGCAGACTTTTTCCTTTTGGCGATTTTTTCCAGACGCTCAAACAACAGCATGCCCAGCAGCATGGCCACCACGAACAGGGCTGCCATTTCATAGCCGGACGCCAGCGACACCAAGGCAGGGCCCGGGCAAAACCCTGCCAACCCCCAGCCTGCACCAAACACCAGCGAACCGATTACCAGGCGCTTGTCGATCTGCGTGCTTTTGGGCAGTTGCATGGCGCCACCCAAAAAGTTGGTGGTGCGCTTTTTGGCGATGGCAAAGGCAAACAGTCCAACCAGGATGGCGCCACCCATGACGAATGCCAGGGAAGGATCCCATTGACCAAACAGATCCAGAAAACCAATGACTTTGGCCGGGTTGGTCATGCCCGACAAAATAAGGCCCACACCGAAAATGAGGCCAACAAGAAATTCAATGAAGCGTGACATGTGTGTACCCCTTTTAACCCAACAGATGACGGACGATGAACACCATGGCAAAACCGGCGGCCATGAAACTCAAAGTGGCGACCAGCGACCTGGGCGACAAGCGTGATAAACCACACACACCGTGGCCACTGGTGCAGCCTGAACCGTAACGGGTGCCAATGCCGACCAGCAGGCCAGCGGCCAGTATGGTGAGATTGCCCGCGTCGATGGTGGGCACTTGCACCAGGTCTGCGGGCGCAAACTTCAGGAAGAGCCAAGGCGCACAGGCCATGCCGAGCAGGAAGACAAACCGCCAGGCCACGTCGCCTGACTTCGGATTCAACAAACCGCCGACAATCCCGCTAATGCCCAGAATTCGGCCATTGAACAGCACAAAAAGGGCGGCAGATACACCGATCAGAATACCCCCGAACAGCGAAGCCCAGGGCGTGAAGTGGGTCCAGTCAATGCTCATTTGGAGTCTCCTTGGATGTTTGACAGAATTGTTGGTAAAGCACCTGCATCACTGCCAAAGCCTGCGGGCTGGACAATGAGTAGTAAATGTTTTTGCCTTCACGACGGGTGTTGACCAGCGCCTCATCGCGTAGCACGGTGAGTTGTTGCGACAGAGTGGGTTGAACAATGCCCAGCAGTGATTCAAGCTCGCCGACCCGCTTTTCACCCTCAGTCAGTTGGCAGAGAATGAGCAGGCGATCGGGATTGGAAAGCACCTTCATGAGCTTGCACGCTTCTTGAGCCGAAGCCTGCATGTCTGACAATTCAACGGTGACGATGTTCATGGCGATGAAAAAAGTGTGTATCAACGAGTTCAGTTTATTGACTGATAGATTGTTTGTCAATAATATATAAATATATAAATTGATTTTTGGAGAATGTCATGACCGTGTCACCGCAAGTAGAGGGTTTGTTTGATCCAGCCACATTCACTGTGACTTACGTGGTTCACACAGGTTGTGGTTCTGAATGTGTGGTGATTGATTCCGTGCTTGATTACGATCCGAAGTCGGGGCGTACGCGAACCACATCGGCCGATCGTGTTGTGGAATTTGTAAGCCGCAATGCGCTGAAGGTGAAATGGATTCTTGAAACCCACGCGCATGCAGATCATCTGTCAGCAGCGCCCTATTTGAGATCGAAACTCGGCGGGCAGATCGCGATTGGCGATCACATCACCGAAGTGCAGGGCAAGTTCAAGGCCATTTTCAATCTGGAGCCCGAGTTCAGGCTGGATGGCTCGCAATTTGACGTCTTGCTAAAAGAAGACGAAGAATTCACTGCGGGCGATTTGGTGGGCAAAGTGCTGTTTGTGCCTGGCCACACGCCGGCTTGCGTGGCCTACCAGTTTGAGGATGCTGTGTTTGTGGGCGATACCCTGTTTATGCCTGACGTAGGCACTGCGCGCTGCGATTTCCCGGGGGGTGACGCACGGGCTTTGTACGCCTCTACCCGCAAAATTCTAAGTCTGCCTGATGACACGCGTTTGTTTATGTGTCACGACTATCCACCCAACGGGCGCCCTGTGCGCTTTGAAACCACCGTGGCTGAGCAAAAGGCGCACAACATTCACGTCAGTGAAGGCATTTCTGAAGACGAGTTTGTTGCCATGCGAACCAAGCGGGATGCCACTCTGGATATGCCCGTTCTGATGCTGCCCGCTGTTCAAATCAATATTCGTGCAGGCAATTTGCCACCCGTCGAGGCCAATGGCGTGGCTTATGCCAAAATACCGCTGAACCTGCTTTAAGCACACCTGAGAGGAGAGCATGGCCGAGTTTGCGAATCCACTTGAACGCTGGAACAGCCGCTTCAGCCGTGAAGACTATTTGTTTGGTGGACAGCCCAATGCGTTTTTGGTCGAAAGGGCGCATTTGCTGAACCCCGGGCGCACCCTGTGCATCGCCGATGGCGAAGGCCGTAACAGCGTTTGGCTTGCAAAGCAGGGCCATCAGGTAGAGGCCTTCGATTTTTCTCCGGTTGCCGTGGAAAAGGCCAAAAAGCTGGCCCAGCGCCGTGGTGTGCAGGGCAGTTTTGTGTGCAGCACCTGGCAGGATTATCCGTTTGAACCCAACAGTTTTGACAATGTAGTCGGTGTGTTTTTTCAGTTTGCGTCGCCCGAGGAGCGCAGCCGGCTTTTCGCCAAGCTGAGTGTTTGTCTTCGGCCCGGTGGTGTGTTGTTGATTCAGGGCTATGGCAAAGATCAATTGAAGTACAACACCGGCGGCCCTGGGGTGCTTGAAAATTTGTACGATGAAACACTCTTGGAGCAGGCCTTTCCCGATTTTGAGGTGTTGCACAGTGCCAGCTACACCGACGTGGTCGATGAAGGGGACGGCCACCGCGGCATGTCCGCATTGGTGGGTTTTGTGGCCAGAAAGCCGGGTTGAACTTGGCACGCGCGCGCAATCTGATTGCTTTTGTGTTTCTGGTGATGACCAGCCTTTGTGCTGTGTTGTACTTTCAACAGATCGGTGCGTTCAGGCCGCTCGACCGTTTTATTCTCGATCAATTACAAGCCTTTAACCGAAGCCATTACCCCAAGCCTGCGCCGCCCGTGGTCATCGTCGGGCTGGATGAGTCCTTCCTGAATGCCATGCCGGTGCCGTTGTCGCTGTCCCATTTTGAGCTGGCCGATGCCTTGCAGGCCATTTCGGCAGGTGGGGCAAGGGTTATCGGCATGGATCTGGTTTTGCCTGAAAAGCGGTTCGACCAAATTGTCCGCAGTGACCGAGACTCTGACACTTTTCACAAAGCGTTGTTGAAGGGCCTGTTGAAGGCCAGTCGACAGACGCCCGTGGTCACGGGCAAAGTCTGGGATGCTGAACACAACCGGTTCAGGCCTGTTCAGGTGGATTACTTGAGTATTTTGAAACAGCAGCGGGGCCATTTCAGCCCCTATGCGTCGGCGCTTTTTTGTGCCGATTCAGACGGCAGAGTGCGTGCATTTCCGGGAGCCGATTGTCAGCCTGATGGCACAGACAGTGGGCTGGCGCTGGAAATGCTGCATGCGGCGGGTTTCAAGCCCTTGGCGCGTCCAGACGGTTTAATCAACTACCAGATCGGTCAGCCATTTCGGTACATCCCCATGGGCGAGGTCTTGCGTCATTATCAAGACAATCACCTGGCTTGGCTGCGCAATACGTTCGAAGGCAAACCGGTGTTGATTGGTTCGGTGCTGGACAATCTGGACGGTCATCGCGCACCTTTGCCCATTGCCAGTTGGCTCGGCGACCGCACGCTTGTGCCCGGCGTGCTGGTGCACGGGCAGATTCTTCGAAGCCTGATGGCTGGGGCCTTGATTCACCCGCTGGGTGCACTGTGGTCTTTTGTCTTGATGTGCGTAGGGTTGCTGGCTTGGTGCGGCCGCTCCGGTTGGCTTAAAGCCTGGGGTTTTGTGTTGGTGGTGGGCGTTAGCCTGATGCTGAACGTGGTGTTGCTGCAGAAAAACATGTGGTTTGCACCGGCTGGTTTGTGGGTATTGGGTACCTGCATGGCGGTGGCCCGAGTGGCCTGGGACGGCATGAACGATCTGGCTGAGAAAAAACGCCTCAGGGCTGCATTTGGCGGATATGTCAGCCCCCCGGTGCTGGACGAAATCCTGAGTGGTCGATTGCACGCCAGTCAGGGTGGGGTGCATTGTGAGGTGTGCGTGCTTTTTTCGGACATTCGTGGTTTTACGACGCTAAGCGAGGCAATGCCCGCTGCCGAGGTGGTGGCTTTGTTGAACCACTATTTCGCAAGAATGACCCGCATTGTCCACAAACACCAGGGTACTGTCGACAAGTTCATTGGCGATGGGTTGATGGCCTTTTTCGGTGCGCCCAACAGTTTGCCAAACGCCCCGGCCAATGCCACTGCGTGCGCGCTTGAAATGCTTCAGGCTTTGTCAGAAATCAATGCTGAGCGTGAAAGCCGGGGGCAATTCCCACTGAAGATCGGAATCGGTCTGCATGCGGGGGCGGCGTTGGTCGGGCACATCGGAAGCCCCGACCGATACGAATACACGGCCATCGGCGACACCATCAATGTGGCGTCCAGGGTGGAGGGCCTTTGCAAAGACGTGGGCCCCAGCCTTTTGTGCACGGCTCGCGTTGCTGATTCAGTCGCCTCGGAATATGATTTGAGCAGTAGAGGACATTGGCCCCTCAAAGGCCATTCGGACATGGAAATTTTTGAAATCAAAGGCCCAAAATGAAATCAATTGCTGTTGCCTTGCTGGCCCTGGCGTCTGCCAGCGCGGTTCATGCTGCACCCAGTGCCGGCATGGTTCTCGACTTGAAAGGCTCAGCCAGTGTGCAGGGCAAGGGTGGCCAGCACGCCATTGACGTGCTTGATTATCTGGACGAGGGGCAGCTGTTGTCCGTGCCCGCAGGTTCCAGCGCGCAAGTGTCTGTCTACAAAACCCAAAAAGTGTACCAATTGACCGGGCCCAGCACGGTGCGGGTCACCGCACAGGGTTTGACCCCTACGGGGGGCAAAAGCCCGGTTGAGGTCAAGGTGTCCGAGAACCAGAATACCGGTGTCAAACACCCTTCTGGCGGCCTGGAAAGACCGCAAGCCGGTGTTGTCATGATGCGCAGCATCAAAGCCCCAGAGGCCGCACCACCTGCGCCTGATCAATCGCCCACAAACACAAACGGCGCCCAGAAATAGGGGTGTGCCTGTGACACCCCGCGCAGGCCAAGCACCAGCGGTTTGGCCCTCAGCTGCGCGCGGGCATTGGTCAGTGCAGTCAATCGGTCATTGCCCTGTTTGATCTGCTTAAACACCGAGGTCATCAGGTCTTGCGTGGATTGGCTTTCCACACTCCAGTGGCTCACCAGAAGGCCCTTGGCCCCTGCATACATGAATGCACGGGTCAGGCCTGCAAAGCCTTCGCCTGCATGGTCGGAATCACTGTTGCCCGCTGCCGTATTGCAGGCAGACAGCACGGCCAGTTGGGCGTTCAGGTTCAGGCTCGACAGCACTTCACCCATGGTCAGCAGGCCGTCTTCGCCTTGAAGGTTGCCCCCCAGTGACATCAGCAAGGCGGGCTGGGCGACCGAGTCGGCCCGAGCCCCCAACTCTTTGGACACCATCGACGTCTCATCGCCCATTAGCCCGTGGGTGGCAAAGTGGACGTAACGGCTGTGTGAAAGGTCGATGGTTTTGACCGTGTGTTCTTGGGCGTTGTCACCCAGATAGAGTTCGCTTTTTCCACCCAGAATGCCTGAAATTTCGCGCGCCTCGCCTTCAGTTTCCGGCAAAGGGGGAATGGTCAGGCCGCTGCTGCCTCTCAGGCTTCGCTGGGCGCGCCCGAGGGCCTCTCGCGTGGAGGCTTGCGAGGGGTCTGCCTTGAAATCGGGGTTGGCAAAGGAGACGAGTTCAGTCTGGTATTGCACGGGCGGCTTGCTGTACAAACGCAAGGACACCAGCGATGACAGGCTCGGCAGGTAGGCAAAATCGCGAGTGTCGCCCAGGTAGTGCAAAGTGGCGTATTCCTGCAGGGTGTCAGGCTTGTCTGTTCGCACCGCATTAAATCGGTTTTGATCGTCCGCTCCCCACTGGGTGACCAACATTTCAAGTGGCAGGGTAAACAGCGGGCCATCGCCGACAACCAGCACTTTTCTGCCATTGCCCAATTCGGGCTCAATCGGCTTGAAAACCGCTTCATACAGTTTGAACAAGACACTGGGGTCCAGTTTGTGAAGGCCCGACAAATCGCTTTTCGGATCTTCTTCGGGTTGGCGCACTTGCTGAATCAGCGCGTAAAGCGCGGCTTTGCCCACTGGACTTTGAATCATCTTGAAAGTGTGCTGCCCGATCACAAATGCAACCAGTTTCTGGTTCAGTAGTGAATAGGACACCAGCGTTTCGTCGGGCCTGAGCACCTTGCCTTGCAAAAGGTCCAAATCGACTGGTCGGGGTTTGGTCAGCTCCATGAAACGGGGATAACGCGTCCACATGGAATCCTCAGTGGTTTGCAGATTTCTGGAGGCCTCGGCAATTTCCCGCACCAGTTTGTCGCGATAGGCCTTCATGCGTTCGGCCACAATTGGGTCGTTCGACAAGCTGGTCTCGGTGTCGTTGCTTCTGCCTGCGCTTGCGATCTGTTCGTTCTGCAGCTCCTGCAAACTGGCCAGCTCTTTTTGCTGGGTTTGTAGCTTGCTTTTTAAGGCGTTGAATGTTGGGTCACCCTGCAGATTAGACACATCGGCCCGTTTGAGCATTTCGGTGAACAAGCGGCTTTGGGTTCGTGAAGCCACGGCCAGCGCCTGTCGATCATAGCCAGCCTTGGGTTGGGCGGTGTGCAGTTGAAGCAGCAAGGCCAGTGTGTTTTTGTATAGGGGGGTGAATTGTTGGGCGATGTCTTCGCGTGTGCTGTCGCTCAGGCCCTGGCTGTTGCTGAACACCTCGTCTGCCGCGTCCAGGCCTTTCAGGCTGACCTGCAGCGCCTTTTCATTCTGGCCGGTTTGTTGCAGGTACGACGACCAGAATTTGCTGACATCGACTACCTGATCACGGGCCTGTACCCGTTCAAAAACCTGCATGGCGTGATCGAATAGTCTGTTTTTTTCTGCCTTTTCCGAGTCGGGCAAGCCTTGGGCCAACAGCAGCTCGACCTTGGCATTGAAGGGGTGATTCACGCCGAGTGCGGCCACGGTTTGGCCTTGCAGGGGGCGTAAAATGGCCAATGCCATCTCGGGCTTGTCCATTTTGAAGTACACCTTGCTTTGGGCGTAGCTGTTTTTCAGCACATTGATTTGTTGCGGGGGCAGAATCGCGCTGAATTGGGATTGGGCTTGTTGAAGGTAGTCCAGCGCCTGTGTCCACTTCTTTTGCTGAAACGCCAGCAAGCCCAAGGCATTCAGTGCTTGGGCCTTGCGCATGGTTTCCCAATAAGGGGTACTGCGTTGGTCGCCAGCTTCTTTGTTGTTGAAATCAGGCTTGACTGCAATGGCCTGTTTCAAAAGCACTTCGGCTTCGCTGTATTGATGAAGGGCAATCAGATTGTTGGCCAGCAAGGTACGCGCATGAATGGCGTCGACATGATTGGGTTGTGAACTCAGTTGCAGCGCCAATGCCTTTCTAAACAGGGCGTTGGATTCTGCAAGTCGCCCCTGGCTTTCGATGGCAGACGCCAGATTGATTGTGGCCCTGAGTTGAAAGGTGTAGCCGGCGGGTTCGTCAGAGGCTTCGTTCAGCGTCAGCGCTTTTCTGAACATGATTTCTGATTCGGCAAACAGCCCCTTGCTGCGCAGCACATTGCCCAGGCCAGCACTGGCCACAGCCTGTGCTCTGGCTGGGCCATCGCCTGCAATGTTCAATCGGTCTCGCGCCAGTTTTTCAGCCGTGTCCAGATCGCCTGCCAGTTCCGCCTGTTTGCTCTGCTCCCCCAGTTCCATGAATTGCGCTTTCCAGGCGGCGCGCCCGTTGCCTTTGGCCGAACTTATATTGCACTGAACAGCCAGGGCAAGCGCCACGCCCACCATCAGGAAACGGACGTGAAAATAGGATTGGAGCTTCAACAAGGCACCTGTCAACGGTCAAATGGTCTGCGGATGCAGTTTGTTGAAGTTTACAAACTTTCTGCCTGCCTTTTCTGGGAATTTGCATGTACCTCTGGAGTATCATCAAAGCCGAGGGCAGTAATACAAAAAGGAAGACAACATGGCCAACGGTTGGCTAGCCACACAATACGAAAAACACGTGTTGCCCACTTTGCTGGACTTTGCATGTGGCATGAAGCCACTGCGCATGCAGCGCGAAAAAGTGGTTCCAAAAGCGCACGGGAAAGTGCTTGAGATCGGCATCGGAACCGGCTTGAACATGCGGTTTTATGACAGCAAGAAGGTGAAATCCGTTTTGGGGCTGGACCCAGCCATGCAGATGCATCGCCTGGCCCGACGTCGAATTCAACAGGCTGGTCTGGATGTGCAGTTGCTGGGTTTGTCGGCCAACAGCATTCCGCTGGATGACCACAGCATCGACACCATTGTGATGACTTACACCCTTTGCAGCATTGAAGACCCGGTGCCCGCCCTGCGGGAAATGCGCCGCGTGCTGAAGCCAGAGGGCAAACTGCTGTTTTGCGAGCATGGCATCGCGCCGGATGCCAAAGTGGCCAGCCTGCAAAACCGGCTGCAACCCGTTTGGGGAAAGTTGGCGGGCGGGTGCCATCTGAACCGTGATATTCCAGCGTTGTTAAACGAGGCCGGATTTAAAACTGAACAACTGGAAGCCAGTTACGTGCCTGGGCCCAAAGTGTTTACCTTCAATTATTGGGGGCAGGCTTACAGTGAGCAGTAACAAGCCGAAAGACGAAACCGCCCAAAAAGTACCTCAAAGCCGATTTGCACGTTTAAGCAGGATGGGCGCCTTGGCAACCGGCATCGCGGGTGGAATGGTGGCCGAAGGCGTGCGCCAGCTTGCCAAAGGCAATCGTCCCAAAGTCAGTCAAATGTTGTTGACGCCTGCAAACGCGCGTCGGCTGGCCGATCAGTTGTCCCGGCTGCGCGGTGCCGCCATGAAAGTCGGCCAGTTGCTGTCCATGGATGCGGGCGATTTCATTCCCGCCGAACTGTCTGACATTTTGGCCAGGTTGCGCTCTAATGCGCGGTCCATGCCGCACTCACAACTGCAAGAGGTGTTGCGCAGCAACTGGGGTGAGGACTGGGAACAGCAATTTGCCTTTTTCAATTTCAAGCCGATTGCTGCAGCCTCCATTGGACAGGTGCACGAGGCCTTCACACGGGACGGCCAGCGTCTGGCCATCAAGATTCAATACCCTGGTGTACGCGAAAGCATTGACAGCGACATCGACAACGTGGCGAGCCTCTTCAAGATGTCTGGCGTGTTGCCCAAGGAGCTTGACCTCAAACCCTTGCTGGAACAGGCCAAGGCGCAATTGCATGAAGAGGCCGATTATCTGCGCGAAGCGGAAAGCCTGAAGCACTACCGCAGTCTGTTAAACGATTCACAACACTTCCTGATGCCAGAGGTGTACGAGCAATGGTGCACCAAGAACATTCTCGTGATGAGTCATGTGCAGGGTCTGCCTGTGGAAAGTCTGACCGGGCATTCTCAAGCCCTGCGTGACAAGGTGGCCAGCCTTGCTTTCAAACTGTTTTTTCGGGAACTCTTTGAGTTCAGGTTCATGCAAACCGATCCGAACTTCGCCAACTTCCAGTTTTGCACGCAAACCGAACGGCTGGTGCTTCTCGACTTCGGTGCTTCCAGGCATTTGCCCGTTTTTCTGGTGGAGCAATACGGCTGCATCGTAGACGCCGCGCTTTCGGGCAACCGAGCGGGTCTGGATTCCGCTGCTCGTGCCATCGGCTATTACGACAACAACACCTTGGCGCGCCACCGTGAGCTGGTTCTTGATTTGATTGAGCTGGCTTGTGAGCCCTTGTGCACCAAGGGTGAGTTCGATTTTGGACACTCGGACCTGGCCCAGCGCATTCGTGAAAAGGGCATGGATTTGGGGCTGGACAGGGACTTCTGGCATGTACCACCCGTAGACGCATTGTTTTTACAGCGCAAGGTGGGCGGCGTTTTTCTGTTGGCTAGCCGACTGAAGGCCCGGGTGAACATTCAGGCGCAATTGCCTGAGATGTTCACTTAATCGGCCGTTTTGGCGCCCATTTTCTGGGCGGTTTGTTCGTAGATGCTGGCGTGTTCTCCGCCAATGGCCAATGCTTTTCGGGCGGCGTCCCTGGCTTGCACCTTTTTTTGCTGCGACCACAGCGTCTCAGCCAGATTGTTCCAGGCGTCTGCAAAGTCAGGTTGTGCGTTCAAAGCCTTGCGGTAATGCTGCTCGGCCTGCTTGAACTGATTTTTGCCGTAAAGCGCATTGCCCACCGCAAATTGCAGGCCTGCGTGGTCGGGCCAGCGCGCCGCACCTGCCGAATAGGCTTCAAAGGCGAGGTCGGGGTGCGGTTTCTCAAGAGCGGCCGCGGCTTGAAGGTAGGTGTCAGCCTTCGCAAATGCGGGCGGCGGCCTTTTGGGGTCTAGCACAACAAAAGCCCAATCCTGCCCACGGTCCCACAGTTTCAAAAAGGTGGCCAGTTCAATCTGCTGTCGTTTTTCTTCGCCTGAACGGAAAATCAATTCCTGCTTTTTGTGGTCGTAACCCACCAGCACTGCGTAATGCCACATGGGGTAAAACGGCAAGGCCAGATTCATTAAAACCACGGGCGGCGTGTTGTCGTTCAGCGCCTCAAACAGGGCTTCAGTGGTGGGTGGCAGTGGGTAGGCAAGGTAGCCGTTGCGGCGGGTCGTTGCCAGCATTTCGATCTGCAGCGACCCTTTGCGATCTGGCAAATAGACCTGCGAAACGAGCGCATCCGGGCTTGTCCTGCTGCCCAGATTGTTGAATACAGTGGCCAGTGCCGCCGGCCCACACTGATACTCTTTTTGAGGGTAGAACGGCACCTGGGTTAGCTCGACAGAAGGCTGCCGATCCGCCTGCTGCGCCACCTCTGGCGGAACAGTTGGCAGAAGGTAGGCGCAGCCTTGCAAAGACAAAAGCAGACCCAGCGCCACCACTGCGCGCAAGGGTCTGCAAAACGCACTATTCATCGAACAGGGCGAGTGAAGGAAAAGACCCTTGTGAAGCCCAGGATGTCGGTGATCAACAGAATCACGAACACGGTAAAGGCCACTTCAATAATGCCGGCACCCGCGGGTGCGGTGTCAATTTTCTGGGCCAGTTGCTGGGCCTCGGCATCGGTCATGGAATCGACGCGGGCTTTGGCCATTTCTGGCGTAACGCCTTTGGATTCGAGAATTTTGGCCACGTCTGCGCGATCAAAAAACTGCTTGATGTGTGCACGGTCAACAGTGTGAGCGCCAACGGATTGCTCGGTCGAAATCAGAGCCGCGCTTGCCGGTGCTGCAACAAAAGTTGAGCCGAAGCTGACCAATACTGCCAGGGTAGTTGCTTTCATGATTTTTTTCATTTTATGTACCTGTGTAGTGAAAGGATCAGGGATGACTAACGGCGCAAGTCCGAATTTGGATGACACACCACCCTGATTCTGGGTGTTTGTTCTGGACATTCAGTCTTTTGGGGTAGACAAAACCACCCGTCCGTAGAGTAACCCGCATTGGCCGCGATGGGTATATTCATCCGTATGTTTCACCCCACTTCGCCAAAGGATTTCGTCATGACTGACCTCTCTACCGTTCAAGAACCATTGACTCACCGTGCCCGCCTTTTCGAGGCCCTTGAAAAGACGGTGGCGTGCATTGAATTTGATCCGCAGGGCCATGTGTTGAACGCCAACGCCGTCTTTCTGAGTCTGTTTGGTTATCGCGAAGACCAGGTAATCGGCAAGCACCATGCCCTGTTTTGCAAACCCGGCACTTCAGAAACCGTTGAGTATCGCCAATTCTGGAAAGACCTGGGAGAGGGCAAGCCAGCGAGTGGCGAATACTTGCGTCAGGACGCCAATGGGCGCGATGTTTACATTCAAGCCACCTACAACCCGGTGTTCGATGACGAAGGGAAGGTGGTCAGTGTCATCAAGGTGGCCAGTGACGTCACAGCCGAAAAACTGAAGTCGCTCGACTATGGCGGCAAGGTCGATGCCATTCACAGATCCCAAGGGGTCATTGAATTTGACTTGTTGGGAAACATACTGACCGCCAATGACAATTTCCTGAACTTGATGGGCTACTCGCTCGAAGAAATACAAGGGCAGCATCACCGCATTTTTGTGGATCCGGAAGAGGCAGAGTCGCTTGCATACAAACAATTTTGGCAAAAACTGGGGGAGGGCAAATATGACAGTGGCGAATACATGCGCTACGGCAAGGGTGGCAAACTCGTCTGGATTCAGGCCACCTACAACCCGATCATGGACCTGGAGGGCAAGCCGTTCAAGGTGGTGAAATTTGCCAGCGACATAACAGCAGCCAAACTTGAAAAGTTGGACGTCATTGGCAAGCTGGAGGCAATCAACCGTTCCCAAGCCGTGATCGAGTTTGACATGACTGGCAAGGTCTTGAATGCCAACGGCAATTTTTTGAAGTTGATGGGCTATTCACTCGACGAGATCAAGGGCAACCACCACCGCATGTTTGTGGCCCCTGAACAGGTCACTTCCGCTGAATATCAGTCTTTTTGGGAACGTCTGGGTCGCGGTCAGTTCGAACACGGTGAGTACAAAAGGATTGGCAAGGATGGGCGCGAGGTCTGGATTCAGGCGACCTACAACCCCATTTATGACCCAAGGGGCAAGCTGGTTAAAGTGGTGAAATTTGCCACTGATTACACCCAGGCAAAGCTGGTCAACGCCGAGTGCATGGCCCGGGTTGAGGCGATTGACAAAGGGCAGGCCGTGATCGAGTTTGACCTGGATGGGCGTGTCTTGACCGCCAACCGAAATTTTTTGGCGGCCATGGGCTACACCCTTCGTGAAATTCAGGGGCAGCATCACAGCATGTTTTGCAGTCTTGAATACACACAGAGTGAGGAGTATAGAGATTTCTGGTTGCGACTCGGTGAAGGTCAATTCACAAGCGGTCGATTCAAACGTGTGGGCAAGTTCAATCGCGATGTCTGGATTCAGGCCACCTACAACCCCATTCTGGATTTGAATGGCAAGGTTGTGAAGATTGTGAAATTTGCCTACGACGTCACCAAAGAGGTGCTGCTTGAGCAGCGCATCACCAGCAAATCGGTCGAAATGCGCAGGCACGTGGATCAATTGGTGGATGCACTGCAGATCATTGTGGACAGTTCAGATTCCGCCGCAGGCCAAACCGACAATGGCCTGGAAGCTGCCAAGCAGGGGGCCACGGACCTGAAGCGGTCGATTGCAACCATTGATGCCATTCAAACCAGTGCCAACCGCGTGTCTGACATCGTCCGCGTGATTGGCGAGATCGCCAACCAGACCAATTTGTTGGCCTTCAATGCCGCAATCGAGGCGGCCAGAGCCGGTCAGCATGGCGTTGGCTTCTCAGTGGTGGCAGCTGAAGTGCGCAAGCTCGCCGAGAGCAGCTCGACCGCTGCGAAAGAAATTTCTGCCTTGATGGAAGAGTCGGTCGCCCAGGTTCAGGAAGGTGCTGAAGTGACCCAGCGGGCATCCAGTCAGTTTGAGGGCATCCTGTCGGCGGTGTCAGGGTCTCGCGACAACATCGGCAAGGTGGAAGAGGCCATCTCCATTCAAAAGCAGGCCATGCTGAATATTCAAAGCCTGCTGCGCCAGTTGACCGGTGAAGAGGCTGTGAAATGAACGCACCCGAGGAAAAAGCCGGGTATGGCAGCTTTCTGACAGGCGCTCTGAATTTGGCATTGCCCATTTCAGCGATCAGAGAGGTACAGCCCTTGCGCGATTTAATCACGCTGCCTTGCAAGGCCAAGGGCCTTTTGGGCGGGCTGAACCTTCGAGGTGTGGTCGTTCCCGTGATCGATCTGTGTCAAATGCTGGACCTTTCTGTCGGAACCTCGGCGGCAGATTCGATTGTGGTGGTGGCTGCCCATGGCCAATTGATCGGCTTGTCGGCCAATCGTGTCAATGAGCTGTTTTATGTTCACATCACCGAGATCAACCCGATTCACTTTGAAAGTGGTGGGGCGCATTTTTTCACCGGAAGTGTCACCTGCCCCAACAGCGGCATTTTGTTGAATGTATTGGAGCCCCAGGGCCTGATGAACCTCCCCGGCTTGCCCAGTGCAAAAGATCCAGAGCCGCAAAGGCTTCAGGGTCTGGGCGCGGCGCATTCCTTAAACGCCAGTCAAACATTGCAAGGCCAGTCCTACATGTTGCTGCAATCGGGCCAAATCAGCTACGCCATCAACCCCACGCAGGTAGAAAGCACTCTGGCGAACCCTGAAATTACGAGTTCGAGCCTGTGCGCTGGTCATTTTATGGGGGAATTGCAGTACCGCGGGCAGTTCATTCCGGCGGTAAACCTGAACCTGGCATGCGGCTTCAGAAGTGACGGTGATACCCGCAGCCTGCGGGAAGCCTGCGTGGTCCGCCTGAAAGAGGGCGCTGTGGCATTCATGGTGGATCGAGTGGTGGACATGGTCAACCTGGATCCAGCCAATTTCGCACCCCTTTCCAACGACAATTCTGCCGCCCTCGCTTTGGTCGATCAGGTGATGCCCAACAGCCTGCTGGGCGATGCCTACGTGAAGAAGCACCATTGCACAGGCGTCACGCACTTTGTATTAAATGGTCAATTGATACAGTCCAATACAGCACTGAATGAGTTGGCCAGCTTGCTGGCCAAACGCAAAGTCGACAACCAGAGCCATTCAGACCATCTCTCGAAGTCTCGGGGCGAGTATGTTCAGGAAAGCCGTTTTTTGACCTTTTGGGTTCAAGATGAACTGGCCACGCCGATCGAATCCATCCTGAAAGTCATTCCGTACAACACCGCACTGGACATCTTGCCGGGCGAAGGCGTCTTGCTCGGCTATGTGTATGATCAGGGTGAAAACATGCCCGTCTACAGCCTGAGTCATTTGCTGACCGGCAGGCGCCAGGGGCTGGGCTCCCACAGCAGCATCTTGATTGTGCAATGTCAGCAGGGCAAGGTTGGGTTTGCGGTCAGGGCCTTGAAGACGATTGAATCGGCGCGATGGAAAAATTCAATTCCGGTGTTGGGGGCCAAGCGAAGTGAACCGGGCAACTTTGGGCAAACCAGCCACCCCCATGTCGAAATTGGCACCAGGGAGGACAAGCGCATGCTGCGTGTTTTGGACCTGCATGCCATAGGCGTTGGTTTGCCAGGCAGGCAAACCCCCGCTGCAAGCGCTTCACTCGATGTTCTGGATTTGCTCCCGGAACTGCTCGACCAGCACCTTTAGGTCAATACTGGCCTGGGTTTGTGCAATGGCGTGGGCCTTGCTGCCCAGGGTGTTGGCCTCACGGTTCAACTCCTGGGTTACAAAGTCCAGTCGCTTGCCGATCACGCCCCCTTTTTTCAGAATGCGGCGCACTTCCTTGAAGTGCGTCTGCAGGCGGTCGATTTCTTCCGACACATCGATGCGAACGCTGTGCAGCGCCACTTCATGCTTCACGCGTTCCTCAAGGTCTTGCACGGTCAGATGGGCGGCCTTTTCCTGAATCACCTTGTCAAAAAACTCGGTCATTCGCTCACGCACCTTGCCTTCGTAATGGGCCACGAACTGCGGCAATTGCGGGGTCAGCAGGTCAATAATGCGGGCCATGCCATCAATTTTCTCCAGCAACACGCGGCCAAGCTGCTCACCCTCGCGGGCGCGGGTCTGCTTCAAAGCGTCAATGGCCGTGTCGCACAGGCTGGCCACGGCCTCTTGCATTTCATCGGCGGACAAGCCATCGTCTTCCACCACGCCGGGCCAGTTCAGCACATCCACCACGCGGAAACCACCTGCCTGAGGCAAAACCGACTTGATCGAGTCTTCCAGTTCGGCCAGCAGTTGAACCTGCTTCAAATCGATTGTCGGGATGCGTTTTTCACCCTCGCTTCGACCCCAGGACAGGCGAATTTCGACCTTGCCACGAGACAGGCTGGCGTTCAGCTTTTCGCGCAGCGTGGTTTCATGGGTCCGCAGGTCATCGGGCATGCGGAAATTCAAGTCCAGAAAGCGTGAGTTGACGCTTCGAAGTTCAAGTGTCAGTGTGCCGGCACGCGTGACTTTTTGCACGTTGGCATAACCCGTCATGCTGTAAACAAGGCCGCTGTCTGACTGATCTTTGCTCATGGGTGAATCCAGTTCTGTGTACAAGGTGTGTGGGGATTGTAAACTCTCAAGCTGTGAAGCTTGCAGTACACCGGGCGTTTGATGAGAATCATTGCACATCTCGACATGGATGCATTTTATGCCAGCGCAGAGCTGGTGCGAGACCCCCGTTTGAAGGGACGTCCCGTTGCAGTGGGTGGTCGTCGGGGCATTCAACCCTTGCCTGGGCAAGATTTCCCCTTGCTGGGCCAATACCAGGGCAGGGGGGTACTGACCACAGCCAATTACGAGGCCCGAAAACTGGGCTTGCACTCGGCCATGCCCACCATGCGCGCCGCCAAACTGGCTCCCCAGGCCATCTTGTTGCCTGCTGATTTCGAGTGGTATTCAACCCTGTCGCGCCGCTTCAAGGAAGCCGTGCTGCAACTGACGCCCGTGATGGAAAACAGGGGGGTGGACGAAATTTACCTGGACTTGACTGAGCAGACGCAGGGTGACTTTGAGAAAGCCCGGCAGTTGGCCGCGCAATTGAAACAGGCCGTGAAAGACGCCACTGGTGGCATGACCTGCTCAATTGGGCTGTCAGAAAACAAGCTGACCTCCAAAATCTGCTCAGATCTTCAAAAGCCCGATGGTTTGACCCTTGTCAGGCCCCATGAATTTGAAACTGTGGTGTGGCCATTGCCAGTGGGCAAGGTCAATGGGATAGGTCCCAAGGCGCAAGCCAAACTGATCGAATTGAATATCCGCACCGTGGGTGAACTGGCTTTGGCCCCATTGCCCCAATTGCAGGCCCACTTTGGCAACAGTTATGGCCTGTGGCTGTATGAATGTGCCCGTGGCATAGACCGACGGGAATTGAGCCTGGGCGGCGACCCCAAATCCATCAGCCGTGAAACCACGTTCGAGAATGACCTTCACATTCGCCGCGACAGGGAAGCCCTGACCGCCATTCTGACCCGCTTGACGGACAAGCTGGCCAGTGACCTTGAGCGCAAAAAACTGAAGGCCCGCACCATTGGCCTGAAAGTCCGCTTCCCCGATTTCACCAGTGTGACGCGCGACCACACGCCTGGTCACACCGTGAGCAGCGCCACTGAAATTTTGCAGGCCGCGCGCGAATGTTTGAAAAAGGTGCCTTTCGACACCTCTGCGTCCAACCATCCGCGTTCGCGAATCCGATTGCTCGGGGTTAAGGCAAGCCATCTGTCCCACATGGAATTGGCAGACCAGCCCGACCAGCTCCCGTTGTGGGAAGAAGATGCGCGATAATGCCCGACAAGTATCAACATGGAGAATGCAATGACCGAGGCCACCCGTCCCGATGGAAGAACCCCCACAGCACTGCGCACCGTGCGCATTCAGCGCAAATACACCCGCCATGCAGAAGGGTCGGTGCTTGTGCAGATGGGTGACACCCACGTGCTGTGCACCTGCTCAGTCGAAGACAAGGTGCCTTCATTCCTGAAAGGAAAGGCCCAGGGTTGGTTGACCGCGGAATACGGCATGTTGCCTCGTTCTACCCACACCCGCATGGACCGTGAGGCCGCCAAGGGCAAGCAGAGTGGCCGTACTCAGGAAATTCAGCGCTTGATCGGTCGCGCGTTGCGCGCAGCCGTCAATCTTGAAAAGCTGGGTGAGCGCACCCTGAAAATCGATTGTGACGTCATTCAGGCGGACGGCGGCACCCGTTGCGCCTCAATCACGGGTGCCATGGTGGCGGTGGCCGATGCCGTTCAAACCCTGCTGGACAGCGGTGCGCTGACAGAGTCCCCCATCACCCAGTACGTGGCGGCCGTGTCCGTGGGCGTGGTGAACGGACAGGTGGTGCTTGACCTCAATTACGACGAGGACAGCCAATGCGAGACCGACCTCAACGTGGTCATGACCGAGCATGGCGGCTTTGTGGAAGTGCAGGGCACAGCCGAAGGCGCCGCGTTTAGCCGTGCGGAATTGAACGCCATGCTGGACAGTGCAGGTGCGGGCATTGCCGAGCTGATTCGTCAGCAGAAAGCACAATGAACACGAGCGACGTCTGGGTGCTGGCCAGTGGCAATGCCGGCAAGTTGAAGGAATTCTCTGCCTTGTTTGCCCCTTGGGGCATTACTTGGGTGCCCCAGTCAGAATTGGGTGTGCCCGAGGCGGAAGAGCCCTTTCACACCTTTGTTGAAAACGCCTTGGCCAAAGCGCGCCACGCCAGCCGACTGACGGGCCGACCTGCCTTGGCAGACGACTCTGGCCTGTGTGTGCAAGCCCTGCAAGGCGCGCCTGGTGTGCTGTCAGCGCGATACGCCACCTTGTTCGGGCTGGAAAAAAGCGACGCCAGCAACAACGCCAAACTGATTGAAAACCTGCAAGGCGTTGAAGACCGCCGCGCCTGGTTTGTCTGCGCCATGGTGTGGGTGGCCCACGCCGATGACCCCACGCCCACCATTGCCCAAAAGCTGTGGTTTGGCGAGGTGATCGACCAGCCCCGCGGTGAACACGGCTTTGGTTACGATCCGCATTTTTGGGTGCCCGCCCACCAGTGTACAGCCGCTGAAATGCCCAAAGACCTGAAGAACCTGCACAGCCACCGCGCGCAGGCCACGCAGGCTTTGCTGGCCGAGTTGCAGCAACGTTTGAATCTGGTCAGGCAGGGTTGATCACATGGCCTTGAATCTGGTCACGCAAATTTTCAAGCCCAGTGATCTCACCTTCACGGCGCTGCCACCACTCAGCCTTTACATTCACCTGCCCTGGTGTGTGAAAAAGTGCCCCTACTGCGACTTCAACAGTCATTTGGCGCAAGGCTCCGACCGTCAGGAAGACCATGGTTTGCCCATCGCCCTGCAGCGGCAATATCTGAATGCCCTTATTGCAGACCTGAATGCCCAGTTGCCCAAGGTGTGGGGGCGAAAGCTGCACACCATTTTCATCGGCGGTGGCACCCCTTCGCTGTTTCACTCCGAGCTGATTGACGAGTTGCTGGGCGCCGTGCGTGCGCGGCTGGGCATGCCCGGCACGGGTGAAATCACCATGGAGGCCAACCCCGGTACTTTCGAGCAAGCCCGTTTTGAAGGCTTTAAAAAGGCGGGTGTAAGCAGGATTTCCATCGGGGTTCAAAGTTTTTCCGACTCGCACCTGTCCGCCCTTGGGCGGATTCACCAAGGCAGGCAAGCGGTTGAGGCTGCGGAAAGCGCGATCGCCCTGTTTGATGAAGTCAATCTGGATTTGATGTATGGCCTGCCCGATCAAACCCCGCAACAGGCGCTGGCCGACTTGCAGCAAGCCATCGAGCTTGGCCCCACGCACTTGTCGCTGTATCAGTTGACGCTAGAGCCCAACACCCAGTTCGCCGTGAAGCCCCCATTGTTGCCCGCTGAGGAAACCCTGGCCGACATTGAAGACGCCGTGCACGCGAAAGCGGCCGCCGCAGGCTACCAACGTTATGAAGTGTCGGCGTTTTCAAAGCCTGGCCATCGTTGTCAGCACAACCTGAACTACTGGACCTTTGGCGACTACCTCGGCATTGGTGCTGGCGCACACGGCAAGATCACTTACCCCAATCGCATTGAGCGTGAAACACGCCTGCGAAACCCGCAAGCCTACATGCAGGAGGCCATGGCTGGCGGGGCAGGGTTTGAGGTGCGTGAGCTGAAGGCTACAGAGCTGCCGTTTGAATTCATGCTGAATGCGCTGCGTCTACTGGACGGGGTGCCCGAGCAGTATTTCACCGAGCGATGCGGTCGCCCAGTGACCGATCTTCAGGCCCCGCTGCGCGAGGCCTTGGGCAAGCAACTGATGCACAACAAACCAGGGGTGTTTCAGCCCACTGAATTGGGCATTCGCTTTTTGAACGACCTGCAGAGCCTGTTTTTGCGCTAGTTGTCCAACAAGTCGCGAATTGCGCAGCGCAGGGTTTTGGCCAATTCAGGCTGGTTCAGGTCTGGCTGGCGTATGCCACGAATCATCATGCCATCGAACAGTGCCATCAACACGGCCGCCTTTGCCCCGATGGTTTTTGGGCAACGTGGTGTTTTGGCACTGACGATTTCGGTCAACAGGGCCTGCAGCTTTCCGCGAATGGTGAGGTCTGCCTCCTGAATGATTTTGGCCACCCTCGGGTTTCTGCACGCCTCCGCCAACACTTCCGTGTCCAGCGCGCTGCGTTGAATACGCCGTTGCAACCCTTCATCCACCGTGGCCAGAATGGCTCCCAACAAGTCGCCCTTGCCGTGCAGATTGGCGATCTTCTCCAGCGAGTGCTCCATGTCCTGTTGAACAATCGCCTCGATGATCGCTTCCTTGCTGTCGAAGTAGTTGTAGATGTGGCCGGCGCTCATGCCAAACGATTTGGCAATTTCTGACATGCTGGCCCCGTGGAAGCCGCTTTTTTTAAAGCATTGCCCAGCGGCATCCAGAATTTGCTGTCGACGAAGTTCGGCCTTGTGGCTCAGTGCGGGCGAGTTCATGAATTTGCCCCCCAACTACCGCCAAGCACCTTGTACAAGGTGACCAGGTTGCTGGTTTTCAGCAATCGGGTGGCAATCAGGTTTTGTTGAGCGGTGTACAACGCCTGTTGCGCGGTCAGCACCTGAAGATAACTGTCCACGCCCCCTTCAAACCGCGCTTTGGACAGTTTGTAACTTGCCGCACTGGCGTCCACCAGGTTTTGCTGGGCCTGCAGCTCGGTGTTCAATGTGCCTTTGGCGGCCAGGGCGTCTGCCACTTCCCGAAACGCCGTTTCAACGGCCTTCTGATAGTTGGTCACGGCAATTTTCTGGTCAATTTTGCTGACATCCAGATAGGCCTGCAGGCGGCCACCATCAAAAATGGGCAAGCTGATTTTCGGTATGAACGTCCATGTTTCGGTGCCTGCTTCAAACAGGTTTGACAACTGGTTGCTGGCGCTGCCGTAACTGCCAGTCAAGGTAATCGACGGAAAAAATGCTGCGCGCGCCGCACCAATTTTCGCATTTGCCGCCTTCAGTTGGTATTCGGCTGCCTTCACA
Organism: Limnobacter litoralis; assembly: GCF_030160455.1. Lineage (GTDB taxonomy): Bacteria > Pseudomonadota > Gammaproteobacteria > Burkholderiales > Burkholderiaceae_B > Limnobacter > Limnobacter litoralis. The sequence continues at coordinate 33,426 of NZ_BSOJ01000020.1, read as the reverse complement.
TCGGGGCGGCGAAGCAAAACGTCGGATGGCAAACCTGCTTTCAGGTCGATCATGGCTGTGCTGTCGTCCAGCTCGCCTTTGGGCAGCCATTTTTCAGGCACGGGTTGGGCGGTCAGCAGGTTCAGGGCGTTAAGGTCTTGTGCAGCCAGACGGGTGTACCGGGCAACATCCGCACGGGCCGATTCAACCGTGGTTCTGGCCTGGTTGACATCCAGTTCAGTGCCCACGCCAAGCTTGAATCGCTTCTCGATCAGATCAAGCGCAGTTTGCTGATTTTTCAGCGTGTCTTGCGCCAAAGCCAGTCGGGCCCGATCGGCACTCAGCGTGTACCAGGCAAACGCCGTGTCGGCAATCAACGCCAGTTGAAAACTGTGCTGTGCCTGTTCGGTGCTGAGGTAGGTGTTCAGCGCCGCGTCATTCAAGCTGCGTACCTTGCCGAAAAAGTCGAGTTCGTAAGTGGCAAGGCCCACAGTGCCGCTGTACTGCGTGTTGGCTGTTGAACGGCCATTCGTGACCGACGCAGGCAATTTCTGGCGTGAACCCGCGCCGTCTGCGCTGATGGTCGGAAAGTAAGCAGCGCGTTGGGCACCCAGCAGGGCCTGCGCACGCTCCACATTCAAGACGCTCACCTTCAGGTCGCGGTTGTTTTGCAGGGCCATGCCAATCACTTGTTTAATGGAGTCTTCCTTGAACAGGTCTTTCCATGTGATCTGGCTGACCGCGACACCGCTTGGTTGGTCGATTGCGTACGCTTTGCCAGCAGGCCAGTTGGGTGTAACCGCGGTCTCGGGTTGTTGGTACGTGGGGGCTAGCGTGCTGCATGCGCTCAGCAACACCACGCTGGCCATGGAAAGGCGTTTCAAGGCCATACCGCTTTGGGCTTTGAATGCTTTACTCATTGTGAGACAACTCCTTGCTGCCCGTGCGCTTGCTGAACACGCGCCGCACAGCGACAAAAAACAGGGGCACAAAGAAAATACCCAACACGGTGGCTGTAATCGTGCCGCCCAAAATACCAGTGCCGATTGCATTCTGGCTTCCTGAACCCGCGCCTGTGGAAATGGCCAAGGGCAACACGCCCAGTCCAAACGCCAGCGAGGTCATCACGATCGGGCGCAAACGCATGCGCACCGCGTTCAATGTGGCCTCGACCAAACCCACGCCGTTGTCCACCTGTTCCTTGGCAAATTCAACAATCAGAATGGCGTTTTTCGAGGACAGACCCACTGTGGTCAGCAAGGCCACCTGGAAGTAGATGTCGTTGGCCAGCCCGCGCATGCCCGTGGCCAGCAAAGCGCCGACCACACCCAGTGGCACCACCAGAATGACGGCAAAGGGCACAGACCAGCTTTCATAAAGGGCTGCCAGACACAGAAACACAACCAGCAATGAAATGGCATACAGGAAGTAGGCTTGCGACCCGGTCTGCTTTTCTTCGTAAGAAAGGCCGGTCCACGAAATGCCCAAACCAGGCGGCAACTGTTTGGCAATGTCTTCCATGGCGTTCATGCCATCGCCTGTGCTTTTACCCGCTGCAGCCTCGCCCAGCACTTCAACAGCGGGCAGACCGTTGTAGCGTTCAAGACGCGGCGCACCCACTGTCCATTTGGAGGTCGCAAAGTTGGAAAATGCGACCATCTGGCCTTGTTTGTTGCGCACATACCAGTCATTGAGGTCTTGTGGCAGCATCCGGAAGGGCGCATCGCCCTGCACGTACACTTTTTTCACGCGGCCACGATCCAGAAAATCGTTGACATAGTTTCCACCCCAGGCCGTGGACAAGGTGTCATTGACGTCGGCCATGCTGACGCCCATGCTGCCCGCCTTGATGGCGTCAATGTCCAGGTGGTACTGAGGCACATCGGGGGAGGCATTGGGCCGCACCTTCGTGACCTCCGGGTTTTTTGAGGCCGCAGCCAGCAATTGGCCACGCGCTTTCAACAAGGCATCGCGGCCCAAGCCAGCGCGGTCTTGCAGAAACAGGTCAAAGCCGCTTGCATTGCCCAAGGCCCGAATGGCCGGTGGCGCAAAAGCAAACGCCTGTGCATCCGGAATGGTTGCAAAGAACTTGGACGCACGCGCCACCACCGCATCCACACTGTTCTCGGGGCCAGGTCTTTCCTTCCAGTCGCGCAGCTTGATAAAACCAAGGCCAGAATTTTGCCCGGTGCCTGAAAAGCTGAAACCAGCCACCGTGAACAGGGACTGCACGTTTTTCTTTTCATCGACCAGAAAGTAATGCTGAACTTTCTTGAGCACATTGGAGGTTTGCTCTTTGGTGGCAGCCGGTGGCAATTGCACCTGGATGAAAAACACACCCTGATCCTCGTTCGGAAGGAAAGAGGTTGGCAACTTGTGGAACATGAAAACCATGACCGCAAACACCGCACCGTACAGAACAAACATGCGGGTTGACTTGGCCAACAGCTTGCCCACGGCGTTTTGGTAACGCAAGGTCATCGCGTTGAACAGGTTGTTGAAGGCCGTCACAGGGCGACCCAGAGGGCCACCGGCGTGATGGGTCTCGCCTTTGTGAACCGGCTTCAACAGCGTGGCGCACAGGGCCGGGGTCAGCACCAGCGCAACCAGCACCGACAAGGCCATTGCCGACACAATCGTCACCGAGAACTGTCGGTAAATCACACCGGCTGAACCACCAAAAAAGGCCATGGGTATAAACACGGCGGACAACACCAGACCAATACCGACCAAGGCCCCCGTGATCTGATCCATGGATTGCCGGGTGGCCTCTTTCGGTGACAAGCCTTCTTCCGTCATCACCCGTTCCACGTTTTCAACCACTACAATGGCGTCGTCCACCAGCAAACCAATTGCCAAAACCATCGCAAACATGGTCAGCGTGTTGATGGTCAGACCAAACGCAGCCAGCACACCAAAGGTGCCCATCAGCACCACCGGCACGGCAATCGTCGGGATCAGGGTGGCCCTGAAATTCTGCAAGAACAGGTACATCACCATGAACACCAGCACAATCGCTTCCAGCAGTGTCTCGATCACGCCCTGAATCGAAAGCTTGACGAATGGCGTGGTGTCGTACACCACGTTGTAGTGCATGCCTGGTGGCAACAGGGGTTCCAGCCGCTTCATTTCGGCATTCACGGTGTCTACGGTGTCAAGCGCGTTTGCACCCGATGCCAACCGGATGCCCAAACCAGCCGAGGGCTTGCCGTTCCAGCTGGGCTGGAAGGTGTAGTTGTCGCTGCCCAGTTCAACACGCGCCACATCACCCAAGTGAATTGCTGCACCGTCAGTGCTGCTTTTCAGCAGAATTTGGCGAAATTGTTCAGGTGTTTGCAACTGGCTTTGCGCGGTAATGGTCGCATTCAAAGCCTGCCCGTCAACGGCGGGTGAACCACCCAGCTCGCCTGCAGACACTTGCGCATTTTGCGCAACAATGGCGCTTTTGATGTCGGCCACGGTGAGGTTGTACTGCTGCAGCTTGTGCGGGTCCAGCCAGATCCGCATGGCGTACTGCCCGCCGAAAATCGTGATTTCACCCACACCCTTGGCGCGGCTGATGGTGTCTTGAATGTTGGTGGCCACAAAGTCGGCCAGATCGGTGGACTGGTACTTCGGGTCGTCGCTGGTAAAGGCAATCACTTCCAGAAAGCCCGTGGCACTTTTGGTGACCACCACACCTTGGCGCTGTACCGCACTGGGCAACACGGGCAGTGCTTGCGACAGCTTGTTTTGCACTTGCACTTGCGCAATGTCGGGGTTGGTGCCCACATTGAAGCTCAACTCGATACGCACTTGACCGGATGAATCGCTGGTGGACTTCATGTAGCGAAGTCCGTCCAGCCCTGTCATGCGCTGTTCGATCACCTGCGTGACTGAGTTCTGAAGGGTTTCGGCAGAGGCACCTGGGTAGGTGGTGGAGATGGTCACTGCTGGCGGGGCAATGTCCGGGTACTGCTCAATCGGCAGTTCCCGAATGGCAAGCACACCAGCCAGCATGATGACGATCGCAATCACCCATGCAAAAATGGGGCGATCAATGAAAAAACGGGACATGCTGCAAACTCCTTATTGGTCCTTTTTTTCGGGTGCCTTGTCGTCGTCCAGCAGAGCTGCCGGCTGACCAGGCTTCACCTTCTGAAGACCGCGCACAATCAGGCGGTCTCCGGCTTTCAGACCACTGGCGATCAGCCATTGGTCGCCCACAGCCTTTTCGGTCTCAACGCGGCGCTGCTCAACGATGTTTTTGTCATTCAACACCAAGGCGACGGCTGAGCCCGTGCTGTCGCGGGCAATGGCCTGTTGTGGAACAAGAATGGCGTTTTTCAGCGTGCCTTCATTCAATGCGGCGCGAACATACATACCCGGCAGTAAAAGACCATCCGGATTTGGAAACACCGCACGCAAAGTGACCGAACCGGTGGTGGGGTCGACCGTGACATCGGAGAACTGCAAATCGCCATCCTTGGGGTAGGGGGTGCCGTCCTCCAGCGTCAATTTGACCTTGGCGCCGCCCTTGCTGGTTTTTTCCAACTTTCCACTGGCCAGTTGGCGCTTCAGCGCCAGCAGGTCTGTGGTGGATTGGGTCAGGTTGACGTAAATCGGGTCAAGCTGTTGAATCGTGGCCAGCGCGGTGGCCTGGCCCTGTTGAACCAAGGCACCCGGCGTTACGCTTGAGCGACCTATCCGGCCACTGATGGGCGCCTTGACTTGTGTGTAGGCCAGGTTGATGCGCGCAGCGTCCACCGCAGCCTGTGCGGCAGACACATCGGCTTGCGTCTGCTTTAGGGCAGCGTTTGCATCGTCGAAATCTTGTTGGCTGACTGCATTGATTTTCACCAGATCCTGGTAACGGGCCTGCTTCACCTTGGCTGCAGCCAGATTGGCCTGTGCCTTTTCTAGCGCGGCTTTGGCGCTGGCGTAGGTGGCCTGATAGGTAGATGGGTCGATTTGATACAAAGATTGGCCGGCTTTAACCAGTCCACCTTCGACAAACAAACGTTTCTGGACAATGCCCGACACCTGTGGCCGAACCTCTGACACCAGATAGGCCGAGGTTCGGCCCTGAAGTTCGGAGTACTGCTCAAAGGGCTTGCTTTGAACCACAACAACACCGACCTTGGCCACAGAGGCCTGGTTGGCGGCTTTGGCCGATTCGCCTTTTCCACAGGAAGAAAGCACCAACAGACTGCACGCCATTGCAATTGCCGTGCACAAAGAACGTTGTTTGGGAAGGTACTGCATGAAGAGTCCATTTCAAAAACTGAATGAACGTTCATTTTTTCACGACTTGGGCAATCTGTGTACTGGGGTTTTTACTGAATGGGCGTTCAGTTTAGTTCAGGTGACGACTTTCAGGGCGTTCAATGATGCTAGAGGTTGATTTGAATTCAAGCCCCCAAACGGCTTGTGTACAGGTTTTAATCAGCAGGTCAGCAAACCCGTGCTGAAGCTGTTCTGCCATGCGGATTTCGAAGCCCCGCGCATCTGAGGTTGTCAATTTCAACAAAATGTCGGTTTTGCCGGGTTCGTGAATGGGCTTGAGTTCAATCTGGGTGATTAGCAGTGGTTCGGTGCCCAATGGCGTTGTGGTGTCTTTGTCATTGAACTTTGACTTGAAATCGGCCGAATACAGGGAGACCTCGCGACTCATCTCCAGCAGTGCTTTGCGTCCGGTTTCATTCAGGGGGCGGTCGCTGGCCAGCAGGCGCTGCATCATGTCGTCCAGCCCGGGCACCAGCAACCTGACCATCCGCCGGGTCAGCCAGCAACGCACCTCTTGATTGTCAGAGGAGTTGATCCGCATCAATATGCGATCGTGTTCAGGCGCGTAAGCTAGTTGAAGTTGCTTGATGTACATGGCCGTAGGTTGTAATTGCGCTTTGGTGATTATAGCCGGGCTTGAATTTCTATCTGATGACTCTATTTCAGTAGCAGGCAGTTGGCAATTCAATTCATTTAAAAGGATGCATGCACCATGCGTTTAGACCGTCTAACCACCAAATTTCAGGAAGCTTTGGCCGATGCGCAAAGCATGGCCGTTGCAAAAGACAACCCCAGCATCGAGCCTGCGCACGTGCTTCTTGCTCTGGTCAATCAGACCGAGGGCACGGTGCGTGGCGTGGTCAGCAAAGCTGGCGGCAATCTGGGTCAACTGAAAAAGGGGCTTGAAGCCGAGGTTGCCAACCTTCCTGTGGTCAGCAACAACACCGGGCAGGTGCAGATCAGCAGCCGTTTGCAGGGCTCGTTGAACCTGACTGACAAGGCGGCCCAGAAGAAGGGTGACCAGTTTGTCGCCAGTGAACTCTTTCTGCTGGCCTGTTTTCATGAGGCGTCTGGCGTTGCAAAGGCCCTGAAGGAGGCCGGCTTGAGCGAAAAGGCGGTGGACGCCGCCATTGACAGCTTGAGAAGTGGCGCCACTGTGCAAAGCGCAGACGACGAAGCGCAACGTGAATCATTGAAGAAATACACCATTGACCTGACCGAGCGGGCACGCCAGGGCAAACTCGACCCGGTGATTGGCCGCGACGATGAAATTCGCCGTGCCATCCAGATTTTGCAGCGCCGCACCAAAAACAACCCGGTGTTGATCGGTGAACCCGGCGTGGGCAAAACCGCGATCGTGGAAGGTTTGGCTCAGCGCATTGTCAATGGCGAAGTGCCTGATACCCTGAAAAACAAACGAGTGCTTGTGTTGGACATGGCCTTGTTGCTGGCTGGTGCCAAGTATCGGGGTGAGTTTGAAGAACGACTGAAAGCCGTGCTGAAAGACGTGGCCGCCGATGAAGGCCAAACCATTGTCTTCATTGATGAAATTCACACCATGGTGGGTGCTGGTAAGGCCGATGGCGCCATGGACGCCGGCAACATGCTCAAGCCCGCCTTGTCTCGCGGCGAATTGCACTGCATCGGCGCCACCACGCTGGACGAATACCGCAAATACATCGAAAAAGACGCTGCGCTGGAGCGCCGTTTCCAGAAAGTGCTGGTGGGCGAGCCTTCCGTTGAAAGTACCATTGCCATTTTGCGCGGTCTGCAGGAACGCTACGAACTTCACCATGGCGTGGACATCACCGACCCCGCGATTGTGGCGGCCGCTGAACTGTCAGCCCGTTACATCACGGACCGGTTCTTGCCCGACAAGGCAATCGACCTGATCGACGAGGCCGCTGCCCGCATCAAGATGGAAATCGATTCCAAGCCCGAGGTCATGGATAAGCTCGACCGTCGGCTGATTCAGTTGAAAATTGAACGCGAGGCCGTGAAGCGTGAAACCGACGATGCCTCCAAAAAGCGCCTGGGCTTGATCGAGGAAGAAATCGACAAGCTGGAGCGTGAATACGCCGATCTGGAAGAGATCTGGAAATCCGAAAAAGCGGCAGTGCAGGGCAGTGCCGCCATCAAGGAAGAAATTGACCGCGTGCGCGCCGACATCGAAAAATTCAAGCGTGCAGGCGATTGGCAAAAAGTGTCTGAGCTTCAGTACGGCAAGCTGCCCGCGCTGGAGGGGCAATTGAACGCAGCCAGTGCCAAGGAAGTGGGTGGCGAGAAGCCACAAAACCGCTTGCTGCGCACCCAGGTGGGTGCCGAAGAAATTGCAGAAGTCGTCAGCCGGGCCACTGGCATTCCGGTCAGCAAAATGATGCAGGGCGAGCGTGAAAAGCTGCTCAAAATGGAGGACGTGCTGCACAAGCGTGTGGTCGGTCAAGACGAGGCCTGCACGCTGGTGTCAGATGCCATTCGCCGCTCGCGGGCTGGCTTGTCTGATCCCAACAAGCCCCTAGGCTCATTCCTGTTTTTGGGTCCCACGGGTGTCGGGAAGACCGAGCTTTGCAAAGCGCTGGCTGGCTTCCTGTTTGATTCTGAGGACCACCTGATTCGAATCGACATGAGTGAATTCATGGAGAAGCACAGCGTCAGCCGTTTGGTGGGTGCGCCCCCCGGTTATGTGGGCTACGACGAAGGGGGTTACCTGACTGAGGCCGTGCGTCGCAAACCCTACAGCGTGATCTTGCTGGACGAGGTGGAAAAAGCGCACCCGGACGTGTTCAATATTTTGCTGCAGGTGCTGGACGATGGCCGTTTGACCGATGGGCAAGGCCGCACGGTGGACTTTAAAAACACGGTGGTGGTGATGACGTCCAACCTGGGGTCGCATGAAATTCAGCGCTTGGCTGGGCAAAGTTCGGAGGTCATCAAAGAAGCAGTGATGATCGAGGTCAAACAGCACTTCCGGCCTGAATTCATTAACCGGGTGGACGAAATTGTGGTGTTTCACGCGCTGGACAACGCCCACATTGCCAACATCGCGAAAATTCAGTTGGCATCCGTTCAGGAAAGACTGGCCAAACGCGACATGCGTCTGGAGGTGTCAGACGCGGCCATTGCAGAAGTGGTCAAGGCTGGGTTTGATCCGCTGTATGGTGCGCGCCCATTGAAGCGCGCCATTCAGCAGTTGATCGAAAACCCTGTGGCCAAAATGATTCTGGAAGGCCGCTTTGGGCCAAACGATGTGGTGCCCGTCGATTTCAAGGAAGGGCAGTTTACCTTTGAGCGGGTTGTTCACTGATCGGGTTTGACGCAGCGGGTTCCTGAAAAAAGCCATCTGGAACCCGTCTGTCGAATTCGCCATTGAGTCTTTCCAGGCCCGGTTCTATCGTCTGTTTGACAAGGTTCATTGCTGTCCCGACCAGCAACCTTGGAATGCCTGAATAAGGGGCCAGGTCGTGCTGGGGTTTCTCAAGCTGCACACCCTCGTCGTCCCGGAAATAGCTGCTTGTTCGGTAAAGGCTCTCGTATTCATCCTCTTTGAGCCGAGTCACATAGCATTCAATGTGACTCAATGGGTGGGTCCGACCAGTTTGTTGGGTGTAGGCCTCTTTGGCCTGTCGAATCGCCTCCAGACGACCCACCCCGTCCAGTGTGACCAACTGGCTTTTGCTGTGGCATCCCACCTTCAGTGCACCGTTTGAGCATGCAAGGGTTTCCAGTGTGCCTTTGTTGATCGTCGTTTGTTTCGGGTTTTGAATCAACCAGCCGAGAACCGCCTCGGCCCGTTGTGCAGTTTTCTCGATGGCAATTCCGTCAATGCTGTGTTGAGACCGAATGACGTCGATTGGCACCCTGGCCAGTACATAGTCTCTTTGTTTGATCCGCCCTGTAATCCAGGCAGAGGTGTTGTGCCGCTTCACCCTGGCTGGGCAAGACACCGCTTCGAACAATTGTCCGAGACCCTTCCTGCTTGCAAATTTGTTGAACATGGCTCGCAAGCCGCCGCTGTCCAATTCATGGCTCGGCAAGCCTGTTTTAACGATCTGGACTGTTGCTGGATCAAAATCTGCCTGTGTCAGCAATGTGTCTGCAAGCTGATGTGCCGCGCGGCTGCTTTCTGCAGCGGTTTGGGGTGTGTTTGGTCGGTCAGTTTGCGAACTGAGGCTGCCCGTTGGACCAGCCTCGTCCGTGTGAGATGTTCGCATGGTTTGGCATGAAAGTCTGGAACACCGAGTTGTGTGCGCTCAGTGCGCCAGAAAGTTCAATAGCCAGCCTGGTACATGGCTTCACCCGCCAAAACCGGGTTGCCCGTCTTGTTGAACGACTCCAACCACACGCCGTAGTTGTGCACGGTGGGGTCTTGCCAGGGGTGAAATCCGGGCTTGAAATAAGTCAGCAGTTTGGGCAGCAAGCGCGTGTAGACGCCTTTGCGTGGGCCGAACAGCCATGCAAGCCCTTTGAAGTAGACTTTCGCCCGTCGCCAGCCTGTGTATCCGTCGTAGCGCAACAGCACCCAAGTGAACACCAGGGTGTGCAACGAGAACAGAAAAATGGCGTGCGCCATCGCCAGGCAACGCATGCCGTAACCCACCTTGGCTACTTTTTGCATCACGTCAAATGCCACGGCCTTGTGTTCCATTTCCTCAATGGCGTGCCACGCCAGCATGGCGCGCACTCGGGGGTCGGCACCGGCCATCACTTCTTTGCGGGCGAAGAACATCTCGGCCATCATCGCGGTAAAGTGCTCCAGGGCCGCCGTAATGGCGACGTTGTATTCGGGCGAGCGGTTTTCAAGCCGGCCATTCATGATTTTCTTGACGACACTGATCATGCGCTCGACGGGCAAACCCTGCTCGGCCAAGCGCTTGTTGAAATCGGTGTGCACTTTGCCGTGTTGACCTTCCTGCCATGAAAAGTCTTTCACCTGTGCCGCCAGCTCAGGGTCTGTAATTTTGTCTTTGAACAAGCGGACGCTGGAAATAAAGTAACGCTCGCCATCTGGAAATGTCATCTGGACACCGTCAAACACGCGGGTTTTGAAGGGGTCTCCGTCCATCCAGAATCGTGGAATGTCGCCATTCAGATCAAAATCCAGGTCTTTACGAACCACCATGTCTTCGCGATGTTGGGCTTTCTTGTTGTTCATCGATACCTCCGTACTGCATTGCATGAATGTGTTGTTTCAAGATCAAGATTACTTTGATGTGCAAATTGAGGATATGATCTGTAGTGACAAAAAAGGAACAAAATACGACAAACCCACCGGGGCCGACACTGTATGGAGACCATTAACTTTCAAATGCTGGCCAGTCTGGCCAATGCGGCGCGCGCATGCGGCATCAATTTGAATCAGGTTTTACAAGAACTCGGCATCGACATCGACATGACTGCAGACCCCCGAAAGCGCATGTCCTTGCGCTGGTTTTCTGTCCTTTTTCAAGCCATTGCCGACAAGCAGCCCAAGCAGTATTTCCCATTGGTGCTGGGGCATGCCTTCAACTTTGATGGGCTGCCCGAACTGGCGACCTTTGTGACCAGTGCATCCACCCCCCGCGACGCCATCAAGGTGTTTGATTGGGCGCCACAACTGTTACACCCGGCCTTGTCGTTTTCAACCGAAGAAGGGCCCGTGTACGCCAGGCTGAACATTCTGGTTCAGGAGGGCAATGGTGAATTCAACGATTTGCCCGGTTTTGTGGAAAGCGTTGCTGCGGCCGTCTTGAAATTCATGCGCTTGATCAGCCCCATGTCCACCCCTTTGTTGTCAGTGGAATTCAAGCATTCAGCCCAGACAGCACCTGATGAATACGCCCAGTTTTTTGAAACGCCAGTGCACTTTGATCAAGCGGCGAATTGCATGGTGTTTGACACCAATTCATTGAGTCAGCCATTGCCCGGGGGCATTCCTTCAGCGCACAACAAGGCTGAAGAGTTGATCGTTAATCGCTTGCTGAAAGTCAGTGAACCCGGTGTACTCAGCAGCCGGATTACCCGATTGTTGCGATCGAAAGTCAGCCTGCTTTCCCTGCCCATGGAAAAAATCGCGATGGAAATGGACATGCACCCCCGAAAAATGCAGCGGCAGTTGCAAGAGGAGGGCACCACTTACGCCCATGTGCTTGCCAGTGTCCGAATGAACATGGCTTGCGAGATGCTGCAAAAATCGGTGCTGGACATTGAAACCATCAGCTCGCGCCTGGGTTATTCGGACCGGCGCAGTTTCACGCACGCCTTCGCCAGCTGGACAGGCAAAACACCCCGGGAGTTTCGTTTGGCCCCCAGCTTGAAAAACAGCAGTTGATGCGCTAGTCTGCGCCACACATGAACAAACCAACCCTTGATGAGGAGCCGGCCATGAAGCCCACCACTGATTTATGCGACGCCAATGAGAACCTGATTGCGCAGGGCGTTTTGCGCGTTGTTGAGCCCATGTTTCAAAGCTGGGGCAAGAAGGCTGCGTTTTCCGGTCAGGCCCACACCCTGAAAGTGTTTGAAGACAACACACTGGTGCGCGCCGCTCTGGATAAGGACGGCCTGGGCAAGGTGCTGGTTGTGGATGGCGGTGGCAGCAAACGTTGCGCACTGGTGGGGGGCAACCTCGGCGTGTTGGCTGAGAAAAACAATTGGGCCGGTGTTGTGGTGTACGGCTGTGTGCGTGACACGCTGGAGCTGAATGCCTGCGACATCGGCGTACGCGCCTTGGCCGCTCATCCTCAAAAAAGTGAAAAGCGCGGGGCTGGCCACGAGAACATCACCGTGGCTTTGGGTCATGTTCGCGTGTCACCGGGCAACTGGATTTATGTGGATGAAGACGGCGTGCTGGTAAGCGATCTGTCGCTGAGTTGAAGAGCCTGCAGTGTTGCACACACTGCCTCAGTGGACATTTTCAAGATCTTTTCGAATTGCACTTCCAGATGTTGTACGGCACGGATCTGATCAGGATCTAAAGTCTTACCCGACCCAGCTGCAAACCGGTATTGGTCGGGCATGGTCTCACCATCGTTGTTTTCGAGGTGCTGTTCTTGATAGACCAGTGAATGAATATCCACTTCGTTGGTTAATAAATGTTCAGTAAATGCACGCAGTGTGAGCGCTGGGGGCCTGTAGTGTCCGCTGGCGTTGTTGGCCAGAAGTGGTTTTCCTTTGTACACCCAAAGTTCACCCGCAGTGTGCACTGGTCCGCCCGCATTGAAACAGGCATGGGTGAATCCATCCGTTCGGGTTTTCAAACCTTCGGGCGCTTTGTGTAAAAACAGCGTTTTGTCTGCGCTTTGCATCGAATCGGGTGCTAGCGCAAAAATGTATTTGCCATGGGCCATTGCGGCGTTTTGGCCTGAATTGTCTTTGGCATGTAACAGGCCCTGTTTGAAAATGGCCTGTGCGGCCTGTCTCAGAGGGCCCTCGGGCAGGTCTGGTTCGGGCGCTCGGTTCGCCCTGCTGTACGCGGCATTTTCTTGTAAGGCAATTAATCCGGTGGGCTTGTCTGATTTCAATCTTTTTGTCCTCCATCCGAGCTAAGTGCTTTGAGTTTCGGAAAAAGTTCGGCCTTTCAGGGTAAGCACCAAGCTGTGTGCAGTGCATAAATTAGAGGGTGCCCTCTTTTTCATTTAGAGAAAAAGTATTTCATATCGAGAAAAATGTGTTTTAAGTTATTGATTTTATTCAAATCACGAAAAAGTCTTGTATAAGATATAACTCTTGTTGCTTTGCGAAAGCCGCAGTACACTACACGTCATTCACCAAGTCGATGTCACTCACAGCAGTGACCACCCCTGTCAAGCAGCACCCAGGCCGTGATCGAACTGGCACACCGTTTCTTTTTTTTAATACTTTCGCTGAGGATTCGCACATGAAAACCTTCGAACAACAAGTTCAGGAACTCAAAAAAGATTGGGAAACAAACCCACGCTGGAAACTGGTCAAGCGCGGCTACAAAGCCGAAGACGTGGTTCGTCTGCGCGGTTCCGTTCAGCCTGAGTACACACTGGCCAAGCGCGGTGCAGAAAAGCTGTGGGAAAAGGTAAACGGCGGCGCCAAGAAAGGCTACGTCAACGCCTTCGGCGCGATTACTGCTGGTCAAGCCATGCAGCAGGCCAAAGCCGGTCTGGAAGCCGTGTACCTGTCAGGCTGGCAAGTTGCCGCTGACGGTAACAGCTCTGAAACCATGTACCCCGACCAGTCACTGTACGCTTACGATTCAGTGCCAAAAATGGTTCGCCGCATCAACAACACATTCCAGCGCGCTGACGAAATCCAGTGGAAGAACATCTGCGACGGCAAGATGAAGTCCGAAGACGCAATCGACTACTTCCTGCCTATCGTGGCCGACGGTGAAGCCGGTTTCGGTGGTGTTCTGAACGCTTACGAACTGATGAAGAACATGATCGCCGCTGGTGCAGCCGGTGTTCACTTCGAAGACCAATTGGCCGCTGTAAAGAAGTGTGGTCACATGGGTGGTAAGGTTCTGGTTCCAACTGCTGAAGCCATCCAGAAGCTGGTTGCAGCACGTCTGGCCGCTGACGTTATGGGTGTTCCTTCCATCGTTCTGGCCCGTACAGACGCTGAAGCCGCCAACCTGCTGACTTCAGACTTCGACGCCAACGACAAGCCATTCCTGACAGGCGAGCGCACTGCCGAAGGTTTCTACCGCGTTAAAAACGGTCTGGAACAGGCCATCAGCCGCGGTATCGCTTACGCACCTTACGCCGACCTGGTGTGGTGTGAAACAGGTACACCTGACATCGGTTTTGCACGTGAATTCGCACAAGCCGTTCTGGAAAAGAACCCAGGCAAGCTGCTGAGCTACAACTGCTCACCTTCTTTCAACTGGAAGAAAAACCTGAACGACAGCCAGATCGCTTCCTTCCAGGAAGAGCTGAGCGCACTGGGCTACAAGTACCAGTTCATCACACTGGCCGGTATCCACGTCAACTGGTACAACACATTCCAGTTTGCACACGCTTACGCCCGTGGCGAAGGCATGAAGCACTACGTCAACATGGTTCAAGAGCCTGAGTTCAAGGCCCGCGAACAGGGTTACACCTTCGTGTCACACCAGCAGGAAGTTGGCGCTGGTTACTTCGACGACGTAACCACAGTGATCCAGGGCGGTACATCTTCAGTGACCGCACTGACAGGCTCTACAGAAGAAGAGCAGTTTCACTGAAATGAATTGACCATTCGGGCTTGAGGCTGTAACCTGCGTCGAGTGATGCAGTAACCCGAATGGTAAGAGGGGGGAGAGGAGACAAACTCAATAAAACCAATAGAGTATTTTCCCCTTGCCAAGCCTTCAAAAGAAGGCTGAACAGCAAGCGCTGCAAGCCCGGTGAGAAACTCGCCGGGCTTTTTATTTTACGCGTCCAATCAATAACTTGTAGGCGCCAACGCCCAAAAGTAAACCCATCGCTTGCGCAACCACGAATGCAGGCGCATTGCCCGGTTGAATGCCGGCAAACGTGTTTGAAAACATTCGGCCAAACACCGCAGCAGGGTTAGCGAAGGATGTCGATGACGCGAACCAGTAGGCCGCACCGATGAAAGCCGCCACTGTGGACGACACCTTTTGCGGCTTGCTCATCAAAATCACCATTAGCAGACCAGCGGTGGCTACAATTTCGCCAGTCCATATTCCCGGCCCTGTTCTCAGCTTGGTTGACCATTCAATCATGGGCAAACCGAACATTCCGTTGGCGACCCATGCCCCAGCAGCGGCACCACTCAACTGAGCGAACCAGTAAGGAAACAGCTCTGCGATGGCTTGTCTTTTCAACATGACCATGCTCAGCGTAACCGCCGGGTTGAAATGTGCCCCACTGACGTCGGCAAACACCTCGATCAGGAAATAAAGTCCGAATACAGTCGCCAGTGTGTTGGCCAACAAGGCAATGGCATCGTTGCCCTGCGACAGGTTTGTGCCCATGATGCCCGAGCCGATGACGACACACAGAAGCAAGGCTGTGCCCGCGAATTCGGCCAACAGACGGGCACGGAGTGAATGCTGCATGTCAATGAATAGTCAGGAGTTTGCGATCAGATTCAGCGCCGCCTGGAGTTCGGTCTGAGACATTGCTTCAATCGGCAAGGCCATCAGTTGCAAAATTTTGTAGCCAATCGCTTGTCGGGTGATTTCAAATGCAATGCGTTTGGCAGAGTCATCTCCCGGTGCGCGGGAGGGGTCCGGAAATCCCCAGTGAATCTTCACGGGTGCGCCTGGCCAAAAGGGGCAGGTTTCAGCCGCAGCGCTGTCGCACACCGTAATCACAATGTCCATTTGGGGTGAATCGGACTGGGCAAATTCGTTCCAGCTTTTGCTGCGCACGCCAGCGGTGTCAATACCTGCATGTTGGAGCACTTCCAATGCAAAGGGGTTGACCCGCCCGCTGGGCGAACTGCCCGCACTGTACGCTTTGAATGGCCTGCCAAGCCGCTTGGCAAGGTGGTTTACCATGGCTTCGCCCAGCACGCTACGGGCTGAGTTGTGGGTGCAAAGCACCAGTACATTGAATGTCATGTTGGTGTTCTCGAAGATTCGTTTATGAGTTGTTGCAAGATTGGCCCGAGCAGCAGTTTTCAGTCAGAAAATTCACCAGTGCGTTCATCTGCTTGAAATCAGCGCTGTAGTACAGGTGCCTGCTTTCACGGGTTTGGGTAACCAGACCGGCCTGAAGCAAACCCCTCAAATGAAAAGACAGGGTGGCAGGCGGGTATCCCAATTGGTCCACCAACTGGCCAGGGGTCATGCCTTCAGGGCCTTTCACCACCAAGGCCCTGAAAATGCGAAGACGCGATTCTTGAGCCAATGCGGAAAGCTGTTTGACAGTTTCTTTTATTTCCATAATTCCACCTTTATGGAAGTATAGTAAACCGAAAGTGTGTCAATTCCATGAATGCACAGCAATGGGGGTCAGGAAAGAAGGAGGGCCGCCCCAAGAAGATGGGGCTGCTAATGCGGGTTTTTACTCGGTCTTGAAGGCTTTCACAGCATTCATCAAGTTGCCAGACACCGTGAACAGGTGCTCGGCCACTTGCGTGCTTTGTTGCGCGGCGGCGGTGTTTTCTTCAGTCATTTGTGCAACGCGTTCCACGTTGCGGCTGATCTCGACACTCACGTTCGACTGTTCTTTCATGGACACGGCAATGGCTTCAATCGCCTGGCTGACGCGATCCGATTCATCCTTGATGTTCTGAATGGTCGCATTCACCTGGTCGGCTTGTTCAATGCCTTCCTGCACCAAGCCGACTGAGTTCGTCATGTTGCTGGCCGCGTCTTTGGTGATGTTCTGGATTTCGTAAATCATGCCTGAAATACGGTCAGCTGAACCTTTGGTCTGTTCGGCCAGTTTGCGCACCTCATCGGCCACCACTGCGAAGCCGCGGCCGCTTTCACCCGCGCGGGCCGCTTCAATGGCGGCGTTCAGTGCCAGCAGGTTGGTGCGTTCTGCAATTTCAGTGATGGTGGAAATGATTTCGGAAATGTCGGCTGACTGACGTTCCAGGCTTTCAACGGAGGTCGCGCTGGCCTGTACAGCCTGTGCAATGCGATTGATGCCTTGCACCACATTGGACAGTATCACCATGCCTGAATCAGCAGATTCACGGGCTGAGTTGGCTGTGCTTGATGCGTCGTGCGAGTTTTCTGAGATCTGGGAAATGCTGACAGTCAGCTCCTCAACGGCAGCCGCCATGGAAGAGGTGGCCTCGGCTTGTTCGCTGCCTGCATTGGCCATGCTGCCCGAAGTTTCACGCACTTGCGCTGCGCTGCTGCTCAGTGCCTGTGCGGATTCACGAATGCCGTTGATCAGGTTGCGTAAGTTGGTTTGCGCTTTGCCAAGGGCTGTCAGCAGCAAGTCAATTTCATCGCGGTTGTTGCTGCGCACCTGTGCGCTCAAATTGCCATTGGCCAAGGCATCGATGGATGTTTTTGCATTGTTCAGTTTCGTCTTCAGCAAACGTGTCAGCGTGAATGTCACGAAAAGGCCAACCAGCAACGCAGCCAGTGCGCCCGCACCAATCATGGCGATGGCACCTTTGTAAACATTCTCATTGGCAGCCATGCGCTCATTCAGTACTTTCTTTTCTGTCTCGCTCATGTCATTGAGTACGCGCTTCATTTCGTCCATGGCCGGTTTTCCAGACATGGATGTGTACAGATTTTGAAAGGTAACAGGGTCAATCACGTTGTTGTTCAGTTGCTTGCGACGGCTGATGGCTTCGTCTTCTGAAAACTTCAGCCAGGACTTGTATGTGGTTTGTATACTCTCCAGCTTTTTCAGTTGCTCGGGCTTGCCCTGCAGCATGTCCTGAGCCTTTTTGAAATGTGCACCGATGCTGGAGGTACCCAGATTGTAAGGTTCCAGGTAGTTTTCATCGCCAGTCACTGCGAAGCCCCGTTCACCCGTCTGGATGTTCAACAGGCTGCGCAAGATGGCATCCAGTTCATACAGGGTGGTGTGGGTGTCTTCATTGGCCTGCGCGGCAGACTTGATTCGCTGGGCACTGACCAGACCAAGGGCGCCTGTGATGATTGTAAGTGAGATGACGATTGCAAAACCCAGCGTCAGCTTTGCTCGAATGGATTGAAACATGATTGCTCCTTGGTAGGTTCCTGTTTTGCTTTTGAGTTATAAGTCTTAAGCGGTTTTTTCGTAATTCACGCCCAGCAAGATCCGGATAAGTGTCTCTTTCTTGAAGGGTTTGATCACGTGTTCACACATTCCGGCTTTTAGAATATCCAGCCGGTCCTGTTCCGTGGCCGATGCGGTTACGGCCACGATGGGAGGTGCCTTGTTGCCAAGGGCCTCCTGAATTTTTGAGGTGGCTTCAAAGCCATCCATTTCAGGCATTTGAAGGTCCATCAAGACCAGGTCAAAGGGTTCCATCAGGCAGCGCTCCACTGCCTCTCGACCATTGACTGCCATTTCGACGGCAGCACCCCATTTGCTCAGCATTTCACGGGCCACCATGCGGTTCAGTTTGTGGTCGTCCACAACCAGAATGCGTTTTCCAGCCAGAGGCCGCGCTTCAGGCGCAGGTCGTTCGCTCGTCGTGATTGATGGGCTGTCTTGAATGGAGGCCAGTACATTGTTTTGTTGATATTCGGGCTCCACGTTGTCGATCGTGAAAATAAACGCCGTGCCGGAGCGAGGGCGGCTTTCCACCCAGATTTTGCCGCCCATCAGTTCCACCAGGCTTTTGCAGATGGACAGACCAAGTCCTGTGCCGCCGTAACGGCGTGAGGAACTGTCGTCCACCTGGCTGAATGGTTTGAACAGTTGGGCACATTGTTCGGGTGTCATGCCAATGCCGGTGTCCTTCACCATGAAGCGAAGCTGACGGCCACCTTCAATCGGCTCCACTTTCACCTGGATGTGGCCTTTTTCAGTGAATTTCAGCGCATTTGACAGCAGGTTGTTCAATATCTGGGCAAGTCTCAGCCGATCGCCAATCAGGCTGACCGGGCACTCGGGGGCCTTGGTCACAAACAACTGAATTGCTTTTTCTTCGGCTCGATAGGCAAACAAATCGTTGGTTTTGCTCAAAACCTGGTCCAGCTCGAATCGCTTGGCCGTCAACTCAAGTCGGTTGGCTTCAATGCGTGAGGTGTCCAGAATGTCGTTCAACACGTTCAACAACACATCCGCAGCCGAGCCGATTTTGCTCAGGTAATCGCGTTGGCTGGGTTGCAGCTCGGTGTCCTCAAGCAATTGGAGCAAACCCATGATGGCGTTCATGGGTGTGCGAATTTCGTGACTCATGTTGGCCAGGAAGACGCTTTTGGCGCGGCTGGCAGCCTCGGCCTGTTCAGTGCGGTCTATCAGTTTGTGGTTGATTCGCTCCAGCTCGCGTTGCTGCGCTTTGAAATCGGTGATGTCAGTGGTCAGCGAGAAAAAACCCTCGACTTGCCCGTAAAGCACGTCGGGTATCAGGTGGATCAGGGTGTCGGCAAATGTGCCGTCCGGTTTGCGTTTGCGTCGTTCAAACCGTTGTGGCTCGCCTGCCAGTGCCTTTTGAATGTGCAACAGATCATTCGCAAACATGGCTTCACCCAACATTTTGCGCATGTGTACGCCACGCAGTTTTTCGATGGGAACGCCAGTCCACTCTTCGTAGTTTTTGTTGGCAAAGTGGCAGTGCAGGTCCGTTCCCCAATAGGAAACCAGGCCAGGCAAACATTCTGACAAGGTGCGCAGAAAGTGTTCCCGCTCAATCAATGCGGCCTCGTTTTTCTTGCGCTCTGTGATGTTCTGGATTTGTGAAATGAAATACAGCACGCGGCCCTTTTCATTTCGCACGGCCGACACGGACAAATGCACCCACACCACGCGACCATCCTTGTGGATATACCGCTTTTCCATCTGATAGTTTTGCCGTGTGCCCTCCATCAGTTCAGCCAACAAATGGTTGTCCCTGATGAGGTCTTGTGGATGGGTAATCGATTCAAAATCCAGCTTCAGAAGTTCATCGAAGCTGTAGCCGATGATTTCTCCCAAGGCTTTGTTGACCTGGATAAACCGGCCATCAAGACCCACCATGGCCATGCCGACAGCAGCCGATTCAAAGGACGAACGAAAGCGCTCTTCTGCCTCTCGCAAGGCGTCCTCAAAACGCTTCTGAAGGGTGATGTCCACGTTCACACCCACAATGCGCAGCGGTTTGCCATCCTCATCCAGGTAGGTCATTCCTCTGGCCTGTATGTGACGGTTCTTCCGGTCATTGGCGCGTTGAATGGTAAACGAGGTGTCGAAGGCTTCCGCCACCTGCGATGCGCTTTGAAAAATGCCCTGAACCTTGGGAGCATCTTGCGCAGATAAAAATCCCATCCACTGGTTGAAGTCGATGATTTCCTCGTCGCCCTCAACCCCGTAGATTTGCCGCATGGACGAGTCCCAGCGCATCGTCCTGGTTTGAATGTTGTATTCCCAGACGCCAATGCCAGCGTTGTTGGTGGCCAGCTTGAAACGCTCGTCACTGTAACGCAGGGCTTCCCGAGTGCGGTGGCGCTCTTCGTCCCGCCTTCTTTGCAGGCGGGTGTGTCGCTTCATCAATATAAAAGTCAGCACGCATCCCAGCAGATACAGAATGCCCTGAATGCTCGCCTCGTTCTTCCAGGCCACAATGTCTTGTTCGGGGTTGACCCAGACAGCCACAGACAGGGGCTGGTCGATGGGTCTCTTGTTCACCGACTTCAGGGGTATACGAGTCAAAAACTGCCCGCTTCTTTGACCGGAGTCGACCCTGACACCCTTAAGCTCAGCGTCTGTCGCAAGGTTGGGGAACAAACCTTTGAGGGACAACAGATCCATGTCGCCCGGTGGGTCTATTGCGACCACCTGCCCTTGCGCGTTCAGCAATTGAATAGTGGATCGGTTGTTGACGCGTGCAACCTTGACTGCGTCTCTAAAGAAGTCTCGCGAAAGTCTGGCTTGTACCAAGGCGACTGTATTGTGATTCGAATCCTGAACCGGGTAATTCACAATCAGGTTGTTGCTGCCATTGGCGCGCTTCATCAAAGACACCGACAGGCGGTCTGGCTGATCGGGCGAGTCAATTGAAAGATTTCTAAGCGTACTGGCGACAGTCTGGTACTTGATGTCTTTAACTACAATTTCATCGATGTTTGAATTGGCGGTTTTAATCAGTTCGAGCTGGTATCGCAGGTTGCTGGATTGTTGATCCCGCATGTACTGAGCAATGCCCCCACCCAGCGCATCGAATGTGTGGACGATCTCGCCCAGGCCATCGACCATGAATTTTTGGATTAGTTGGGTCTGAAGGGTGCTGGTTTCACTGCTGCGTTGCAAAATGCGGTTGTATTCAGCCACTGAACTCCAAAGCAGGGCAGTGCCAACACCCACGACTGCGGTGGTGACCAATATCCACTGGTTTCGAATTCTGACAGACGACTTCACTCGGACTTTCCTGCTTGAGGAGAAACTGCCTACGGTTTGGGCAGCAATACGAGTGATATTGAAACACGCCCCCCCTAACAGCCAAGGGCGAGAAAAGGCGACTTTTCAAGGTCTTCTTGTCATTTTCAGCAAAGACGCGGCATCCAAGGGTTTATCAGACTGGTAGGGGTTTGCCCTGACTGACTACAATGGACTGCATTATTGATGCAACGCTGGAGAGAGGAATGAGTAAAAAACTGGTCTTGTTTGACGCGTATGGCACCTTGTTGGATGTGTATTCAGTCACCGACGAGGCTGAATCCGCGTTTCCCGGGCAGGGCAAGGCACTGGCGCTGTTGTGGCGAGACAAGCAAATCGAATACACCCGCCTGCGCGCTTTGAGCCAGCGTTACAAACACTTTTGGAACATCACCGAAGACGCGCTGGACTTTGCCTGCGAGGCTTTAAAACTCAATTTGACCCCGGATGTACGGCAGGCACTTTTGGCCTGTTACGCCCGGTTGAGGGCTTATCCAGAGAACGTAGAAGTGTTGCAAGCCCTGCGGCGAAGCGGCATTCGAACCGCCATTCTGTCCAATGGCAACATCAAAATGCTGGACACTGCGGTGTCCGCGGCAGACATGACTGACTGGCTGGACGCTGTGCTGTCCGTGGAGCCGCTTCAAACCTTCAAGACCGATCCACGGGTTTATCAATATGGACTGGATTACTTTGGCGTGGAGGTCAAAGAGGCCTTGTTTGTATCCAGCAACTGTTGGGATGTGTGCGGCGCGACCTGGTTCGGCCTGGACACCGTCTGGATCAACCGGCTTGGTTTGCCGCTGGAGCGTCTGGATGTGGTGCCCGTTCGCCAGGGCAACAGCCTCAGGGCAGTGCTTGAACAACTGAACCTGTCCTGAAGATACGTCACCTCTTGGGGTGATGCCAGAGCCTGCTTTTTGCATTTCACCCCAGTTCATGGCAAGTTGGCCAAAACAACAAAGTTGCCTGTCAGTCCTGTTGATTCATATCAAGCAGGAAGCAACACAGTGAGCGGTGTACATTTTTCCGCCTTGACGGCTAAAAACGACATTGTCGATGAAAGTGCAATTCGCAATCACATTGCGAAAAAAGCTGGTTACGAACTGCGTGGGCAGGGGTCGTATCAGGCCATCCATCGTTTCGACCGGTTCTGTAACTGGGTCATGGGCAACACAGCGGTTGAACGTTACAAACGTTCCTACTTCGAATCGAACCAGCACGCTGCGGCTGCGTTGGTGGCTGCCCGATACCGGGCAGTGATTCGTGGCGAGCCCGCCGACCTGAACGACGATGACACTTTAAAAAGTCGCGTTTACCGCAATGACTTCATCCGCTACAACCCCGGCTTACGCAATGGCCTGCGCAAATCCATCACGGGTAAGCAGGATCCCGAAAAGCCATTTATGACACTCGGCAAGTCTGGCAGAAACCGTTGGGCCATGTTTTTGACGCGATCGGCCCACTTCACAGATGGTTTGAATGAACTGGCTGCTGCACCAACCGGTCTGAGTGTCAAGATTTCCAAACTGCTGATTACTCCAACCTTAAAAGATCACAGTTTGAGGTCTTACGCACGCCTGCTTGTGTGCCTGCCTGTGATTGCCATCGCGGTCTCTGCCGCCATCTTCGGTTTGGTGACCAAAGCCATGGGGGATGGGTGGTCAGCTTTTGCCCCCCAGGAGGCAGTCAAGCTGCTTGCCAAACTGGACGCTGTCTCAGGCTTGTTGGGGGGCATCACCTACCTGTTGGGTTTGGGCAGTGCAGCTTTGATGAAGCACGATCGACTGACCGACCCCATGCTGGCCCATATTGACAACAACAGGCAGCGCTACATGCAGCGGCTTGTGCGGGTATTGCGGGGCGCAATTTCACAACCTGGTGCCTTGCACCTTCTACGTCGCGCTTTGAATATTCATGACAAAGCGGACAGTCCGAGGGCGGCTCTGTTCAATGGCCTGCTTGATGCAGTCAGGGCCAACGGCGATCAGGACGCTGCAGAACGGGCAGTTGAACGGGTACTGGGCCGGCATTTCACACTCAAAAATGGATTGTCAGACGAGGGTTGCAATTGGCTGAATGCACAACAGCGTCAAGACCGTCGAACCCTGGCCAGCCGCGAACGTGATTTCGTGAAAATCACCAACCTGCTTGAGCATGCGCGCACTGAAACACACATTGGTGATGACGGCTTTAACAACCATCGAACCAACATCGAGAAAGGGGTGGCCATTCTCCGAGGCAAACTGGACAAGCTGGCAGCGTCCAGGTCCAGAGTTGAAAAGACTCGAAAGTTGGAGGAGCCATTTTCTGTCGATCGCATACTCAGCAATCCCCATCAATATGCCTGGTGGGTGCGAGGGGGGGGCTGCGCCGCAAAACTGGCCTACGTACTCAGTTTTGGCGTGGCCATGTCAACCAACTATCTGTTGACCCGGCCTTTCGCAGCCGCGCATCGGGCGATTGAGGCCAA
Organism: Limnobacter litoralis; assembly: GCF_030160455.1. Taxonomy (GTDB): domain Bacteria; phylum Pseudomonadota; class Gammaproteobacteria; order Burkholderiales; family Burkholderiaceae_B; genus Limnobacter; species Limnobacter litoralis. The sequence goes on along the minus strand of NZ_BSOJ01000020.1, from coordinate 9,774 downwards.
ATGCACTGGGGGTATTCATTCACGCAGCCTCAGTTTCAGCTTCGGACGGCTGGTTTCAGGCTTCGCCTGGGCCGGTATTTTCTTCGGGTGTGGCAACGCCTTGAGCGGAATTGAACTGTTCAAACTGGGTGGCAAGGTGGCTGTCAATATCAGCAGCACTGCAGTTCAAATGTTGGGAATCAGTGCGGCTGGGGCAGTCATTTCCGCCATGTTGGTGGGCGCTTTAAAAACCATGGGCGGATACAAAGGGGACAGCAAGGCCCCAATCAATTACCAGAAGGCACCCCCGGGCATGCCGCCTGTACGCTGGATATAAATTAGATGGGCATAAAAAAAAGCCACCCGAGGGTGGCTTTTTTGTTGAATACGATATGTCTATCAGATAGCCACAACGTTTTCAGCCTGAGGACCTTTTTGGCCTTGTGTCACTGTGAAAGACACTTTTTGTCCTTCTGCCAGTGTTTTGAAGCCGTTGCCCTGAATGGCGCTGAAGTGCACGAACACGTCGGGACCGTCAGCACGTGAAATGAAGCCAAAGCCTTTTGACTCATTGAAGAATTTTACTTGGCCTACTACTGTATCAGACATATCTATATCCTGGATCTCTAAACTAAATTGAACGAAATAGCTAAAAAAATGGGTAAATCGAGAAACAGAACACGCGACAAGCTGGGCTTGGATTTGAACTGACCTGACGTAGCGCCATATTTCTTTGCTTCTTGCAGTTTAGAGTAATCCAGGCGTCTGTCAAGCAACATTTGCGGTATGCGGGGCTTTTTGATCCGTTTTGCACTTTTGTTTCACAGTTACGTCATATTTCTTTGATCTGTCTGTCATCTTTCGTCCGTAAAGTCAGGGCCATTGTTCTAACAATGAGACCCTGCGATGGAAGCATTCAAACAAGAATCCCTACGCGACGCCTTGTATTTGTCCACGCCAGCCCGCTCAAAAGGCCCTGCGCTGGACGTGTGTCTGGCCAAAAACGCCAGTGAAGTGCTGGAAGCACAAAAGCTGCGCTTCAATATTTTCTCTGAAGAATACGGTGCCATGTTGGGTACCAATGGCATCGACCATGACGTGTTTGACGCCTACTGCGACCATTTGATTGTGCGAAACACCGACACCGGTGAAGTGGTGGGCACGTATCGCATTCTCGCCCCTGAAAACGCAGCCCGCCTGAAGTGCTGGTATTCGGAAACCGAGTTTTTCATGAACCGCATTGAACGCCTGCGTGCAAGCACCGTGGAAGTGGGGCGCTCATGTGTGCACCCTGATTACCGCAGTGGCGGTGCCATCATGCTGTTGTGGTCGGGCATTGCGCAGTACATGAAGTTGGGTGGCTACAAGCACCTGATCGGTTGCGCCAGCGTCAGCCTGCGCGACGGAGGCCACCAGGCGGCAAGCCTGTACAAACAGTTGGAACCCTACATGGCCGAAGCCAAAAGCCAGGTCTTCCCGAAAAACCGCCTTCCGATTGAGCGCCTGCGTTGTGACGTCGGCATTGAGCCGCCACCCTTGGTGAAAGGTTACTTGCGCCTGGGTGCCAAGGTGTGCGGCGAGCCCGCTTGGGATCCTGATTTCAACACGGCAGACTTTTTGATGTTGCTGTCGATTGACCAAATGAGCGAGCGTTACGCCCGTCACTTCGGGTTTGTCTGAATCGCAAGGTTCAGCCCTATTTTTTTCCATTGATCGGCTTCTGTTTCCAGGCCGTATTGGGTCAACGGGTGGGCTTGCAGCCAGGGTTTAGGCAGGCTCAACTTCACACCATTTTCCTGCAGTTTCAGTTTGATGTCGGGCAGCACGTCCATGTCCCGGCGGCGCAAAAACAGACAGGCCAGCCGCAGGCTGAGGGGCGCAATCCATTCGCGTGGGTCGTTGGCGATGCCGCTGACCTTGTTCAGCTTGCCATTGTGAGCCAGTACCCAGGTGGCAAGCTGGCTTTGTTCTTTGCTGGTAAAGCCGGGCATGTCGGCATTGCCCAGTATGTAAGCGGCGTGTTTGTGATGCCCGTTGTGTGAAATCGAAAGCCCGATTTCGTGCAGGGTGGCAGCCCAGCGCAGCAGGTGCAACTGGTGCGACAAATCTGGCCCATTGTTCATCAATTGCTGAAAAAACTGCTCGCTGAGAATTTGCACACGCTTGGCGTGTTCAGGGTCAATGCTGTAGCGGTTAGCAAATTGCGCAACCGTTAATTCGCGCATGTCGTGGCTGGCTGTGCGCCCCAGCAGGTCGTACAAAATGCCTTGGCGCAGTGCGCCTTCGGTCACTTCCATCTGCTCGATGCCCAGCTCTTCAAACACGGCGCACATAATGGCCAAGCCACCGGGCATCATGGGCAGGCGGTCAGTTTTCAGGCCCTGCAGGGTGATGTTTTGCAAATTACCGGCTTCAATGACGTGTTTGCGAATGGCTTCCAAGGCGCTGGCGGAAATACCGTGTTCGGTAAAGCCGTTGCTGACGCAGATTTCAGCCAGTGCGCGCGCCGTGCCCGATGATCCAATGACATGGGTCCAGCCCATGTCGGCCAACTGGCGGCGCAGCACTGTAATTTCCTTGCGGGCACTCAAAATGGCGTTTTTCATGCTTTTGGCGGTGATGGTGCTGTCTTTGAAGTGCACCTGCGCCGTGCTCACGCAGCCAATGTACAGGCTTTCCATGGCGATGGGCTCGTAGTCTTCGCCGATGATGAATTCCGTGGAGCCGCCGCCGATGTCCACCACCAGCCTGCGGCCCTGGCCCAGTGGCAGCTGATGGGCTGCGCCGCAATACACCAGCCGTGCTTCTTCAACCCCCGCAATAATGTCAATGTCAAACCCCAGCGCCTGTTCGGCCCGTGCGATGAACTCTGGCCCGTTGCGTGCCACGCGCACAGCGTTGGTGGCCACCGCACGCACACGGTCAGAGTCGAATGAACGAATTCGTTCGCCGAAGCGTTTCAGGGTTTCAATGGCCCTTTGCTGGGAATCTTCATCCAATAACTTGGAGGCGCTGAGCCCAGCACCCAATCGAACCGGTTCACGCAGGCTGTCGATGATGTAAATTTGAGGTTGGCCGTTGATTTCTTCAACGCGGGCAACAATCATTCGGAAACTGCTGGAGCCCATGTCGACAGAGGCTATGAATTGGGGCTGGCTTGGCATGTTCTGCATCAAAGTGAATTCTTTGCCAAAGGATGCCACAAATGCATGACAAATTTGGCTTGAACGGGGCGTTCAGCGGCTTTCAAATGTTTGTAATAATTCTGCAATAAGATGATGGTTTCAAGGTATTTACCAAAGGCAATTGCATGTTGAAAGTGTCGCCAGTGTCTGATGTACAACCCAACAAAGAGTTGTACCTGAACCGCGAGTTGGGCGTGTTGGCCTTTAACCGCCGCGTGCTGGCGATGGCGCAGGAGCCACACATTCCGCTGCTGGAACGTTTGCGTTACCTGTGCATCGTGTCCAGCAACCTGGATGAGTTTTTTGAAATTCGCGTGGCTGGCCTGCAGGAACAAATCCGCCAGAACCCCGATTTTTTTGAAAACGACGGCATGACTGTGGCTGAAACACTGCGCCGTGTGTCGCAAGAGGCACAGGAACTGGTGGATCTGCAGTACCGTTTGTTGAATCAGGAAGTCATGCCTGCCCTCAAAAACGAAGGCATTGTGTTTTTAACAACCAATCTGTGGAACGAAGAACAGGCGCATTGGGCCAAGCAATATTTCAAATCGGATGTGTTGCCAGTGCTGACACCCATCGGGCTTGACCCGGCGCACCCGTTTCCGCGCGTGCTCAACAAGTCTTTGAATTTTGCAGTTGAATTGTCGGGCAATGACGCGTTTGGGCGGGCTTCCCGGGTGGGCATTGTGCAAGCGCCCAGGGCATTGCCGCGTTTGGTTCGCATGCCGCAGGCCATTTCCGGTCATCCTCACGCTTTTGTGTTGTTGACCTCAATCATGCAGGCTTTTGTGCCCGATCTGTTTCCGGGCATGGAGGTGCATGGGGTGTACCAGTTCCGCGTAACCCGCAACAGCGATTTGTACGTGGACGAAGAGGAAATTACGAACTTGCGCGTGGCTTTGCAGGGCGAACTGAGTCAGCGTCACTTTGGCGATGCTGTGCGTTTGGAGGTGTCAGACCAGTGCTCTGAATCCATGGTGCGTCGCCTACTGAAGGAATTCAATCTGAATGAACAGGCTTTGTATCGCGTTAACGGCCCAGTGAACCTGGTGCGCTTGATGCAGGTGCCTGATTTGATCGACCGGCCTGATCTGAAGTTCATGCAATTCACGCCGGGCCTGCCCGCCGCTTTGAACGTCGAGCCAGACATTTTTGCTGCCATTCAAAAAGGCGATGTGTTGTTGCATCACCCTTACCAAAGCTTTAACCCGGTTTTGGAATTCATCAAGCGTGCGGCGCAAGACCCGCACGTGGTGGCCATCAAACAGACCATTTACCGCACCGGCACTGATTCCGCGCTGATGGAAATGTTGTTGGCGGCGGCCCGGTCAGGCAAAGAGGTCACGGTGGTGCTGGAACTGATGGCCCGCTTCGATGAAGAGGCCAACATTCAGTGGGCGTCCAAGCTGGAGCAAGTGGGTGCCCACGTCATTTATGGCGTGGTGGGGCAAAAAACCCACGCCAAGATGTTGATGGTGGTGCGCCGAGAGAAATCAAACGGAGGCAAGACCGTGCTGCGCCGTTACGTGCACTTGGGCACAGGCAACTATCACCCGCGCACGGCCCGGCTTTACACCGACTTCGGCCTGTTTTCTTGCGACGACGCGCTGGGGCAAGACGTTCACGAGGTGTTCAACCACCTGACTGGTCTTGGTCGCGCCAAAAAGCTCAACAAAATCTGGAACTCGCCGTTCAACCTGCACGCCAATGTGGTGGCCGCCATTCGCAAAGAAGCTGACAATGCCCGCGAAGGCAAGAAGGCCCGCATCATGGCCCGCATGAACGCGCTGCTTGAACCGCATGTGATCAACGAGTTGTACGCCGCTTCACAGGCGGGCGTGAAGATTGACCTGATTGTGCGCGGTGTGTGCACCTTGCGCCCCGGCGTACCAGGCTTGAGCGAACACATCACGGTGCGTTCCGTGGTGGGTCGGCTTTTGGAGCACAGCCGCGTGTTCTATTTCTACAATGGCGGGCAAGAAGACGTGTTCATTTCCAGCGCCGACTGGATGGACCGCAACTTCTTCCGCCGGGTGGAATTGGCCGTGCCCATCACCGACAGGCGCCTGAAAAAACGGGTGCTGGACGAAGGTTTGAAGGTGCTGCTGGCAGACAACCTGATGGCTTGGGGCATGCATTCGGATGGTTCGTATACCCGCAAAAAGCCCACGGGCAAGCGGCGTGTGCATGCACAGCTGCAATTGCTTTCAAACCTGACTGTGAATTTCAAAGACCCGCTGCTTGAAGTGCCTTCGGCGGATTAGGGTGGAATAAAACCGGCTGCTATCGCCTGCGCACTTCAAACACGGCGTCCACTTCCAGCAGGTGGCTGAGTGCGGTTTTTAATTGCGCGCCGCTGCTGACCTCGGCAGTGAACTGCATTTTTGCCACACCGCGCTGGGTTTCGGTTTGCACGCCAATCACGTTGATTTTGTCGCGCGAGAACACCTCGGTGATGTCGCGCAGCAGGCCTTGGCGGTCGTTGGCGCTGACCACGATGTCCACAGGGTAATGCAGGCCGCCGCCAGCGTCGCCCCAAGTGGTTTCAATCAGCCGTTCGGGGTGCGTGCGCATTACTTCGGCCAGGTTGGTGCAGCCCAAGCGGTGAATGGAAACGCCTTTGCCGCGCGTCACGAAGCCTATGATGGGGTCGGGTGGGGCAGGGCGGCAACAACGCGCCAGGTTGGTCATCAGCGCGCTGACACCCACCACCAGCACACCCGATTCACCGGTGTGCGTGTCGCTTTTCGTGGTGGCGCGCTTTTGAATAATCTCCAGCTGTTCCTGCTCTGAAAGCGGACCTTCCTGACTGCCCGGCGGCTTCAGGCTGTTTTCAATGGCACGCGGGCGTATTTCTTCCCGGCTAAGGGCCACATACAGGTCTTCGGCCTTCTCGAACCCCAGCTTCTGCGCCAGCAAATCGTGGTTCTGGGCGGTTTGCCCAATGCGCTGCAATTCCTTTTCAGCAATGGCGCGGCCGCGTTCCAGCGTTTCACGCCTTTCTTGCTGGGCAAACCACTGCTTGACCTTTTGGCGAGCGCGGTGGCTGATCAGGTATTTCTGCGTGGGGTTGAGCCAATCGCGCGAAGGGCCACTGGCGGAATCGGCGCGCGCGCTGACAATTTCCACCGTCTGCCCGTTTTCAAGCGCGGTGTTCAACTGCACCATTTGGCCGTTGACCTTGGCACCCCGGCAGCGGTGGCCCAGCTCGGTGTGCACGTGGTAAGCAAAATCAAGCGGCGTGCTGCCCATGGGCAGTTCGACAATTTTGGCCTGGGGTGTGAACACGTAAACGCGGTCATCCAGCGCGCTGGTCTTCAGGGTTTGAGCCCAGTCGTTGGCTTCGCCCATGGTGTCGGTAACGTCTTTCTGCCACGCCAGCAGTTGGCGCAGCAGGGCGATGCGTTCTTCAAACCGGCCTTCGGCGCGGCTTTCGCCCTCGTAGCCGTCACGGCCCGATTCTTTGTAGCGCCAGTGCGCAGCCACGCCGTATTCGGCAAACTGATGCATTTCCTCGGTGCGAATTTGCACCTCAAGGGTTTTGCCGTGCTCGTCTTGCACCACGGTGTGCAGCGATTGATACCCGTTGGGTTTGGGTTTGCTGATGTAATCGTCAAATTCCTGCTCGATCGGCTTCCACAGGTTGTGCACAATGCCCAGCGCGGTGTAGCACTCGTCGATGGTTTTCACGATAACCCGGCAGGCCCGCACGTCGTACAGCTTGTCGAAGCTGATGCCCTTGCCGCGCATCTTGTTCCAGATGCTGTAAATGTGTTTGGGGCGGCCCGATATTTCGCAGCTGATGCCCGCTTTGGCCAGGGTGCTCTTGATGAGTTCCATGGCGGAATCGATGAATTGCTCACGCTCAATGCGCTTTTCATCGAGCATCTTCGCCACGTTTTTATAGGTTTGCGGCTGCAGAATTCGAAACGACAGGTCTTCCAGTTCCCATTTGACCTGCCACAAACCCAGGCGGTTGGCCAGAGGGGCGTACAGGTCGAGGGTTTCTTGGGCGTGTGAAAGGGCGTAATGCCACAGCTTGCCTTTTTCAGCCTTGATGTCGGGGTGGCTGGTGAAGTGTCGCAGTGTTTGCAGGCGTGAGCACAGGCGGATCACGATGACGCGAATGTCGGTGGACATGGCCAGCAACATTTTGCGCAGGGTTTCGATTTGATCGGCCCACTTCAGGGTTTGAATGGTGTTGGTGCCCACGTGCGGGCCAATCATGGAGCGCATTTTGAACAGCTTGCGCAGGCTGGCCAACATTCGGCCCACTTCTTCGCCGAACTTGCCCTCCATTCGGGCTTCCAGGTGTTTGTCAAAAAACACCAGCGGGCCCAGCACACCGGCAATGCGGGTGTTGGCGTCGGTTCGCAGTTCGGCAAGCAGGTCGGCCACGCCCAGCATGTGTTTGATGGCCAGTTCTTGAGTGTCCAGAAGTTGGTCGCCCACGTGGCTTTTGGCGTATTCAAGCGCCTCTTGCACACGTTCCGCGTCGGTTTTGTTCAACTGGTAAAGCGCGGCGGCACTGGCGTCGCCGTTGACTTCAGACCCGAGCGTTGAGGAAACAGAAACCATGTTGGACCTTGAGCTGATCGTGGCTCTATTCTAATTCAAAAAGTCCTCGACGATTTTGATTTGGTCCGCTTGCATGAATGTGGGTGCATGGCCTACTCCGCTCACCTCGACGCACCGGGCCTTTGGGCCCCGGTTGGCCATTTGGGTCACGGTTTGGCGAGAAAGCAGGTCGGAATGTTCGCCACGCACCACCAGTGTTTGGGCAGAAATGGCGTCGTAGGCGGCCCACAAAGCATTTTCGTTGGCTTGCACTGTCACTTTGGACAGGTCTTTGAAAGACGCGGCAATGGCCGGGTCGTAGTGGGTGGTCCATTGCCCGTCCTTTTGCACCAGCACGCTGTCGCACAGGGTGTTCCACTGGGCGTCCGAATGGGGTCCGAAGGGCTCGGAAATGCTTCGAATGTACTGCCGGGCTTCCGCCTGGGTTTTGAAATGCTGTTGTTGGCCCACGTAGGTGCCAATTCGCGTCAGGGCTTCAAAGCTTAAGCTGGGGCCAACGTCGTTCAGAATGAGCTTGCGCACCGGGTTGTGCGGCAGGCTGGCGTACCCCATGCCGATCAGCCCGCCCATCGACGTGCCCAACCAATCAAGCTGACCGGGGTTGATGCGGGCCACCAAGGCCACACAGGCACTGACGTAAAAAGGAATGACGTACATGGCACCGGCTGGCAGCCAGTCGGACAGGCCGCGGCCCGGCATGTCGGGGGCGACGATGCGGTATTTTGAACCCAGCGCCTGCGCCAGTGTCTCAAAGTCAGCACCTGTTCGAGTCAGGCCGTGCACAGCCAACAGGACATTCGGATTGCTGGGGTCGCCCCACTCGCGGTAGCCTAAGTTGTGCAGTCCTTCGGGGCTTAACCATTGAACGGTGTGCAAGCGCGCTGTCAGCATTATTACCTATTCTCCTGAATTCGTTTATGCATCAGGCTGACAGTATTTCACGGTTCAAGCAACTACAGAGAGGTCAAATTTGAAATTCAACGAGATGAATGCCCTGGTCACCGGATCAACAAGCGGAATCGGATTGGGCGTGGCCCAGCGCCTTGCTGCCCAAGGTTGCAACATCATGCTGAACGGTTTTGGCACGGCAGAACAGATTGCCGAGGCCAAGAAAGCGATTGAAGCCCACGGCGTAAAAGTGGCTTATTCAGGTGCCGACCTGTCGAAGCCCGACGAGATCGAAACCATGGCCAAAGAGGCACAAGCCGCGTTTGGTCACATCGACGTGCTGGTGAACAACGCCGGCATTCAGCATGTGTCACCCATTGAAAGTTTCAGCGTCGACAAGTGGAACGCCGTAATTGCCATCAATCTGAGTGCCGCCTTTCACACCACACGCCTGTTTTTGCCGGCCATGAAAGAACGCAACTGGGGCCGCATCATCAACATTGCATCGGCCCATGGCTTGGTGGCCTCGGCCAACAAGTCAGCCTATGTTGCGGCCAAGCACGGCATTGTCGGCTTGACCAAAGTGGTGGCGCTGGAAACGGCGCAAACCGGCGTAACCTGCAACGCCATTTGCCCAGGCTGGGTGCTAACCCCACTGGTGCAGGCGCAAATCGACAAACGCGCCGCAGCCGAAGGCATTTCCGTGGACAAGGCCAAAATTGAACTGCTGGCTGAAAAGCAACCGTCGCTGGAATTTGTAACGCCCGAACAGTTGGGCGGACTGGCCGTGTTTTTGTGTTCAGACGACGCGGCGCAGGTGCGCGGCGCAGCCTGGAACATGGACGGCGGTTGGGTGGCGCAGTAAGTTTTATTCGAGTACTTTGATGTTGGAACCCGCCCTTGTGGCGGGTTTTTAAATTTGAATTTTAAAAACAGCTTGAAGTTGAAGCGTTGTTGCTGCTGCATTGTGACCGGACCTGTTTTTTGCTTGAGAACCTTATTGCCGCTAAGGTTTGGGGTTGCACAAATTCAAAATTTTTTTAACGTATGCCAATTATTCAATTCCTTCATCCGCACAATGACCTTGCCCTCGTTTAATGGATACGTTAACTCGAACTATGCAGCCTTCCCGTTGAGGGATTTG
>NZ_BSOJ01000019.1 GCF_030160455.1 Limnobacter litoralis | reverse complement strand
ATTTCTCCTTTAACCAAAGTATAAAAACACTCCAGTTAACGAGTCCATCTTTCAGGGGCAAGGTCAGCTGGCCGGATAATTTTGTCCAAATTGACATTTCTTTATTGCTTTAAAAGCTTCCGTGATTTCATCGTTTGTAGCAGGCTTTTCGTTATTGCTTGAGAAGTCAATTCCGCACGCAAGACGTTCATTCGCCACAAGGTGTCCAATGCCGATGGTCACATTGCCGTTCACATCCAAATACAGCCAAGGCACATTGTCCTCGTATTGAATACATTTCTGTTTCAAGAGGGAAAGCTCGTATGCGGATATCATTCTTGAACGGTGCTCGGTGTTGAATGACGAAGATGATACCCACGCTATTAACGAGTGGCTAACAGGTCACTCTATGGAGTGGTTGGAACTTGTAAAGGTGTGTGTGGACTATGAATTCGACAGTTGCAAACCGCCTGGGTTGTTTGCGGGTACGCTGCACTCGCAATAAGTTGGGCAAACGCATAAAATGCGCCCTTAGATCCGAAAAACAGATCCGCAAGGTACCCGCCCCCATGATTCGCTTGTCCGAACTCAAGCTGCCGCTTGACCACCCCGAAGACGCCTTGCCCGCCCTGATCGTCAAGACGCTAGGCATTGCCCCGACTGACCTTCACACCTTCACGGTGTACAAACGCAGTTACGACGCCCGCAAGCAAAAGCTGATGTTGGTTTACATTGCCGATGTGGCGCTGGCCAGTGCCCAGCTGGAGGCGCGCCTGCTGAAAAAATTCAGCACGAACCCCCACATTCGCCCCGCACCCGACATGGCTTATCGGCTTGTGACCCAGCTGGCGACTGCGCCCGAGGTGCGACCCGTGGTGATCGGCTTTGGCCCTTGCGGTATTTTTGCAGCGCTGGTGCTGGCGCAGATGGGTTTTAAGCCGATTGTGCTGGAACGTGGCAAGCCCGTGCGTGAACGCACGAAAGACACTTGGGGCCTGTGGCGTAAAAAGGTGCTGAACCCTGAATCGAATGTGCAGTTTGGCGAAGGCGGTGCAGGCACCTTTTCAGACGGCAAGCTGTACAGCCAAATCAAAGACCCTCGCTTTTTGGGTCGAAAGGTAATGACTGAATTCGTGAAGGCGGGTGCCCCAGAGGAAATTCTGCTGGTCAGCAAACCGCACATTGGCACTTTCCGCCTGGTGAAGGTGGTTGAAAACATGCGCGAGCAAATCATCGCCATGGGTGGAGAAATCCGCTTTCAGCAACGCGTGACTGACTTTCACATTGAAGACGGCCACATTCGCGGGCTGACCGTGCAAAACCAGCAAGACGGCAGCAGTTACGAGTTGCGTGCAGACCATGTGGTGCTGGCCCTGGGACACAGTTCACGCGACACCTTTGCGATTTTGCACCAGCGCGGTGTGCGCATGGACGCCAAGCCTTTTTCAGTGGGCTTTCGCATTGAGCACCCGCAAAGTCTGATCGATCGGGCCCGCTTGGGCCAGCACGCAGGCCACCCCTTGCTGGGGGCTGCAGATTACAAACTGGTGCACCACGCCAGCAACGGCAGGTCTGTGTACAGCTTTTGCATGTGCCCGGGTGGCACCGTGGTGGCGGCCACGTCGGAGACGAATCGCGTGGTCACCAATGGCATGAGCCAATATTCGCGCAATGAGCGCAATGCCAATGCAGGCATTGTGGTCGGCATTTCACCCGCCGATTATCCGGGCGGCCCGCTGGCAGGCGTGGACTTTCAGCGCAGGCTTGAATCGAATGCGTTCGTCATGGGGGGCAGCAATTATGAAGCACCTGGCCAGTTGGTGGGCGACTTCATCGCGGGCAGGGCGTCCACCGAATTCGGGTCGGTCATTCCCTCGTACAAGCCAGGGGTGCATCTAACCGATCTGGCTGACGCCTTGCCAGAATACGCCATCACGGCCATGCGCGAGGCTTTGCCCGCATTCGGTAAAAAAATCAAAGGCTTTGATTTGCGCGACGCCGTGTTGACCGGGGTTGAGACGCGAACTTCATCGCCCGTGCGCATTCCACGTGGTGAGGATTATCAAAGCCTGAACGTGAAAGGGCTGTACCCGGCGGGTGAGGGTGCCAGCTACGCCGGGGGTATTTTGTCGGCCGGTGTGGACGGCATTGAAGTGGCTGAAGCCCTGGCCCGCAATTTCAGTTTGCAGACTGCTTGATCCACTGCAGCGCACCCTTGCCAGCGGCGAGCCCTGTGGCCAAGCAAGCAGTCAACAGGTATCCGCCGGTTGGGGCATCCCAATCCAGCATTTCACCGGCCACAAAGTGACCGGGCTGGTTCTTTAACATGAAGTGAGGGTTCAGATTGTCGAACCGAACACCGCCTGCCGTGCTGATGGCCTCTGCAATGGGGCGGGGCGTGGTCAAAGTAATTGGCAGTGCTTTCAAGGTGTCTGCCAGTGTGGCTTGATCCTCAGTCTGCACTTTACCCAGGTGTTCGTGAACCAGCGCCAGTTTCACGCCGGATATGCCGAGTTTGGTTTTCAGCACATGTGGCAGTGAATGGCCCGCGCGCTTGCGGATGAGTTCGTGAAGAATTTTGTCGCGTGACGTATTGGGCAACAAGTCGAGCCACACAGTGGCTTGGCCTTGCTGTGCAATGGTATGTCGAATGGTTCTTGAAAAGGCGTAAACCAGGCTGCCTTCCAGACCATGGGCACTCAGCAGCGCTTCTCCCGCTTTGTGGTGCAACTGCCCGTCGGGGCCTTGAACTTGCATGGCGATGTTTTTCAGGGGGGTGCCCGCGTAACGTTCCCGCAGGTAGTCGCTCCAGTGCACTTCAAAGCCACAATTGGCGCTTTCAAGCGACGCTACGTTGACGCCTTGGGCTTCAAACAATGGTTTCCAGCTGCCGTCTGAACCCAGCTTGGGCCAGCTTGCACCACCCAGCGCAAACACGGTGGCTTGCGGGTGGATGCGATATTCACCTTCGGGGCCCGACATGCGCAAACCACCCTCCGCGTGCCAACCCAGCCAGCGCGTGCGCACATGAATTCGAACCCCATGGCTGCGCAGGCGATGCAACCAGGCGCGCAGCAGTGGGGCCGCTTTCATTTCCGTCGGAAAAACCCGCCCTGACGAGCCTACAAAAGTGTCCACCCCCAGGTCGTGAATCCAGTTGCACAGCTGCATGGGTGTGAAAGCATCCAAACACGTTTGCAAGTCGCTTTGTTGTTCACCATAGCGGCTGCAAAACAGACTGAACTCTTCGCTGTGGGTGATGTTCAGGCCGCCAATACCTGCCAACAAGAATTTGCGGCCCACAGACGGCATGGCGTCGTACACATCCACTTGTACACCGGCCATGGCAAGCACTTCAGCCGCCATCAGGCCTGCCGGGCCGCCGCCGATGATGGCTGCGCTGGGTTTTGGGGTGTGGTTCATGCAGGTTTTGGGTTTGTTTCCGGATTGTGACCCAATGATAGCAAAAATTTATTTGTTCAATTTCATAATTAAATTTCACGATCAAGACGACATTGGGTACACTTCGATTTCTCAAATTTATTGAACTTCGTTTCGCAATAGGAAGCAGCAACATGTCATTGATCAACACAGAAATCAAACCCTTCAAGGCCACTGCTTACTGCAACGGCAAAGAAATCAATCTGACCGAAGCAGATGTCAAGGGCAAGTGGTCCGTGTTCTTCTTTTACCCAGCCGACTTCACATTCGTGTGCCCCACTGAACTGGGCGACCTGGCTGACCAGTACGAAGAACTGAAAGCCATGGGCGTGGAAGTGTTTTCCGTGTCTACAGACACCCACTTTGTGCACAAAGCCTGGGCCGACGCCACAGAAACAATCGCCAAAGTGCGTTTCCCAATGATCGGCGACCCCACAGGCCAGATCACACGCAACTTCGGCGTGATGATTGAAGAAGAAGGTTTGGCACTGCGCGCCACTTTCGTGATGGACCCCAACGGCATCATCAAAGTCATGGAAGTGCATGACCTGGGCATCGGCCGTGACGCATCTGAACTGAAACGCAAGATCCAGGCTGCCCAGTACATCGCCAAAAACCCAGGCCAGGCTTGCCCAGCCAAGTGGAAAGAAGGCGACGCCGCCCTGACTCCTTCACTGGACCTGGTTGGCAAGCTGTAATCATTGCGCGGTTTAACCGTCAATGCACTGAAAAGGCCGCTGCCCCAATGCGGCGGCCTGTTTCAAACCAAATTCCCCCGCAGTACCCCCGGAGTGCCCTCATGCTAGACGCCAACATCAAACAGCAACTGAAAACCTACCTGCAAATGCTTCGTCACCCCATTGAGTTGGTGGCTTCGCTCGACAACAGCGCCAAAGGCCGCGACATGGAAGCGCTGGTGCTGGAGATTGCGGAATGTTCAGACAAGGTGACAGTCAAGCTGGATGGCGACCACGCAGTGCGCCCCTCGTTTGCCGTGGCCAAGGCTGGTGAAGCAGGGCGCGTGCGTTTTGCCGGGTTGCCCATGGGGCATGAATTCACATCCTTGCTGCTGGCGCTGTTGCACGTGGGTGGGCATCCACCCAAGGTGGCCCCGGAAGTCATCGAACAAATCAAAGGCTTGAAAGCACCCGCACAGGGCGGTCATTTTGAAACCGTGATCTCGCTGAGTTGCCACAACTGCCCCGACGTGGTTCAAGCCTTCAACACCATTGCAGCGCTCAACCCGGCATTCAGCCACGTCATGATTGACGGTGGCATGTTCCAGAGCCTGGTGGAAGAGCGCAAAGTGATGGCTGTGCCCGCCGTGTTTGATCAGGCCGGCGAATTGTTTGGTTCAGGCCGCATGCTGCTGGAAGAAATTGTGGCAAGGCTTGACACCAATGCCGCCGAAAAAGACGCTGAGAAGTTGAACGCCAAAGGCGAGTTTGATGTGCTGATTGTGGGCGGTGGCCCTGCTGGCGCAGCCGCAGCCGTGTACGCCGCTCGCAAGGGCGTGAAAACCGGCGTGTTGACCGAACGATTCGGCGGCCAGGTTTTGGACACGCTCAGCATTGAAAACTTCATTTCGGTGAAGGAAACAGAAGGCCCCAAACTGGTGGCCCATCTGGAAGAACACGTCAAGACCTACGACGTGGACATCATGAATTTGCAAAAGGCCAATGCACTGGCCCGCACAGACGACGGCAAACTGGCTGTAACGCTGGAAAACGGTGCCAAGCTGACCAGTAAAACCGTGATTTTGAGCACCGGAGCGCGCTGGCGCGAAATGAATGTGCCCGGCGAAGCGGAATACCGCAACAAAGGTGTGGCGTATTGCCCCCATTGCGATGGCCCCCTTTACAAGGGCAAACGCGTGGCAGTCATCGGCGGTGGCAACAGCGGTGTTGAGGCCGCCATCGACCTGGCTGGCATTGTGAGCCATGTCACCCTGTTTGAATTTGACAGCAAACTGCGTGCAGACGCTGTGCTGCAAAACAAGCTGAACAGCCTGCCCAACGTCAAGGTGATTTTGAATGCGCTAACCACCGAGGTGACCGGCGATGGCACCAAGGTCAACGGCCTGGTGTACCGCGACCGCACAACGGATGAAACCCACACCGTTGAGCTGGAAGGCATTTTTGTGCAAATTGGCCTGCTGCCCAACACCGACTGGCTGAAGGGCACGGTGGCACTCAGCCCACGGGGCGAGGTTGAAGTGGATGCCCACGGCAAAACCAGCCTGGACGGCGTGTTTGCGGCAGGCGACTGCACCACCGCGCCTTACAAGCAAATCATCATCGCCATGGGTGAAGGTTCAAAGGCAGCGTTGGCCGCGTTTGACCACCTCATCCGCCACTAAAGTCTCTCGTCACTCAGGCCACTAAAATTTGCCGATGTAGAAGTCACGTTGAATGTGCGCGGCATTGGCCGGCACATTCGCGTATTTCGTGAAGTCAGTCTCACCCAGCAGGCCGAGCACTTCTTCATCCAGCCAACTTACTTTTTCGGCAAACCGGTCACGCTGCTTGATCAGCGCGTGGGCGGCATCGGCCATAATCGTAGGCTTTCTGGACATAGCCAGGCCTTGTTCGCCTGCCACCATGCCCACTGCCGCAGTTGCGATCAATGTGGCGGGCCACAGCGTTTTCACTGCAATACCCGTCTTTTTCACTTCTTCCTGAAAGCCCATGCTCAGTAAGGTCATGCCGTACTTTGTGGTGGTGTAAGGCACAAATGCCCCCAGCCAGCCCGGGTCCAGGTTCAGGGGCGGGCACAGGTTCAGCACCGTGCCTTTGCTGAGTTTCAGGGCTTCAAAGCAGCTTCGCATTGTAATCAGCGGTGCCCGGGTGTTCAGCGCGTGCATCAGGTCGAATTTTTTGGTTTCAGTGGCGGCCAATGGCGTGACCCCCAAAAAACCGGCGTTGTTAATCAGCACATCCAGACCCCCCCATTTGTCCAGCGTGGCGGAAATGGCCGCCTGCAAGGCTTCTTCACTTCGGGCGTCGGTTGCAATGGGCAGGGCCTCTCCGCCTGCTTATTCAATTTCACGTGCCACGGAGTGAATGGTGCCTGGCAATTTCGGATTGGGTTCGCTGGACTTGGCGGCAATCGCAATGCGTGCGCCTTCACGTGCGAATTTCAGCGCGATTTCACGGCCTATGCCACGGCTGGCGCCCGTGATGAAAATGGTTTTGATGTTGTCTCCGACTGTCATGGTTGCCCACACAATATTGATGTTGTTTTCTTCTTGAGTCTGACGTTCAGTTTAAATGCGCCAATTCAGGTAAATTCAACACCAATGACGAAACCCACAGGGAAGAACCATGCTTTTTGAACCCTTGCACCTGCCCAATGGCACAAGCATCCCCAATCGCGTTGCCAAGGCCGCCATGGAAGAAAACATGGCCGATGCGCAGCATTTGCCATCTGACGAATTGCTGAAGCTTTACAAGGCTTGGGCTGTTGGCGGCGTGGGTTTGATGCTCACCGGCAACGTGATGGTCAGCCCCACGGCCATGACAGGCCCTGGTGGCGTGGTTTTGGACAGCGACGCGCATCTGCCGCGCTTCAAAGTGTGGGCCGACACCGCCAAGGCTGGGGGGGCCAAAATCTGGATGCAGATCAATCACCCCGGACGTCAAATGCAGCTCAACCTGGGGCAGCCCACGCTGGCACCCTCGGCGGTGGCGCTCGACATGGGCAAGTTCTCCAAGCGGTTTTGGGTGCCCAAAGCCATGAGCGCAGACGACATTGCGGACATTCAGCGCCGCTTCGTCAACACCGCGAAGCTGGCAGAGGCTGCAGGCTTTGACGGGGTGCAAGTGCATGCTGCGCACGGTTACCTGCTGAGCCAGTTTCTCTCGCCCATCTCCAACCACCGAGACGACGAATGGGGTGGCTCTCTAGAAAACCGGTCCAGGTTGTTGTTGAACATTGTTCGTGAAATCAGAACAGTGGTCCGCCCCGGTTTTGCCGTGGCGGTCAAATTGAATTCCGCCGATTTTCAGCGGGGCGGTTTCAGCGAGCAAGACGCAGCCGAGGTGGTCAAGATGCTGAATGACATGAAGGTGGATTTGATCGAATTGTCCGGTGGCAGCTACGAGGCCCCTGCCATGCAAGGTCAGTCTCGGGATGGCCGAACCCTGGCCCGCGAGGCCTATTTTCTGGAATTTGCCCGCGAGATTGCCAAGGTGGCCACGGTGCCCTTGATGGTCACAGGGGGTATTCGCCGACTGGCCGTTGCCCAAGAAGTGCTGAACAGCGGCATCGACATGGTGGGCATGGGCACGGCCTTGGCCATTAACCCTAATTTGCCCAATGCCTGGAAGCGGGGCGAAGACCCTGTGCCTGAAATGCGACCCATCACCTGGAACAACAAAACCCTGGCCTCGCTGGGCGTGATGGCCATGGTCAAATATCAATTGAGAAGAATGAGCAAAGGACTGCTGCCCAACCCACAAGTCAACCCCGCCTGGGCGCTGGCTTTGCAGCAATTTTTAACCAATCGCCAAACCGGCAAGTACCGCAAATGGGCCAACCAACAAAGCGTGAGGAAATAGTGCTGTGTTGTATTGGCTAGCCAGTCAGGCCGTGGTGTTGCTTCACTTTCTGTTCATCGTCTTTGTGGGATTTGGTGCAGTGCTGGCCTTGCGACACAGGCGTTGGATTTACGTGCACCTGCCTGCATTAAGCTGGGGGCTTTTTGTTGAATTCACGAATCACGCCTGCCCACTGACCGAACTTGAGAACACCTTGAGAAATGCAGCGGGGCAGGCGGGGTACACCGACGGGTTCATTCAGCATTACCTGATTGGGCTGATTTACCCCGCCGGTTTGACCCGTGAAGTGCAATTCGCACTGGGCTTGATCTTGATCGGCTTTAACCTGTGGGTTTATGCGCGTGTGTGGCGCAACACAAAGGCCGCCACGCGCAACACTTAAGAGGCATCGCCTGCTGGTTTCTGAAGGTCTTCCTTCTTGTCTTTGCGTACATTGTTCAACTCATGGTGCTCATGGGTTCGATCCCGGCGTGCTGCGTTCGCCTGTCGGTGCGCATGGCGCTCATTGCGCTTGAGTCCATTGATTTCGTGGTTTTCCTGGTCTCGCTTGGCTTCAGCCTGCTGGGCGCCTTCCACGTTTCCGGCTTTCAAATCGGCCTTTTCCTGATGTGCAGCGGCGTTGCGCTCTGTGCGCTCTTCTTTCAACTTGTTCTGGTCGTGGTGGATTCGGTTTTTGTCGTGGTTGATGGTGCGGTTGTCACGGTTGACTTCACGGTGTTCGTGGCGAATCTGTGCGTTGTCTTTGGCCACATCGGGAGTTTGGGCAAAAGCGGAGGTGATGCCGGTGGCGGCAATGGCCAATGCGATAACGGTCTTGTACATGGTGTGAGTCCTTACAAAGTGTGTTGTTGACATTGCTAGTCGGCCGACATGCTGCATTAACGGGGGCCTATTCATGGCAGTTGACCGGGTTACCCCATTGCTTTGTGTAAAGATTCTTATGGATTTGTAAAGACATCACAGCGACTTTGAAGATCGGACAGACGCGCGCTGTATATTGGCGAAAAATCCACCCGCAATTCATCCAAAGGCGAGTAGCTCCCAACCATGCAAGACATTCAAGACTGGTCCGAAGAGGACCAAACCGACGAAAAACAGAAAGCTGTTCAAAAAAGCACTTGGGTCAGTGTGGCCGCCAATTTGGGCTTGACCACGACACAGGTGGCTGTGGGTTTGGTGGCGGGCTCGCAAGGTTTGGTGGCCGATGGCATTCATTCCCTGTCTGATTTACTGGCCGATTTTGTGGTGCTTCTGGCTGCGCGCCACAGCAGCAAAGAGGCCGATGACGACCACCATTACGGCCATTACCGCTATGAAAATGCGGCCTCACTGGTGTTGGGCTTGTTGTTGCTGGCCGTGGCCGTTGGCATGGTGTGGTCGGCTGTCAGCAAACTGCACGCCACTGAAACCATCGTCGCCGTGAAACCCATTGCCTTGTGGGTGGCTTTGGGTGCGCTTGTGACCAAGGAAACGCTGTTTCGGTACATGTTGGCAGTGGCCCAGAAGGTGAAGTCCAGCATGCTGGTTGCCAATGCCTGGCACGCGCGTTCTGACGCCGCGTCTTCGCTGGTGGTGGCCATTGGTATTGGCGGCAACTTGCTCGGCTTGCCTTTGCTGGACCCTGTGGCCGCGCTTGTGGTAGGGTTGATGGTTGGCAAAATGGGTTGGAGCTTCTCTTGGGACGCCATTCATGACCTGACCGACCGGTCGGCCACCGAAGAAGAAACCGAAAATATTCGTCAAGAAATTCTGGCTACACCCGGCATTCTTGGTGTGCATGATCTTCGCACCCGCAAAACGGGCGACCTGTTGCTGGTGGACGCACACTTGGAAGTAGACGGTCAATTGAGTGTGCAAGAGGGCCACGACATCGCCCTGGAGGCACGCCGCCGCGTGCTTGAAAAACACCCGGTGCTGAACATGATGACCCACGTTGACCCCGTTTAGGGGTGGCTATACTTTGCGTGTTTAAACTGATACGTTGTAGCCCACCAATCCTAACGTGTGGAGAAGCCCATGGTGTCTGTGAAATTTGATTTTTCTGGCAGTTGAACGGTGATTACAGGGGGTGCAAGCGGCATCGGCCTCAGTTGTGCATCCGCAGTGGCCAAGGCAGGGGGCAATGTGCTGGTGTCTGCCAGTCGAAAACCCGAGAAAACCCAACAGGCAATTGCCCATTTGAAGGCGATCAATTCTGCGATTGACGTCAAGGCTTTTCCTTGTGAAGTAGGGCAAGAGGCGTCGGTCAGCGCGTTTTTTGCGGCAATCGCCCAAGCGGGCATTCAGATTGACCACGTGATTCACAGCGCGGGCATTTCTCCCAACACCGAGTTTTTTGATCAAACCCAGGCCGAGTGGGATCAGGTGCAAAACACCAACGCCACTGGCAGCTTTCTGGTGACCAAATACGCCGCATTGGCCATGAAAAACAACCCGGTGCGGGGCGATTTCCGTGGAAAAATACTGCTGGTGACATCCACCAACGGCATCAACAGTTGGGACCCTGTGTCTGCCCATTACGATGCGTCCAAGGCTGCCAACAACCTGTTTGTGCGCGTGGCCGCTGAAAAACTGTCCGAGGATCAAATCTGCATCAACGGCCTGGCACCCGGCTGGATCAACACCGATTTGAACGCCACACTGCCGCCCGACGTGCGTGAAAAAGAATCTGCAAAAATCTGGATGAAACGCTGGGCCGAGCCCGATGAAATGGCCCACTGCGCACTGCACTTGTTAACCATGCCCTACCTGATGGGGCAGGTGGTGATGGCCGACGGAGGATATCGATAAATGACCACCATCAACGACCCGATCACGCTGCCCTGTGGCGTGACCCTGCCCAACCGCTTGTTCAAATCGGCCATGACCGAGGGTTTGGCCACCCCGCTTGGCCACGCCACTGAGGCGCACGCCACGCTTTACCGCCGTTGGGCCGAAGGGGGCGTGGGCACGCTTGTAACCGGCAATGTGATGGTGGATTACCGCTACCTGGAACGGGCCGGCAACATCGTGATTGACGGCAACGGCGGCGAAGCTGAATTGGCCAGTCTGGCCAAAGCAGGCACTGCGGCTGGCAACCAGTTGTGGATGCAGATCAGCCACCCGGGGCGTCAGTGCACCAAGTTTGCCAACAGCAACCCGGTTGCGCCCAGCGAGGTGGGCTTGAATGTGGGCGGACTGTTTGGCCGCCCTCGGGCACTTCAGGGCGATGAGATCCGAACCATCATTGGCAAGTACGCCCATGTGGCCAAAGTGGCCAAAGCGACCGGGTTCACCGGCGTACAAATTCACGGCGCGCACGGCTACCTGATCAGCCAGTTTTTGTCGCCCCGCACCAACCAACGCACTGATGAATGGGGCGGCAGCCTCGAAAACCGCGCCCGTTTGCTGCTTGAAACGGTGCGGGCTGTTCGTGCGGCGGTGGGTCCTGAATTTCCGGTCTCTGTGAAATTGAATTCGGCTGATTTTTCCAAAAACGGCTTCAGCCTTGAAGAATCTTGCCAAGTGGCGCAGTGGCTCGACAAAGAGGGCCTGGACCTGCTCGAAATTTCGGGTGGCACCTACGAAGACTTCAAGCTGCTGGATGGGTCAACCCGCAAGTCGGACAGCACCCTGGCCCGCGAGGCCTACTTCATCGACTACGCCAAACAGATTCGCGATGTGGTCAAAATGCCATTGGCAATCACAGGCGGGTTTCGCTCACGGTCGGTGATGGACGAAGCACTGGCCACCAATCAATTGGACGTGATTGGCATTGCCCGGCCCACTTGCGCCATGCCTGATGCAGGCACCCGTTTGCTGGCCAACCCCACGTTCAAGCTGCCTGAATACGAGGCCAATTTGCGCCTGGGCAGGGGCTGGTTTGGGCCGTTTTCATCGAACAACCTGATGAAAACCTTGAATGTTCAGGCCGCGGTGTCGTGGTTTTATCAACAAATTGTGGCGTGCGCGTCTGGTCGCCCCATGCCCGATCAGTCTGGCTTGTTCAAGGCTTACATTCTGTATTACTGGCGTGAAATTGGTTTGGCGATTGCGCGCAGGCGTGCGCTGAAAGCCAAAGGCTTGGGCTTGAGATAGGGCCGTGCGCCTTGCTGGGGCTAAAACACCCCAGCGGCCAAGCCGCATGCCAGCGCCTCGCCCAGTTCGCGGCAGCGCTGCAAATCTGCATCTGTAATTTGCTTGGCCTGAAGAATGACCTCAGTGCTTTGGGCATGCGTGCACACAATCAAAGGTGGGGCCACCTCGTTCAATCGCCAGCCTGTGGCAATGCGCTGAATTTGCCGCACCGCGTTGCTGCCGTCGCTGCCTGCGCACACCGCCACCGCGAATGGTCGCCCATTGATCCGCCCCAGTACACCGTAATAGCTCCGGTCGAAAAAATCTTTCATCCGGCCAGACACAGCAGCCAGGTTTTCCGGCGTCATGAACAGGTAGCCATCCGCCTTCAACACGGCCTGCGCATCAGCATTGTCGGCGTGCAGCAGGGTGGTTTGAATCTCTGTTTCCGTGCGGGCCCCTTCCAAAGCAGCCTGCGCCATTTGTGCAGTGCCCCCGGTCATGGAATGGTAGACGATCAGCAGGGTTTTCATGTGGGGTGGGGCGATTTTGATCATTGAGACAGCAGTTCAACGTAGGCTTGGTAGCTGTAACTCCGGTTTTTTTTCTGGCCAGTCCTCTCGGCCACGATTTCCAATTCTTCCAATACCTTGACCGCTGCCGTTGCCGTCGGAAAGCTGGTGTCCAGTTGCTGTCGAACGCGTTCGATGGTGAAGCGTGGCATCATTGGCAGCATCTCAAATAGTCGGTAACTCGCCGGGCCTGCCTTGGTAGATTGCAACAGGCGCTTTCGGTCTGCAGACACCAGACTGGCCACCGAGATGATGTTTTTTTCCGCATCAATCGCCGCTGTTGCTACGCCTTCCAGAAAGAATCTGACCCACGACTCCCAATCGCCATCTGTGCGAATAGCCGACAGGCGGCGGTAATACTCCGCCTGATGCTGCTTCAGGTAGCCACTGAGGTACATCAGTGGCTCAGAGAGTAAGCCCCAATGCTCGAACAAGGCTGCTATCAGCAGACGACCAATGCGTCCATTGCCGTCGAGGAAGGGGTGAATGGTTTCAAACTGCGCATGAACCAGAGCCACCTTGACCATCGGCGGTAATTCCGTGGTTCTGTCATGAATGAACCGTTCCAAATCGGCCAGCAAGCTGGGAACATGTTGTGGCGGTGGTGGAACGAAAACCGCGTTGCCAGGGCGTGTGCCACCGATCCAGTTTTGCGATTGGCGCAGCTGTCCCGGTTGTTTGCCTGCACCTCGGGCCCCATCAAGCAAGCGCCGGTGTGCTTCGCACAACAGCCTCACGCTGATGGGCAGTCCTTTGGGGTCACGCAGCTGCTCTTGTGTCCAGCGGAAAGCACGGAGGTAATTGGTAACCTCCTCTACATCGTCGGTATTGCTGACTTTGAAACCCGCCTCCTCGTCGAAAAGATCAGTCAGTGTGGCCTGCGTGCCCTCAATCTGCGACGTAAGCAGTGCTTCTTTGCGAATTGCACTATACAAAAGCCAGTCTACCGACGGCACCAGTCCAGACACGCCCGCCAAACGAGCGAGCGCCAGTTCGGCTTGTCGATTCAGTTCAGTGAACACCTCGGGCGATATCACCGGATCAGAGGGCGGTAGGGTCTTGGGCACGAATGCACGCACTGATTCACCCAGCGTTGTGGAAATTGAATAGGCCCCAGTGGTGCGTGTCATTGAAAGCAGTCTTTGATGGAATATTGTCTAATTAAAGCATCCTTTAATATCAATGACAACAATTAAAGATGACTTTAATTGGTAACGGGCGCATCTCGGAAATGAAAAAGGACTTAGACACTTGCGCATCTAAGTCCTTGAATTTGTGGTGGGTCGTGCGAGATTCGAACTCACGACCAAAGGATTAAAAGTCCTCTGCTCTACCAGCTGAGCTAACGACCCACAATCAGTTTCAGGCTTGCGCCGTCAACCAAAGACCGCGATTATGAGCAAAAAGACCGCTTTGGTCAATACCTTTTGCAACAAAAAAGTCTCACTTTGTGCCTTCAAGCACGTAAGGGTTTGAAATCCTGAAACGTTTCAGAATTTCGATCTCTTTGTTTTCCATCAGGCTGGCCTGCGATTCCAGCTCATGCACATAGCCTTGGGCGTGCAGGCAACCGTGCACCACCAGGTGGGCAAAGTGATCCAGTGGCTTTTTGCCTTGCTCTTTCGCTTCTTTATCGACCACGGCTGTGCACAGCACAATGTCAGCCATGAAGGTGGGCAGGCCAGAATCGGCGCCCAGCGATGGCATTTCCATGGGAAAGGTCAACACATTGGTGGCGTAGTCTTTGCCACGGAAGTCATTGTTTAACTGGCGACCCTCGGTTTCGCCCACCATGCGAATCGTGATGTCTGCGCTGTCGGCAAAGCAGGCGCGCACCCAGCGGCGTATTTGGGCATTGCTCAGTTCGGAGAAGGGCGGGTGGTCGGCTTCGGTGGCCCACTGAATGGCCACGCTGACTTGGGGTTTTGTGCTCATAGGGGGTTACTCCTCGTCGGGGCTGCTTTGCGGGTTGTTGTAGCGCTCGTAGGCGTCCACAATGCGGGCCACCAGCGGGTGGCGCACCACGTCTCTGCTGTTGAAGTAATTCACGGCAATGCCATCAACCCCACGCAGCACCTGTTGCGCCTGCACCAGGCCGCTTTGCTGGCCACGTGGCAGGTCAATTTGTGTAACGTCGCCAGTAATCACCGCCTTGCTGCCAAAGCCGATTCGGGTCAGGAACATCTTCATTTGCTCGGGCGTGGTGTTTTGCGCCTCGTCCAGAATGACAAAAGCGTGGTTCAACGTGCGCCCGCGCATGTAGGCCAGCGGGGCAATTTCGATGACGTTGCGCTCAAACAGTTTCTGCACCTTGTCGTAACCGGCCAGGTCGTGCAGCGCGTCGTACAGCGGGCGCAGGTAGGGGTCCACCTTTTGGCTCAGGTCGCCCGGCAAAAATCCCAGGCGCTCGCCGGCTTCCACCGCTGGGCGGGTCAGAATGATTTTCTTGATGGTGTCGCGTTCCAGCGCGTCAATGGCGCAGGCCACGGCCAGAAAAGTTTTACCCGTACCGGCTGGGCCAATGCCGAAAGTCAGGTCGTGGCTCAGAATATTCTCAAGGTAGGTTCGCTGGCTGGCGGTGCGGGGGTACAGGTCGCCTTTTTTAATGCGCAGCACCACGCCTTCGTCTTTGCCCAGTTCGGGTATCGATTCTTTGCTTTCTTCCGCCAGCCTGTTGGTGTTTTTTAACTCCACCAGGGCCAGTTCAATCGCATCCAGCCCCACGGGTTGCGCACTTTTGCCAAAAAAGTGATTGATCAGGGTGATGGCCTGTCTGCTGGGCTCTTTGTCGCCTTGCACGGTCAGGTTTGCGCCGCGCCTTGAAATCTTGACGTTCAATGCACTTTCGATGTGCCGCAGGTTGCGGTCCACCGGGCCACACAGATTGGCCAGTTTGTCGTTGTCGTCCTCTGGCGCTTGCCAGTCGTTCGCTTTTGCTTTCATTCGCTTTTAGTCTTCAAGGTGAATGTGCGTGGGTGGAAAACCCACCCGCAATACGGTGCCAGGCCTGTCTGGCGAGGTGCATTTGGGGTTGTTCAGTATGGTGACAGTGGCACCGTGCTGCTGCGCCGTTTCCTGCACAATGGCCAAGCCAAGGCCAGACCCGTCCTCGCTGGTGCCCAACACCCGGTAAAACCGGTCGAACACCAAGGTCCGTTCCGACTCCGGTATGCCGGGGCCATCGTCTTCCACTTCGAGTACGGTGGTTTCTCGTTGGCGGCTGTCGTCGACACGCACGGTCACGCAACCGCCTTCCGGAGTGTAGCGTAGCGCATTTTCAACCAGGTTTTTCAGCATCTCGGTCAGCATCAGGGTTTGGCCGTACACAAACACGGCGTGATCGGGCACTTCCACACCCAAATCGATTTGTCTGTTCATGGCCTCGGGCACAAAATCACGCGTCACCGAGCGCGCAATTTGGGTCAAGTCCAGTTGCTCGAACCGCAACACAGAAGGCGCCTCTGTTCGGGCCAGCGCCAGCAACTGGTTCACCAGCCGGGTTGAGCGTTCAGTGCCCACTTTGAGGCGTCGCAGGCTGCGTAGCCGGTTGGCGGCGTCGTCTTCATCGGACAGCAGTTCCACCTGCATGCGCAACCCCGCCAAGGGTGTTTTAAGTTGGTGGGCCGCATCGGCCACAAAGCGCTTTTGGGTTTGTATGGTGTGCTGCAGACGGGCCAACTGATCATTCAGGGCGCTGATCACCGGCAACAGTTCTTCCGGTGTGTCTTTGGTCTCCAGCGCACTCAGGTCATCGGGTTTGCGGTTGCGAATAATCTCCAGCAGGCTGTTCAATGGGGCAATGCCCCTCGACAGGCCAAACCACACCAAAAGCACGGCCAGAGGCAGGATGACGAACTGCGGCAAAATCACGCCTTTGATGATTTCATTGGCCAGATTTTCTCGTTTGCCCAGTGTTTCTGCAATTTGAACCAGTACAAAGCGTTTTTCGCCGGCGATCGGCAGTTCAATCCACAGGTAACCCCCGCGAAAGTCCTCGCCGTTCACCACCAAATCCCTGAAATTCACCACGCCGATTTTGTTGCGCTCCCGATCTGGAATGGGCAGCGTTTTTTCGTCGCCCATCAGGAAATCACCATTCCTGCCGATGATCTGAACGCGCAAATCGTCCACGCCATCGGCCTGTAAAATATCCAGCGCCTGATTCGGCAGTTTGAAGTGAGGGGCTTCGGCCTGGGCTGTCACTTCCTGGCTCAGCGCCGTGATTTTGTCATCGAGAATTTGATCAAAGGGGTCGTTGGCAATCGACTTGGCCACCAGGTAAGTCACCCCAATACTCATGGGCCACAGTATCAGCAGTGGTGCAAGCATCCAGTCGAGAATTTCGCCGAACAATGACCTGCGCTGGCGTTTGCCAGAGGTCAATGGGTTGCGCTTGAACCACAGCAATCAGTTACTCCTGCGCATTGGCGGACGGCTCTTTCTGGGTGTATTTTTCAAGGCAGTAGCCCAAGCCACGCACAGTGGCAATTCGAATGCCATTGACTTCGATTTTTTTGCGAAGGCGGTGAATGTACACCTCAATGGCGTTGTTGCTGACCTCTTCACCCCATTCGCACAGGTGGTCGACAAATTGCTCTTTGCTGACCAAGCGGCCCACCCGTTGCAGCAGAATTTCCAGCAAACCTACCTCGCGTGCCGACAAGTCCAGCATTTCCTCGTTGATGTAGGCAATCCGCCCCACTTGGTCGAAGGTCAAGGGGCCATGCTTCCAGATGCTGGCACCGCCTCCGCTTCCCCGGCGGGTCAGGGCGCGAACCCGAGCCTCCAGCTCTTTAAGATCGAACGGTTTGGCCATGTAGTCGTCGGCCCCTGCGTCCAGCCCCTGCACGCGCTGTTCGACGCTGTCGGCCGCAGTCAGTATCAGCACAGGCATGTGATTGTTGCGGCTGCGCAGCCTGCGCAATATTTCAAGACCACTCA
Source organism: Limnobacter litoralis (assembly GCF_030160455.1). Taxonomy (GTDB): domain Bacteria; phylum Pseudomonadota; class Gammaproteobacteria; order Burkholderiales; family Burkholderiaceae_B; genus Limnobacter; species Limnobacter litoralis. The sequence goes on along the minus strand of NZ_BSOJ01000019.1, from coordinate 78,294 downwards.
TTTTGGGCAAGCCCAGGTCGAGAATCAGCAGGTCGTAAGTCATGGTGGTCAGCGCCGTGTCGGCGTCGTTGCCCTTTAACATGCAATCGACCGCGTAGCCCGCAGCGCGAAGGGACTGGGCCAGCCCCTCAGAAAGAATCAGGTCATCTTCGGCGAGAAGAATTTTCAATCATGTCTCCTTTGGCGGATTGAATCGCATCTTGCGTGCGTTTGGCTTCTTTTTGTGCTGCTGTTGCAAAGTCTGCACCGCTGCCTGCGTACAAGATAGCGCGAGACGAATTGATCAGCAAACCCCATCCTTTTGAACACAGTCCGTTTTGCACGGTGTTGGGCAAATCGCCGCCCTGGGCACCGATGCCAGGCACCAACAGTGGCGCGTCACCTGCCACCTTGCGGACCAGGCCGATCTCTTCAGGGTAGGTGGCACCGACCACCAAACCGGCCTGGCCATGCGGGTTCCAGGTGGTGGTCGCCATGCGGGCCACGGCTTGGTAAAGCGGCTCGTCCTTCTCAGTGTTCAGGAATTGCAGGTCGTTGCCCCCAGGGTTGGACGTGCGGCACAGCAAAAACAGGCCGCGGTCTGGGTAGGCGTGGTAGGGCTCGACCGAATCGCTGCCCATGTAGGGGCTCAGCGTGACCGAGTCTGCGCGATAGCGCTCAAACGCTTCAATCGCGTATTGCTTGGCCGTGGCCCCAATGTCGCCCCGCTTGGCGTCCAGAATGACCGTTGCATTGGGCGCAAGCTCGTGCATGTGGCCAATCAGGTTTTCAAGCGCCTGCTCGGCCCGGTTGGCCGCGAAGTAGGCAATTTGCGGTTTGAATGCACAGGCGTGTTCAGCGGTTGCCTTGATGATCTCCAGGCAGAAGCGTTCAATCTCAGAAGGGGTAGTGCCGTAGCCAGCGGGCATTCGCGCGACGTCCGGATCAAGGCCGACGCACAACATGGATTGTGTGCTTGTCCAGCTGTGCATCAGGCGGTCTTGGAAGCGGGTGAATTGGGCGAAGCGGTCGGCTGGCATTGAGACGTGAGAGTGGTGGCGTTGGAGTTGGCATATTGTACAGCCAGTGTGACTGCTGGTGGTGCTTTGCCGAGTCTGTTGTTGTTGCGTCGGCTATTGCAGGTGTGCATATCACTTGCGCTTGGTTGTTACTGAGTCGGCTATTGCAGGTGGGAATATCACTTGCGCTTGGTTTGCCCCCAAAGACGCTGATCAGAACCCTGGCTTTGGAAGCCCGAGCGACAACTCGTGGCTTTGCAAGCCACTCAAACATGTCGCAGGTTGGGCATATTCCAAAGCTGCGGATTCCGAGCAGCCGGGCAACCCTGAATCGCGCTGCGTGACACACCCACCTGCAAAGCCTGACAGCGCGGAACATTGGCACAGGGATTCGAACCAAACTGCCGACCTGCCGACCTGCCGACCTGCCGACCTGCCGACCTGCCGACCTGCCGACCAACTCAGCATCACCGCCATCGTACTGTTAACCAACTTTGACCGAAGCCTCGGTCTGCCCCAAGCGCACTGCTCAGTCTGTCGAAGCCCGATTCAAGAATTGCCCCACTTGTGTTGACTCGCAGCCTTGGAACATGCCCGACCTGCGACTTGTCTGAGCCCCGGCTTTATCGGGGCGAGTTGTCGCTCGGGCTTCCAAGGCCAGAGGCAATTACAAGTTGAATGGGCAATTCAAGGGCAAGACAGACTGAGCAGTGCGCTTGGAACAAGCACCCAGGCCAGAGGCAATTCAAAGTGATTCGGGCAATTCAAGGGCAAGACAGACTGGGCAGTGCGCTTGGAACAAGCACCCAGGCCAGAGGCAATTCAAAGTGATTCGGGCAATTCAAGGGCAAGACAGACTGGGTTGTGCGCTCCAAGCCAGACGGAATGGGCTATCCGCGTAGAAGGGCAAACCCGAAGGGCCATCACCAACCATTTGCCGTACACTCATGCCTCAATTCAATCCGCTTCAATCATGCATTCGTTTCATCTCACTCGCCGCCAGGTCCAACTGCTGATCGTGGTCACCCTGGTGTGGGGTGCCAACTGGCCAGTCATGAAATTTGCGGTGGGTCACTACCCACCCATCAGCTTTCGCACGTTCTGCATGATCTTGGGCATGGTGGCCATGTGGGTCATCGCGGCCGCCAGTCGAATCAGTCTGCGTGTGCCGCGCGATAAAATTCCCTTGGTCATGATGCTCGCTTTGCCCAACATGGTCGGCTGGCATTTGTTCTGCATTGTGGGGGTCAGTCAGCTCAGCTCGGGTCGTGCGGCCATCCTCGGTTACACCATGCCGGTGTGGGCGGTGCTTGCGGGGCTTTTCTGGGGCAATAAAGTCAATGCGCGGGGCTGGGTGGGGCTGGCCCTGGCCATGTTGGCCGCCTTGCTGTTGTTGTCGTCTGAATTTTCAGCCATCGCAGGTCGCCCCCAAGGGGTGTTGATCATGTGCACCGCCGCGGCGTTGTGGGGGCTGGGTACTGTGTTGATTCGTCGTTACCCCACAGGTTTGCACCCGCTGGCGTTGACCCATGCCATGTTGTTGCCCACCATCGTGTGCATGGCTGTGGCCGCCCTTATTCTGGAGGGAACCAGCCACGGTTTGCCTTCCGGCTTTCAGCAATGGTGGCCCATTTTTTACAACGCAATCGGCGTGTTTGCCTTTTGTCAGGTTGCCTGGTTCAGCTTGGCGTCTTCACTTCCACCCATCGCGTCCAGTCTGTCGGTCATGATGATTCCGGTCGTTGGCGTATTTGGTGGCAGCCTCTGGCTGGGTGAAGTGCCGCACTGGCAAGATTTCACAGCCCTTGCGCTGATTATCACGGCCATGTCGGTCGTTCTGATTCCCTCCCGAACCTTTAAAAAAGGGGTCTGATTAGCGCGTCCAAGTGACGCGTTTTTCGTGTCTTTTGCCACTGCAAAAAATATATTTTTTGCCGCCTTCAAATTGTCAGTATGCCGTCAGGTATCTGGAGCAAAAATCCGCACAGATTTATCTTGCGTGCAGCGATGTGTCCCGCTGTATTTAAGGCTATACGGACACTTAAACACCAATAAGAAGTATTCAGGAGGCATGTATGTCAGCGAGTTCTCGCGTTGCAACACCGAGACCCATTACCGCGGAAGAAAAGAAGGTTATTTTCGCGTCTTCATTGGGCACGGTATTTGAGTGGTATGACTTTTATTTGTACGGGTCATTGGCAGCGATTATTTCCAAACAGTTTTTCTCGGGCGTGAACCCCACAGCCGCTTTCATTTTTGCGCTGATGGCTTTTGCTGCAGGTTTTGCAGTCCGTCCATTTGGTGCTTTGGTCTTCGGTCGTTTGGGCGACATGATCGGTCGCAAATACACCTTCCTGGTGACAATCCTGTTGATGGGTGCGTCCACATTCATAGTGGGTGTTCTGCCCAACTATGCAGCCATCGGCATTACCGCTCCGGTCGTTTTGATTGTTTTACGCTTGGTACAAGGCTTGGCGCTGGGTGGTGAATACGGTGGTGCCGCCACTTACGTGGCAGAACACGCTCCGCATGGCAAGCGCGGTGCTTACACCTCCTGGATTCAAACCACAGCGACGCTGGGTCTGTTCATGTCATTGCTGGTTATTTTGGGCACACGTTCCCTGATGAGCAGTGAAGACTTTGACACCTGGGGCTGGAGGATTCCATTCCTGGTCTCCGTTCTGTTGCTGGCCGTATCTGTGTGGATTCGCATGCAGTTGAACGAGTCCCCCGTGTTCAAGAAGATGAAGGAAGAGGGCAAAGGTTCCAAAGCGCCTCTGTCTGAAGCTTTCGGTCAGTGGAAAAACCTGAAGCTCGTCATCATCGCCTTGTTGGGTCTGGTGGCTGGTCAGGCTGTGGTCTGGTACACAGGGCAGTTCTATGCGCTGTTCTTCCTGACACAAACTCTGAAAGTGGACGCAGTTACTGCCAACATCTTGATTGCCATCGCATTGTTGATCGGCTCGATCTTCTTCGTGGTGTTTGGTACCTTGTCTGACAAAATCGGTCGCAAGCCAATCATTATGGCGGGCCTGCTGCTGGCCGCTGTCACGTATTTTCCAATCTTTAAGGGTTTGACGCATTACGCCAACCCCGGTCTGGAAGCTGCATTGACCAACGCGCCAGTGACTGTCGTGGCTGATCCCGCACAGTGTTCATTCCAGTTCAACCCCGTGGGCACGTCCAAGTTCACCAAATCTTGCGACATCGCCAAGGCATTTTTGGCCAAGAACTCAGTGAACTACTCCAATGAAGCGGCACCTGCCGGTTCAGTGGCCATGGTCAAGATCGGCGATCAGCAAGTGTCTTCGTTTGAAGGCACAGGCTTGAGCAAAGAAGACGCCAAGGCCAAACTGGATGAGTTCTCCAAGTCCATGACCGAGCACATTCGCGCAGCGGGTTATCCTGAAAAAGCCGACCCTTCCAAAATCAACAAGCCGATGTTGGTGGTGTTGCTGACCATTCTGGTGATTTACGTCACCATGGTCTACGGTCCGATTGCCGCCATTCTGGTTGAAATGTTCCCGACCCGAATCCGCTACACCTCCATGTCATTGCCTTATCACATTGGTAACGGCTGGTTCGGCGGCTTCCTGCCCACCACCGCGTTTGCGATGGTGGCAGCCAACGGCAACATTTATTACGGCCTGTGGTACCCCATCGTAATCGCCCTGGGAACCTTGGTCATTGGCCTCTTGTTTGTCCGTGAAACCAAAGACGTGGACATTCTGGCTGATCACTAATCAAACTGTTTTGAGGTGAAATTAAATCCCCGATTCGTCGATTAAATCCCCGATTCGTCGGGGATTTTTTTTGAGCCTTCAAAGCGCATTTAGGGTTTCACTGGATGAGGTTTGCCCTAATGTTTTCTGATTGGGTGCGACGCTACCATGTGGGATCAAATAAAAATATCTCACGGAGCAAGCATGGCGGATGTGGTATTAGAGACCAAAGCCTTGACCAAGGAGTTCAAGGGCTTTACCGCAGTCAATTCGGTAAGCCTCAAAGTTCAAAAAGGGCACATACACGCCCTGATCGGCCCCAACGGTGCCGGAAAAACCACCTGTTTCAACCTGCTGACCAAGTTTTTTTGGTGCCTACCTCGGGCTCGATTCTGTTTAACGGCAAAGACATCACTGCGGTCAAGCCTGCGCAGATCGCCCGAAAAGGCATTATTCGGTCATTCCAGATCTCAGCGGTGTTTCCACACCTGACTGTGATGGAAAACGTGCGCATTGGTTTGCAGCGTCCCTTGGGCAACTCATTTTCATTCTGGCAAAGTGAACGCAGCCTGAATCGTTTGAATGACCGTGCCATGGAGCTGTTGGCCGAGGTTGATCTTGAAACCTTTGCAGACACCATCACGGTCGATTTGCCTTATGGCCGCAAGCGTGCGCTTGAAATTGCCACCACACTGGCCATGAACCCGGAATTGATGTTGCTGGACGAGCCAACACAGGGCATGGGTCACGAGGACGTTGACCGCGTCACCCAGCTGATCAAAAAAGTGTCGGCAGGGCGCACCATTCTTATGGTGGAGCACAACATGAACGTGGTCTCCGGCATCAGCGACCGAATTTCGGTGCTGCAACGGGGGGCCTTGCTGGCTGAAGGCACCTACGCCGAAGTGTCCAGCAACCCTGAAGTGATGGAAGCCTACATGGGCAGCAACACCGGCGTTCTTGAAGGAGCACACGCATGAGCACGCCCGCACTGGAAATCTCCGGCCTGCACGCCTGGTACGGCGAATCGCACATTCTTCACGACATCAATATCAAGGTCATGCCTGGCGAAGTGGTCACCCTGTTGGGTCGCAACGGCGCGGGCCGAACCACGACCATGCGCGCCATCATGGGTTTGACGGGCGAGCGCAAAGGCTCCATCAAGATCAACGGCGTGGAGTCCATCGGTTTGCCGACCTACAAAATTGCCCACTTGGGCGTCGGTTTTTGCCCGGAGGAGCGCGGTATTTTTTCGTCGCTGTCCACCGAAGAAAACCTGATGCTGCCACCCTCAGTGTCCAAGATGGACAAGGGCATGAGCATCGCCGAGATTTACGACATGTTTCCAAACCTGGCTGAGCGCAAGAACAGCCAGGGTACCCGCCTGTCAGGCGGTGAGCAGCAAATGTTGGCAGTGGCGCGCATTTTGCGCACAGGCGCCCGCTTGTTGTTGCTCGATGAAATTTCAGAAGGGCTTGCCCCGGTGATTGTTCAGGCACTTGCCCGAATGATTACCACTCTGAAGGCCAAGGGTTACACCATCGTGATGGTGGAGCAAAACTTCCGTTTTGCTGCGCCCCTGGCAGACCGTTTCTACGTGGTTGAACATGGTCAGATCGTTGAGACCTTCGCCGCGTCGGAACTGGATGAAAAAATGCCCGTGCTGCACTCGCTGCTGGGCGTATAAAAAATGGGCCCGAAGTCAGGGCTATAACCCAAGCAAAACGAAGGAGATTCTCATGAAATTGAAAAAGATTTTTAAAGCCGTCGGTGCAGCCTGTGCCTTTGGTGCAATGGCAACAGCCCACGCCGGCGACATTTCCGGTGACGTCATCAAGATCGGCATGATCACCGACCTGTCTGGCGTGTACGCCGACATCGACGGCCCTGGCGGTGTTCAGGCTGTCAAAATGGCGATTGCCGACATGGGTGGCAAGATCAACGGCAAGAAAGTGGAGTTCATCTACGCCGACCACCAGAACAAGGCCGACATCGCCGCCAGCAAGGCCCGTGAATGGTTCGACCAGGAAGGCGTTGACATGCTGATCGCAGGTACCAACTCCGGTACGGCGCTGGCGATTGCCAAAGTGGCTTCTGAAAAGCACAAACCCCTGTTCGTGATTGGTGCCGGCTCTTCAGCACTGACCAACGACCAGTGTTCGCCTTACACCATCCACTACGCCTACGACACCGTGGCACTGGCCAAGGGCACTGGCGGTGCCGTAACCAAGCAGGGCGGCAAAAAGTGGTTCTTCCTGACCGCCGACTACGCGTTCGGTATTTCCCTGTACAACGACACCGCCGCTGTGGTGAAAAAGAATGGCGGCACAGTGGTGGGCGAAGTGCGTCACCCTCTGTCCACTTCCGACTTCTCCTCATTCATGCTGCAAGCGCAAGCCTCTGGCGCGCAAATCGTGGGCTTGGCCAACGCGGGTGGTGACACCGTCAACTCCATTAAGGCCGCCAACGAATTTGGCGTGACCAAAACCATGAAGCTGGCTGGTCTGCTGATGTTTATCAGCGACGTGCACTCACTGGGTCTGAACCAGACCAAGGGCATGTACCTGACCGACAGCTGGTACTGGGACCAGGACGACGCCGCACGCAAGTGGGCCAAGCGTTTCTACGCCACTGAAAAGAAAATGCCAACCAGCCTGCACGCTGCAGACTACTCAGCAACCCTCAACTACCTGAAGGCTGTCCAGAAAATTGGCACGGACAATCCAGACAAGGTCATGACTGAGCTGAAGTCCATGAAGTACAACGACATGTACGTGAAGGACGGCTACTACCGCGCAGACGGCAGCCTGATTCACAACATGTACCTGATGCAGGTCAAGCAGCCTTCCGAATCAAAAGGCGAGTGGGACTTGCTCAACGTGGTACAGACCATTCCTGGCGAAGAAGCCTTCACCAGCAAGGCCGACTCCAAGTGCGCCGCCTGGAAGTAATTTGATGGCCTGATCAAGGGCCCCATGCCGCACGCCGGTCTGGGGCCCTGTTTTTAACTTGTCGAGTTGATCGAAATGGATATATTCGGAATACCGATTCAAGCCTTTATGGGCCAGTTGTTGCTGGGGCTCGTCAATGGTTCGTTCTATGCCATGTTGTCGCTGGGTTTGGCGGTCATTTTTGGCTTGTTGAACGTGATCAACTTTGCCCACGGTGCCCTTTACATGCTGGGTGCCTTGCTCACCTGGATGGGCATGGCTTATTTTGGGCTGAACTACTGGGTCATGCTGGTTGTCGCACCGCTGATGGTGGGGGTTTTTGGCATGATCATCGAGCGCACTTTGCTGAAGTGGCTCTACAAGCTGGATCACCTGTACGGACTTCTGCTGACCTTCGGCGTTACGCTGATGATTGAAGGCATATTCCGCTCAATTTACGGGGTCTCTGGCCAACCGTATTCCACCCCTGAGCTGTTGCGCGGGGTGACCAACCTGGGCTTCATGTTCCTGCCCAATTACCGTGCCTGGGTTGTAGTGGCCTCCATCACGGTCTGCATGCTGACCTGGTTCGTGATTGAAAAAACCAAATTGGGCTCTTATCTGCGTGCGGGCACCGAGAATCCCAAGCTGGTGGAAGCTTTTGGTGTCAATGTGCCGCTGATGGTCACGTTGACTTATGGTTTCGGAGTGGCCCTGGCTGCCTTTGCTGGCGTGTTGTCAGCACCGGTCATCCAGATCTCGCCACTCATGGGTTCGCACTTGATCATCACCGTGTTCGCTGTGGTCGTGATTGGTGGCATGGGTTCCATCCTTGGGGCAATTGTCACGGGTCTGGTTCTGGGCATCGTAGAGGGCCTCACCAAGGTGTTCTATCCCGAGTTGTCTGCCACCGTGGTGTTCATCATCATGGCCATCGTGCTGATGATTCGACCTGCCGGCCTGTTTGGTCGCGAGAAGTAACAAGGAAAAGCGAATCATGAACAAAAACAAGATTGCCATTCTCGTTGTGTTGCTTGCGCTGCTCGCGGCCCCATTTGGCATATATCCGGTCTTCCTGATGAAGGTGCTTTGCTTCGCATTGTTTGCCTGTGCGTTCAACCTGTTGATTGGTTACACCGGCTTGCTGTCCTTTGGTCACGCCGCTTTTTTTGGCGGGGCAGGCTACATCACGGGCTACCTCATTCGAGACGCCGGCTTGCCCTTTGAAGTCAGTGTACTGGCAGGCACTGCTTTTGCAGCCTTTATCGGCTTGCTGATGGGTTTGTTGGCCATTCGCCGTCAGGGCATTTACTTCACCATGATTACCCTGGCTTTGGCGCAGATGCTTTACTTCGTGTTTCTGCAGGCGCCATTCACTGGCGGTGAAGATGGTCTTCAAGGCATCCCGCGTGGTCACTTCCTGGGCTTCATTAACCTCGGCAGTGATTTGACCCTGTACTACGTGGTGCTCGGCATCTGTCTGGCCGGATTTGCGCTGATCGTGCGCATCGTGCACTCGCCTTTTGGGCAGGTGCTCAAGGCCATCAAGGAAAACGAGCCACGCGCCATTTCCCTGGGGTACGACGTCGACAAACACAAGCTGATGGCTTTCGTGCTGTCTGCCACCTTGGCGGGTCTGGCTGGGTCAACCAAAGCGGTGGTGCTCGGTTTTGAGACCCTGACCGATGTGCACTGGTCCATGTCCGGTCTGGTGGTGCTGATGACGCTGGTCGGCGGTTTGGGCACCTTGGTCGGCCCGGTTGTGGGTGCAGTGGTCATCGTCAGCCTTGAAAACAAGCTGGGTGAACTGGGGCGTTTTCTGGCATCAACCACGCACGTGGACTGGTTCAACACCATCGGCGATTCGGTCACCATCGTGACCGGTTTCATCTTTGTGGTGTGTGTACTGGCCTTCCGCAAAGGTCTGGTGGGTGAGTTACTGGACTGGTACAAACGTCGCGCTGTGCGCGGCACCAACGCTCCTTAAACACAAGACCCCTCAGATGGGTTAGCAGAAACGTGTTCTGAAACCCTGACCTGCCCCCTGTTATTCTTCGTTCAAACACACGAGGAATGTCTGGGGGCATCATGAAGCTTGCAAGCAACAACATCAGTATCGGGCAAAAAATCACTTGGATTCTGGTGTTTCTTGGCCTGCAAACCCTGCTGATCTCAGCGGTCAGCTACCATCAAATTGAGCGCACTGCACAGCTGCAAATGAAAGCCAACAGCCGCGCTGGCGACATGATTTTGCGGCTCGGTAATCTGCGGGCTGAGGTCTATGAGGTTCAAATCAACCTGCGAGACCGTTTGCTGGCCGCCGACAACGGTTACACCCCAGAGCAGTTCAACCAGTTTCAAACCAAATATCAGAACATCCAGAAACAGGCCATCGCTGAGCTGGCTGACCTCAAAAAGGAGCTGCAAAACTCCGCCTCTGACCCCGCGATGCTGAAAAAGCTGGATGCGGTTGACCAGCAGTTCAAAACCCTGGGCCAGACCATCGGCAAAATTGAGCACTACACGCAATTCAACAACCTGGATGAAGTTCGGCAATTGATGTTGACCGACGCCTTGAAGCAGGGCAATGCGATTTCAGACCAGTTTTCTGAAATTCAAACCATCTTGAAAAACAACGTGCAGACCCTGAGTGTGCAGCAGGTCAATGCCGCCAAAACCCTGGGGCTGGAAATCGCAGGCATCGGTCTGGTTGGCTTCGGCGTGGTTTGTGCCCTGTTTGTCTTCATGACCCAATCCATTCGCAAACGATTGCGCAAAGCCAACGAGGTGGCCAAGCGCGTTGCTGGGGGCGATCTGACCGTCAGTGATTTCAAGGATGGCAAGGACGAGATCGGCGAATTTCTGGCCGCACTCGAATTGATGGTGCTTTCCCTTCGAGTCACGGTGGCCTCCGTGTTTACGGTGTCGGGTGAAGTCTCGAATGCCAGCGAGCACATTGGCAAAGCGGCTGAATCGCTGAAGGCCTCTTCCAACCAGCAGCAAAATTACTCGGCGCAGTCGGTCGATGCCTCGAATTCCTTCACGCAGGACCTGAAATTGGTCAGCGATTCCGCCGAACAGGTGTGGCTGTTGTCGCAACAAAATGAGCAGGGTGCCAATGCCAGTTTGAACAAGGTGGAGGCCTTGAATGCAGATTTGCAAAGCACCTTCGAGAAAATCGAAGACCTCACCCGCTCGTCCGATGTGTTTGTGCAGTCTTCTGCTCAAATCGTCGAGCTGAGCCGTCAGGTCAAAGAGATCGCCGACAAAACCAATTTGCTGTCGCTCAATGCCGCCATTGAAGCGGCTCGTGCAGGCGAGGCGGGCAGGGGCTTTTCGGTGGTGGCCAGTGAAGTGCGTGTGCTGGCTGACAAAACATCCCAATCAGCCACCAAGATTGAAAGTCTTTCGCAGCTGCTGGAAACCCAGTCCGCCAAAGTGTCCAACACCGCGCAGGCCGGCATTTCGTCGCTTGAAAATTCCGTGTCAGCCTTGAAAGAGGTGGTGGGTGCCACCCAGCAAATGCAGCAAACCGCTACGCAGGCTTGTCACGGCGTGGACAGCATCCGCGCCAGCGTAATCAAGCAGACCGAGGCTGCACAAAGCATCGGCAAAAATCTGGGCGCTTTGAATACCAGTGTAGAAACCACCCTGGACTGGTCGGAGCGCACTGCGGTAACGGCCTGCCAGCTCGAAGCTGCGGTCAAAAATCTCCGGGTCACAGTGAACAAGTTTCAGCTGCCAAACAGCCGGGCAAGCAGCGCAGTCTAGTTTTTGAAGTACTTTCGTGACCGGTAAACCAAAGCCTCACCCTCACGAAAGTCGCAGCGCAGCACCTCACCGACCATGATGTAGTGGTCGCCTTCTTCGTAGCGGCTGCGAATTTTGCACTCAAAATGGGCCAAAGCGTCCGGAATCAACGCCACGCCACCCAGGCCCTCAATCACGTCCAGCCCGGCAAAGCGATCGCCTTTGAACGTTGAAAAATGGTGTGAAAGTGCTTCCTGTTCTGCGGCCAGTACACTGACCCCATAGTGGGTGGCCGCGGCAAACGCATCGTGGCTACTGGCTTTTTTGGACAGACTCCACAACACCAATGGCGGATGCAACGAGACTGAGTTGAATGAATTGGCTGTGACCCCCACATAACCGCCGCCTTGCTTGGCCGTGGTGATGATGGTGATGCCGGTGGCAAACTGGGCCAAAGCCTGACGGAACAGATGAGCATCCAGCTCAAGGTCATCGGGGTGTTTTTCGGCGCTGGTAAAGACAGGTTTGGGTGCGTGTTGCATGTGCTGCTTAGTCATTGTTTGTTCACCATTGTGCCAAAGGCGGGCCAACTTTGCTTGAACCTTTCTTCGAAACAGCGCCTTGGGCCGAGCAGAGTCCATTAAAATAGCGGGCAATTTGGATCGAAACGACAGTTCGTCGAGGGCAGGGGTTTGTGGGGCAATTAAGTTACACGTTAAAAGGCACGTCGGGCATGGCGCGTCGCGGTGAAATTACGACCGCGCACGGCACCATCCAGACGCCCATCTTCATGCCCGTGGGTACTTACGGCACGGTCAAGGGCATGACCCCGCGAGATCTCACCGAAATTCAGGCTCAAATCATTCTGGGTAACACCTTTCACCTTTGGATGCGGCCCGGTTTAGACATTGTCAGCAAGTTTGGCGGCCTGCACCAATTCATGGGCTGGAAAGGTCCGATCCTGACAGACTCCGGCGGCTTTCAGGTGTTCAGCCTCGGTGCCATGCGCAAAATCAAGGAGGAGGGCGTTCATTTTCGGTCCCCGGTCAATGGCGACAAGCTGTTTCTGACGCCCGAAGAAAGCATGCGAATCCAGACGGTGCTGAATTCCGACATCGTCATGATTTTCGATGAATGCACGCCTTACCCCGCCACTTTTGAAGAGGCCCGTCTGTCCATGGAGCTTTCCATGCGCTGGGCGAAACGCTCTCGCAGCGCGTTCGACGAGCTGGGCAATGCCAACGGTCTGTTTGGCATTGTGCAAGGCGGCATGTACGAAAGCCTGCGCGACATTTCGCTGGCTGGCCTGACCGACATTGGATTTGATGGCTATGCGATTGGTGGCCTGTCTGTGGGCGAGCCCAAAGAAGACATGAAGCGCATTCTGGCCCACACCGCCCCCAAACTGCCGGTGGACAAACCGCGATATTTGATGGGTGTGGGCACGCCTGAAGACCTGGTAAACGCCGTGGCGCATGGCATTGACATGTTTGACTGTGTCATGCCAACCCGCAACGCACGCAACGGTTGGTTGTTTACCCGGCATGGCGACATACGCATTCGCAACGCAAAATTCAAGAACGACGAGAGTCCGCTGGACGCCGAGTGCAGGTGCTACACCTGCCAAAACTTCTCCCGCGCTTACCTGCATCACCTGGACAAAAGCCGCGAAATTCTGGGGGCTCACCTCAATACCTTTCACAATCTGCACTATTACCTCGAGCTGATGGCTGACATGCGCCTGGCCATTGAAGAAGACCGCTTTGAGGCCTGGCGAATGGAATTTGAGGCAAAACGCCTCAAAAATGCGCATTCCACCTGATTTACATTCATTCAGTTTGACGTAAGTTTTCTTTTTGATACTGGGTTTAAGCCGAAGACTGGGAGGGATGTGACCTTACCCGTGATGTCTCGGTTCATAAAATAAACCTTTTTCAAAAGGAGACAAACGATGAGTAAGCCAAGTGAGGCAGATGCCTACTGGAAAGCCACGCTCGGACTGCTTGCCAAAGTGCTGGTGGTCTGGTTCCTGGTGTCATACGGCGCTGGCATCCTGTTCGTTGAACAGCTGGACAAATTCAGTATCGGGGGCTATCCCCTCGGATTCTGGTTTGCTCAGCAAGGCTCAATTTACGTGTTCATTGCGTTGATTTTCTACTACGCCAAGAAAATGAACGACATTGACCGCGAATTCGACGTTCACGAAGACTAAGGAGACAGCATGGATTTGCAAACAATCACCTACGTCATCGTGGGTCTGAGTTTTGCGCTTTACCTCGGTATTGCGTTTTGGGCGCGTGCGGGCAGCACGGGCGAATTTTACGTGGCGGGCGGGGGCGTGCACCCCATCGCAAACGGCATGGCAACGGCGGCTGACTGGATGTCAGCCGCTTCTTTTATTTCCATGGCGGGTTTGATCGCCAAACTGGGTTACGGTGCATCGGTGTTTCTGATGGGCTGGACCGGTGGCTACGTGCTGCTGGCCATGCTGTTGGCACCCTACCTTCGCAAGTTTGGTAAGTTTACCGTGCCCCAGTTCATTGGTGACCGGTATTACTCAACCACCGCGCGCACCGTGGCGGTGTTGTGTTTGCTGGTGGCTTCACTCACTTATGTGATTGGTCAGATGACTGGTGTGGGCGTGGCCTTCTCCCGCTTCCTGGGTGTTTCCAATGAAACGGGCATCTATGTAGGTATGGGCATTGTGTTCATGTACGCTGTGTTTGGCGGTATGAAAGGCATCACCTACACGCAAATTGCACAATACTGTGTGTTGATTTTCGCGTACACCGTGCCGGCCATCTTCATTTCGCTGAACCTGACTGGTAACCCGTTCCCGCAGCTGGGCCTGGGCTCAGACATGTTGTCCAACCATCAGCCCATGCTGGCCACGCTTGACAAAGTGGTGACTGATCTGGGCTTCGGGCAATACACCACGTCACCCAATGGCAGCTATCTGAACACCTTCTTTTACACCGTCTCACTGATGATCGGTACAGCGGGCCTGCCGCACGTGATCGTTCGTTTCTTCACGGTGCCCAAGGTGAAGGACGCACGTTCATCCGCTGGTTGGGCGCTGGTCTTTATTGCACTGTTGTACACCGTGGCCCCTGCTGTGGGTGCAATGGCACGCTTCAACCTGATTGCCACAGTGAATCCAGCTGCGGCCACAGGTGGTGACATGTTTGCCAAAGAAGCCTCGCTGCCGGTGGATCAGAAACCCGCCTGGATGGGACGCTGGGAACAAACTGGCCTGTTGAAGTTCAATGACAAAAACGGCGACGGTCGCATCCAGTTCTACAACGACCAGAATAAAGACCCCGCATTCCAGGCCAAGGCAGAAGCCGCTGGCTGGAAGGGCAATGAAATGGACGTTAACCCGGACATCATGGTGTTGGCCAACCCCGAAATCGCCAAGTTGCCAAACTGGGTGATCGCGCTGGTGGCTGCTGGTGGCTTGGCCGCCGCCTTGTCGACTGCCGCGGGTCTGCTGTTGGCTATTTCTTCCGCAGTATCGCATGATCTGATCAAGGGCGTGTTTAACCCGAATATCTCCGAGTCCAATGAATTGCTTGCCGGCAAGATCTCCATGGCGGTGGCAATTCTGGTTGCGGGCTATCTGGGCTTGCATCCACCCGGATTTGCGGCAGGTACAGTGGCTTTGGCTTTCGGTATTGCAGCCTCTTCCCTGTTCCCGGTCATCATGATGGGCATTTTCTCCAAGAAAATGAACTCTCAAGGTGCAATTGCCGGCATGTTGTCAGGTCTCTTTGTGACACTGTTCTATGTGTTCGCGCACAAAGGCATTCTGTTCATCAAGGGCACTGAATACCTGCATCTGGTCGGTGGCAAAAACGGTTTCTTTGGCATTTCACCAGAAGCCTTTGGCACCGTGGGCGCAGCGGTCAACTTTGTAGTGGCCTATGCGGTCAGCAAGGTGACAGCACCGCCTCCAGAAGACATTCAGCACCTGGTTGAGAGCATTCGTACGCCAAGGGGTGCGGGTGTTGCCACTGGGCACTGAACGCACTAGAACAACTTTGAGGTAAGTTGGGGCCCGGCTGCGAAAGCGCCGGGCTTTTTCATTTGGGGCCTTCGATTTCTGCCTTGACCTCAGGGGGGATTGCTTTGCCCAACAACCACATCGCCACCGTAATCACCACCAGATCATCGGTCCAGCCCAGAATCAGGATTGGATCAGGCACCAAGTCAACCGGGCTAATCAGGTAGGCCACAACGCCAACCATGCACAGTTTGATCCACAATGGCGTCTTTGCATGCACAAAAGCTTTCCACATCAACCGCCCATGGGTTTTCAATGCTTTTAATTTGGCTAGTATTGGAACAAATCTAGAAATCATGTCAAATCAATCGTGATTCACCAGGAGGCATTGTGAGCGAAGTTCCCTTAACGATCCAGAAAACCTGTCGAGTGCCTGTTCCAATTGCGACTTGTTTCAAGTTGTTTTTGACACTGAAGCCTCACGAGTACATTCACAGCGACAAGCTGATCGCACCGATTGTCAGCGTTGAAATGCTGAGCGGTGAAGCGTTTGATCATGTCGGTGCTCGTCAGAAAATCACCTTCAAAGACGGTGCGGTGATTGAGGAGGAGTTGCTGGCGGTGGAGCCAAACCGGCAGTTTTTGTACCGTGGTGTGGGGTTTTCACAGCCGGTGGTCAATTTCATTGACCACGCCAAAGGGTCTTTCGAATTTGAAAAGCTGGGCGATGAGACCATCATCACCTGGCGGTATGTGTTTCACCTGAAGCCCAAGTTTTCGGGCTTTTTGCCCAAGATGCTTTTTAAAACGTCGGTGATGGACTTGGTGTGGAGCCGGATGATGAGCAAAACGCTCACCAACCTGACTCAGATACTGACCTTGCGGGCCATTCAGTTCAAGGCTTAATTGCCTTTTTTCATCATCTCGAAAAACTCGCCGTTGTTCTTGGTCTGGCGAATCTTGTCCATGAGGAATTCCATGGCCTGGATTTCGTCCATGTCGTGCAGAAGGCGGCGCAGCACCCAGATCTTCTGCAGAAGGTCTGGCTTGATGAGCAACTCTTCGCGACGGGTGGACGAACGGTTGATGTTGATGGCTGGGTAAACACGCTTTTCAGCCATGCGGCGTTCAAGGTGAATTTCCATGTTGCCGGTGCCTTTGAATTCTTCGTAAATCACTTCGTCCATGCGGCTGCCGGTGTCAACCAGCGCGGTGGCGATGATGGTCAGTGAACCACCTTCTTCGATGTTACGCGCAGCACCAAAAAAACGTTTGGGGCGGTGAAGGGCGTTGGCGTCCACACCACCGGTCAGCACCTTGCCGGATGAAGGCACCACGGTGTTGTAGGCCCGTGCAAGGCGAGTGATCGAATCCAGCAAAATGACAACGTCGCGTTTGTGCTCGACCAGGCGCTTGGCTTTTTCGATCACCATTTCAGCCACTTGCACGTGGCGGGTGGCGGGTTCGTCAAACGTGGAAGCAATCACTTCACCACGCACGCTGCGCATCATCTCGGTCACTTCTTCCGGACGTTCGTCGATCAGCAAAACGATCAGGGTAATGTCGGGGTGGTTGTCGGTGATGGCATGCGCAATGTGCTGCAGCATCACGGTTTTACCCGATTTTGGCGGCGCCACCAGCAAACCGCGCTGGCCTTTGCCGATGGGGGCCACCATGTCGATGATTCGGCCGGTGTTGTTTTCCTCGCCGCGCATTTCGCGCTCCAGCTTCAAAGGCTGGTTGGGGTGCAGGGGGGTCAGGTTTTCAAACAGTATCTTGTGCTTGCTGGCTTCTGGCGCTTCGCCGTTGACCTTGTCGACTTTCACCAGTGCGAAGTAGCGCTCACCGTCTTTGGGCGTTCTGACTTCACCCTCAATCCCGTCACCCGTGTGCAGGTTGAAGCGGCGAATCTGACTTGGGGAGATGTAAATGTCATCCGGGCTTGCCAGGTAGGACGTCTCGGGTGATCTCAGGAAGCCAAAGCCGTCCGGCAAAACCTCCAAGACGCCATCGCCAAAAATCTGTTCGCCATTTTTGGCGCGTTTTTTCAGGATTGCAAACATCAACTCTTGCTTGCGCAGGCGGTTTGCATTGTCGATTTCAAGCCCGGCAGCCATTTCAAGCAAGGCTGAGACGTGTAAAACCTTCAGTTCGGATAGATACATTTTTTCTTGTTCAGGTGAGCATCAGTTGCCATGTGGTGGCAGCGATCGAAGTGGGTGGGATTTAAAAGGGTTTGTCAGGGGATACCGAAGAAAGGCCCCAAGAAATGGGGCCCCGGGGTGTGTTGCTTTACAGGTGGCTGTCCAGAAAAGCCGCAAGTTGCGACTTGGAAAGGGCGCCTACCTTGGTGGCCACAACTGCACCATTCTTGAACAACATCAAAGTCGGGATCCCACGAATACCGTACTTGGATGGTGTTTCGGAATTTTCGTCCACGTTCATTTTCGCGATCTGGAGTTTGCCTTTGTATTCGCCAGACAGCTCATCCAGAATGGGGGCAATCATCTTGCATGGACCACACCACTCGGCCCAGTAATCCACCAGCACAGGGCTGTCGGACTTCACCACATCGCTTTCGAAAGAAGCGTCACTGACGTGTTTAATCAGGTCACTGCTCATTTAATTCCTCAGATAGATCATGTTCGGGCCTGAAACAGGGGCCCGACTCAGAAAGTGTTATTCTGAATGTTACAGCGAAATTGACACCAAACACAATCAAGTGTCCGTTTTGCGCACTTAATGGATCGCAAACCGCTCTTATTGTCTCAGTCATGCCTCTATTTTTACCAGTGTTTGAACGATTGCCGCGGGATGGCGTGCCGCTGAACCGGGTGCTCTGGATTCTGCCACGCATTGAAAACGCAGCCGCATTCAAGGCCGAGTGGGCCATACACATGGCGGCAGACGCGGTGTTGTCCCCCATGATTCAGACGGCGGACCGTATGAGCACCGCCAATTCTCCGCTGCGTTGGTGGAATCTGAAGGCGCAGGTGGTTCAAGCCCTGAATTCCAATCCAGACCTGGTTGCGGGCCTGGCCGATGAACAGCGGTGGGTGTTGGCTCAAGAGTATCTGGAATTGGCCTTTCGCTTGGTGCTGACCCATGAAAACCAAACCCCCTCGCTTCAAGACTACATTCGTTCCGGTCATTTTGCGGAAATGGAAGCGCGCGTGGTGGTCAGCCTGGCTGAGGTGTATCGGGAAGAGCTGCAAAGCCTTTTGTTGAGACCGCCCGCGTTTTGTTCATCGGGACAGATCGACCAGGTGGTGTGGTTTGATGACGGTGAGGCCACTCCCGAGCTGTGGCTTCGCGCCTGGTTGCCGGAATTGCCAGTGCAGCGGGTGGCGCTGTCCAAAGTGGAGGGGCCGGAACCCTGGCGAAAGCTGGATGTGGCCAACCGGGCGATCTTGACGGTGGCAGCCGACGAGGCCACACAGGCTCAGCAGGCCGCGGCACAGGTCTTGAAATGGCTGGGTGAGGATGCCGAGGAGACCATCGTGATTGCCGTGGTGGATCGCCTGGCCGCGCGTCGTTTGGTGGCACTACTCGCTGAACAGGGTGTTCAGGTCGACGATCGAACCGGTTGGCGACTGTCTACATCCAGGGTGGCGGGCTGGTTCAATCGACTGATGCTGGATTGGCAACAGACGGGCTTGCTTGATGTTGTTGTACATCCCTTTGACAACACTGTTTGTGAATTGGCCACAACCCTGCGAGCCGACAGGCCTGCGCGTTTGGCCGACTGGGCGGCGGGGCTGCTCAATGCCCTGGGCACCGGCCCAATTGGTCAGGCCCTTTCTGAGGACGAAGCAGGGCGCCATCTTCTGCTGGGTCTTCAACAAATGGCCATGGCTGACAATCAGGGTTTGGAAGCAGACTTTACGCAGTGGCTGGCGGCTTGGCGACACTGGGTGGAGTCACAGCGCTTCCGTCCGCTGGACGTGAAAAGTCCGGTGCGGGTGCTGCCGCTGTTGGCCACTCGCCTTCGGGAATTCGGTCGGGTGTTGGTGCTGGGTTGCGCACAATCGCATTTTCAGGAAAGTCCGCCCGGTTTGTTGCCGCCCAACGTGACCATCGATCTCGGTCTGCCTGGCCCGCATTTGCAGCGAATTCAAAAGATTTCAGCGCTTTATGATTTGATTCAGAACAGTCGGGCAATCTGTCTGATTCACTGTGCCCAGGTGTCTGGCAGACCGGAATCTCTGCTGTCTGAGTTGCAATGGTTACAGATTGTGCTGCAGCAACACACCCCCGAAGCCCGTCTTGAAGTAGCCCTTGCGGATAGCCGAATCGAGTTGCCCCATGAACCCGCAGACAGTCTGCGTATTCAGCCCGATGAATTGGGTGTGCGAATACCCGAGCAGATGCCGGTGCGTGCGCTGGACGATTGGATGTCTTGCCCCTTGCGTTTTGGTCTGACCCGTTGCCTGGGCTGGCAAGACACGCAAGCCCGCAGACCTCAAAGTTTCGAGCAACTGCGGGGCACTTTTGTGCATCGGGTGCTGGAAAAGTCAGCCATTTCACTCAGACAGGCCGGTGAGGCATTTGCAGATCTTGAGGACTGGAAAAGGACCTTGCAAAGTGAGGCGCAGATCGTATGGGCGGGTCTGGAAGAGTCGCAACGGCTGACGCTGTACCCGTTTATGCGGTTTTTTGAGTCCATCATTCCCAGGCTGGCTGGCCGCATGATTCAACGGCAGGCGGGTGGGTGGCAATTCGAATCTGCTGAAACGCCGCTGCAAGGCGAGCTTGCGTTGCCCCGAGCCGGCAAATCGATTCGCCTGAGTGGTCGCGCCGACCGCATTGACCGCAAGGGTGGAGCGCTGGGTTTGGTGGACATCAAGTTCACGCGCCCTGAAAAGCTGAAAGCCCAATTGGGTAAAAATGGTGACCCTTTGGCTTTGCCGCAATTGCCGGCCTATCAGGCGCTGTTAGGCATGGCCGGTCAAGCCGTGGAGGAGTTGTCGTTTCTGGCCATTCACAAAGACAAGGTAGACTGGCTGCCCTTTCCGGCCACCGCTGAATTTGAAGCCTACGAGGGTACTTCTACCTGGGGTGAAGCCCTTTTTCAGCAGGTGTCGGCAGACCTCGATCAATTCTTTTCTCAAAGTTCAAGCTGGCAAGCCACGCCGGAAAATGGCGGTTGCGCCTACTGTGCGGCTTATGGGATTTGCAGACCCGAAGACCTCCAGCTTGAAGCCCCAGACGAGGAGGTTGACGCATGAGTGACGCGGTTTCACAGTTGGTGCTGACTGCCTGCAACCCCGCCCGCAATGTGGTAGTGGAAGCCTGCGCGGGCAGTGGAAAAACCTGGTTGCTGACCGCGCGCCTGTTTCGCTTGCTGTTGGCTGGGGCACGCCCAGAGCAGATTCTGGCCATTACCTTTACGCGCAAAGCCGCCGAAGAAATGCGTCAGCGTTTGTTCGACTTGTTGCGCCACTGCGCCACGGCCAGTGAGGCTGACCTGCGCACGCTGTTGCTTGAGCGCGGTGCACCCACTGACCCAGCCACCGTCTCCAAAGCGCAGGCGTTGGCTGGAGAGGTGCTGACCAACCCGCGCGGTGTCACGATAGACACGTTTCATGGCTGGTTTACGTCTTTGTGTCAGATGGCGCCCCTGTCGAGTGGCTTTTCCAGACAGAACGAACCCACTGAACAAACCGCCTATTACGCCCGCGTGGCGATTGAGCAGTGTTTGGGGCATGTCGCAGGCCTGGAGGTGAATCATCCTCTAAGCGCTGCCTTGGATCAGCTTGGTCGCCAGTACGACCAGTCTGAAATTGTCCACCTGATGCACAAGGCGCTGGCCAATCGTGTCGCTTTTGATTTGTGGCTTCGCCGGGGCGGCCCAGCGCAACTGGCCGCTTTGCTAGGCATTGACGATCGCTCACCCTGGCCAGAAGCGCTGTTCGACACTGCGGGCATGCAAGGCTGGTCAGAAACCCTAGACCTGATTGCCAAAGACCTGGGCCAGGGCAGCAAAAGTCAGCAGGACATTGCCCGCAAACTGGTGGATCTACTGGCCTTGTGGCGCAGTGGGGCAGTGGGCAAAGTCGATGTGTTTGAGCAGCTTTGTGGCATCTGCCTGACCAAAACCAAAACACCCTTGAGTCATTTCTGCTCAATTTCGGCAGCCAATGCCAAAAAAATCGGACTGGATGCAGACAGCTTCGCCGCTCGCGCGCAGGCGTTTTGCGAGCAACTGATTACTGGTTTGCGCAAAGTTCAGGATCAGCGTGATCTGCGTGGTTCGCAGAGCCTGGCCGAGCTGGTGCCCCTTTTGTTTGAAACCTACTCTCGCGTCAAATCGCTTGAGGGCCTCTGTGATTTTGACGATCTGGAGTACACGGCCCTGCATTTGTTGCTGGATGAACAGCAGCGCAGCTACATGTTGCAGAAGCTGGACACGCGAGTTCGGCACATTTTGCTGGATGAGTTTCAGGACACCAACCCGGTTCAGTGGGCCATCTTGCGCAATTGGCTGGACGAATACAAATCGGGCGAGCAGCCCAGTCTGTTTGTGGTGGGCGACCCCAAGCAGTCCATTTATCGATTTCGACGTGCCGAAGCCCGATTGTTCGCCTACGTGCGCCAATGGCTTGAAGACCGGTTCGGCGCAGTGTCTCTCGCCTCGGATCAAACCCGGCGTTGTTTGCCCGCGGTGGTCGAGGTGGTCAATCGCGTGTTCGCACCCGACGAGGTTCGCGGCACCACACCTTTTCGTCCCCATGCCAGTGCGGTGCCACCGTCGGAGTGGCCTGCGGCACCGCTGTTGAGCGGTTTGTCGGTGTACCCCAAGGTGGCTGCGGACGAGGCCATCGGCGAGGCTGAGCATTGGGTTCGCGTGTTGCAGCAGTGGCGAAGTTCAGGCGCTATTCAAAACTGGTCTGAGGTCATGGTGCTCGTCAGAACCCATCGAAGCGCCTTGCCTTTGGTGAGCGCTTTTCGCGAAGCCGGTTTGCCCTTTGTGTTGAAAGACAAGGGTGAGCGCTACACGTCCATGGTTTGGCTCGACACCATTGCTGTTTTGCGTTTTTTGTTGAATCCACAAGACAACTTTGCCGTGTTGCAGTTGCTGCGCAGCCCCCTGTTTTCAGTCAGTAGCGCCGATTTTCAGGCTTTGCACCGTCGCCAGAATTCCGAAAGCGTGTGGGAAGCCATCCAGCAGGAAGCCCAGTCGGATCAGGCCTACTGGCAAGCGGTGCATCGCACGATGTCGAGCTGGTTGTCCATTTCGCGACAATTGCCCTTGTTTGAAACGCTGAGCCTGGTGGCCAGTTCTACCCAAGCCAGTCTGCAATATTTGAAGTCGGTGCAAGCCCGTTACAAGGTCATGATGGCGGAGCATTGGGATTGGTTGAAAGCCTGGGCCTTGAATGTGAACAAGGGGCGCTTTCCGGATTTGGCCATGGCCCTGGCCGAAGCCCAAAGGTTGGCCGAGTTCGGGGGTTCAGACGGTGAGGGTGCCCTGACCGGCGAGGACGCCATTGCCGTGCTGACCGTGCACTCCGCAAAAGGGTTGGAGGCCCGTCATGTGATCTTGCCGGATGCCGATTCGGCGCCCAGCCCAGGGGGGTCGTCACTGGATGTTCTCATCGATTGGGAATTGGGCGAAGATGCGCCGACCGCCATTTCCGTGTACGACAGCAAAAGCACGCAAACGGGCGGGCGCGAGCATAGCATGGCTGTGCAAAAGCAGGCCTTTGAAGACGAAGAAGATCATTTGCTGTATGTGGCGCTAACCCGCGCTAGGCAGTCGCTTCACGTCAGTGGCACTGAAAAGCGCGGCAGTAAGGGATGGTATGAGCGGCTGTTGCCCCACGCGGACCAGGTGTTTGAAGCGTGGCCTGGGGCAGACGCTTCCCCCGTGCAGACAGAACTGGCCCTGGAGCCAGCGTCTGCGGTGTGGGTTCGCCCCGCATTTCCCGAATTGCCCGCTTTGAGCGTGTCAATCGGCGAGGTGGTCCCACGCTTGAATTCCAGCGAATTGCGCATGGGCACGGCCTGGCATGGCGTGCTTGAGCATCTGGATGGGTTGGCCGATTTTGAGACCTGGTGGGCTGCCCGATTGTTGGATTGCGAGGATGTGCTATTGGTGTTGTCTGAGTTTGAGCGAGCGCAAGTTCAGCAAGCTGCAGAAACCGTGTTGTCGGCGCCACATCTTCACCTATTTTTCAAAGGCGCTGACAAAGCGTTTAATGAACTGGAGTGGGTGCTTCGAACCGGGCAGCTTCTGCGAGCCGACCGAGTGGTGTACACGCAAGGCCGGTGGGTCGTTCTGGATTACAAATGGAAGGTCGATGCCCACAATTTGCCGGGTTATCGCGAGCAGGTTTTACAATACGTGAACCTTGTGAATCAGACACTTGCAGCGGCGGACCCCGTCAAGTCCACAGAAGCCGCGCTGATTGACCGCACCGGGCAGGTTCACTGGATCACTTCAGTGTAGAATGTCGATTGGCGGGCCTCCCCGCATGGTCTAGCGGCCAACCTGGTCAGGTCCGGAAGGAAGCAGCCATAACCGTGAAGCCAGTGCCGGGGTTCTGGCTCGCCTTCTTCGTTTTTGGCGCAGCAACATTGTCGGGTGAACGTGTCCATGTCTGAATCCGTTTCTCAAGCTTTGGCCCGTAAGTGGCGCCCCCGCGATTTCGAATCGCTGGTCGGGCAGCAGCACGTGGTTCAGGCCCTCTCGCACGCGCTCGACAACAATCGCCTTCACCATGCCTATCTGTTTACCGGTACGCGCGGCGTCGGAAAAACCACCATCGCCCGCATTCTGGCCAAAGCCGTGAACTGCGAAAAAGGCATGAGCCGTCAGCCTTGTGGGCAGTGTCAGGCTTGCCTTGAGATCAGTCAGGGGCGTTTTGTCGATCTGCTTGAAGTGGACGCCGCCACCAACACCAAGGTGGATGAAATGCGGGCCCTGCTTGAAAACGCCATGTACGCGCCCACGGCAGGGCGGTACAAGGTGTATGTCATTGACGAAGTGCACATGCTGTCCAGCAGCGCATTCAATGCCATGCTGAAAACCCTGGAAGAGCCGCCCGGGCATGTGTTGTTCATTTTGGCGACCACCGATCCACAAAAAATTCCGGCCACGGTGCTGTCCCGCTGCCTGCAATTCAGTCTCCGCCAGTTGTTGCCCGACCAGATCGCTTCTCACTTGGCGACCATCCTGGACAGCGAAGGCATTTCGCATGAAGCGGCGGCACTCAGACTGATTGCCAAGGCTGCCCGGGGTAGTCTCCGCGATGCTTTGTCGCTCACCGATCAGGCCATTGCATACAGCGCTGGTCAGGTCTCCGAGGCCACGGTCAGGCAAATGTTGGGCGCGGTCGATCAACAGGTCATCGTGCAAATATTAACCGCGCTCGCACAAGGCGATGGCAAGCAGCTGCTTGACATTTCGAAGGGTTTGGCCACCGTTAGCGCGCCCTTTGCCAGCCTGCTGGACGAGTTGGCCGCCTGCAGTTATCGCTTGTCGGTGGCCACATTCACGGGCGGGCTCGACATGGATGACCCGGACGCCGCGGCGCTGGCTGCAGTGCAGTCCCTGTTTACCCCCGAAGATCTGCAACTGTTTTATCAAATTGCCACGCATGCCCGGGCTGAGTTGCACTTGGCCCCTGAAGATCAGATTGGTTTTTCGATGGCTTTGCTCCGCATGTTGGCTTTCAAGCCCGGCGATGCAGAATTGATTGCACCCAGGTCTTCCGCTGCGGCACCCGCTCCTGCGCCAGTTGCCGTACCAAAACCCACCATGGCGCAACCAGCACCCGTTGCAGCGCCTGCACCCGCACCTGCCGCAGCCAAGCCCGTGGAGTCAGCCACGCCAAGGCCCCCATCGGGCGATTTGCAGTTGCCAAGCAAAAGCTCTTGGCCTGAGTTTTCCCAGCAGGTTGCAGCCACAGGGCTGACCCGGCAGGCATTGGTGCAGGCCGAGTTGGTGAAGTGTGAGCAACACGACAGTGCGGTTGTATTGACCTTGAAGACGGCCATCAAGGCTTACACCGAGGGGTTGACCGTCACCCGCATGGAAAAAGCCCTGAGCGATCATTTGGGCTGCAACGTCAAATTGGACATGCAGCATGGCGAGGTTCAGCAAACGGCACACGCAGTCAACACTGAACAACGCAAACAGGCCTTTGACGAGGCCCGTCAGGCCATTCAGGAAGACCCTTTTCTGAGTGAAATATCCAAAACCATGGGTGCCAGCGTGGTGCCGGGGTCCGAGCGGCCTCTGCACGTCAGCGGCCCGGCGGATGTCTAAAATTCCTTTGAAGGAGTAAACCATGAACATGATGAAAGGCCAATTGGCCGGTTTGATGAAACAAGCCCAGCAGATGCAGGAAAACATGCAAAAAATGCAGGCTGAAATCGGCAAGATGGAAGTGGAAGGCACCTCGGGCGGTGGACTGGTCAAGGTCACCATGACCTGCAAACACGACGTCAAGCGCATCAGCATCGACCCCAGCCTGCTAGCCGATGACAAAGACATGCTGGAAGACCTGATTGCGGCCGCGTTCAACGACGGCGTGCGCAAATCAGAAGCCCTGATGCAAGAAAAAATGGCCTCAGTCACAGCCGGTTTCCCGATGCCTCCCGGCTTCAAAATGCCGTTCTGATTGTTCATCACAACTGACTGACAAGCCATGGCTTTGCCCAAAGACGATGCCTTGAGTGCCTTTGACGGGCTTGATCCTTTGGTGGATCTGGTGGCCGCCTTCAAGCGACTGCCAGGCGTAGGCCCCAAGTCGGCACAAAGACTGGCCTTTCATCTGCTGCAACATGATCGCCAAAGCGCCAGTGAACTGGGCCAGGCCCTTCTGCGCGCGGTCAATGAAATACGCCACTGCCGCCTCTGCAACAATTTCTGCCACCAGGACACCTGCAGCATTTGCGCCCAACCGCGTCGAAACACAAGCCTGGTTTGCGTGGTGGAAACGCCCGCAGACCTGGCCGCGATCGAGCAAACCCAGACCTACACCGGTTTGTATTACGTGTTGATGGGCAAGGCCTCGCCACTGGATGGCGTTCATCCGGAATCTCTGGATTGGCCGCGCTTGAGCCAGCGTCTGGACGAGCCCGAGGTTCAAGAGGTTATTCTGGCCACCAATTTCACCAACGAGGGCGAGGCCACGGCGGTGTTTCTGACCGACCGAATCCGCCGGCTCAACCTGAAAGTCAGCCGTTTGGCCCGGGGTGTGCCTTTGGGCGCTGAACTTGAATACACCGACCCCATCACTGTGGCGCGTGCCCTGATGGATCGCAGATTGCTGCGGGGAACCGATGAATCCTGATTTGAACGATCCGTCATCCAGCGCTGGCCCTTTGAGCGGTTTCAAGGTGCTGGAACTGGGCACTCTGATTGCCGGACCTTTTGCCAGTCGTATTTTGGGTGAGTTTGGTGCTGAGGTCATCAAAGTGGAGGCACCAGGCAGTGGCGACCCCATCCGCAAGTGGCGCGTGCTGCACGAGGGCAATTCTTTGTGGTGGGCAGTGCAGGCTCGCAATAAAAAATCAATGACCCTGAATCTGAAAAGCCCGCAAGGCCTGGACATTCTCAAACAATTGCTGGCCAGTGTCGATGTGCTGGTCGAAAACTTTCGGCCTGGCCAACTGGAAAAGTGGGGCATCGGTCCTGAGGAGTTGCAACGAATCAATCCCGGTTTGGTGGTGGTCAGGTTGTCTGGCTACGGGCAAAGCGGCCCTTACAAAGACCGTCCTGGGTTTGGAGCCATTGCCGAGTCGATTGGCGGCATGCGTTACCTGAGCGGCGAGCCCGGAAAGCCCCCGGTGAGGGTCGGCATTTCAATTGGTGACTCGCTGGCTGGTCTGCACGCGGTGATTGGCGCCCTGATGGCATTGTTGAACCGCCAGAAAACCGGCAGGGGCCAAGTGGTGGATGTTGCCCTGTACGAGTCGGTGTTCAACATGATGGAAAGCCTGTTGCCCGAATATGATTTTGCGGGTGTTGTGCGGGAACGTTCGGGTGCCAGCTTGCCGGGCATAGTGCCGTCCAACACATACACTTGTCGAGATGGCGCTTACCTCGTGATTGGCGGCAATGGTGACGCCATTTTCAAGCGGCTGATGACAGCAATCGGTCATTCCGACATGGCCAACAACCCTGACATGGCCAGCAACGATGGTCGGGTCAGGCACACTGCATTGATTGATCAAACCATTGCCCAGTGGTGCGCCAGTCAGACCGTGGATTCCGCCTTGGCCGTGCTCGAGCAGGCCGAGGTGCCGGCCAGCAAGATCTACAGCATTGCCGACATCGTTCAAGATCCGCAATTTCAAGCCCGGCAAATGCTTGAAGAACACCCCTTCGGAGAAGAGGGCCGCTTGAAGGTGCCCGGTGTGGTACCCAAATTGTCAGAAACACCGGGCCGAACCCGTTGGCTTGGGCCGAAGCTCGGTGAACACACGGCTGAGGTGCTTGGCAATTTGGGCTATGGGCAGCGAGAAATTGACCAGTTTCGGGCTGACGGGGTAATTTGATGCTGAATGGCTGATCAAACTGCTTTCAGCAACGCATCCAGCTTTTCCGAGTCTTTCACAAAAGCCCGAATGCCTTCTGCCAACTTCTCAGTGGCCATCGCATCTTCATTCAGCATGAAGCGGAATTCGGCCTCTCCGTCAGGAAATGCTTCAACATTCTGCTGGTTTGCCCACTCCGTGGTCAGTGCTGCTTGCAAATGGCTTTCGTCCTGGCTCAGTTCAGTCAGCAATTCGGGGCTGATGGTCAACAGGTCACAGCCGGCCAATGCCTTGATTTGTCCGGCGTTTCTAAAGCTCGCACCCATCACTTCTGTGCGGATTCCGTGCTGCTTGTAATAGGCGTAAATGCGCTTGACGGATTGCACGCCGGGGTCGTTCGCGCCTGCATTGGCTTGCTCGTCCCATTGCGGGCCTGCATTCTTCTTGTACCAGTCGTAAATTCGCCCTACAAACGGCGAAATCAACGTAACACTGGCCTTGGCACAGGCGTGCGCTTGAATGGCAGAAAAGAGCAGCGTCAGGTTGCAGTGAATGCCTTGCTGTTCGAGGGTTTGGGCGGCTTGAATGCCTTCCCAGGTTGACGCAATCTTGATCAGAACATGCTTTTCAGTGTCGATCCCTTCGGCCTTGTATAGCGCAATGATGCGCTTGGCCCGATCCACTGTTGCCTGTGTGTCAAACGACAGGCGGGCATCCACTTCCGTAGACACCCTGCCAGGGATGGTTTTCAGAATTTCACAGCCAAACCGGACCAGCAAGCGATCCACCTGCTCATCCAGTGAAACATGCCCGAAATTTTCACGGGTCTCCTGCATTAATGGGTAATAGGCAGGCTTCTGCACGGCCTTTAAAATCAAAGAGGGGTTGGTGGTGGCATCTTGAGGTTTAAAGGCGGCGATGCTTTGAAAGTCGCCGGTGTCGGCCACGACTTGCGTAACCTTTTTTAGCTGATCAAGTGTGTTGGTCATTGCGCTGAATAAAATATGTTAACTTCTTGGTCAGTATAGCCCGCGCGGTGCTGACCTTTTTGGCAAGGCTTAAAATTAACCATGAACATGCCCGTTTATTCTGAATCTGAACTCGCATCAAAACCTTTGATCGACATGGATCAATGGAATCGATTGCTGACCGAATTGGGGCCGGACATGCTTCGTGAGTTTGCCGATGAATATTTTGATGAAACCACCGAGAGCTGGTTTGACGAATCGGTGGATCCCTTCGACACCGATGAAAAGTCATTCAAATCCCTGTCGCACCGCAGTGCGGGCGCCGGCGGCACCTTGGGCTTCCAAAAACTTCGATATGCCTTTCTGTGCATGGAGCACACCGAGTTTGGTGAGCTATCCCGCGGCTATTTCGCAAGAATGAAAGACGTTTTCACAGAGACCCGCGATTGGGTTCATCAACAACTGGATTCCTAGACCATGGCTTTAAGGCCCACGCGACGCTTGGCTTTACTCGGAATGTTGCTCAGCCTGGGCGCGCTGTCTGGCGCGCTCTGGTTGCAACAGGTGGAAGACTGGTATCCCTGCGCCCTGTGCATCATTCAGCGTTATTTGTATCTTTTGACGGCCCTGGCCTTTGCAGTCCAGTTTTTTTCGAATGATGCAGACAATAGCACTGGCCGGCGTTTGGGTGGTTTCGTTGCTGCGCTTGCAGCGCTTGCCGGTGCTGGTTTTGCGCTGTACCACGTCTGGATTCTCGCGCATCCGGGTCAGTCTTGCGGTGTTGACCCCATGCAAACCCGATTGAACGCCTTGCCTTGGGTTCAATGGTTTCCGGCCCTGTTTGAAGTAGACGGCATGTGTACGGATCCTTATCCGCCTTTTCTGGGTCTTCAGTTGCCCGCGTGGAGTGCAGTGGGCTTTGTTGTGCAGCTTGTCTTGGCGAGTTTCACGTTGAGAACAGTTAGACGCCCGATTACAGGGTTAATGTAAGCGGCGCGCACAGCACAATTTCCTTGTGGCCACCATTGCCACCGATGCCTGCCGCCTTCTCAAGCATTTCCATGTACGCCAGCAATTTGCCCAAGCCTCGAATGGCAGGCCCTGATTCGCTTTTTTGAACAGTCTGCAACACGGCGGCCAGCGCGTCGTCAAGGTTGACGTTCATGGCCATGTTGGCCTGTTCATTGTGAATGTTCAGTGTTTCAGGATAAAACCCTTCTGGTGCAGGCGCTGCTTTCAGCTCTAAGGTTTGCATGGTGTATTCCCCTTCGTGAGCCTACAGGTTCTCATTGTCACCCTCAATTGAAGGGGTTGAATACAGGGCATTTTTTCACTCAGTTTGCAGATTGCTCCACATTGACTAGCGCAACAAAGGGATATGGCAACTTCAGTCTCTGGTCGTAAATTGAGGTAATCAAGGAGCGCGTGCATGCTGATCAATTTGTCCAATTCAATGGTGGTAAATCATCTCCTGAAGTCACAGTCCATCCGGCCTGAACAGCTTTATCTGCATTCGGGTAGACGGGCATCGAATGTGAATCGAGTGGCCACCGAGGGTTATTTCGCGCTTGAGTGTGAGCTTAGCCAGACCACGCTTCTGTACCTTTCTGCCTGCGATCTTTTTGAGGATCTCCATTGTTGCTATCAAGTGCTTTCAAAAGCGATGAGCGATGAAGATCCTGAGGTTTTTGTGTCTGTGATTGTTCAGTTGGTTAAGCGGTTCAAACACATTGCAATCTCAAATTTTGATCTGGCTTACGCCTACCTTGCCTGGCACACGGGTGATGACTACCCGGTCATGCACCATCTTTTGGTGGCGCTGACTGCCGCTCGAGTGGCCATGCAGAGTCAAATGTTCTGCGAGGAGGAGGTGGACTCGATTGTGAGCGCGGCTTTGACCATGAACATCAGTATGTTGAGTCTTCAGGCTCGGCTAAGAACCCAGGTAGAGCCCTTAAGCCGTGATCAGAAGGAATTGATTCGTAAACACCCGGAACAAAGCGCTGACAAATTGCAGTTGCTGGGTGTACAAGATCCAGTCTGGATGGACGTGGTCCGTTCCCATCATGAATTGCCCGATGGAACAGGTTACCCACGGCAGATCAAAAACCAGCATTCGGGCTCTGTCCTGCTGAGTGTGTGTGATTCCTTTAATGCTCGGATGGCCCAGCGTGAATATCGCAAGAACTTTACGGCAGAGCAGGCAGTGAAGGATCTGTTTGATCAGGGTGACGCGCTTTATAGCAATTTCACAGCCATTTTGCTGGAGGAGTTGGGTATTTACCCCGCAGGTAGCCTGGTTCAGCTTGCGGGCAATCAAATCGGATGCAGCCTCATTCGGGGACAAACGGCAATTACGCCTGTGGTGCTGGTGTTCCGCAACCTGAACAAGAGTGGAGTGGCCGCAGAAATCATTGACACTGCCCAAAATGGCTTTGGTGTGCGAAACGCAATACCACGACGTGATCTTGGCGATCTTCCGACTTTGCTGGATTTGATGGCTAGGGTTGTGTAACGCTTAAACTTGCAACAGTTAAATTGCCAACTCGATGCAATCCGAGTGTAAGGCCGTGGCGGCCTGCAATTCGCTGTGCGATGCAAAGCCCGATGCCTTCGCCCGCGAATTCGTCGTTGCCGTGCATGCGGTGGAATAGACGGAAGAGTTTGTCGCTGTGCTCGGAGGAGAACCCAACTCCGTTGTCAGTGATTTCGAGCTCAGAGTCGCTGACCTTTCGCACGGTTATTTTCGGATCTTCCACGCCTGCTGAGAACTTGACAGCATTGTCGAGGAGTTCTTTCATCATTCGCACAGCCAATTCAGGGTCGAATTTCATCGGAAAGTGAAGGTCTTTGTCGATGTGGATGGGTGCACCGCGAAACCCCATATTCAGCAGCTCGCGTACAGCATCCCCCAGGTCGAAATTGACTCGATTCAGCGGACAGGTGCTGAGTCGAAGGAAGTCAATCAAACCGTCGATCAGGACCCCCAAGCGTTTTCCGTTCCGACGGATTTCACCCAGCGACGATTTGGCCTCGGCGGGTGCCGAGTCTCCCAACTCGTCGTCCAGAAAGAAGGAATAAGCGTCGATGGCCCTCAAGGGGGCGCGGAAGTCGTGTGCGATCGTACCCGAGAGCCAGTTCAGCTGTTCGATCAGTTGCTGGTTTTCAGTCAGTTGCCGCAAGGTTTCCTGGTCTGTGCTTTGGGCAAGTTGTGCAATCTGTTCACGCAGGCGGGCCATTTCAGTTTGATTGGAACTGACCTCATTTCGCCATTTGTCGGACTCTTGCTGATGGCGCGTGCGCAGGTCGCTGAGCATTTGCTGCTGCTGTTGCCGCAAATCAACAAGGCGTTGATCCAGTGCCTTGTTCTGCTCTCGACTGCGTTGCAGGCTTTGCTCCAGTGCTTCGGTTTTCTCGGGGGGCAGAATGGTTCTACCCGTCAAAATCGACAACAGCCTGAGAAAAAGCTTGAGCACGGGTTTCGCCGGTCTTAATTGCTGGAAATGCCAGACACC
Organism: Limnobacter litoralis; assembly: GCF_030160455.1. GTDB lineage: Bacteria > Pseudomonadota > Gammaproteobacteria > Burkholderiales > Burkholderiaceae_B > Limnobacter > Limnobacter litoralis. The sequence continues at coordinate 45,919 of NZ_BSOJ01000019.1, read as the reverse complement.
TGGGACTGAGCGCTTTTTCCGTTGCTGCTCTGTCCAATCGAGTCTGCGTAGGCTTTGTAGGCTTTGCCCGCAAATTCAGCGCGGTAGGGCTCTGTGTCTGCCCGGTGAATGCCTTGCGCCTGCTCTTGAAGGTAGTGGCGAGTCGCCAATCCTGTTTGAGCGTCTGGTTGCCCGACAATCGTTTCATTCACTTTGCCGGATGTGTCGCTCTGGGTCTGTTCGTCAGCCAAAGCGAGGTTGCTGGACGCCGCTAACAACAGGCCCAGTGTCAAAGTCCATGTCAGTTTCATTGCGGGTCTCCTTGAACCTTCAGTCGTCTTTTGATGGTGTTGGCTTGCGCCATGACCTTGTTGCGGGTGTTGTCAGACCATTGTAGCCGGTTGGCAATGTCCATCGACATGTCCAGGTCGTTGAATACGAGGCCCCACAAGGCCAGGTTGGCCAATATCTTGGGGTCTTGGTTGGACAACTCGCTGGCTTTCATCAGGGCGTTGTAAGACAGGTCTTTTTTGCCATCCAGCAGGTAAACCAACCCAAGGTCGGTGTACGCGTCAATTTTCAATGGGTCGATCTGAACGGCCTTTTCGAGCCGGACTTCAGCGGCATTCAGTTTGCCTTTCTCAATCGAGATTTTGCCCAGGCCATACCACACTTGACCCTGATCATCACCACTGCCCAGCAGGGACTGATAGACCTGCTCTGCCTGATCGTACTGGCCTGTTTTTCGCAGTGCGTCGGCGCGCAACAAGCGGCTTTTAAGGTCGGCACCCCATTTTTTGTCATAGGAATCCAGATGGGCCAGTGCAGCGTAGCCATTGTTTTGGTCAATCATCTTTTTGACCAGACCCAGGTGAATCGCTTTTTCTTGCTCCCCTTTGGCCTGCTTCAATCGGGCGTTTTCTTCTTGCTGGTCCTCAGCGCGCTGGGCATCAATCAGGGCTTGCTGGTTTTGCTGCATTTGCGCTGTTGCCGCCGGATTTTGCTGGGCTGGCTGATTTTGTGCGCCTGTGTTCTGGCCTTGCGGCTGCGTAGCACACGCGGCAAGCCCAAGCGTCAAAGTGGCGACAACGATGGCAGAACCTTTCAATTTATCCTCCAACTCGCGCGAACGCGCGCATGATCGAAATAATGCCCGGCCCACCGGTCATGATCAGGAGGGCTGGCAACATGGTAACCACCATGATACCAGTCAGCTTGACGGTCAATTTGCCCATGAACTCTTTTGCATTGGCCCTTTCTTTCTCCACCAGTCGTTCTGAAAATTGTCGCAAGGGTTCCTGCACTGCGCCACCAAACTTTTCAATTTGCCCCAGCACTGTGACAAATGAACGGAATTCTTCACTGGTGTAGGTTTCGCACATTTTTTTCAGAATGACATTCCAGGGCACCCCGGACTTCACCTGGGGCTGGGCCCTGCGCAACATGCGGGCAGTAATCGGCACCAAGTCACGCAATTGGGTGGCCATGATTTCGATGGATTGGTCGACACTCAAACCCACGCCCTGCAGCAGACGCATCACGTCCACGATGGCGACGAGCTCTCGCTCAAAAGCGGTCTCCCGACCTTCTGCGATCATTTTTAAAATCCATTTGGGCGCCATGAAGCCCAGGCCCGCAATGGCAACTACCTGAATGACGGCTGTGCTGCTGTAGCCCGCTTTCAGGTTGAGAAGGTAGCCCAGGATTAACCCCGACACGCCCAAAATGATTCGCGCCAAAACAAACCGCCCTAGGTCCTCTTCGGTGCCAAATCCGGCCTTACCCAGTAATTTACGGTCTTCGGGGTCTACAAAGTGTTTGAAAGCCTTGCTTTGGCTGAATTTGGCACTGAGTGTGTCCAAACGGCCCGTCAATGAGCCGCTTGCGATTTCGGGCTTGACGCCAGGCACCATTTGCACGCGTCGACGGTCGGTGAGGTACTGCTCAATGCGCTGCAAGGCTTTGTCGCGTTTGCTGCCTTGGTTCATGAGACTTAAGGCAACGGCAACCAACCCAAAGCCAATCAACAGGCTGCCCAGCAAAATAAGATTGTCATGGCTTAACACGTGGGCTGCTCCTTAAATGCTTCGTACCATTTTGTAGATCAGTGCTGCGCCGGCCACCTGCAGACCGGCTGCAACGAACAACAGAATTCGCCCAGTGTGGTCATACCACATTGTGCTCAGGTAGTCAGGGTTAATCATGATGATGAACCCCGCCAAAGCAGGGGTCAGCAAACACATGAAAACGGCTGACATTCTGGCTTCCGAGCTCATGGCCAGCAATTCCTGATGGTGTTGTTCCCGGTCGCGCAAATACTGCGCCAGACGACCCAGCAAGATGTCGCTTTTGCCACCGTAATTCAAAGCCAGTGCCACCACAGAGGCAATCAATTTAAATTCGGTCAGGCCGAACACCTTGGCCAGGCGATACATGGCTTCATCCAACTCTAGGCCTGCATACTGCATTTGAACCGCCAGTCCCAAAGCATCGCGCAGGGGCTGCTCGGCGTTTTCAAGCGCTGTGTTGAAAGAGACGGTTAAGCTATAGCCCACTGCGCTGACCCGCACCACACCGTCCAGAAAGTTGGGAAGTTGGCTGAGCATCAATTGCCTGCGTTTGCGCTGTTTGTAAAAGACATATAAAACCACCGCCATCAAAGCCAGCACAATGGCCCCCAGTGCACTGACAGCGCCTTTGTATGCCAATGCACCCACAGCTGGAAGTAGTATTGCTGCTGATAATTTCAGCCCCAATTCACGGTTGATTGGAAGACCAGCCGAAATCAAATTGTCCGTCATCCACTGCGGCATGAATTTCCGTTTCAGCGGGTCTTTCTGAACCCGAAGTGGGTCCAGTGAATTGGTCAAGGCTGTGTCAAGTCGCACTTCGGATCTGCGCCTGCTTTCATCCGCAGTGCCTTTGCCCAGCAGCAATATGGCCAGCGAAATGAAAATCAGGGCAATAGAGATCAGACCAAAGTTCATGTCAAACGAATGTGCGAGATTTTGGGGTTTTTGGGGTAGGGCACAACAGGCACCCAGTTGTCCAGCTCCTGCCCGTCCGGTCCAACCCTGCTTTCATAGCGGTACAGGTCCTGCAGCAATATGTTGTCGTCTACGATGCCAGCCACTTCAGTGATGCTGTAGATGCGCCGCTTGCCTGAGGGCAGCCGAACAATCTGGATAATCAGGTCGAGGGCGGATGCAATTTGTCGACGCAAGCTGGCTTCGTTGCCGGTAAAGCCCGCAAATCCCGACAGCATTTCCAATCGATGAAGACAATCGCGAGGTGTCGAGGCGTGAATGGTGCCCATGGAACCGTCGTGGCCGGTGCTCATGGCCTGTAGCATGTCCAAAACCTCGGCACCGCGCACCTCACCCACGATCACGCGGTCTGGGCGCATACGCAAACTGTTTTTCACGAGGTCGCGAATGGTAATACTGCCCGCACCCTCATGGCCCCCGGGTCTGCTTTCAAGCCGAACCACGTGGTGGTGATTCAGTTGCAGTTCGGCGGTGTCCTCAATGGTGATGAGTCGCTCCCCAGCTGGAATAAATTCAGCAATCACGTTCAGCATGGACGTCTTGCCCGTGGACGTGGCACCACTGACCACCAGGTTACAGCGTTTGCGCACCGCTTCGCGCATCAACTCATACACGCGGGTGTCAAAGGTGCCCAATCCCATCAGGTCTTCAGCGCGCAGTGGCACTCGCCGGAATTTTCGAATGGACACCACCACGCCGTCGCGGGCCAGTGGAGAGATAATCACGTTGATCCGGCTGCCATCGGGCAGGCGGGCATCCACCATCGGGCTGGATTCGTCCAGTCTGCGCCCCAGCGGCGCAAGAATTCGGCGCACAATCCGCAAAAGGTGGTTGTTGTCGAGAAAGCGCGTAGACACCCGCTCCATCCGCCCCGATTTTGAGACGTACACGTCTTTGTATCCGTTGATCATGATGTCTTCAACGGCGGGGTCTGACAGCAAATCTTCCAGTGGTCCAAATCCGGCGATTTCCTTGTACAGGGAATCGGCCACGTAAGCCACTTCGGAATCGTTCAGCGGAATTTGCTTGGTGTAAATCAGGCTTTGAACTTCACCCTGAATGAATTTCTCCAGGGCCAGGTTGTCCATTTTTGCAAAGGACGCACCCTTTTTTTCAATAATCCGGAGAATGTGCTCATGCGCCATCTCCTTGACATCGGTCAGGACCTCATTGTTCAGATCGGCAGGCTCTTGGGGCGCGAACTCAATCTCGGTGTGACGCGGTGCCGCTGTCGTTTCCGGCTTGACGGGTTCCGGCTCCTGACCAAATTCAATTTCATTCATCGTACAAACCACTTCTTCAAGGTCGTTGTCAGACTGCCACCCTGCTCTGCGCCCAATTTTTCCTTGCGTTGCTGATGAATGCTGGACAGCAGCTTCTCAACCGCTTTGGAGTACGGGTCTTTGGGGTCCAGTGTCGACAACACTCGGCCTTCATTCACAGCGTTGACCAAAGCCTGGTTTCTGTCGGGCAGGGTGTAGACCCGTTCAATGGACAGCTTTTGCGCAATCGCCTCGGGTGTAAGCGCTGTTTCCTTGTGATGGGGGGATATCACCAAATCAAATGCGCTGGCAGCAATGCCCTTGTCATTGAGGCTTTTGATCAATTCTGCGCCAGTCACAATGCCCGGCACAGATTGCGGGGTAACCAGCAAAATTTTGTCCGCGCTGCGCAGCAGGTTGGCCACAAACTCCAGATTGCTGAAGCCGCACAGGTCGATCACGATGTTTTCAAAGAACGACTTGATCAGATTCAAAAACTTCAGTGCATCGGTGGCGGGTACGTCGCGCAGCTCAGTCAGGTTGCGCGGCAGTGACAACAATGCCATGCCAGTTTCCGAATGCCGGCGAAACGCAGTTTTTGCCAGCGTGGCGTCAAAACGCCTCACATTGCGCACGCACTCTACAAAATTCATGGCACCCTGTTTTTCGTCGCAGGGCAGGTGGATCAATCCATCACCCAGAGGAAGGCCGAAATCCAGCAACAGGGTTTCCTCTTTGCTGCCTTTGGACAAGCGGGAGGCAATGTTGACCGCCAGTGTGGTGGCTCCCACGCCTTGGCGGGCGCCCAGCACCACAATGACATGGCCTTTGCCATCGTCAGTGGGGGCTGGGGCTTTGTCCAGCACCTCGCTAACAATCTTGAGCACTTCCCCTGGGGAGGTGCTGGTGTCCAGAAAGTCACGCACACCAGAGCGCAAGGCGCGAACGACAGCATCGGTTTCGGATTTCGTACCCATGGCAATCACAGGCAAATCAGGTGAAATCTCAGACAATTCGCGGACAATCAGGGCGGGGTCTACACCGGCCTGCGGAGAAAAATCAACCACCGCCAAGGTTGGCGAAACCAGACCTACGCGTTGGGCGATTTCAGAGAATGTGCCGGTTTCTCGCACCAGCATGTACCGTTCACCCACCGCGTCAGACAGCCACAGCCAGTGTGGGTCTGACCCAGAAATCACCAGAATTCGAGCGATGCTTTGCATAAGCCCGGGCCCCCTTAGTTACTGAAGCCAGGCACTGGCTCGTTTTTACTGGGTAAAAACAGTTGACCCCACACGCTCCGCGGGTGGGCACCAATGTTTTCGCCAGGCAGGGGAAGTTTCGGGGCTTTGCTGTCACGTGGCTTCACGAAATGTGGTGTCACCATGATCAGCAATTCTTTGTCCTCTCGGTTGTAGTTGTTGTTCTTGAAGAAAGCGCCTAATACAGGAATTTCGGACAACCAGGGCACTTTGCTGGCGTTGGCCACAATGTTTCGGCTGACCAATCCGCCAATGACGAAAGTCTGGTTCTCGCCCAGTTCCACGGTCGTGCTGGCCCTTCGGGTCAAAATAGCGGGTACCACGATGCCTTGAATGGACGTGCCACGGGTAAAGTCGAGATCACTCACCTCGGGCGCCACATTCAGTGCGATGGTCTTGTTCGACAAAATGGTGGGTTTGAATGTCAGGCCAATACCGAATTTTTTGTACTGAATGCCCACTGTGCCATTGCCAGCTGGTACTGGAATCGGCACCTCACCACCGGCCAGAAACGAGGCTTCCTGACCCGATTGTGCAACCAGAGAGGGCTCAGCCAAAATTCGGGCGTAGCCATCGGTCTGAAGAATGTTTAAGACCAGGTTTAGATCGTTGCGTGTGCTGGTGGCGGTAATCGTGAAGGCGTTCTGAATGATGTTCGTTCCATCGAACGCACCGCCATTTCTGAACAGATTGATACCCAGCTTTTGCATCTCGGTCTTGCTGTATTCAACAACCTTGACATCCACCTGCACGGCACCTGGCACTTGCAAGGTGGCTGTGTCGATCAGGTCTGAACCTTCCCCTTCTTTTCCGGATGATTTGCTCAGGCTTTCACGCGCTTGCTCATAGGCTGCCACATCGGGCGTAGAACCTGAAAGCTTTAAAACCTGATTGTCCGTTGAAAGGTTCAGGTCTTTGATGTCCGAAATGGTTTGAGCGCCTTTGCCCGTCACCGACACAGTGATCACGCGGGCCATGGAGGATCCTTTGTCCCAGATCAACAGCGAGGTAGAGCCGGTTTTCAGGCCGGTTACCAATACACCTGCACCTGCATTGCCCTTGCCAGTGGGCTTGAGTACAGACACGCTGGCAATGCTGGGGTCGCCAATGGCCACCCTCGCCGGAACGGCGGGTAAGGTTACAATTCGCTGAAAGCCTGTGCTGATGCTCAGTACGAAGGGTTTGCTGGCGGCATTGCTGGAGTTCTGGGCCATGGCTTGGGGTGCCCAGGCAGCTGGTGCACTCAACAACAAACCCAGCGCCAAGGCGCTGACAAGGCTTTTGTTTTTAAACGCCAATTTCATTTATTTTGCCCTCTCACGCGACACTTCTCCGCCACGAATCACTTCCACGGTGGATGAGCTGGCAGCGGCCCTCACCGTCTGTTTTTTCTCTTCTTTTTTCTGACTGCCGGGCAATACCACATCACCCAGCGAAGTGCCTGCGTAGGCACGATCCTCGTCGGTCAACTCACTGTCCGGAATGGGCTCCATCTTGATGCCTTTGACTGTCGCCACCTTTTGTTTGACGGGTTGCAGAACAGTGGTGGGAGCAGGGTACTTGCTGGTGTCGGGCATCGCCAAGTCATCCGGGTTTCTGATCACGAGGTATAGGGAGCCTTCGTTTTGCGCAACGGCAATGGTGTTGACTTCAGCCACTGGCACTTCCACTGTGATGGCCCGCTTTTGTGGCTTGTTACGGTTGTTGGGGTCGTTAGGGTTGTTGGTGTCTTGCGCTGCGTCGGGTGTATTCACCAATTGATCGCCCACAGCCAACACGCGCAGTTTCGGCAACACCATGCGGGAAACAGTCTGTTTTACCTCGGTGTTGTTGCTCTTGAACATGGAGAATACATCGACAAAGTCGCCAGCCTTGATTTTGTCGGTGGTGACATTGTTGTCATCCAGCTTGACTGCAAAAGCGCGATAACCTTCACGCACTTCTTGCGCCACAGCGCCGGCTTCAAAGAATGATTTGGTGATGGGTGAGCCGGCCGGGATGTTGAACAGGGCTTTTTTGCCAAGTACTTCCTCCACCGACTTGAAGGTGCCTTCTGGTGCGATCGCGAATTTGTCAATTCGGACCTGATCGGCCTTGATGGGTTCGCCAAATTTGATGGCAACGCTGCTGACGACCACCGGTTTGCGCTCAACCTCTGTCTTTACAGCCTGGCTGCTTTTCTGAACTTTTTGGCCCGATAAAAAGGCCATGGCCATGAACACAAGGCCCACAGCCAACAGTATCAGAGCGATTATTTTTGTTTTTCCTGACATCTCTCTGTTGTCTCCCAGTCAATCAAATTATTTGGCTTACAAGGAACTGCTCGTTTGGTATAGCACCACTGTACTGGCAGTCAGTTGTGTGGGTAATAGTTTATTGATCAGCGGGAAACTGGCCAAAAATGGATTATTGGCTGGCGTAAAAAATCCCTGAAATTTCATGCATGCGAGCGTCGGATTGCTGCCCGAAGCGAGCGAGGCACTACAACTGCTGGCGCTGGTGATGGTCGGTCCTTGGAATGTAAAACCACTTGGATACAACGCCGAGGGTAACGAGCTTTGCAAAATTTGCCGCGCAGCTGATTCGGCATCTCCAGTTGATCCAGCAACAGCGACTACACGCGCACCTTGAGAAACCGCAGAACTTAGGGAGTGCTGAACTACAAAAACGATACTGAAACCAACGACACCGAAGACAACCAACAGCACCACAGGCAGAACAAAGGCAAACTCTATGAGGTTTGCCCCGCTCTGCCGCCGCAAATTTCGAAATAGAAGTTTGCGCGAAAACGTCAAGTTGCGAATCGGATACATCGCTTTGAGTCCTGGACTGTTACTTGGATAGCTGCGCACTTATTTTTGTGAATGCGGTTGACAGACCAGTTTGCAGAGTTGGAAAAACCAGCACCGCTATGCCAACGATCAACGCTGCAATCACTGCATATTCAATCAGTGAAGCGCCAGTTTGGCTGATTTTCCTGTTTTTTTTAAGTGAGTGTGTTGGCTTTTTCATGGTGTCTCCTGTGCTATTTTCTTTAAATTAAAGTAGGGCTTGAATAAAAAATTATTGGGTTTGGGTTACCCCAATTGAAGAGCTGTTCTCGTCTCTGCAAGATTTAGATTAGGTAAATTTTCTTGCAGTTACGAGCAAACAAAAACGAATTTGGCTAACCCAAAACACTATTTATTTAGACAGTTGGGCTGAAATGTTACTGAATGCCGTTGAAAGTCCTGTTTGCAATGTTGGGAAAACTAAAACGGCAATCCCGACTATCAAAGCTGCGATTACCGCATATTCGATCAGGGATGCGCCCTCTTGCTTGTTTTTCTTAACCAACGGCAGTTGTGAAACTTTTTTCATGGCACTGACTCCTCAAGATGTATCAAAAAGATCTGAGACCTTTCCCCCATAGTAGGGTGGATGCTCCAGTGGCAAAGTGATAAGCAGGTGGCGAAACATCCCTTCTTTTCATCGGTTTGCCCATCGGGGCTAGCTTCAATTAGGGTTCTGCACCCAAAATGATTAGCCCTTATCGGCTAGGATACTACAGCGACTCTATTTATTTACAGTGTCGATTGAGCGATTTTTTACGCATTTACAATGTTATTTCATGCAAGTTTACAAATTTCCTACTTTCCTGTCGGGGCCGGTTGAGGCGGTGATCAGTTTGATCACCGGCGGAATTCCCGAAGCTGGTGAAAAGCAGGCCGCAAAACGCCCACTGGAGCGTAGCCGGGATCTCACGCGAAAGGCCAGTGCCAAGGCTGCGGCAGTGTCCGGAACGCTTTCGTTGCCGGTTGGGCCACTTGGTTTCATGACCATTCTTCCGGACCTGGCCATGGTCTGGCGCATTCAGGCTCAGCTTGTGGTAGACATTGCTGCCGCGTATGGGCATTCCAAGGTGACACAAGAGGAAATGACCACCTGCCTGTTTCGCCATGTGGTGAATACCGCCCAGCAGGAATATGAAAAGGCCATGCCTTTGGAGCACCCCGAGCCGACCCCCAGTCTTCTGGACTATGTGGATCAATTTGCCCGTGGCGGTGGTCGTGATCTCACGGTTCGGGTCTCTCGGCAGTTGGGGCAAATGCTGTTCAAGCGGACCATCAAGCGCGCAGCCTCTCGGGTTTTACCTGTGGCTGGTGCAGCGATTGTGTCGGCCTATGCCGCGCTTGACACCAAAGAGGTCGCCCGCACGGCTGTTGAGCTTTTTTCTGGCGAAAAACTACCTGCCCGTCATCAGAAAAAGCGCTACCCCAGCACTGAAGAAATGTTTCAGCTGAACAACTTGCGCGACATACAAACCCACGACCCCGATTAGGGGCTTGAACCCGCCCCTCGGCTGTGCAACACTGGTCAGACACGGTTGACTGGCCCACAAGGTCGAGTGTCAGCCAACCCAACTCACCGGATGTACACCATCTTGCGGAGGTTGCTGGTTTATGAACGCACCTGAACACGCTGAGCTTAAGCCGCTGGCCACTCTGGCCGGCACCCACATTTCCCTCAATGACAAATACACCTTGCCGAAAGGTCGAGTGTTTCTCAATGGATCACAGGCGCTAGTGCGCCTGACGCTGTTGCAGGCCCAGCTCGACAAAAAGGCAGGTCTGAACACCGGCGGCTTTGTGTCGGGCTATCGAGGGTCACCTCTGGGCGGTGTCGATCAGGCTTTCTGGGCGGCCAAATCTCATTTGCGGCAGGCGAACATCCAGTTTCAGCCCGGTTTGAACGAGGACCTTGGCGCCACGGCCGTCTGGGGGTCACAGCAGGTCAATCTGTTTCAGGGAGCCCAGGTAGATGGCGTGTTTGGGCTGTGGTACGGCAAAGGGCCTGGCGTTGACCGCAGTGTGGATGTGCTGAAACACGCCAATGCCGCAGGTACATCGCGCCATGGCGGGGTGTTGCTGGTGGCTGGCGACGACCATGCCGCGAAAAGTTCGACCTTGCCCCATCAGTCAGACCATGTGCTCAAGGCGTGCATGATCCCCGTTTTGTTTCCTGCCACCCTGCAAGAATATTTTGATTTGGGTGTGCTGGGTTATGCCATGAGCCGTTACGCAGGCGTCTGGGTCGGCTTCAAGGCAATCGCCGACATTGTGGAAAGTTCTGCATCGGTCTGGGTGGATCCAGATCGCTACACCATCGCATTGCCCACCGATTTCGAGATGCCGCCCGACGGTTTGAACATAAGGTGGCCCGACAGCCCCCTGGCCCAGGAAGCCCGATTGCTCGACATGAAGCTTTACGCAGCCATGGCGTTTGCGCGTGCCAACAAGATCAACCGCACCGTGTACGACTCGCCCAATCCCCGCTTTGGCATCGTGGCCAGTGGCAAGGCCTATTGCGACACTTTGCAGGCCTTAAATGACCTGGGATTGACCGAACAGGCCTGCGCTGAATTGGGTATTCGATTGTTCAAAGTGGGCATGGTCTGGCCACTTGACGCCACTGGAATTCGAGAATTTGCCACGGGTTTGCAGGAAATTCTGGTGGTGGAAGAAAAACGCCAGATGATCGAATACCAGATCAAGGAGGAACTGTACGCCTGGCGGGAGGACGTTCGCCCACGTGTGTATGGCAAGTTTGACGAAAGGGCGGCCGAAGACGGCCGGGAAGGTGGTGAATGGTCGGTTCCCCAGGGACGATGGCTACTTCCAGCCCATTACGAGCTTGACCCTGCCCGCATTGCAAGAGCCATTGCCGCCCGGCTGTCGCACTTTGACTTGCCACCCGAGATACGCCATAGCTTTCGTAGCAGACTCCACACCATTGCCCATCGTGAAGAGGTGGGTCACCCCACACACGCGCCCATTGAGCGTAAGCCTTACTTCTGCTCGGGTTGCCCGCACAACACCTCCACCAAAGTGCCCGAGGGCAGTCGCGCCATGGCTGGCATTGGGTGCCACTACATGGTGGTCTGGATGGATCGCAACACCGAGACATTCACGCAAATGGGCGGGGAGGGCGTGCCCTGGATCGGTCAGGCGCCTTTTACCCAGACCAAGCATGTGTTTGCCAATCTTGGCGACGGCACCTACTTTCATTCCGGCATTCTGGCCATTCGCGCCAGTGTGTCTGCGGGTGTGAATATTACTTATAAGCTGTTGTACAACGACGCAGTCGCCATGACGGGTGGCCAGCACATTGATGGCACTTTGACTGTGCCACAGCTGACCCGCCAACTGCAGGCCGAAAACGTATCCAGGGTCGTGATCGTGACTGACAATCCTGGTCAATACAACCTTTTGCATGAAAGCGACCCAATCGCACCCGACGTCAACATTTATGATCGCAGCCAACTGGATGCGGTACAAAGGCAGTTGCGTGACATTGCGGGCACCACGGTGCTGATTTATGAACAGACCTGTGCGTCAGAAAAACGCCGCAGGCGAAAAAGGGTTGATCCGCAAACCGGAGGGCCGATGTACCCTGATCCGCCCAAGCGGGTCATGATCAATCCGCGTGTGTGTGAGGGTTGCGGTGACTGTTCAGAGCATTCAAATTGTTTGTCGATTGAACCCGTCAAGACCGTGTGGGGTGTCAAGCGAACCATCAATCAATCCACCTGCAACAAAGATTACAGTTGCCTGGAAGGTTTGTGCCCCAGCCTGGTGACGGTTGAGGGGGCTGAATTGCTGAAACCGGCGGTCAGTCGCGTGCAACACGATCTGGCTGGCTTGCTAGTCGATCTGCCCACGCCTGAATTTACGTTGCAACCCGGCAAGCTTGATCGGCGCTATGCCTCCCTGGTGGTTGGCGTGGGTGGCACCGGCGTGGTCACCATCGGAGCCCTGCTTGGCATGGCGGCACACATTGAGGGGCTGGAGGTCAATGGCCTGGACATGGCGGGCCTTGCCCAGAAGGGTGGCGCAGTCTATTCACATCTGCAAATTGCCCCCGCAGGCCAAACGCTGGCCGGCGCAAAAATTCCAGTGGGTGAGGCGGACTTGTTACTGGCGGGCGACCTGTTTGTGGCGGCACACCCGGCCACGCTTGAATTACTGAAAGACGATGCACAAGTGGTCATCGATGCCGATGCGTCTCCCACCGCGGATTTCATTCACAACCCAGACTGGTACGCCCCTCGGCAAGTGTTGCATGATGACCTTCGCCAGGCCTTGAATGATCCCGCTGCACGCATGGTCGAGGTTCGCGCAAAAGACCTCGCAAGAGAGTTGCTGGGAGACACGGTGTTTGCCAACACGCTGTTGTTGGGTCTGGCCTGGCAAAAAGGTTGGGTGCCTTTGCATCTGGAGTCCCTGATGCAGGCCATCGCGCTGAATGGCGTTCAAACCGAGAAAAACAGTCTGGCTTTTGGTCTTGGACGGTGTTTGGCCGTCTATCCGGAACGCATTCGACAACTTCTGCCTGAAGACCCTCAGGATTCCGTTGAAACCACTGAAGCCGCATTTCAACGCATGTGTAACGATCTTGAGCATTATCAGAATGCTGCCTACGCGAACCGCTTCAAACAGACCATGCAGGCGCTACGTCCTTCATTTGTGCGCCAAGCCATGGAGCCACATTGGCTTCACCTGTGCAAAACCTATTACAGGCTTTTGGCCCACAAAGATGAGTATGAGGTGGCCCGACTGTATACAGAGACAGATTTTGTCAATGACACATTGGCCAAATATGGCAAGGGCGCCCGCATGGTGTTTCATTTCGCGCCTTCATGGCTTGCGGGTGGTCATCAAGATCGACCTAAAAAAAGGCGTGTCAAGCACGGTGGAATGCTTGCCTTGCGTCTACTTGCTGCTTGCAGGGGTATTCGCGGTGGTTGGCTAGACCCTTTCCGGTACAGCACTGAGGCAAAGAATCAGCGGCTTTTGGTGGGCTGGTTTGAATCTTGGCTGGAAGTCATGCAGAATGGTCAGTCCGATTTGAAGGCGACGCTGCCTCAATTGACCCATACGCTGCAACTGTTCGACAAGGTCAAGGGCTTTGGTCTCGTTCGCTTGAAATCGTTTGAAAAGTACAAAGACGAATTGATTCAGGCAACCCAACAACAGCGCAGGCCAACGTGAACAAACCCGATCCAAAAATCAATAAAAAGCGAGCGCCAAAGCGGTCAGAGAAGGTGCTGCCAGATGCCCTGGTGCCAGAAAGCCAGTGGGAAATTCTGGGGCAGGCCTGCATGGTCAATGGCAAGGCGGTTCGTCTTCGACAATGGCCGACGCGCTACGGCGACATGCCCAGCAAAGAGAGCATGCAGGAACGAATTGACCAGCTCTCCGAGCGACTGGACCGCCTGCTGACCTGTCTGTATGCCCAGGGCGAGCGCAAATTACTCGTGATTTTTCAGGGCATGGACACCGCCGGAAAAGACGGGGTGGCTCGCGCCATCATGCGAGGCATTCATCCCATGTCGCTGCGCATGGTGTCTTTCAAGGTGCCTTCTGAAATTGAAGAGGCCCATGACTTTCTGTGGCGCGTGCATGCCCAGGTGCCCGGTGCAGGCCAGTCGATTATTTTTAACCGGTCGCATTACGACGGGGTGGTCATGCCCATCATTCAGGATGGCGTGGCTCAAGAGTGGATTGACCAGCACATTCGTCAAATCAACGACTTTGAGAAAATGCTGGTCGAATCCGATACCACGATACTGAAGATCTTTTTGAATATTTCTCGTGAAGAACAGCACCAGCGCATGCTGGAACGCTGGGAGAATCCCGACAAGCGCTGGAAATTGACCGAGGCCGACCTGCACGCCGGCGAAAATTACAGCCTGTACGCCAATGCCTATGAAACCGTGCTCGAAAAAACCTGCACACCGCATGCGCCCTGGTGGATTATTCCGGCCGATCACAAGGGTTTTCGGAACCTGATTACTGCCGAAATATTGGTAGGAACCCTAGAAAGGATGGGGTTAAGCTGGCCAGAACCTGATCCGATTGTTACAAAGAGTGAATTTTGGAAAAAATCGTCAATTTAGCGTCAACCGTTTGTAATCAGGCTCCGTTATTGCATTTCCTTCATAAACTCTTAAGAGATGGAAAATATGAAAACTTCAATGATCAAAATGGCTGTTATCACTGGCGCCCTGCTGGCTTCTGTTTCTGCTTTCGCCGCTGACGCAACTGCCGAAGCTCCTAAGGCCGACGCTCCTGCTGCCCAGAAAGTAGTGAAGAAGTCACACAAAATGCACAAAAAAGCGGCTCACAAAAAGCACGCTGCCAAAAAAGAAATGAAGAAAGAAGAAGCCAAGTAATTCACGGCTGATTCAAGTCGTACAAGTAGTACCCAGTTTTGAAAAGAGCGCCCCTGACAAAGGGGCGTTTTTTTATTTCCGTTACACTGTGCGGGTGTTCATCGAGAATTCAAACCCATGCATTTCGACGGTTTACCCGAAAAGCTGGCCTCTTGGGGTATCCCTGAAAGCCTGCTTCATTATGACTCGTGGATCTATCAAATCTTTGCCGTTGTCTTTCTGACTCTGCTGGCCAGCCTGTTGGTCAAGATCGGTTTGGATCGCATGTACAAACTGGCCAAAAGAACAGACAACCCCTGGGACGATATTTTCGTAGACAGCGCTCGTCGGCCTGTCCGTCTGCTGGTCTGGTTGTTGGGGTTTTCATGGGCCGCAACCGTCACACAAGACGCCGCTGAATCGCCGATTTTCAAATTCATTCATCCTGTTCGAAGTGTAGGCGTTGTGGTGTTGATTGCCTGGTTTTTGGTGACGCTGGTTCGTCAGTTGGAGAGGGTTCTACAACACCCCAGTCGTACACGTGAAGCGCTGGACGCCACCACCGCAGGGGCCATCGGCAAACTGCTCCGCGCTTCAGTCATCATTACTTCCTTGTTGGTCGCCCTGCAAACCCTGGGTTTCAGTATTTCAGGTGTGCTTGCGTTTGGCGGAATTGGTGGCATTGCCGTGGGTTTTGCAGCGAAAGACCTGCTCGCCAATTTCTTTGGCGGATTGATGGTCTATCTCGATCGGCCCTTTTTGGTTGGCGAGTGGGTGCGCTCACCCGACAAAAACATCGAAGGCACGGTGGAACACATCGGCTGGCGTTTAACGCGAATTCGCACTTTCGACAAACGCCCGCTGTATGTTCCGAACGCTACATTTGCCACCATTGCACTGGAAAATCCGTCCCGAATGACCCACCGCAGAATCAATGAAACGGTGGGTCTTCGTTATTGCGACATTGCGAAAGTTCGGCTCATCATGACCGATGTCAAAGCCATGTTGGTGGATCATCCTGAAATCGACGAGGCAGAAACGTTGATGGTCAATTTTAATCAGTTCAGCGCGTCCAGCCTCGACTTTTTCATTTATTGCTTCACCAAAACCACAAACTGGATTCGATATCAGGACGTCAAACAAGACGTGTTGCTGAAGGTTGCAGAAATCATTGATCAGCATGGCGCTGAGATCGCATTTCCAACGCAGACGCTGCATGTGCAGTACGAGCCGGAGTCAGCGGGAACCTGAGTTGCTTGACCTGGGTCTGCCGCCCCAAGCGCACTGCCCAGTCTGTCTTGCCCAGAGCGCACTGCCCGGTCTGTCTTGCCCTTGAATTGCCCATATCACTTTGAATTGCCTCTGGCCTTGGAAGCCCGAGCGACAACTCGCCCCGATAAAGCCGGGGCTCAAACAAGTCGCAGGTCGGGCAAGTTCCAAGGCTGCGAGTCAACACAAGTGGGGCAATTCTTGAATCGGGCTGCGACAGACCGGGCAGTGCGCTTGGGGCAGACCGAGGCTTCGGTCAAAGTTGGAGAACTATGAGCTAAGGGTCAAGCTGAGTTGGTCAGCAGGTCAGCAGGTCAGCAGGTCAGCAGGTCAGCAGGTCAGCAGGTCAGCAGGTCAGCAGGTCAGCAGGTCAGCAGGTCAGCAGGTCAGCAGATTGGTTTGAATCCCTGTGCCAATGTTCCGCGCTGTCAGGCGTTGCAGGTGGGTGTGTCACGCAGCGCGATTCGGGGTTGCCCGGCTGCTCGGAATCCGCAGCTTTGGAAGATGCCCGACCTGCGACATGTTTGAGTGGCTTGCAAAGCCACGAGTTGTCGCTCGGGCTTCCAAAGCCAGGGTTCTGATCAGCGTCTTTGGGGGCAAACCAAGCGCAAGTGACATGCCCACCTGCAATAGCCGACTAAGCAATAAGCAAGCGCAAGTGACATGCCCACCTGCAATAGCCGACCAGGCAACAGCCGACTCAGCACCCTCTACTGCGCACCGCGAATCTTGTTCAACGTGGCTGTGGTAGATCGCTCATGTTCAAATTGAATGGACACTGCTCGCCCACCCCAGCTTTGAACCTCAGGGGCGCCCACCATTTTTTCCACTGGCCAGTCACCGCCTTTGACCAACACATCGGGGCGTGCGGCCAGTATGGCGTTCAGCGGGGTGTCTTCATCAAACCAGGTGACCAAGCTGACACATTCAAGAGCCGCCAGCACCGCCATGCGGTCAAGCTGGGTGTTAATGGGTCTGTCATCGCCTTTGCCCAGTCGCTTGACGGATGCGTCGGCGTTTACGGCCACAATTAGGCTTTTGCCTTCCTGGGCGGCTTGGTCAAGGTAAGTGACGTGCCCACGATGCAACAAATCAAAGACCCCGTTGGTAAAAACCACGGGGCCTTCCAGTTCGGCTGCACGCCCTGCGAGCTGCTCGGGCGTGCACATTTTCGCCTCAAATTTTGGCGTTTTGCCTTGTGTGGCCATTGTGTTTGGCCTTCAGGCGGCGTTGGGCTCGGCCGATTCTGCCGTCAAGTTGCTGATCACTTCCTTGCGGTAGCGGTTCAGGTCTTGAACTGTCGCAAAGGTGCGCTCAAACAGCAAACCCATGTTGTGCAGAATGCGTTCAATGACTTTCTTTTCCCAGTCGGCATTGAAGTCGATCTGCCCGTCCAGCCAACGCTCAAGCCAATCAGGATCGGGCAGGCGGCTTTGAATCGTGTCTTTCGGGTACAGGTCTTTGTTGACGTGCAAATTGGTGGGGTGCAGCGGCTTTTGCGTTCTACGCGCAGAGGCCATCAACACGCCGATTTTTGAAAATGCAGCCCGTGCGGAATCGCCCACGTCTTGCAGCGCTTTCTTCATGTAGCGCAGGTAGGCTCCGCCATGGCGGGCTTCATCCTGGGAAATGATTTTGTAAATGTGCTTGATGACAGGTTCTGTGTGCCATTCAGAGGCACAGCGGTACCAATGGTTCAAGCGGATTTCGCCGCAGAAGTGCAGCATCAATGTTTCAAGGGGTGGCGCTGGATCGAATTCGAAGCGCACAGCGTGCAGTTCTTCCTCAGTAGGAACGAGGTCGGGCCTGAATCGACGCAGGTATTCCATCAACACCAGTGAGTGCTTCTGTTCTTCAAAAAACCAGATCGACATGAATGCGGAAAAGTCGCTGTCGTGCTTGTTGTCACGCAAAAACATTTCAGTGGCTGGCAAGGCAGACCACTCTGTAATGGCGTTCATCTTGATGGTTTGAGCCTGCTCCTCGGACAGTTTGGAGGCATCAAACTGATCCCAAGGAATGTCTTTGTCCATGGACCAACGCACGGATTCAAGCGATCGGAAAAGTTCTGGGTACAACATAAGTCACCACCTTCGTGTTGAATTTGATCGTGTTATTTTAACAAGACATGTCATCAAACAGAATGAATATTTGGTGACATCTTGTAAAACGGTGCACAACTGTGCACATTGCTCAGGCGGCCCGGCTTTTCAACCACCGCATAAAACCACCCACAAGTGGAATTTTTTCATACAACTCTTCGGAGGTGTCCCAGTAGTCCCTGTGGTACACCACCTTGTCATTTGCATCGAATTTCAGATGTGACGACCCCCTGCAGGTCATGGTCTTGCCCTTGTTGATCCCTTTGATTGAAAAGAGAAAGTCCCAGGTCATAAACAACTGGTCGCCTTGGTTGATCATGTCGCCGATGACAAAGCGAGGCTCGCCAACCTGATCAAACATTTTTAAAAAAATATCACGCACTTCGTTCAGTGTATTGACCTCATTAAAAGGGTCTTTGAACCACACATTGCTTGCGTAAAAGTCGCCCAAATTCAGGACCGATTCACGGCTCAGACTTTCAAAGTAAGCTTTCAACTGTTCACAGCGAATGCCAGCATCTCGAGCGGTATTTGGGTTATTCATGGTTGTTCTTCAGTTGTGCAGGCGCTTGTCCACCTGTAATACGCTTTACTGCGGCAAAGTAAATGCTGTAGGGCAGCAGACGCAGGGTGCGAAGGGTGCGCGTGAATGCTTTGGGGAAGTGAATCTCAAATTCACCCTTTTCATAGCCCACAATCATTTCATGTGCTGCCTTTTCCGCTGAGATCAAAAACGGCATCGGAAAGGTATTCTGGCTGGTCAGGGGTGTGTCTACAAAACCAGGGTTAACCACGCTGACGCCCACGTTGTAGGGCTTCATTTCCATGTGAAGCGCCTCAGCCAGATTGATCAGGGCTGCCTTGGTGGGCCCATACGCCAGCGAGTTGGGCAGGCCTCGGTAACCGGCCACACTGGAGACGATGGACAGATGACCTTTCCTTTGCTGGATCAGGCAGGGTAAAAGCACATCAAGCAGGTGCATGGTGCCATTCAGGTTGACGTCGATCTGTTGCTTGACACTTTGGATGTTGAATTTTTCAACCGACATCTCGCTGTAAGTACCAGCCAACAGAACCACCAGATCAATTTCGCCCAGCCGGTCCATCACCTTCTGGAATGCCATTTTCACTGCCTCTGCCGAGGTGATGTCCACAGGCAGGGCGGTGGCATTGTTCAGTTCGGCACTCAGTTTGTCCAGTTTGTCTACGCTGCGTGCGGACAACATCTGGATTGCCCCAAGCTGGTCCAGCTGTCGGGCCAGGGCCTCACCAATGCCGGTTGAAGCACCAACCAGCCACACCTTTTTATCGGTCCATTGCGTCACTTTCGGGTTAAAGCTCATGCGTACTCCGGTTCGTTGATGACCGCAAGTTTAATCGCGTTTGTGAAAACTCAGGAAAATCTCGCCCACTTTGAAACCGAATTTGCTCATCACAGCACGGTTCAGCATCGTCTTGTTGTCCATCTGGAACATCCAGTCATTGAATTGAATGTTGTACACGGAATCGTCAACCGGCAGTGCCAACGTGTAGGACCAGTGCAAGGCATTGCCCGATGCTTCTCCCAAGGCTTTGCCCACCACGTCCGCGGCTGTGCCAACGTAGTGGTCACCGTCTTTCACAATGTGCCAAACGCGGGTTTGCTTGGTGCCGTCTGAGTACTCAAAGTACTCGTTCAGTGTGCCGTTGTTGCCGTCCCATTTGCAATCGAGCAGCACAGAAAATCGCTTGATGACCTTGCCAGAGCGGTCCTGCACCATGCCCACGGCATCCACCTTGCCGTTGAAATACTGCTTCAGGTCAAATTTGGGTGTCTGATTTGCATAATCAGCGGGGGTGGGGCCAGCACAACCGGCCAAAAGTCCCAAGCCCAGCATACAGGCAAGGCTCCAAACCTGAATTTTTGCAAAATACTTCATGCCAATTCTCCTTTGGGTTGTCCGCTGGCTGATTGTTTAATCAGGCCACTTGCAGACATCATTAAAATCGCAATAACCTTCAATGCGCAGGGTAGCAGCGCATACATCCAGATGAGTGGGTTCTGAAAAACCGTGTTGTGATCAATGGACGCTGGTGAGTAGTTGAACCATTGCAACACGCCCAGTGCCACGGTGGGCGCCAAGGCCAGGCACAATTTGTTGACCCAGTTCCAGAGACCAAAGTAAGTGCCTTCGGCCATGCCCCGTTCACCATTGTCTTCAATGATTTTGGCCAGCAAGGCTGCTGGCAGGGACAAGTCTGCCCCCAAGGCAAAGCCGGTCAACAGGCAAACCACAATGTAGCCGTACAGGTCGCCCTTGCCCAGCAGCACCACAATGACGAAGGCCGGGATCACGATAATCATGCCCATCAACCACGACTTTGCAAGCCCGATTCGACTGGCCAGCCACACCCAGAACACGGTCGACCCAGCGCCAGTTAAAAAGTAAATGCCCAGTACCCACTGAAAGCTTTCGTCGAGACCAAGGCGGTCACGCAGGTAAAAGGGCACGAGCGTGGCGGGCAGGCTGGCGGCCAAACCATTGAACAAAAAAACACCCAGCAGTTTGCGAAATGGCGAGTTCTGTAGTGGTTTGGTGATGGCTTTCCAGCTGCTTGGCAGCTGAACCTGGCCTGCAAGTGCTGCCGAATGGTGGTGACCCGCCCGCACATTGGGTTGGGGGGCGTATTTCAAAAGCAAGCCCATGCCTGCCAGCAGGCTGACGGCAAAGCCCCAGTACAACAGTTCAGCGTGCGCATCCAGTGCAAAAGACACGGCAAACACCACACCCAATATGCCAACACCCTCCCGCACAGCCACAAAGGTGGATCTCTCCTTGTCGGTGTGACCCAGTTCCGCCCCCCAAGCCTGGTAGGCAATGGTCGAAAAGCTGTAACCCAAATGCACAATCAATAGGCCGGCCAGCAGGCTGAGCGCGTGTTGGGTTGGGCCACTTCCGAATGGGAAGAACACCACGTACATCCCACCGAGTAGCAGGGGCACTGCCATCAGCAGCGGAAGTTTGTAACGGTTGCTTGAACTGGAAGGTTTGTCCACCCAAAGGCCGATGATCGGGTCAAGAATGGCGTCAATCAGGCGGGAAATCAACAAAATGCTGCCGACCCAAGCAGCAGGTACGCCATACACCCTTGAATAGAGGTAGGGCACCTGGATGTAAATGGGCACTGCCACCATGCCCACTGCGCAACCCAGAAGGCCGTAGCTCAGAAGTTTTGAGGTGTTGCCAGTGCCGCTCACGGTTCTTAGTTGCTCAGGCCAATCAACTTGCGCCTGAAGTCGGGGTCAGAAGTTTTGGGATCGAGCCAGATTGCCATGAAGGCTTTGGACAAGGCCTCGTCTTTCAGCGCAGCAATGGGTTTGCCATCCTTGAAAAATTGAATTCCCTTGCCCGGCTGGTACAGCGCACTCAATGTCTGGCCCTCTTTCACATTTGGAAAAATGTCTGCCATCTGCTTTTCCCAGCCATCCAGGGTTTTGTCCTTCAGGTCGGGGTGCATGTCTTCAATTTCGTCACGGCTTTTGCTCGCGATTTTTGCACCTTTGAAGTCGCGGGCATACTTCAGCTCCAGCCACGATGGGTCGCGCGTGTAATCAAAGGATTTTGAATCGGCGCTGCTCCACAACTGTGCGTCGTACACGTGGAGCGCAAACCAAGTGTAGGTGCCACCACCCAATCGATGCGCACCGGGTATGGCTTGCATCACCTCTTGCGGCGGTGGGTTTGTGGCCTCATTTGCCGATGCCGCACCATTCATGAAGCCCAGAAGGGGCAGGGCCACACTGAACGCCAGAGAGCACAGGAACACACGCATCGAATCAAACCTTTTGGAGATAGAACTGGTAAACGTCTGTGCTTTCGTACTGGAAACCCGCCTCGCAATAGGCGAGGTAAAACTCCCAGGTGCGGATAAACGGCTCATCAAACCCCTGAGAAAGCACATTGTTGGTCTGCTTCATGAAAGCCGACCGCCACTGACGCAACGTTTCGGCATAGTCCTTGCCGAAAGCCTTTTCACCCACCACTTTCAGACCGTTTTTCTCGGCCATTTCACGGAAGCGTGACGGGCTCGGCAGCATGCCACCCGGGAAAATGTACTGTTGAATGAAATCGGTTGACTTGCGATAACGCTCGAACAGATCGTCGGCAATCGTGATGGTCTGTATCGCAGCTTTTCCACCCTGTTTGAGCAAGCGGTTGACCGATTCAAAGTATTTGGGCCAGTACTCTTCACCCACTGCTTCGAACATCTCGATGGAGGCGATGTGGTCAAACTGACCCTTGCAGTCCCTGTAGTCTTCAAGCCTGAATTCGGCCTTGTCACCCAAGCTTTGGGCGTTCAGGCGCTCGGTGGCGAAGTGCAACTGCTCGGAAGACAAGGTGAGGCCCACTACGCTTGCGCCCATTTTGCAGGCGTTTTCGGCAAAGCCGCCCCAACCGCAGCCAATCTCAAGCACAGAGTCACCTTGTTTTGGTTGCAGGAAATCCAGCAAGGCCCCGTATTTGGCCTGTTGCGCCTGTTCCAGCGACAAACTGGTGTTGCCGTCGAACAATGCACTGCTGTAGGTCATTGAGGGGTCCAGCCACAGCTGGTAAAACGGGTTGCCCAAGTCATAATGAGCGTGAATGTTCTTTTTGGCTTGCGCTTTGGTGTTTCGGTTAAACCAGTGCTTGATCTTGTAGGCCAGGCTGCCCAGTTTGCTGCCGTAAATCACCTGTTCCACCGCCTTTCGGTTTTCAAGGAAAACCCCCAGCAGATCGGCCAGATTATTAGTTTCCCACTCACCCGCGATGTAACTCTCTGCGAAACCGATGTCGCCTGATTTCAGCGCGCTTGAACACACAGACCAGGAATGCAGGCGAATTTGGGCGCTCGGCTTGTCACCTTCTTCACCAAACAGCAGGTGTACACCTTCAGGGGTGATAACCTCCAGCTGTCCTTTTTTCAATTTGTTTAACAGCTTCAAGGTCCAGTGCACTGAAGAAGGTGCATGGGACGGAATCTCAAATTGCGGGAAACGGATAATGGCCTGATTCATGTCTCTGATTTGACTCGTGTTTGTGAAATCGATCGGGTCGGTGGTTCGGGTTTGGTGTGAAACTTGGCACCTTTGGCAAGCAGTTTTAATGCCTGCCAATGAATCTTCACGATGACCATCAGCGTAAACCACCCATATCGGGTTAACGCCTGTGCCCAGCGTTTGGATGTGGGCGTCATGAATTCACCGCTGACGCTGGTGGTCAGTTTCAGCTCATTCTGGTCAAAATAATTGATTCTTGCGACGCTTTTGTGTTGGTGCTGCATAAAACGGAATTCATATCGTCCGGACACCGGAAAAAACGGTGACACGTGAAATTCCTTGGCCGATTGCAACAGGGCTCCACGGTTCAAAACCTCAGCACCGGGGTTGTGCAGCAGGTAAAAATGACGCTCACCAAAGGTGTTGTTCACCTCACAAAGTATCACCTTGCATCGCCCCTCCGTGTCGTGGAAGTGCCAAAAGCTGACCGGGTTGAAGGCATAGCCCAACACCTTCGGAAAAGTGTGAAGGTGTACTTCGCCATCCAGATCGACATCCGTGGATTGTTGGATGGTTTGCTTCAGCGTTTCGATCAGTGCCGGAAATTGAAGCGAGTGCTTCTCAAGCCCATAGCTGCTGGCCATGACCGACAGCAAACCACCTTGGTCGATGTTCAGGCCGTTGCATTTTCCCGCGGTTGTCAATCCGCCTTTGGGGCTGAAAATGAGACGAATGAAGCACACGCCGGTTTCGAAACCGTTTGGTTTTGGCTTGAAGCGCTGGTGCCTGACCAGCCCATGCGCCAATTCCACACGGTCAAGGCCGAGTGACATCAGGCCACCTTCTGGCTGGCCATTTGCCAGTTTTTGCGCAGGGCATCGGCCGCATTCAGGCCAGACGTGTGGCCGTCTTCGTGAAAGCCATATTTCATCCACGCACCGGCCAGATAGACACCATTCAGACCCTGCAAATGGGCAAGTGCTTTTTGGGCCTCAATGGCGGCCAGGTCAAACACCGGGTGGCTGTAGTGAATTTCTCGATAAACCAGTTCAGGATTTGGCTTGATGATCGGGTTCAGCGTGACAAATATCGGCTTTTCAACGGGCAAAGGCTGCAGACTGTTGGACCAATAGGTCACTGACACGCTGGGTTGTGGGTTCAGCACATCGCTCAGGTAGTTCCAAGAGGACCAGGTGCTGCGTGTTTTGGGCATCAATGCCGCGTCGGTGTGCAGATAAGCCACATTGGGTTGATACGCCACTTTGGACAGTTCAGCGCGCTGCGCCTCATTGCCTTTCAACATGCTGTGGGCCTGGTCGCTGTGGCAGGCCATCACGACCGCATCAAATTCAAGTGCCCCCAAGGCGCTGTGCACCACAGGCTTTCCGCTCTGCGTGTCTACAGCGCTGACGGGTGTCGAGGCGTGCACCACGGGAATGTGAGGCAGCATTTTCTGCACGTAATTGCGTGCTCCGTTTTTGACCGTGAACCAGCGCGGACGGTTTTCCACCTGCAGCAGGCCGTGGTTGTGGCAAAACTGCACGAACGTCGCCAAGGGAAATGCCAGCATCTGCTCGGTGGGGCAAGACCAAATGGCCGCCGCCATCGGCACCAGATACCAGTCGCGAAATTCTTTGGAGTATTTTTCTTGGTCCAGGTACTGGCCCAGGCTCAAGTTGGACAGCTTCTCGAACAACTGTGCGCGACCCGCCTCTGTCACCAGCGAAGTGGCTTCCTTGTTGAACTTCAGGATGTCCAGCAGCATTCTCAGGAAACGGGGCTTGAACAGGTTGCGACGCTGGGCAAACACGGTGTTCAGGTTGGTGCCAGCCCACTCCAGATTCAGTTCAGGCAGACACACTGAAAAAGACATGTCAGAGCCCACGGTCTCGACGTCCAGGTCTTTGAACAATTGAATCAGATTGGGATAGGTGCGCTCGTTGTAGACCAGAAACCCGGTGTCAACGGACACCGGTGTTCCATCCACCTCGATGTCCACGGTGTTGGTGTGACCGCCAATGTAGTCGTTGGCCTCAAACAGGGTGACGTCTGCGAAGTCGCGCAACTGGTAAGCTGCGGTCAAGCCTGAAATGCCGCCGCCAATGACTGCAACTTTGGGTTTGCTTTGGGCCTTGATAGCCTGGGTCATGTTGTCTCTCAATCGTTCTCAAAAGAAAGCCGGGCGTGCCCCCCACGGGGCAGGTCCAGCTTTGTGTTTGGTCAATGCTAACCTGAAAAGTGAGCGTCTAACCAGAAAACGGTTCGGACAGACTTTTGGATTAGGCAGAACGTTTGTCTTCTTCAATCCATGCCACTGCAGAGTGGTTGTGGATGGATTCAAAATTCTCGCTTTCCACTCGGTACGCCAGCACCTTGTTGCTTTTGCGCAGGCATATCGCGACATCCCGAACCAGGTCTTCCACAAATTTGGGATTGTCGTAAGCGCGCTCGGTCACGTATTTCTCGTCGGGGCGCTTCAACAGCCCCCACAATTCACAGGATGCAGATTGTTCGGCCATGGCAATCAGGTCTTCCGGCGTCACATGGTCTTCGACCAGTGCCCGAATCGTGATGTGTGAACGCTGGTTGTGCGCACCGTAGTCCGAAATCTTCTTGGAACAAGGACAAAGGCTGGTCACTGGCACCAACACGGTCAGGTAGACGTCGGTCTGCTTGCCGCTGCGGTCTGCTTCCAGCGTCACCTCATAATCCATCAAGCTTGAAACCCCGGACACCGGCGCTACCTTGCGCACGAAGTAAGGGAATTTCATGGTGATTGTGCCTTGTGTGGATTCGAGTCGATCCAGCATTTCGACCATCATGTGTTTGAAGGTCACAATGTTCAGTGCGGATTCGTGCGCCTGCAACACTTCCAGAAAACGCGACATGTGCGTGCCTTTCACGTCGGCAGGCAAGTGCACTGTCATTTCAATTTGAGCCACTGAGGGCTGTGGGCCGGCGGGAGTTTCAACAATGACCGGGTGCTTGATGCCGCGAACACCCACACGCTGGATGGCAATGTTGCGGGTGTCTGCACGGGATTGCTCGTCAGGTAGAAACATTGTTTCGGGTGCATTCATGAGATGACCTCCATGGTTTGCTGCTAGTTGATGGATGTGCATCAGATGCACTTCAAGACCAAAATAAGCCTTGCTGTCTTGGCCAGATTCGGGTCGCAAAAAAATACAAAGTGGGTAAAATAAACCAGTCAAATATGCCCACCACCAAGGGGGGTCTAGTTAAAGGTATCTTATTCACCTAAAATCCATTATTATAAGGAATAGCGGCAAAGTCAATTTGTCCTAGACAAAAAGTGATTTTGACCAAGTAGCACAGGTTTTATGAACACTCGATCCGAATTTGAACAACCCATGTTTTCCATCGCTGCAGTCGAGCGGGACACCGGCTTGTCCAAAGACACCTTGCGTGTCTGGGAAAAGCGGTATGAGTTTCCCGTTCCTGCACGAGACGAGTTTGGCGAAAGAATTTATCCAACCGAGCAGGTTGAAAAGCTCCGCATGATCAAGCGGCTGCTGGATGCAGGTCATCGCCCCGGCAAAATCATCAAATTGTCCGCCGACGAATTGTCCTCATTGGCTGCGGTCAGCAGCGCCGGGACGCTTGTACGAATGCCCGCCGATGGCGTCGACGAGTTGCAGGACTACCTCGAATTGATCAAGCAAGGCAAATCGGACGAATTCAAGCAGACCATGTCTCGCTTGGTGCTGACACGCGGCTTGCGCCGCTTCGTGGTCGACGTGGTCGCCCCTATGAACGTGTTGGTGGGTGATGCATGGGCACGCGGATATTTCGAGATTTTTGAAGAGCACCTGTACACCGAAGTGATTCAGGTGGTGCTTCGCAATGCACTCAGCACCATCCAGACCTCCTTCAAGGGCCCACGTGTGTTGTTGACCACGTTGCCCAATGAGCTTCACGGCCTTGGCCTGTTGATGGCCGAGTGTATCTTTGGCATCGAGGGTGCTCACACCATTTCGCTTGGAACACAAACCCCCATTTACGACATTGGCTTGGCCTGCCAGTCCAAGAATGTGGATGTGGTAGCGCTGTCCTTTTCTTCCGTGCAGTCTTCACCCGCAGTGGTAGACGCTGTCATGGAGCTCAAGAGAAACCTGCCCCCCAACACCGAGGTGTGGTGCGGTGGTGCCTCATCGGCCTTGCGCAAGCGCAAATCAGACGACTTCATTCTGCTGGACACACTCGACGACATTGTGAGCGCAGTCACCAATTGGCGCAGGCGTCATCCTGATCGTGCCTGACCGTCGTCAAAGCGGGTCTTTCAAAGGCAACAAGTCTTTTCTGCCCAGCAAAGCCTGCGTTGTTTGTCAAAAACCCATGACCTGGCGAAAAAGCTGGGCAAAGAATTGGGATGACGTCAAATATTGTTCTGACGCGTGCCGAAAGCGCGCCAAATCTGGCTAATAACTCACTTGCACTTGGGTTTCACGCATGCATGCAGTTCTTGTATTAGGCGATCAGCTTTGGGCAAACAGCCCTTTGCTGCGCGCCAATTCCCCCAGCGAAACGACTGTCATCCTGATCGAAGCCTTGTCAGAGTCCAAGGTGGTTTGGGTTCACAAGGCGCGCACAGCTTTGTTCTTGTCAGCCATGCGCCACTTTGCGCAACAGCTTCGGGCAGACGGATTCAAAGTGATCTACAGCAAGCTGGCTGACACTGGAGAGGTCTCCCTGCCTGACCGAGTGGTTCAGTTGTGTCAAAGCCACGGAATATCGCATCTCAATCTTCTGGAGCCGGGCGAGTGGCGACTGGAGCAGGATATTTTGAACGCCACCAAGCAGGCAGGTGTCGGGCTTCGAATCGTTGAAGACTCGCACTTCATGTGCAGCAGGGCAGCCTTTGCCAAGTGGGCCAGTAAATACAAGCAGTTGCGCATGGAGTATTTCTATCGCGAAATGCGTCAGCAGCACCAGGTCCTTATGGATGGCAAAGATCCTGAGGGAGGTCAATGGAATTTCGATGCAGACAATCGCAGTGCATTTCCGAAATCCGGCCCTGGCGAGATCACACCTCATTGTGGTTTCGAACCCGATGACATCACGCGTGAAGTGATTGGCGAGGTTGAAAGATTATTGCCAGACAACCCGGGTCAGCTGAATTCGTTTGCCTGGCCTGTCACCCCTGTTCAGGCCCGGCAGGCCATGGCGCATTTTATCGAACATCGACTGCCCAAATTTGGACCCTACCAAGATGCCATGTGGACGGACACGCCCTTCGGCTGGCATTCCCTGTTGGCCGCTGCCATCAATTTGCACCTGTTTGACCCACGTGAGGTTATTTCGGCCGCTGAGCAGGCTTACGAACAAGGCAAGGTGGATTTGCCCAGCGCCGAGGGGTTTATTCGGCAAATTCTGGGGTGGCGTGAGTTCATGCGGGGTGTGTACTGGCTCGACATGCCTCTCATGCGTCAGGCCAACCATCTGAAGGCCGAGCACCCCTTGCCCGCCTGGTTTTGGACGGGCAAAACCCACATGAACTGCATGAAGGAAAGCATCGGTCAAACACTGGAGCATGCCTATGCCCACCACATTCAGCGTTTGATGGTGATTGGCAATTTCGCCCTGCTGGCGGGGCTTTCGCCCCAGCAGGTGGAGGACTGGTTTTTGGCGGTGTATGTTGACGCGGTTGAATGGGTCGAGTTACCCAACGTGGCAGGCATGGCGCTTTTTGCCAACGGAGGCCGGTTCACCAGCAAGCCCTACATCGCGTCTGGCGCTTACATCAAGCGCATGAGCAATTATTGCCAGGGTTGCAAATACCGTCCAGACCAGAAAACCGGCGACACGGCCTGTCCATTCACCACCCTGTATTGGGATTTCATCGCCCGCCATGAACCCATGCTGGTTGGCAACCCGCGCACCGCGTTGATGGCCAAAAACTGGCAAAAGCAGGATAATCAGGCGCAGGCTGCCATCCGGCAAACTGCTGAAACGATGCTGCGCAATCTCGATACACTGTAGTGCCGCTTTGCGTTACAGTGGCAGGCAGTTAAAACCACAAACTCAACGATGCCCGAACTGAACAGCGCGAACCTGACTGGCTTCAAGCCCGATTCCACTGTGCTGGCTTTGCAGCAGAAGGCCCGCGTTTTTTTGGTGGGAGGCGCTGTGCGGGATTTGTTGCTGGACCGGCCGGTGCACGAGCGCGACTGGGTGGTGCAGGGCGCCACGCCTGAGTTGATGTTGCGTTTGGGCTTCAAACCGGTCGGTGCTGATTTCCCCGTGTTTTTGCATCCGCAGACTCAGGATGAATATGCCCTGGCCCGCACCGAGCGAAAAAGTGGCAAGGGCTACAAGGGCTTCATCTTCCATGCCGACCCTGAGGTCACGGTGCAGGAAGACCTTTGTCGCCGTGATTTCACCTTCAATGCCATGGCCATGGATCAACACGGTGATCTCATTGACCCCTATGGTGGCAAAGCCGATTTGGCCAATGGCGTGTTTCGCCATGTCAGCCCAGCCTTTGCTGAGGACCCCTTGCGCGTCTTGCGTCTGGCCCGCTTTCTGGCCCGCTACACCACCTTCACTGTTCACCCCGAAACCATGGCCTTGTGCCGCGCCCTGGTGGAGCAGGGGGAATTGGCCGAACTGGTGGCCGAGCGGGTGTATGCTGAATTCACCAAAGGTTTTAAAGAACCTTTGCCTTCCCGAATGCTGAGTTTGCTCAGTGAATTGCGGGCCTGGCCCGAATTGTTGCCACAGGGTGTCGATGCCTCGTCAGCCACCTCGAATGTCTGCCTGGCCACCTTGGACAAATTGTCCACCCCTGAACATCGATGGTCGGCTTGGCTGAGTCATTTTGATCAAGTCAATCATGCCCTTTTGTTCGATCACTGGCGTGTGCCCAGGGGGATTCAGGACTCGACACGGGTGTTGTGTCAGATTCAAAAACAGACGGCAGTGGCGCTTGATGACTGGGTGGCTTTTTTTGCAGCTGTGGACGTGTATCGCAAGCCAGAGCGTCTTCTGGATGTGCTCCATCTCATCTGGCAAGCGGGTCAGTCAGTGCCTGTGGGGGCAGCTTGGCTTGAAAAAATCAGGATGTTTGCGAATCAGCAAATGGACGGTTCGTTTCGCGATGGGTTGCGTCAGGCGCTGGCAGCCGCTGGTGGGCAAAATCCGCAATCGACGGTCGACGCATTTCGCAGAAAACAAATTCAAGCTTTGTTTGACAATTGAAGCAAGTGTTTGCAAGCCTTGGTAAAATGTCAGGTTCTTCAGTGAATTCGACCGATTCGACCACATCATGCTTTCCAACCAACGCGAAATTCTGACGCAAGCCTTTGCCAAAGCCGCTGAACAGGCCTTGGGCCAGCCATTCAACGGCACGGTCACGCTTGAAAAGCCCAAAGATGCCTCTCACGGCGACGTGGCCTGCAATCTGGCCATGCAGTTGGCCAAGCCTGCCAAACGCAACCCGCGTGAACTGGCACAAGCCTTGGTCGACAGTGTCAGCGCACAGTTGGCAGGCAGTGGTCTGGTTCAGGCCATTGACATTGCGGGCCCGGGCTTCATCAACGTGCGTCTCAGCAGCAAAGCGCACGGCGAGGTGATTGCGCAGGTGTTGGCGCAAGGTCAACAGTTTGGCCGCAAACCTGCCAGTGCAGACAAATCCGTATTGATCGAATTCGTATCCGCCAACCCCACCGGCCCTTTGCATGTGGGGCATGGTCGTCAGGCGGCACTGGGTGATGCCTTGTCAGCCGTGATGCGCGCGCAGGGCTGGAATGTTCACAAAGAGTTTTATTACAACGACGCCGGCGTTCAAATTCACACGCTGGCCGTGTCTGTGCAGGCTCGAGCCAAAGGCTTCAAGCCGGGCGACGCCCAATGGCCAGAGTCGGCCTACAACGGCGACTACATTGCCGACATTGCCGCAGATTTTCTGGCCGGCAAGCAAGTGCAGGCCGCAGATGGCGAGCCTGTGCAGGCCAGCGGCAACGCAGACGATCTGGAAAGCATTCGCCAGTTTGCAGTGGCTTACCTTCGCGCCGAGCAAGACCTCGATTTGAAGGCCTTCGGGGTGCAGTTTGACCAGTTCTACCTTGAAAGCTCGCTCTACACCGAGGGCAAGGTTGAAGAGGCCGTCAATGCCATGGTGGCCTCTGGCAAAACGTTCGAAGAAGGCGGTGCACTGTGGTTGCGTTCCACCGACTACGGTGACGACAAAGACCGCGTTATGCGCAAGTCTGACGGCGGCTACACTTATTTCGTGCCCGACGTGGCCTACCACATCAGCAAGTTCCGCCGTGGTTTTGGCAAGGTGATCAACATTCAGGGCACTGATCACCACGGCACCATCGCACGCGTTCGCGCCGGCCTGCAGGCCAGTGGCTTTGGTATTCCGCAGGGCTACCCCGATTACGTGCTGCACAAAATGGTCACCGTCATGAAAGGCGGTCAAGAGGTGAAAATCTCCAAGCGTGCCGGCAGCTACGTCACCCTGCGTGACTTGGTGTGCTGGTCAGGTGGTGTCGATGAAAGTCAGCCCATTCTGGGGCAGGTTGAGGCGCTCACCAAGGGCCGAGACGCTGTGCGTTTCTTCCTGGTGTCCAGAAAGGCAGACACCGAGTTTGTTTTTGACGTGGACCTGGCACTTTCGCAGTCTGATGAAAACCCGGTCTATTACGTGCAATATGCCCATGCCAGAATTCACTCCATTCTGGACCAATGGGGCGGCAATGTCGTCGGCTTGAATGGCAACACGGATCTGCTGACCGCACCGTCCGAGCTGCAGTTGATTCGCCAATTGGCCGCCTACGGCGACGTGCTGGCCAAGTCCGCCGATGAACTGGCCCCGCACCATGTTGCGTTTTACCTACGTGATTTGGCCGGTGCCTTCCACACCTTCTACAACGCAGAGCGGGTGCTGGTGGACGATGAGGCCTTGAAGCAGGCCCGTTTAACCTTGTTGCTGGCGGTGGCCAGCGTCATTTCAAATGGTTTGAATGTGTTGGGTGTCTCGGCGCCCAAACGAATGTAACTGATTGTATTGATGTGGATTTGCCCATTCCTGAGCACTGCCCCTAGCCGTGCGTGCCTCAGGTTGATAAGATGAAAATCTGAGCTGTATGAAGGTTTTGAATGAACGCACCCACTGAACTGAAAACATTGAAGCCCTCCGCAAGCGAGTCTGCCCGTCTGCGTGAAATTCCGTACAACTACACCTCTTTTTCCGATCGCGAAATTGTGGTCAGGTTGCTCGGTGGCGCCGCCTGGGACATTCTTCAGGAATTGCGGCAGGAACGCCGCACAGGCCGCTCTGCCCGCATGTTGTTTGAAGTGCTGGGTGACATCTGGGTGGTGCGTCGCAACCCCTATCTGCAAGACGACCTGCTGGACAATCCCAAACGACTGGCTGCCCTGATTGAGGCCCTGTTTCATCGACTGAGCGAGATTGATCACCGCCGTCAGGACAACACGGAAGACGCTGCGGATGACCATCGCAACCAGGTGGTGCGCGAACTGCTGGCCAGCGCTGAAAAAGCCGTGTTTGATTTCCAGAAAGAATTCGAGCACGTGGCGCAGTTGCGCAGCAGGGCACTGGCCGAGCTTGGCCGCCACACGGCCAAAGACAACATCAAGTTCGACGGTTTGTCGCGTGTGTCACACGTTACCGACGCCACAGATTGGCGCGTCGAATATCCATTTGTCGTGCTTACGCCAGACCATGAGAAGGAAATTCCGGGTCTGGTGAAGGCCTGTATTCATCTGGGTTTGACCATCATTCCACGGGGGGGCGGCACTGGATACACCGGTGGTGCAGTGCCGTTGACGGCCGATTCAGCCGTGATCAACACCGAAAAACTGGAAGAGCTTGGCCCGGTTGCTTTTGAAAAGCTGCCGGGGTGCGATCAAGAGTACGCCACCATTTTCTCGGGCGCCGGTGTGGTTACCAAACGCGTGTCTGAAGCCGCGGATGGCGCCGGGCGCGTGTTCGCCGTTGATCCCACGTCTGCTGAAGCCAGCTGCATTGGCGGCAACGTGGCCATGAATGCGGGTGGTAAAAAAGCGGTGTTGTGGGGCACAGCGCTCGACAACCTTGCCTGGTGGAGAATGGTCGACCCGCAGGGCGACTGGTTGGAGGTGACCCGCGTAGGCCACAACTTCGGCAAAATTCACGATGTCGATGAGGCGGTGTTTGAGCTGGTCTGGTCAGATGGCAATGCAAAGCCCAATGCCAAAATCCTGAAGACAGAAACCCTGCGAATCGCAGGCGCCCGCTTCCGCAAGGTCGGCCTTGGTAAAGACGTGACCGACAAATTTCTGGCGGGTTTGCCAGGCGTGCAAAAAGAAGGTTGTGACGGACTGATCACCTCGGCCAAGTGGGTTTTGCACCGCATGCCCAGCCACGTGCGTACCGTCTGTCTCGAATTTTATGGTCAGGCCCGCGACGCAGTGCCTTCGATTGTTGAAATCAAGAATTATCTGGACGGTGAAGGCAAGGCCATGGGCGCCATTCTGGCGGGTCTTGAGCACCTCGATGAACGCTATCTGCGTGCAGTGCGTTACAGCCCGAAGTCCAAACGCGGGGCTTTCCCGAAAATGGTCCTGATTGGTGACATCGTGGGTGACGACGACGATGCGGTGGCCAAAGCCGCTTCCGAAGTCATTCGTTTGTCCAATGGCCGTGCGGGCGAGGGCTTTATTGCCGTCAGCCCCGAGGCGCGCAAGAAATTCTGGCTGGATCGATCCAGAACAGCCGCGATTGCCCGCCACACCAACGCCTTCAAGATCAACGAAGACGTGGTCATTCCGCTGCACCGCATGGGCGAATACACCGATCACATCGAACGGATCAACATTGAACTGTCCATTCGCAACAAGTTGCGTTTGGTGGCCGCATTGCGCAGCGCGCTGGAAGGGCCGTTGCCACTGGGTAAAAGTGACGACCCCGAGGCGGACAAGCTCACCTCCGAGGATGCACTGTCCGAACGGGTAAGCCGAAGTGTCGAGTTGCTGGAGCAGGTTCACGAGCGCTGGGGTTGGCTGCTCGGTAACATGGACGCTGATCTGGAAGCCGCCATTCCCGTGTTGAATGCCATGGGCCTTGGGGCTTTGGAATCTGAGCTACGCAAGCGCGTGGCCACACAGCCCGGCGCGCGGGTGTTCGATGTGCTGCAAGACCGCACCGTTCGTGTGTCCTGGAAGGTTGAAATTCGGGCACACCTCGACAAGATTTTTGCCGGCGGCCTGTTTGCGCCCGTTGCACAGCTCATGCGCGACACCCACAAGAAAGTGCTGCGCGGCCGCGTGTTTGTGGCCCTGCACATGCATGCTGGTGATGGCAACGTACACACCAACATTCCTGTCAATTCTGACGACTATGACATGTTGCGTGAAGCCGAGCACACTGTGGATCGCATCATGCAAATTGCGCGCGACCTGGACGGTGTCATTTCTGGCGAACACGGCATTGGCATTACCAAATACCAATACCTCACAGACGCCGAGCTCAAGCCATTCCAGGATTACAAACAAAAGGTCGACCCCGAGGGCCGCTTCAACAAGGGCAAACTGCTGCCTGGCGGCGACCTGGCCAATGCGTACACGCCCAGTTTTAACCTGATGGGGCATGAAAGCCTGATCATGAGCCAGTCGGACATTGGCTCAATCGCGAATTCCATGAAAGACTGTCTGCGCTGCGGCAAGTGCAAGCCCGTGTGTTCAACACACGTGCCGCGCGCCAACTTGCTCTACAGCCCACGCAACAAGATTTTGGCCACCTCTTTGTTGGTCGAAGCTTTCTTGTATGAAGAGCAGACTCGCCGAGGCGTGTCCATCAAGCACTGGGAAGAGTTTGAAGACGTGGCCGACCATTGCACGGTGTGCCACAAATGCCTGACGCCTTGCCCGGTTGACATCGACTTTGGTGATGTGTCCATGAACATGCGCTCACTGTTGCGCAAAATGGGCAAGAAGAGCTTCAACCCCGGTACAGCCACCGCCATGGCATTTCTCAATGCCAAAGACCCAGCCACCATCAAGGCCATGCGCGTTGGTATGGTTGGTGTTGGGTTTAAATTGCAGCGATTTGCCTACAAAGTGGGCAAGTCATTGGGCCTTGTGGATCGACAAACCAGCCATCCGCCCGCAACGGTGGGCAAAGCGCCCATTCGGGAGCAGGTGATTCACTTCATCAACAAGCCAATGCCAGGCGGTTTGCCCAAGAAAACCGCCCGTGCACTGTTGGACATTGAAGACAGCGATTACGTACCGGTCATTCGCAATCCAAAGACGACACAATCCGAGTCTGAGGCGGTGTTCTATTTCCCGGGTTGCGGCTCTGAAAGGCTGTTCAGTCAGGTCGGTTTGGCCACTCAAGCCATGCTGTGGCACGTGGGCGTTCAAACCGTGTTGCCGCCCGGTTACCTCTGCTGTGGTTACCCACAACGCGGCACCGGGCAAACCGACAAGGCCGAGAAAATCATCACGGACAACCGCGTGCTGTTTCACCGGGTTGCCAACACGCTGAACTACCTCGACATCAAAACCGTGGTGGTCAGCTGTGGCACCTGTTACGACCAGTTGCAGAACTACGAGTTCGAGAAGATTTTCCCCGGTTGTCGCATCATCGACATCCACGAATTCCTGATGGAAAAAGGCGTGAAGCTGGACCAGGTCACAGGCGTGAAGTACATGTACCACGACCCCTGTCACACACCGATGAAAACCTACGAACCGCTCAAAGTGGTCAACCAGTTGATCAACAGCGATTTGCAGGGGCAGAAGATCGAAAAGAACGACCGTTGCTGCGGCGAATCCGGCACCTTCGGCGTGTCTCGTCCAGACGTGTCCACCCAGGTGCGTTTCCGCAAGGAAGAAGAAATGCGCAAAGGGGCCGACAAACTGCGCCAAGACGACGCCGATGCCCAGGTGAAAATCCTGACCAGCTGCCCGTCATGCTTGCAAGGTTTGAGCCGATACAGCAAAGACGCCACTTTGGAAGCAGACTACATTGTGGTCGAAATTGCCAAGCACATTCTGGGTGAAAACTGGCTGCCGCAATACGTTCAAAACGCCAATCAGGGCGGTATTGAGCGGATTCTGGTCTAAGGGTTCATTGATGTCTCAGGCGCATTCGCTTGTTCAGGATTGCCCGCTTTGCCAATCGGCAGGCGGGAAACTTGTTTTCGAACATTCCAAGTTTCGCGTCATTTGGGCCGATGAGCCGCTGTACCCCGGTTTTCTGAGATTGGTCTGGCAATCGCATGTGCGCGAGTTCTCAGACCTTTCGGATGAAGATCAACTGCTTTGTATGCGGGTTGTTGTGCTGCTTGAACGTTTTGTATTGCAGGAAATGAAGGCAGACAAGGTCAATCTGGCCACCTTGGGCAACGTGGTTGCTCACCTGCACTGGCATGTCATTCCCCGATTTACGGACGATGCCCATTTTCCGGCCCCAGTGTGGGCCAACGCCAGGCCGGATGCCGCTTTGGCCGTTCGTCAGCAAGCGGTGCTGAATCGCAAAACTCACTTGATTGAACATTTGGCTTTGCACATGAAGGGCCGGTTTTCTTAAGCAAGGGTGTCTATCCAGCCGCTGTTGTCAAGTTTCACCCGAGTCTCAAAGTGCTGTCGACCCAGAGTTTGACGTATTAAATCTTCTAGCTCTGGTTTCAGCGCTTCTTCAATGTCCTCCAGGTTGAATCCCATTGCAATTGAATTTCGGATGGTCATTTCCAGTGAATCGCGGTGCCCAAGGCTGGAAACTGAACCATTCCAGACAGTTCCAGAGAGTTGTTGTTTTCTTCGGACAGTGCCGGGTAGCCAAGTAGGTGTCCGCCAATTGAAGTGCCAGACACAGTCGATATGCGTGAATATTGATTTGAAATCATAGTGATGCCTCAAACAAGGACACCTGGGTAGCCAACGATTGATCAAAGTTCAACCTGGTAAATTTCGTCAAAATGTGTCCATTTCCGTTTACAATGGCGCTCACCTAAAGCCGACGCAGGCTGCGCGGGTTCAACCCGTCAAGCCTGCGCGCCTGCATGCGGTTTAACCTTGTATCAACCGGTTAAGAGCATGCCAAGCAACACATCCAAACATCCCGACCCCCTTCACTCCCGCACTTCCACTGCACAGGGTTTGACGGTCTCCCCGTCGCTTGATCTCGTCGTCGAGCAAAGTGATTTTCCGATTCAACCAGGTCTTGTCGATTCGCGCGTGGTTCGCCTCAGTCTCTTGTCCATTGGCCTGGGTTTTGCGGCCAGTGCGGTGGCCTGGGCCATGTTGACCTTGATCTCGCTGATCACCAACATCGCCTTTTATGGCCATTGGTCTCTTGAATCTCGAGGGCCAGCCGATGCTGTGCATCATTTGGGGTGGTGGGTTGTTGTCATTCCTGTCATCGGGGCAATCGTGATTGGTTTAATGGCTCGGTACGGTTCAAAGGCCATCCGTGGTCACGGCATTCCCGAAGCCATGGAGCAGATCTTGATCAATCGAAGCAAAATCCCCGCGCGGATCATGTTTTTAAAACCGGTGTCGTCGGCGATTTCCATCGGCACGGGTGGACCGTTCGGTGCGGAGGGGCCGATCATCGCCACGGGCAGTGCCCTGGGTTCTTTCGTGGGGCAGAAAATTCGTGTGTCGGTGGCTGAACGCAAAACCCTGTTGGCAGCAGGAGCCGCTGCAGGCATGTCTGCCATTTTCGGAAGCCCGGTGTCGGCTGTGTTGCTGGCCATTGAACTGCTACTCTTCGAATACAGACCGCGTTCCATTATTCCTGTTGCCTTGGCAGCGGCCACGGCCGCTGGGATGCGCATTGTGCTGGAAGGGCCGCATGCCATCTTTGCAATGCCAGTGTTGGCAGCACCCTCACTGTCTGCTTTGGCGTTTTACACCGTTTTGGGCGGATTCATGGGGCTGGCTGCCGCTGCAATCACGCGGGCTGTCTACGCCATTGAGGATGCCTTTGAAAAATTGCCCATACACTGGATGTGGTGGCCTGCCGTCGGGGCCATTGCCGTGGGTGTTGCCGGCTATTTTGCGCCGGACACACTGGGGGTCGGTTATTACAACATCACCAACATTTTGTCTGCCAGTCTGGCCTGGAAGGCGGTTGCATTTCTCTGTGCCTTTAAATTCATTTCGTGGTCGATTTCTCTGGGCAGCGGTACCTCCGGCGGCACTTTGGCCCCACTTTTTACGCTTGGCGGCGGTCTTGGTTTGCTGGTGGGGCAGGCAGTGAACTCGGTGGCTCCAGCTCTCGGTATTGACGTCCGCGTGGCGGCGCTGGTTGGCATGGCAGCCCTGTTTGCGGGTGCATCGCGTGCCCTGCTGACTTCGGTTGTGTTTGCGTTTGAGACAACCCTGCAACCCATGGGTTTGCTGCCTTTGTTGGGTGGATGTGCGGCTGCTTATTTGGTGTCTTCCCTGGTCATGCGCAACACCATCATGACCGAGAAAATTGCACGCCGTGGTGTACATGCCCCAGCGGAATACTCGGCGGATCCACTGGCGCACCTTGCCGTGGGCAAAATTGCCAACACACGGGTTCAAAGTTTCAGTGCTGACGAATCCGTTTTGACTCTGCAACAGCGGGTCAAAGCCGATCCTGCTGCTTTTTTGCATCATGAGTATCCAGTGGTCGACTCACAGAACAGACTGCGTGGGGTGATCAGTCTGGACGAAGTCATGGCGCATTCTTCAACCGAGTCGCCAATCGGTGAACTGCTGAAAGACAAGCCTAGATTTGTGTTCGACGACATGACGGTCCGCCTCGCCGTAAATCATATGATCAAATACGGCTTACAGGCTTTGCCAGTGCTCAGCCGCAGCGATCGGTACAAGCTGGTGGGCGTGCTGTCGCGCAGTGACGTGTTTATGGCGCTGCAAACCCATTCGGATGAAGAATTGCCCGCTTGAGGGCGGCCGTGGAACGCGGCCCTTTCAGGCCGCTTTGGCCGCGCTCGCCCTGAGCAGGGGCAGGCAAATGGTGAAGGTGCTGCCCACATTGGGACGGCTTTGAATGTCCAGTTCGCCATCGTGGCGAGACACCACGTGTTTGACAATGGCCAGGCCAAGCCCGGTGCCACCTGATTCTCTTGAGCGACTTCTGTCGACGCGATAGAAACGCTCGGTCAGCCTCGGGATGTGTTCAGCTGCGATGCCAATGCCATTGTCTTTCACCGTGAACACATTGCAGGGCTGCCCCAGGTCATTTTGGCCTCTCACCAGCCTGATTTCGATTTTTCCGGCTTCGGGGGTGTACCGCACCGCATTCGTCACAATGTTGGACAGGGCACTGTGCAACTCGGCTTGGTTGCCTTGGGTTTTAAGGCCCGGCTCGACATGAACCGATATGTCGTGCTTGCCCGCTGACAGTTGAATGCCCTCGTCGGCGCAGCGTTGGGCCAGTCCGCTCAGGTCCACCGCTTCGCCGTCTTTGTGCGTACCGGCCGATTCAAGCGCAGACAAGGTCAGAAGGTCTTCCACCAGGTTTTGCATCCGGCTGGCCTGGGTGTGCATCAGGTTGAGGTATTCATGCTGTTGCTCCGGTGAAAGCGGTAGATCCCGGAAGGTCTCCAAGAACCCCGTCAACACGGTCAACGGGGTTTTGAGTTCGTGTGACACATTGGCGATAAAGTCGCGACGCATGCGCTCAAGCTTTTCCATTTGGGTGACGTCACGTGTCAGCACCAGCATCTGGTGGTCGCCATAGCTGACGATCTGGACAGACAGAATTTTGGCGGCCGTTCGGGGTGAACGCATCACGAGGGGCTGTTCCCAGATTTGGCTTTTCAGGTAGGCTGCAAAATCAGGGTTTCGCACCAGGTTGACCAAAGGTTGACCGATGTCACTGCCCAGTTTCAAGGCCAGGTGGTTTTGGGCGGTCTCGTTGCACCACAAAATGTGCCCACGTGAATCGAGCGTAACAACCCCGTCAGGCAAGGCTTGGGCGGCAGTGCGAAACGACACCAGCGCGCTACTCAGTGCCTGTTGTTGACGTTGATGAAGGCGCAGGTAGTGAAACAGCTTGGCGGAGAGGTCGTCCCACCAACCTGACAAATTGGGAACGTTTTCAGGTTTGAAATCGTCCAGCCAGGCCAGCACTTTAAAGCCAGACCTGGCCTGCTGGGCAAAAACCAGCACTGCGGCTGCAATGCTGCCCGTGACCGCGCCAGCCTGCCCACCCAACAGTGAACCGAAGGATGCGGCCAGACCCAAAAAGAGGATCAGTGACAGGAGCCTGAACAGAATAGGAATCATGGCCCACATGTTAAGCGATTTGATTGTGGGTTGGAGACTAGTTTTCTGCGCTTTCGCTGATCTTTGATGTGAAACGGTAGCCGGCACCCCGGACGGTTTCAATCAGGCGGTCATGACCCGACAAGGTCAGAGCCTGCCGCAGTCGTCGAATGTGCACATCGACCGTGCGTTCTTCAACAAACACATGGTCACCCCACACTTGGTCGAGCAGTTGAGTGCGGCTGTGCACGCGTTCCTGATGGGTCATAAAAAAGTGCAACAGCCGGAACTCGGTCGGTCCCATGTCCAGAATGGTGTCATTGCCGATGATCCGGTGAGTGACCGGGTCAAGCTTCAAGCCTGCCACCTCCACCGTGTCGTCCGTCAATTGGGGGGCTCTTCGACGCAGCACTGCCTTGATGCGTGCCAGCAATTCCTTGGGTGAGAAAGGCTTGGTGATGTAATCATCAGCGCCCGCCTCAAGGCCGTCAATTTTGTCCTGTTCTTCGGTGCGGGCCGTCAACATGATGACGGGTACGGTACGCGTACGCTCCTGGGCGCGCAGTTCTTGCGCAAATTGAATACCCGTTTTGCCGGGCAACATCCAGTCCAGAAGTACCAAGTCGGGCAATTCAGCCGTAATCAGTGTGCGAGCCTGGTCTGCATCGGCAGCCCGAAGCACCTTGTGTCCGGCAAAACTCAAATTGACCGCAATCAGCTCTGCAATCGCCGGTTCGTCCTCAACCACCAGAATCGTGCTAGACATAAATCCCTCTCCAGATGTTGTCTCTTTGTTTCGTGACGTTAAATTAATGGAGTTAGATGACAGGAATGTGACAAATGAGTGAATTGTCATTGAGTGTACAGCCGTTCGCCTTTTCAAACTATCGACAGTCAGACTGCGCTAAACTAGCGTTTTGTCTTTTCTGGTGTCAGCAGTATGGAGTCAGCGTCCAATCCAGTGCCTACGCGTCTGGTAGTGCATCAAAAATCCCGAATTCTCGAAGTGGAGTTTGACACTGGCGCGTGTTTCAAGCTGCCGTTCGAGTTGATGCGTGTGTATTCGCCTTCTGCAGAAGTGCGTGGGCATGGCCCCGGGCAAGAAACCTTGCAGGTCGGCAAGCGTGATGTTGAAATCAACCAGCTTGAGCCGGTCGGCATGTATGCCGTCAAACCAGTGTTCTCCGACGGTCACGATTCTGGCCTGTTTTCATGGGAGTACCTGCATTGGCTTGGCGAAAACCAGGAAGGCCTCTGGAATGATTATCTGACTCGCCTGAATGAGGCGGGCGGCAGCCGCGATCCAAACGCGCCCGAGAATATCCCACTGCAGCAGAAAAAGGGCGGCGCCTGCGCCAGCCACTGAACCCAACACTCGACAATTCAACGATGACCAACGACAACACCACGGACTTCGGCTTCGAAAAGGTGCCTGAAGATCAAAAGGCCAAAAAAGTGGCTGAAGTATTTGATTCGGTGGCGGCCAAATACGACATCATGAATGACCTGATGTCCGGTGGCCTTCACCGCATCTGGAAAGCGGCCACTGTTCGGGAAGCGGGTGTCCGCCCTGGCATGCGGGTGCTCGACATTGCCGGTGGAACCGGTGACCTCAGCAAAGCATTTTTGAATCGGGTCGGCAGCCACGGTGAAGTGTGGCTCACCGACATCAACGAAAGCATGTTGCGGGTCGGGCGCGACCGCATGATCGATCACGGCTTGATGCCTAAAATGGCCCTCTGCGACGCTGAAAAATTGCCTTTTCCTGATGACTATTTTGATGTGGTCACGGTGGCATTCGGCTTGCGCAACATGACTCACAAAGACATCGCACTGTCTGAAATGCGGCGCGTTATCAAGCCGGGTGGCAAGGTCATGGTGCTTGAGTTCTCAAAGGTGAACCCCCTGTTGGCGCCCGCCTACGATTTGTACTCGTTTCAGGTGTTGCCAAAGCTGGGCCAGCTTGTGGCGCAAGACAGCAAAAGCTATCAATACCTGGCCGAAAGCATTCGCATGCATCCCGA
Organism: Limnobacter litoralis; assembly: GCF_030160455.1. Classification (GTDB taxonomy): domain Bacteria; phylum Pseudomonadota; class Gammaproteobacteria; order Burkholderiales; family Burkholderiaceae_B; genus Limnobacter; species Limnobacter litoralis. Next base: position 3,526 of record NZ_BSOJ01000019.1, on the reverse strand, counting down.
TCAGGAAACCCTGAAGCAGATCATGCTGGATGTCGGTTTTGATCAGGTTCGGTACACCAATTTCACAGCGGGCGTGGTAGCCCTGCATCAGGGTACGAAATTCAGTTAAGGGGCAGGGCAGTGGGTCGCAGGCAGGTTTGGTTAAGTGTGATGTTGGCGGTGTTTTTGCTGGGTAGCGCAGCCGATCAGGTGGCGCTTGCAAAACGCCTGGGTGGCGGATCCAGCATCGGGCGCACTGCGCCTTCTTACAGCAAACGTGTTGCCCCCGCCCCATCTGGAAGCACTGCTCCCTCAAACAGTACGTCCACTGCGCCTAAAACCGCGCCTCAGCCCAGCACGCCCGCGCCCGCGCAGCCCGCTCGTTCCCGCTTTCTGGGGCCGCTGGCAGGCATCGCGGCTGGTATTGGTCTTGCCGCCTTGTTCAGTCACCTTGGCTTTGGTGCGGGTCTATCGAGTGTCTTGAGTACCTTGTTGATGGTCGTGCTGGCAGTGTGGCTATTTTCTTTGCTGGTGCGTCGGGTTATGGGCAATTCATTGCAGCAGCCTGGTCTTCGGCCTGCCAGTCAGGGGCAGAACTCTTCCCCCATGAATTCGTCGACGAATACGCAATTCGGCAGTGCTTTCAACGCACCCACCTTTGAACCTGCAGCGCCTGAACCCGAGCCCGAAGGTGGTTTGGTCAAGTCCTTGCCAGCGGGTTTCGATGAGTCGGCGTTCATTGCCCAAGTGAAGAAGTTTTACATCACCATGCAGGCCCTGTTTGATCGTGCGGACATGGTTGAGCTGCACAAATATTGCACAGACGACGTTTTGCGTGCCCTGGAACAGGAAATCAAGGCACAGCGACCTGCGGGCGGTCAGCAGACCGATGTGGTCACCCTGAATGCGGAGCTGATCGGTTTTGAACTCGACGTGGATGAAGAAATCGCCACCGTTCATTTTTCAGGGCATGTTCGCGAGGAGGCGGGTGAACCCGCCGAGCAGTTCGAAGAGCTGTGGACGCTGGTCCGCCCTGTTGCGCCAGCTGCAGGGGCAGGTTGGCTGCTTGCCGGTGTGCATTCACTGTGAGGAATGACCTTGACTAACCCTGCATCCCCTTTGTTCGATTTTGCTTCCCGGGTTCTGAAAGGCATTTCCGCGCCTGCCAACGGCTTGGCGGCCTTGCCCGCAAGTCTGCTTTCGCGGTCTATCGGGGCAAGTGCCAGCCTGGTTCTGAACCATCTGATCGCGCAGCACCGCCGCTGCAAAGACAAGCTTCAAAAAGAGGCCGGAAAGGTGGTCTGTATTGAAGTGGCCCCCGTGTCCATCACGTTGCGCGTCAGCCACGAGGGTTATTTCGTGGCAAGTCACAGTACGAATGGCGTTAAGACGCCAGTCGACACGCAGATTTCCATGCAATGGACCGATCTCGTCGGCTCCATTTCGGCACCGTCCTCGATAGCCAGACGCGCCAAAATCGAGGGGGATATGGATTTTGCGCAGGTGGTTTCGTCCGTGTTGAACGATTTGTCCTGGGATTCCGAGCGCGATCTGGCACGCATCGTCGGTGATGCGCAGGCAGTCTGGATCATGAGCACATTGGCTGGGTTCGGCACAAACCTGAAAGACGTGTTCAACCGCTTCAAAGCCAACTTGCGGGAATACGCTGTGTATGAAAAGGGATTGAGTCCCAGTGCCGACGAGTTTGACGCATTTCGTGGCGACATCGCCAAGTTGCGCGACGAGCTGGCCAGGCTCGAAAAGCGGGTGCAACAGGTACAACGGCAGGGCGCGGGTTCATGAAGTTGCGCCGTCTGCTTCGCATTGCCATTGTGGTCCAGAAATATGGGCTACTTTTGATTGCGGCCGATTCCATCAAGAGCCCATGGGCCAAGGCCTGGTTAAAGCTTCTGTCACGTCGAGTTTCTTCCACTGCATCCCGGGGTGAGCGCCTGCGCCGGGCTCTGGAGGATCTGGGTCCCATCTTTGTCAAATTCGGGCAGTTGCTGTCCACCCGTCGGGACCTTCTTCCTGAGGATGTGGCCGATGAGCTGGCGCGTTTGCAGGATCAGGTTCCCCCCTTTCCCTCTGACAAGGCCCGTCAACTGATTGAGCAAAGCCTGAACCGCAAAATCGACGACATGTTCGTTGATTTTCAGGACAAACCCATTGCCAGTGCCTCCATTGCGCAGGTGCATTTCGCCACCATCAAGGCTGGGTCCCACGAAGGCAAGTCAGTGGCGATCAAGGTTTTGCGTCCCGGCATGAACGAGGTCATTGACAAAGACCTTGCCCTGATGAAGACGGCGGCCACGCTTATTGAGAAAATCTGGGCTGATGGAAAGCGGCTCAAACCCCGCGAAGTGGTCGCAGAATTCAACAAATATCTGCACGATGAACTTGACCTGATGCGTGAGGCGGCCAATGCATCCCAGCTTCGGCGCAACTTCTCGGCCGTTTCCGGTAGCGGGCACTTGCTGCGTGTGCCTGAAATGTACTGGGATTACTGCGCCAGTGAGGCCATCACCATGGAGCGCATGCGCGGTATTCCAATTTCACAGATTGAAAGGCTGCGTGAGCATCACATTGATCTGAAAAAGCTCTCTCGCGATGGCGTTGAGATTTTTTTCACGCAGGTGTTTCGCGATGGCTTTTTTCACGCAGACATGCACCCTGGCAACATCTACGTGGGTGACGAAGGTGCTGACTTCGGGCGATACATCGCGCTGGATTTCGGCATTGTGGGCACGCTCAACGACGTGGACAAGCAATACCTTGCACAAAACTTCCTGGCCTTTTTTCGGCAAGACTACAAGCGCGTGGCGGAGTTGCATGTTCAATCCGGCTGGGTGCCCAAACAAACCCGCATTGATGAGCTGGAATCTGCCATTCGGGCCTGCATAGAGCCTTACTTTGACAAACCCCTGAAGGAAATTTCACTGGGCAATGTGCTGTTGCGCCTGTTTCAGACTTCGCGCCGTTTCAACGTGGAAATACAGCCCCAGCTGGTGCTTTTGCAAAAAACCCTGCTCAACGTAGAGGGTTTGGGCAGACAGCTCGACCCTGATCTCGACCTCTGGAAAACCGCCAAACCTTACCTCGAAAACTGGATGCATCAGCAAATCGGGTTCAAGGGGTTCCAGGCCCACCTGCAATGGGAGGCCGCGCAATGGTCGCAAATACTGCCCAGTTTGCCCCGTTTGTTGCATCAAAACCTGACCCACGCTGGCGGTCGAATAGATCATCAGATCGAAGTGTTGGTCAAGCAGCAGAAAAAGCTGAACCGTGCGCTTTTCTGGATGGTGTTGATGCTCGCCGTATTGTTCGGTGTAGTGGCCTTTGATCTGGTTTGGCCTTATCTTTCAACGCATTGGCCGCACGCAATTTAGAGTGACATATCCACCCGGGCTTTTCCCCCGCGCGGCAATCTTCCCTATAATCGCGAAATTGTTCAATTCAATTGCATTTTTGCCATGTTGCTATGACCTTGCCCTCGTTTAATGGATACGTTAACTCGAACTATGCAGCCTTCCCGTTGAGGGATTTG